>JAHDEL010000014.1:53796-75241 GCA_020628855.1 Saprospiraceae bacterium | reverse complement strand
GAAAGGTGGACGCATCAAAACAAAACGAAAAACCAACTTTATCTTTATAAACGATTATCAACCCAAAAAGGTTAAATCGTTTTTCTAATTTTTACAGCTATTGTCTCGTAGCTACCATTTCTCAATATCTTCAATTTCACGGTATCTCCAACTTTACTGAATCTCATCTGATCACGAATGTCTTCAAAGTTCTTAACAGATTTTCCATCTAACTCCACTACTACATCACCTGGTAATATTCCAGAAAACTGTGCTCCGCTGCCTGGCATGACCTCTGCAACATAGATTCCTTGTGTTACTTTGAGTCCTTCTTGCTGTGCTAATTCCTCATCAACATCATATCCTGCAATTCCAAGATTAGCGCGTTCGATATCACCATTTTCAATAATATCTCTAGTGATTGTTCTCGCAAGATTGGAAGGGATTGCGAAAGAATATCCAGCAAATACTCCAGTAGGAGTAGCTATCGCTGTATTAATTCCTATCAAATTTCCATCAACGTCAACAAGTGCTCCACCACTATTGCCAGGGTTTACTGCAGCATCAGTCTGAATGAAGTCTTCAATAGTTTTTCCTTGATTATTCTTAATTATATCAAGGTCTCTACCTAGAGCACTAACAATCCCGGCAGTAACCGTAGAAGCTAAATAGTTGAAAGGATTGCCAATTGCAAGTACCCATTGACCGACTTTGACATTGTCAGAATCAGCAAAAGACAAATGATCAAATCCACTGCCTTCAATCTTTATCACTGCTAAATCTGAACTGGGATCTGTACCAATCTTTTTAGCGTTGTACTCTTTTCCATTTTCAAGAGTAACCTTTAGCTCATCAGCAAATCCAACAACATGATTGTTAGTCACAATGTAACCATCTGCTGAAATCAAGACTCCTGAACCATTACCTTTTCTTGGGCCAAAAAAGTTTTGACCGAACATATCTCCTCCGAAAAGATCTCCAAAATCAAAATTGAATAAATCCATTCCTGGGTTTTGCTGTCTTCTTTCATTTGCCACAACTTCACTTTCAGCTGCAGCTATTTGGACCACAGCTTTTGTAGCTTTTTGACTAGCAGTTACAAAGTCAAAGGGTGCTGAACTTGCATTGCCAATCGCATGATTACTTGTATAGGTAGCATCAGGTGTTGAATTTTGAACCTGAGTATTCTCTGTGGTAAACTGTTGAATACCAAAAAATGTACATCCTCCAATGATTCCAGCAATGATATAGGATAAGACGTTTTTCATTTTTTACCTCAATTTGATTTTTTTAATGATTGTACTGTGATAAACCCGTCTCATTCTCGAGATGTTACAGCTTGTTTGGTGTTTAACAGGATATTAACATGAAACAAAGCTGATATGGAATGGCTTGGTTTTTGAACATTTTTTACAAAAAAACTGGTGCCCAAAAAGGTAGTCCACACGAAGATTGATGGTAGAGATCTTAAATTGTCAAACCTTGAGAAGGTTCTCTATCCTCAAGATGGGATTGTAAAGGCGCAGATTATTGAGTATGCGCTGAATATGAGTACACGTATTTTACAGTTTGCCGCTCATAGACCATTAACTCTAATACGCTATCCAGATGGAGTAGATGGGTTGAGCTTTTACTCTAAAAACAGTCCTGACCACACACCAGATTGGATAGTAAAAAGTACTCTTCCATGGGATGATGAGAATGTCTATTCAATATTAACATCTACTCCAGATGTTGTCTATTTTGCAAACCTAGCTGCTTTGGAACTCCATATTACAAATGCGAGATTCCCAACCATTGATTTTCCCGACCATTTTGTCATTGACATTGACCCTTCTGAAGGCATAGATTTCGTCACGATGGTAGATATCGCGGAAGAAATCAGGTCATTCTTAGAATTGAGAGGATTTGCAGCATACGTTAAGACAAGTGGAAGTAAAGGTATTCATATACTCATTCCACTTGTGCCAGACACCATTTCTGCTGAAGTAATGACTTACTTTAGGTCTTTGCTCAGGCAATTTGTCAAAACTCATCCAGTGACAACACTAGAACTTTCAAAAGACAAGCGGAAGGGAAAGATGTTTTTAGATCTACTACGAAATCATCAAGGAAATACGACTGTGGCTCCTTGGAGTCTAAGAGCAAAGCAAGAAGCTTCTTTATCGATGCCGCTTCCTTGGTCCGTCCTTCAAGAGATTAACCATGCAAAGTGGTTCACCATATCAAATTATCAAGAGCATAAAGAACTCTTTTCTTGTTGGGATACATTTATTGACGACAGCAGATCATTAATCAAATCTAAGCCTAACAGAACAGGAAAATATCTTCCGATGCTAGCCAGCGCTGGGAAGAAAATACCAGATTCTGAAAAATATTTTTTTGAAGTTAAATGGGATGGTATCAGGGTCTTGATCTCAAAAGAAGGGAAGAAGATGACTATAACTTCCAGATCAGGACGAGATATAACCAAGCAGTTTCCTGAGATCACTAATCCTGACTTATGGAGGTGCAATTCGTGTGTGATCGATGGAGAAATCGTCGTACTCGATGGAGAAGGCAGACCACAATTCAGTGAAGTCATTAGCCGCTTACATTCCAAACATACTGTAAAACAGAATGCCGTTCTGTATGCCTTTGATTGCATAGAAATAGATGGAGTTGATATTACAAATCAACCAATTGAGAAGAGAAGAGAAGCTCTCCAGTCATTACTTCAACAAACTGCTAGTTTGAGATACAGCGACGCCTTTGATGAAGGCACACAGCTTTTTGAAGCGATAAAGCAAAGGCAAATGGAAGGAATCATGGCAAAAAAGAGAGGTTCGAAGTACCACATAGGTAATCGGACTAATGATTGGCTCAAACTAAAAGTGAGACAAGATGCAGTTTGTTCCATATTGGGATATACCGAAGGGAGTGGAGACCGATCACCCTATTTTGGTTCGTTGGTTCTCGGGAAAGAAAAAGATGGAGAATGGATTTATATGGGAAGAGTCGGCACCGGATTTGATATGAAAAAGCTAGAGTATATTACTACTCATCTTAAAGAAGTAGAGAAAACGAAAAAAACGATATCCGAAAAAATTGACGAAGAACACAAGACCACTTGGATAGAGCCACGTCTACAATGTGAAATCAGTTATGCTTCGATGAGCTCGAATGATACTTATCGTGAGCCAGTTTTTAAAAGATTATTACTAAAAGAATAAATTATGAGATCGATTTGGAAAGGTAACATCCGTTTTTCTCTTGTGAATATTCCGATACAGATATTCAGCGCTGTAGAAACCAAAAACAATGTCTCATTCAGACAACTACACGCAAAAGACAATGGAAGAATCAATTATACTAAGACTTGTAATGAATGTGATGAAGAAGTTCCATATGGCGATATAGTCAAGGGTTATGAATACCAATCAGATCAGTATGTGGTCTTCACTAAAGATGAACTAGAGAACATCAAACTGAAAAGTACTAAGGCCATTGATATTGAGGCTTTTGTTGATATTGATGAAGTCCACCCAACTAGGTATGAGGCAGTATATTATGTAGGACCGCAGGGCGAGGTAGCCAGACAGACATTTTCCTTGTTTTTACAAACACTTCAGCGAACAAAAAAAGCAGGAATTGGTCGAATAATACTTAGAGATAAAGAAGATGTTGTTCTTGTCACTCCTCATGAAGAAGGACTCATCATGTATAAGCTTAGATATCCTTATGAAATCAGGGATATCAATAAAGTACCTGACCTTGGTAAAGCAGAAGTCGCAGAAGATCAACTCAAATTAGCTGAGACTCTGGTATCTTCCTTAACCAAGAAGTTTGCCGAAGTAGATTTTACGGATCGCTATAAGAATGCACTTAATGATTTAGTGCAACAAAAAGTAGCTGGCAAGCAAATCGTTGCTATTGATGACACCGAAGATGACAAGCCAGTTGTTGATATTATGGATGCACTCAAAGCAAGTATTGAAGAAGCAAAAAAGAAGGCTAGTTAAATAGGAAATGCATATGTATAAACTGGTTATACTCATGTGTTTCACTTTTTTACTTACAGAAATTGCTCTTTCTCAAGAGGTGTATGCAGACAATAAAGTAGCGGAAAAGTTAGAGGAAGAATTTTCTGATCGAGTAGCAGTTTATTTGATTGATGGATCAATATTATTGGGATATGTAAAGGAGGTAAGAGACTTAGATTTTGATTTTCAGGTAATAGGTGGGCAAACAATCGCAATAAAAAAACGATATGTTGAAAATCTAAGAATTGAAGAAGACCTTTCCTTCACGAGGTTTGGTAGATTTAGCATCAATAAAGGTTTTTATTTTACGATATATCCTATCTCAATAGGTATTGGAAGAAACACTTACGAGTATTGTGGACAATTCATTTTAGGCTATAGATTTAACAAAAGATTTGCAGCTGGTTTTGGCACTGGACTTATGTTAATGGAATATAGTAATGACTCATCGTTTTATTATCTGCATAGTAATCCATTCTTTGTGCACTTCAATTATACTTTGAAAGTGGAGAGCGAAAGGCCATATGTATTTGCCAAATTAGGCTATGCTGTTAACCGAAGATACACTGCAAATATTCCAGAGCTAGATGGGAGCATTTATTCAAATTTTGGACTTGGGTTGGTTTTTCCTGCAAGAAGAATTCCGAGATTCACAGCTGAGGTTGGTACTTCTATTATTCCATTTGTTGGTACCAGAGCGACTGGTGATACATTTAGAAAAGTTGTCACCTTATATGGCCTCAAAATTGGCGTCACATTTGGGCAATAACACTTTATATGTTTAGTAGGATGTTTAGAGATCATAGATATTCATCCGTTAAGCAAAACATGATGTATAACATTGCATTACATATACTCTAAATTCATATAAGTAATATTTATATTTGTGTATTACAGCTTTAGCTGTACCAACTTGAAATACACAACTATGACTTTACTAAGAACCTTGAGCATCTTCATCCTCATGTTAGGATCGATTGTGGCATTTAGTCAAGAGATTTGCGATAATGCAATAGATGACGATAATGATGGGCTCGTTGATTTGAATGATCCAGATTGTGAGTGTATTTCATTTACACCTTCTTCTTTGATTCCAAATCCTTCTTTTGAAGACATGTCATGCTGTCCAACCGGAGAGGCACAATTGACCTGTGCAGATACATGGATACAAGCATCAACTCCCACAACTGATTATCTCCATACTTGTGGAATTACTTCAATGCCTTTTTTAGGATATCAAATGCCTTTGCCTGTCCCAGATGGAGAGGGAGCAATAGGATTTAGAGATGGAAAACCAGGACAACCAAATTTCAAAGAATATGCTGGAGCCTGTTTGACAGAAGCGATGACACCAGGAGTAGAATATATGCTTGATTTCTTTATAGGATTTCATGATGCTCCTGGATCTATGACTTTCGATATGGCAATATTTGCTACCACAGATTGCAATAACCTTCCTTTTGGTGGAGGTGATCAAAACTTTGGATGTCCTACCAATGGACCGGGATGGGTACAATTAGGAGCCATGACTTTCAGTGGTATGAATGAATGGGTGGATGTTGAATTCGAGTTTGAAGCAGATCAAGCATATGAAGCAATAGTTCTAGGTCCAGCTTGTGCAGCAAATCCTAATGTAGCGCAAGATCCGTATTTCTTTTTTGATGATCTCGTTCTTGCTGAGTCTTCAATGTTTGGAGTTCCACTCATGGATGTAGATGGAAATATTTGTCAAGGACCTGTAACACTGACAACGTCAGATACCATCATGGGTACATATCAGTGGTATAAAGATGGTGTTGCTTTACTAGGAGAAACAATGCAAAGTCTCAGTGTGCCAAATGATCCAGATCCAACTGGCACCTATGAAGTCGTCGTTACAACAAATTTGGGATGTTTTAATGGAGAACAAATCTCTATCGAAATACCAGAATACAGTTCAGCATTTAGCGATGATACTTGTGAAGGTGATCCTTATGAGTTTGGTGGAGAACTCTATACGGAGTCTGGCACCTATGAAGCGAATTTGCTGGCAACAGATGGTTGTGATAGCTTAGTCACTCTTACCCTCACGGTCAATCCAGCACCTGACTCTGTGATAACTCTAGTTACTTGTAGTAGTGACTCTGTCTTTTATAACGAACAACTTGTGTATCCTGATGGAACTTTGGAATTTGAGGAAATGACCAATGCAGGATGTCTTTACAATGTTGTGATTGATTTAACAGTGCTTGATGAATTCGCAACTGAAGAAACAGACTCTTTCTGCTTTGGGGAAGGTTATGACTGGAACGGAGAGACCTATCAACAGGGAGGAGAATACTCTATCGTCCTGCCTGCTACAAACGGATGCGACAGTACAGTAACTCTTATTTTGACTGAGCTATCTGCATCAGAAGCATTGATTTCGGAAACTGCTTGTACTGGATCTGTGATTACAGTCAATGATGAGACATATACGGAGACTGGATACTACCAGCAGCTTCTCACGAATAGTGTAGGGTGTGATAGTTTTCTCTTCATTGATGTCATTATTCTTGATAGTACTCAAGAGACACTTGAAGAATCATTCTGTGGTTCAGATAGCTATGAGCTAAATGGAGAGACGTATACCGAATCTGGCACCTACGAACAGACACTTACTTCTGTGAATGGTTGTGATAGTATTCTAACTCTTGAATTGAGTCTATTACCAACCTTTGAAACAGAACTAGAGTTTGAATTATGCGGAGGGAACACTGTTGAGTTGAATGGAGAAGTGTATGATAGCCCAGGAGATTATACCCAAGAATTACTCTCTAGCCTGAATTGTGATAGTACTTTGCTTATCTCAATTATTGGACTCGACAATACCACTTTCGAAATCAACGAAACAATCTGTGATAATGATTCTATTGTTGTGAACGAAGTTGTGTACAATGTAGCAGGAGAATACTCTCAAGTCCTTGAGAATAGTGTTGGCTGTGATAGTACCATTACGATACAACTCACTGTTTTAGAATCTTATCAAACAGACTTCGTTTCAGTTCTTTGTTTGAATGACGAAGTAACATTCGCTGGGCAGGATATCTCTACTCCTGGAATTTATACCTCACTACTCACTGCAGAGAACGGCTGTGATAGTCTGATTGTATTAGATGTACAGGTTGACAGCACTTGTGTAGAATGTGTCATGGCAAGTTCAGGAGCGACTGGCCTCAATGTCGAATTTGTTGTATTAGACGGAAATTTATATGATGTGACCTTCGACTACTTGGGAAGGCAAAGCAAGTATGCTAACATCCATAGATCAGAGCTTGAAGCAATGGTTTCAATCTTTAGTCTTGAAAAAGAAAGACTCATGTCAGGCCTTAATATTGAATCTTGTATTTTATTCGATGAGTCAAAACTTTATGACCATATTGAGCTGGTGAAATCCAGCCCAGTTTCATTATCTAAGAGCATGATTAAGAGTTATGATGACTCGATTCGAGATAAAGAAATTGACATACTAGATGATTCAAGAATTCAAGGTCATAGACAATTAATCCTCAATGGCATTGACAAGACAAGCGTGGGTAAGAAATATGCATTCAGATAATGCTATCCGTTCTTAGTTGGAACATTCAGCAAGGTGGTGGGAGTAGGGTACAAAGCATCTTAAATAAGCTGATAAATTCTAAGTCTCAGATACTGATACTTTCAGAATTTAGAAATAATAAGAACGGTCGACTGATTAGACAGGTCTTACTAGATGCAGGCTATAGATATCAAGTAGTAAGTGCGGCTGATGCAGATACAAATGCGGTAGCCATCTTTAGTAAAGTGCCTTGCAATTCGCAATTGTTTAATGATACTGGTTTAGACTTTTCCTATGACTTGGCTTTGATTGACATCGGTGTCATCCATATAATTGGTGTTTACCTTCCTCACAAAAAGAAACACAAGTTGTTTGACCTCTTAATTGAGCACGCTCAACGAGATGTTCCTTTGATCATTGCTGGAGATTTTAATACTGGAAAGAACTTTATTGATCAGAAAGGGGACAGTTTTTGGTACACAGATAAATTACTCCAACTTGAAAAGAGTAGCATGATCGATGCTTTCAGAGCGTTACATGGAGATCAAGAAAGTTATTCTTGGTATAGTCATCAAGGCAATGGATATAGATATGACCACACCTATGTTTCGCAAGTACTCAGACCAACACTACAAGCATGTTATTATGAGCATAGCTGGCGCGAAGAGAAACTGTCAGACCATAGTCCGATGTTCTTAAATCTAGCTTAGACCTTCACATTAAATGCTTCATTGACAGGAACAGGGTCAGGAATGTCAGTCTCATCAATCATCTGACGAATGTCAATTTCTATTCCTCTTGCCATGGATGTAATTGGCACATCATTGTGTAATCCTTCAAAAGGGTTTTCACTAAAGTCACCAATAATTTCCATCATCCAAAACACCCAAGAAGTTATTGCCGAAAATGGAATGGATACCCAAATCCAAGCATGATTATCTATATCATGGAAGATATCTAACATGCCAAAAGGAATGAGAAAGATAAAAATGACAACAAAGAAGAGGTTGATCGAAGCGTATTGTCTTGGGAAAGGGAAATTCTTAATACGCTCTGCTTTTCCTTGAAGAGTGTAAAATTCAGTGATCATGGACTGCATCTGTAAGTGTCGGAAATGCTCAATAGTGCCTTCCCTACGCAATTGCATGATGGATTTTGATTGACTACTTAATAAATGTGAAGCTCGATTTCCTTTGGTAAGCAAATATTCCACTTCTTGTTTTGGTAGGAAGGTGTTTAATATTCCCTCCATCTTTTCTTCAGAGTATTCAGTGTCCAATGCCTGTCTAGATTTCCAATGATGAGGTTTTTGATGTTCCCAAGGTTTAATCTGGCGCAGCTGTAGAGCAAATGCATGCAGCCAAGCAACATGTCGGTGGATTAATTGTGTCCTGATTGACTGCAGTTCTTCCTTTGATTTTAAAGATTCAGCTTCATCATTATTGACAAAATCTCTTGCCATAACTGCAAAAGACCTAGATGCGTTTACAATACCTCCCCATATCTTTCGTGCTTCCCAAAGCCTGTCATAGGAAGAATTATTCTTGAAACCCAGATAGAAAGCTACTGCTATACCAATAACAGATATAGGTTGCCAAGGGAGGTGCATCCATTCTAAGCCAACCATATGAAGAATAACTGGGACAGTTCCCCATAGTAGGAAGATTATAATGTACTTCCTTGTCCAATATAATGTATCTCTAAATCTATAGCGCTTCCCTGAATGCATATTGAGTAATTATTTAAAACTCCAATCGTAATTAGTAATTTCTTGTAGACAAACAACCAAAAGATCAATACTGTTTTGGATGTCATTCTTATTCGCCATCTCAATGACTTGGTGCAGATATCTACAAGGGATGCTGATACCTCCAGCTATAGCTCCGCCATTACTATGCCTTTGGATGCCAGCTGTGTCAGTGCCTCCTGCAGTGAGGACTTCCATTTGATGTTTAATCTTTGCCTTTTCAGCTTGTTCTTGCATGAATCTGACCATTCTATAGTCACAAACAGTCATGCCATCCATGACTTTAATTGCTGTACCCTCACCAAGTGCAGTACACTTTTCATGTGGCTGAGCACCTGGTAAATCATAAGCAAGAGTGACGTCTAGGTTTATACCGTAGTCGGGATTAATACCAGAAGCAGATGCTATGGCTCCTCTGAGCCCAATCTCTTCTTGAACCGTAAACACGCCATAGATAGAGGCATCAGTCTGCTTTCCTTTGAGTGCCTTTAATGCTTCTATGAGAATAAATACAGACACTCGATTATCTACTGACTTACAATTAATATTCTCTCCCATTTCTATGAACTCGCGTTCTCTAGTAATAGGATCACCAACTCTAATTAATCTATTTACCTCATCAGCAGTCAAGCCTGTGTCAATAAAGAAATCAGTAATCTTGGGAGCCTTTGATCGCTCTTCAGGCTGCATAACATGGATAGGTTTTGTTCCCATTACCCCGATCACATCCTCCTTCCCATGTATGATAACTCTTTGGGCAGTTAATGTCTTTGGATCGAATCCACCAAGAGTATGAAATCTGATAAAACCCTGGTCGTCAATGTGGGTTACAATGAATGATATTTCATCCATATGAGCAGCAATCATTACTTTCTTATCACCTTTACCATGCTTAATTGCATGGATACTCCCCATCGGGTCCACTGTTACTTCATCTACAAGTGGTGTGACTTCACTAATGACATATTCTCTTATTCTTTGCTCAAACCCTGGAGCACCAGGTATCGTACACAGCTTATCTAATAAGTCTAGGTTCATATCCAAGAAGTTTTGTCTAAAGTAATACTTTGTCGAGTTATCTCGTCAAATACATGTATCGCTGTCTTTCTATTTCAAGGAAAACAGGATCCGTAAGATCTTCAATAAACTGAATTGCTTCACCAGTTGACTTCATTTCTGGTCCCAATTGCTTATCCACATTAGGGAATTTATTGAAAGAGAATACAGGAATCTTAATGGCATAGCCTTTCAGCTCTTTTTGAATATCAAAGTCCTTCAATTTAGCTCCAAGCATCACTTTGGTTGCAACATTGAGATAAGGTACTCCATATGCTTTAGCGATAAATGGTGTTGTTCTTGATGCTCTAGGGTTGGCTTCGATGACGTAGACCTTCTCATCTTTTATTGCAAATTGAATATTAATCAATCCCTTAATATTTAATGCTAAAGCAAGTTTTTTGGCGTAAGCTGCCATTTCTTTCAAAACTGCCTCACTCAGACTATAGGTAGGAAGGACAGCACTGCTATCTCCAGAATGAATGCCTGCAGGCTCGATGTGTTCCATAATCCCCATGATGTGAATATCTTCTCCATCACAAATAGCATCAATTTCTGCTTCTTTTGCTCTTTCGAGAAATTGATCGATAAGGACACGATTGTCTGGCATATGCTTAAATATATTGAGCACTTGTCTTTCCAGTTCATCGTCATTTATCACAATACGCATGCGTTGACCTCCTAACACATAAGACGGCCTTACAAGTACGGGATAAGTCACCTCATTAGCAATCTTTATCGCTTCGTCTGCATCATCTGCCACTCCATATTTAGGATATGGAATGTCTAACTCTTTGAGTAAGTCAGAAAATCTTCCTCTATCTTCAGCCAAGTCCATATCCTCATAAGAAGTCCCTATGATTTTTATTCCATGATCTCTGAGGTTTTCAGAAAGTTTGAGAGCTGTCTGACCTCCAAGTTGGACGATAACACCTTCAGGTTTTTCTAACTCAATTATCTCTTGGAGATGTTCCCAGAAAATCGGTTCGAAATACAACTTGTCTGCTACATCAAAGTCTGTAGAAACAGTTTCTGGGTTGCAATTAATCATGATGGACTCATAACCCTCTTCCTTTAAAGCTAATAACCCATGAACACAGCAATAATCAAATTCGATGCCTTGACCAATCCTATTTGGCCCTGAGCCAAGGACAATAATCTTTTTCTTATCCGAAGGTATGCTTTCGTTCTCTTTGTCAAATGTAGAGTAGAAGTACGGAGTTTGTGCTTCGAATTCTGCAGCACAAGTGTCCACCATTTTGTATGTTCTTGTGATGCCTAATTTTTTTCGTTGCTTGGTCACAGACTCTTCGTCAATTCTCATTAACCAAGCTATTTGAGCATCAGAATAACCAGATGATTTTAATTGGAAAAAGAAATCTCTTGGTATGTCTTCAGGTACATTATACTTCAGCAATTTATCCTCGAGATCTACTAATTTTTTTATTTCCGTGAGATACCAATGATCGATACCTGTCAGTTTGTGGATTGTTTTACGTGGTACACCTAATCGAAGCGCATCTTTCACTCGATATATCCTATCATCACTTGCTTTCTCAAGGCGTTCTAAGATATCCTCAGTTCTTATCCATTCTTTCTTGTCCGCCCCCAAGCCAGCTCTATTATTCTCTTGACTTTGACAGGCTTTTTGTAATGCTTCAGCAAAGCTTCTTCCAATGGCCATGACTTCGCCAACAGACTTCATTTGTAATCCTAATGTGGTGTCTGCACCATTGAATTTTTCAAAATTCCAACGTGGCATTTTGACGATAACATAATCTAATGTTGGCTCAAAAAAAGCAGAAGTTGTTTTTGTAATCTGATTTTTTAATTCGTCTAAAGTATAACCGATTGCAAGCTTAGCAGCAATTTTTGCAATTGGGTATCCAGTAGCTTTACTAGCAAGAGCAGATGAGCGAGAAACCCTAGGATTAATCTCAATACATATGATATCTTCTGTTTCTGGATTGATAGCAAATTGGACATTACATCCGCCAGCAAAATTTCCCATGGATCGCATCAGTAAGATAGCCTCATCACGCATTTGCTGAAAAGCAGTATCACTCAATGTCATTGCTGGAGCCACAGTAATACTATCTCCAGTATGAATACCCATTGGGTCCAGATTTTCGACTGTACAGATGATTACTACATTATTATTGGCATCCCTGAGTAGCTCAAGCTCATATTCTTTCCAGCCCAGAACAGCTTTGTCAATCATGACTTCATGCGTCGGAGAAGCGTCCAACCCTCGTCGCAAAGCCGCATCATAGTCTTCCTCCTTCATTACAAATCCACCACCAGTTCCTCCTAGGGTAAAAGAAGGTCGGATCACCAATGGGAAACCAATTTCTTGAGCAGCTTCTTTGCCTTCCAAGAAAGAATTTGCAATTCTTGATGGCGCATGTGACATGCCAATACTTATAACATGCTCTTTGAATCGTTCTCTATTTTCTGCAAGGTCAATGGCTTCAAGATCTACACCTATGAGTTTGACATTGTATTTGTCCCAGATGCCTTGCTTTCCAGCCTCTATTGCCAAGTTAAGGGCAGTTTGACCACCCATTGTTGCTAGCACGGCGTCTATTTTTCTTTCTTGGAGAATATGTTCAATGCTTTCAACTGTCAGAGGACGAAGATAGATGTGGTCAGCTGTTACTTGATCCGTCATTATTGTTGCTGGATTGGAGTTGATCAAGCTGACTTCTATACCTTCTTCTCGTAAAGATCGTGAAGCTTGAGAACCAGAATAATCAAATTCGCAGGCTTGCCCTATGATAATGGGACCACTTCCAATTATAAGTACTGATTGGATGGAGGAATCTTTTGGCATGAGTTGGTTTTAAAAATTGTGTGCAAATATAGATATTCGTTGTTATGTTTTTTAATACGTTATCTTCTTAAAATCAACGCCTTTGCACTGTCTTATTACCGACCATCTCCATCCCGTTTTTTTGGCCTTCCTAGAAAAACACCAAATTGACTTCACTTATTTGCCAAATATTGACCAGAAAGCAACTCAAGAGTTGATGCAAAATGTGGATATTCTTATTGTCAATAGTAAGATTAAGGTTGATAAGACCTTGGTGGACCATGCTCCTAAACTTCAAGTAGTTGGAAGATTGGGTTCAGGTATGGATAATATAGATCAAGACTTATTGAAGGCCAAGGGCATACAAAGCATTAGGACTCCGGAGGCTAATGCTAATGCAGTTGCAGAGCATGCTGTTGGTATGCTGTTTAGTTTGTCGAATAAGTTAATGCTGGCTGATAGTGAAGTCAGAAACTGCATTTGGAAAAGAGAAAAGTTACGAGGATTCGAAATTCAAAACAAGACTGTTGGTATTATCGGTTATGGAAATACAGGGCGACTTTTTGCCGATAAAATGTCCGCTCTCTGTCGCAAGGTGTATTGTTATGATAAATATGTAGGGGTGGCATCTGAAAATTCTCTTATTATTACAACAAGTTCTTCAGAAGAAGTTTTGGAGAATGCAGACATAGTGAGTTTGCACATACCGCTAAATGAGGAAACACAGCATATGGTCGATCAATCTTGGTTGGCATTATGTAAACCTGGTGCAATAGTGATCAACACATCAAGAGGTAAAATAATAAACACTGAAGACCTTGTTCAGGCACTTGAGAGAGGTAATATAGGTGGAGCCTGTCTTGATGTTTTTGAAAATGAAAAACCAGAAACCTATTCTACTCGAGAAAGAGAACTTTATCAGAAACTTTATGCAATGCCACAAGTGGTATTATCCCCGCATATTGCTGGGTGGAGTTATGAATCCTACTATCGTATAGCAAATGTCATGTGTGAGAAGATTCAATCTTTCTTCAATCTAGACTAGTGGTGTTAAAAATCTCTTTTGTTAATATTGTGTTAAACGAATGTTTGAACAGTCAATTATATTTTAGTAACATTGTGAACTTTGCAATGAAATTTTGAACAATTAACAAAGTAATATGGCAAGAATTTTACTTACGTTGACAATACTTTTTGGGGCTATTAGCATAGCAATATCACAGACATCATTAGATGGAAAAGTGATAGATCAAGGATCGACAGAAACGATTCCATTTGCTACGGTTGCACTCTATAAGAATGGAGTATTGATCACAGGAACAGACACAGATTTTGATGGAAATTTTTCATTTTCCAACATAGATCCAGGTACTTACGATGTAGAAGCTAAGTTTCTGGGTTATGCTACATCAAGAATTACTGGTGTAATAGTCAAGGCGGATAAAGTCAATACCTTAGACTTTCAGCTTCAAGAAGAGGGCGAAGTACTTGATGAGGTAATCATCACAGGATACAAAGTGCCACTTATTGATATTGATGAGACTTCTCAGGGAGGTGTTATCACAGCCGATGCAATTAAGTCTTTACCTACCAAGAATATTCAAGCCATGGCAGCAACCACTGCAGGTCTTTCGACGGTAAATGGTGAAGATATTAGTATTAGAGGATCTAGAGATGATGCGACGTATATCTACATTGATGGAGTAAGGGTAAATAGTGCAAATGCTGCTAACCTTATTCCTCAGACAGAGATCGAGCAATTACAAGTTGTAACAGGTGGTATCGAAGCGAAGTATGGTGATGTGACTGGTGGTGTTATATCTATCACAACCAAAGGACCTTCTAATAAATATACTGGTGGTTTCGAGCTTGAGACTTCACAGTTTTTAGATGCGTATGGTTATAATCTTGCTTCTGCTAACTTAAGTGGACCAATATTGAGAAATAAAGAAGGGGAGTCTGTACTTGGTTTCAGACTATCTGGACAATATAGATTAAGAGAGGATGATAGACCAGCTTTCGGAGGTAACTACAGATTGAGTGAAGAGAAAATCAAGGATCTCGAAGACAATCCAATTTTTACGATTGGTGAGACAGCATTTCCAAGAGCGGACACGCTTTCATTATCTGCTATTCCAGAGCCAATGAAGGCTGCTCCAAATGAAAGAGAGGTGGACTATAATGTGAGTTTAAAGATTGACGCTAGATTTAGTGACAATATCGACATGACATTCTCAGGAGGTCTCTTCAATAATACAGACAGATTTACACCTTTCTCAAGAACAGAAAGATCTCAAGATAGAGGAGAATGGTGGTCATTGCTTAACTGGACAAGAAATCCTTACGATTATAGAGAAGGCTATAGAGCAAATGTGAGATTCCGTCATAAGCTTGGAAGACAATCTTTTGGAGACGGAGAAGAAGGAGAGAATACATCGCTTCTCAGAAATGCTTACTATACACTTCAGTTTGGTGTAGAAGAGTCAAGAAGAAGTACAGAAGATGTTATCCATGAAGGGAACCTCTTCAACTATGGATATATCGGTTCAACTGCAAGAGATTGGCAACCTGTTATTTCAGTAGTTACTAGTGCAGATCCAGTTGCAGGAGAAATTCCATTTGCTGGTCAACGTTTTGCAATGCAAGGATATGCTCCTGTAGTTGGTGAGTTCCAACCTAATTTAGATGTTAACCCTGCGCTTGCGCTCACAAACTCATTTGCAACAACACCTCAAAACGGTGTCAATGATGTGAATCTGCGAGATGTTTGGGGTATTTATCATAATGTTGGGCAGGTTTACAACAAGTTTTTCAAGTCAGAAACGGATACTTATACTCTGAATGTGACTAGTGGATTTGATATTGTTCCGGGTGGAGATAAGGGTAAGCATAATATCCAGTTTGGTTTTATGTATGAGCAGAGAGTGAGAAGATCTTATGAGATCAACCCTCAAGCACTTTGGGAAGTGGCTAGATTGTCTGCGAATAGACATATTTTAGGAATTGACACTACAAATGTTGTTGGTCAAATTGAGGGACCTGGAGGCAATATGTTTGATGTTTTTGGGACAAATGTTGTTCCTGAAGAATTCCCTGACCTCTACTTCTTTAGAAGAGTGAGAGAGTTAGAAGGTGTAAATGCTACACTAAATGATTATGTCAACACGGATCAACTCTCTCCAGATCAATTATCTATGGACCTCTTTGCTCCAGGAGAATTGATATTGAATAGAAACTTAGATATGAACTACTATGGGTATGATTATCTAGGTAACAAGCTTGACAACAGTGTAACATTTGATGAATTCTATACTGAAAGGGATGAGAATGATGTCAGAACATTCAATGTTGCTGCTCTACAACCGGTATATGCAGCTGGATACATTCAAGATAGATTCAAGTTTAGAGATATCATATTTAGAGCTGGTGTAAGGGTCGATTACTTTGATGCGAACACTAAAGTGCTAAAAGATGAATTTTCTCTATATGAAATTGAAACTGCAGATAATTTTCATTCAATCACAGGGACAGAAAGACCTGAGACGGTTGGTGAAGATTATAAGGTATACGTGACTGATGAAGGAAGTACTGATGTCAAAGCGTATAGAAAGGATGATCAATGGTTTGGGCCGAATGGTACTGTGGTAAATAATCCAAGTGCACTATTTAGTGGTTCGATTATTACTCCTTATTATAAAGATGCAGAGAACAGAGTCTTAGACATTACAGTAAGAGACTTTGACCCTGATGTGTCTTTTGAGGACTATGAAGCACAATTTAATGTAATGCCGCGTTTGGCATTTTCATTCCCAATATCAGAAGATGCTGGTTTCTTTGCGCACTATGATGTCTTAGTACAAAGACCTCCAAGTAATACAGAAAGTACAGCATTAAATTATTACTACTTCACTTCGCAATCGCAAAGATTTAGTTCTGAATTTGATGTAGCAGGTAATCCAAACCTTAGACCAGAGAAGACGATTGATTATGAGGTTGGATTCCAACAAAAGATATCTAATACTTCAGCGATCAAAGTTTCGGCTTACTATAAAGAGCTGAGAGACATGATCCAAAGACAAATCATCACCAATGTTCCGATCGTAGGTGATTACGAGACTTTTGGTAACATTGACTTTGGTACAGTAAAGGGATTCTCTTTTGGTTATGATTTGAGAAGAACTGGTAATATAACATTGAAAGCAAACTACACGCTCCAATTTGCAAATGGTTCTGGGTCTGATGCAAACTCAGGAAGAGGACTGAACGCTAGAGGTGTAATTAGAGAATTATTCCCATTCTCATATGATGAAAGACATAGAGTGAACTTAACTCTTGATTATCGTTATGCAGATGGCAAAGCGTATACTGGTCCAACAATCGGAGGTAAAGATATCTTTGCTAATGCAGGAGCAAACTTTATTGTTACTGCAGTATCAGGTAGACCATTCTCATTATTTACTCAAGTACAGCAGCCTTATTTGGAGTCAGGAATTGTAAATATTAATGGATCGAGATTGCCTTGGATCTTTAATACTGACTTGAGATTAGACAAGCAAATGAAATTTAATTTCAGCGAAGAGTCTAAGAGATCATTGAATGCCAATGTTTACCTCAGATTTGAGAACCTCTTCAATACAAGAAATGTGATAGATGTGTATAATGTCACACAGAGTCCAGATGATGATGGATACATTATTTCAAGCTTTGGACAAGATAGACTTTCTTCAATAGAGCAAGCAGGTAGAGATGTCAATGGATTCTTAGCTTCATATCAATGGAGATTATTAGATCCTGACTTTTTTGCTGCGCCAAGAAGAATTTACTTAGGTGTCATTTTCGATTTTTAATAGATAACAATTTCAAAAGATATAAACCTTTCAAAATATGACTAAAATTGTAACAAGGATTCTCGCATTAGCATGCTTAGTTGCTATAACTAGCACATCTGCTTTTGCTTGGGTTAATCCAGAATCAAACAAGAAAGGAAATTCAACTAAGAATGATCAAGTTAACTTCAGAGAGGACTGTGTCCCTTCTGAAACACAAATCTTTCAAGACGTAAATAATGTACGGGCTCGTCTACTTGTAGGTGGAGATATTTGGTGGGATGGAGAGAATGAGGGTCAATATATTGTGCCAGCTCCAGCTCCTGGTTCAGATGATGAGGAGGTTTCTTCAATCTTTGCGGGTGGTGTTTGGCTTGGTGGATTTGACCAAAATGGTAACCTAAAGGTTGCTGCAAGTACTTATAGAACAGGAGGTGTGGATTACTATCCTGGTCCTCTTGATCCTACTGAAGGACTTACTGATCTTGAAGATTGTAGAGACTGGGACAGGTTTTATAAGATCACAGGAGCAGATATCAACCTAGCAATTGCGCTCTATGATAGAGCACAGGCTGAGGGGACTGAAGTGGATTGTGATTCAATTCCTACATCTCTTAAGCAATGGCCAGCAAAGGGTAATCCATTCTTTACTGATTATTATCCATTTGATCTTCCTGACACAGGTCAAGGTCTTGGAGCATTTTGGGATGAAGATGGACCTGACTATAACCCTTGCGATGGAGACTTTCCTATTATTGAGATTAGAGGATGTTTTCCAGATGATAGAGCAGAAGCAAAAGAGCTCGTTCCTGATCAAATGATTTTCTGGATTTACAATGATGCCGGTGGGCCACACGGGTTGACAAATGGTGAACTTCCAATGCAGATGGAGGTACAAGTACAAGCTTTCGGATATCAAAGTAATGATGAAGTCAATGATATGACCTTCATGAGATATAAGCTGATCAACAGAGGTAAGGATGATTTGCAGAATACTTACTTTGCTATGTGGGTAGATCCAGATTTAGGATGTTCAGAGGATGACTTTGTTGGTTGTGATGTTGAAAGAAGTTTAGCTTATACATACAACGAAGACGCAGTGGATGGTGATGCAGGAACTAACTGTACAACAGGTGCAGCGACTTATGGCAATGAAGTGCCAATTATTGGTACGGATTACTTTAGAGGTCCACTAGGCCCAAAGAACTTTAAGATTATTGGAAGTGATACTACATTGGTAAATCCTCCACTTGGAGCTATTGAATTTGATACTATTGTAGAATTAGGTATGTCATCTTTCATGTATTATAACAGAGGTGACTTAGCTCCTGACCCTGCGACAGCTGATCCAAATCTTGCTGAAGATTACTATGGTTATCTTCAATCTGTTTGGTTAGATGGTACTCCACTTACCTATGGTGGCTCTGGATATAACCCAGGAAGCTTGGATTCTATCCAATATGCATTCCCATCAGATCCGAACAAAGCGACAGTTGATGACTGGTCAATGTGTACAGCAAATCTCCCATTTGGAGATAGAAGAACAATTCAGGCATCAGGACCTTTCCTTCTGAAGCCAAATACAACGAATGAGTTGATTGTTGGTGCTGTATGGGTGCCTAACTTAAATTATCCTTGTCCTGATATCAGTAGACTACAGAAGGCAGATGACTTGGCGCAGGCATTATTTGATAATTGTTTCAACTTTATTGATGGACCAGATGCTCCAGATGTAAGTATTATCGAATTAGATAGAGAGTTAATCCTTGTACTTACTAATGATGAGATTCTTTCTAACAATACGAATCTTGAGTATACCGAAGCAGATATATTCGCTGCAGACTCTATAGAAGACCCATTTTATAAGTTTGAAGGATATAGAATTTATCAATTGATTAATCCAAATGTATCTGCAAGTGAATATGATGACATTGAGAAAGCGATAGAGATTGCTCAGGTAGATGTAAAAAATGGAGTAACAAAGATCTTCAACTGGGACAGTTTCAAAGATCCAAATGATCAAGTCGAAGCTACTTTCTACACCTTTGAAGAGATGATTGATGGTGCAGACCAAGGTGTCAGAAGTACTTTCAGTGTAAAGACTGATAGATTTGCTGACGGTGATGCTAGATTAGTTAACCACAAGAACTATTACTTCAGTGCAATAGCATATGGTTATAACCAGCATACAATTTTTGATCCTACTACTGGACTTGGTCAAGCTACACCATATCTAGAAGGTAGAAGAAATATACAGGCATATACAGGTACTCCTAGACCTATTGTTTATGAGAATCAAAATAGTAACTATGGAGATGGTCCTGTTATCACCAGATTAGATGGAGTTGGTTCTCCTGGAACCTTCCTTGATCTTGATGATAGCATGTATGATGCAATACTTCAAGATAATGCGGTAGAGAGATTAGTGTATGCACCTGGTGCAGGTCCTGTAGATGTAAGTGTTTACAATCCGCTAGAAGTTGTAGATGGTACATATACATTAGAAATCTTAGGTGCATTTGATGAGGTGAAGTGTGGACTAGAAGAGGGTTCGACATGGAGATTGACAAATAATGATACTGGGCAATCTGTTGAATCAAATAATCCGATTTCTGAAGTGAAAGAGCAAGTGATTCCAGAGTTTGGAATTACGATGAACTTAAACCAAGTGGGACAACCAGGTACTTTCTTTGATGCTAATAATGGAACTATTGGAAGTACATTAGAATATGCTAATGAGAATGGAGTACAATGGTTTAATGCACTCCAAGATGATGACACAAGATTTAGTGATCCAGATGGAGACGGTAATCCTGACTTCTTTGGTTTGGATAGAATATTTAACTTCTTAGCAACTCGTACGGGTGAAACAGATGAGGAGTTGGATCCAACAGGAGCTTACAGTTCATTTGGTAATAGATTCTTTTATCCAATGTTCCTCACTGATGGAACAACTAGAGATGACCAATTGATACCGATTCATGTTACTCCGGCGTTGAACAGAGGTAACCTTCATAGTCTTGTTAGAGGAACGAGTACAGACAATGGTTTGGATAGATTGAATAATGTTGATATTGTCTTTACATCAGATAAATCAAAGTGGTCAAGATGTATTGTTGTAGAGACAGCATCTGAGGATTACATCACACAAGGTACGTTTGATACTGCTGATGGTAAGAGGATGTTAGAATTAAGATCAAGACCTTCTATTGGAAAAGATGGACAGCCTGATGGTGATGGGACGAGCATGTCTTGGTTCCCTGGTTATGCCGTTGACGTAGAGACAGGAAAGAGATTGAATATCTTCTTTGGGGAAAACTCAATTTATAGCAATGATTTCCAAGGAATAGAATTTTTAGAGGGAGGAGGAATTGGTGATGATATGATGTGGAATCCTACTTCTCAATTAATCATTCCAGAATTATTGCCTGTAAATGATGTACCAAC
>JAHDEL010000014.1:31110-53696 GCA_020628855.1 Saprospiraceae bacterium | reverse complement strand
ATTGAAAGACTCTTTGATATTGATGATTTATTAGGATGTACAACATCTGGAGGAAATCCTCTCTATGAGTTTAAGATAGAAGGGATGCAGACTACAGACCTTGCTGAGGATCAAGCTGACGAAGTCCTTGACAATGTTAGAGCAGTACCAAATCCATATTATGGTGCTAGTGAATATGAAAGCTCACAGTTTAACACCACAATTAAGATTACAAATCTACCTGCAAGGGCAGATGTCACTATCTATACCTTGGATGGTAAGTTTGTAAGACAATTCAAGAGAGCAGAAACAGTGATGGATAGATCAAATAATGATGGAGTAAAGAATACTCAGGTCTTCCCGGATCTTGAATGGGATTTGAAGAATTATGCTGGTATTCCAGTTGCTTCAGGTGTCTATTTAATTCACGTTAATGCCATTGATCTTGGAAGAGAAACTACTATTAAGTGGTTTGGTGTGAACAGAAAATTTGACCCTACAGGACTATAGAATGAAACGAAAGATCGGTCAGGCTGCTTTTGCAGCTTGACCTGACTTAACAACTAATTGATCAGATTTTAATCTTTACATATGATTACACGTATACTCACATTACTTTTTTGCTTCACCTTGACAGCTGGTTTTGCAGGTAATCCTGACAGACAAGGAGAAAGTGGTGCAGCAGAATTATTGCTTAACCCATGGGCAAGAAGTGCAGGTTTTCACTCAATGAATACCTCTTTCGCAAGTGGGTTGGAGGCTATGAGAATAAACCCAGCAGGTATTGGCAGGATGCTTTCTGATACAGAAATTATCGTTGCAAACACAAGACTGTTTGAAGGATCAACAGTGCAGCTCAATGGACTTGGTCTTGCAAGAAAAGGTAAGAAGAATGGTTCTTGGGCAGTGTCCCTAACCAATGTTGACTTTGGTGATATCCAAGTAACAACAGAATCGCAACCAGCTGGTACCGGTGGTTCTGTAGCTCCAAGTTTTTTCAATATCGGAGTAGGTTATGCTTATACTTATGAAAATAGAATTTCAGTAGGAATTTTATTTAGAGGTATTAGCGAAAACCTTCCAGCTTTGAACGCTTTTGGTCTTGCCGTAGATGCAGGAGTTCAGTATGTTTCTGGAGACAATGACGAATTCAAACTTGGTATTGCTCTGCGAAATGTTGGTACACCAATGGCTTTTGGTGGTGAAGCTTTAGGAAGAAGGTTGGAAACAGTAATTGAAGGAAATGCAGAAGAAATAAGAGTAGATAATACATCAAAATCTTTTGAACTTCCATCATTGTTGAACATAGGAATGTCATATGACTTCTTTATACGAAAAGTTGAAGATGCTGAAGGTGCTAAAATGGTAGATAAAAGCATGTTTGTTACTGCTTTAGTCAACTTTACTTCGAATGCATTTTCTAGAGACCTTATCGGAGGTGGTCTTGAATTCAACTACAAAAACATGTTAATGCTAAGAGGTGCTTATAAGTATGAAATTAGAAATGGAGAAGAAGGCCGGGAAAATGTCTATACAGGGTTTTCTGGAGGAGCATCTTTTGTATTTAAATTGAATAAGTCAGGAAAAGCCAAAATGGGCTTAGACTATGCATACAGAACTACAGACCCTTTTAGAGGTACACATAATATGGGACTTAGGATCATGTTCTAAGTCATGAACTAATATTTTACTAAATTTGTATTACTAAGACGCCTTTCCCACCGAGAGGCGTCTTAATTTTTTTATACAAACGAGAGAAGATGTCTAAAACACATTACTTAACCCAAGAGGGTTTTGACAAGCTCAAATCAGAACTAGATGAATTGAAAACCAATGGCAGACAGGAAGTTGCTAAAGCTATAGCAGAAGCCAGAGAAAAAGGTGATCTTTCAGAGAATGCTGAATACGATGCAGCCAAAGATGCACAGGGTATGTTAGAGTTGAAGATTAATGAAATGGAGAAAGTGCTTGCAAATTGTAGAGTAATTGATGAAAGTCAAATAGACACCTCAAAGGTTACAATCTTGAGCAATGTTACTTTACTTAACAAGAAGGTGAACAAAGAAGTGACTTATAAATTAGTTTCAGAATCAGAAGCAAATTTGAAAGAGAAAAAAATTTCAGTGAGTTCGCCGATTGGAGAAGGATTGCTTGGCAAGAAAGTTGGTGATATTGCAGAAATACAAACACCAGGAGGAGTCATTCAATTTGAAATCCTAAATATTTCACTCTAATGGCAAGCATTTTTTCGCGAATAGTAGCTGGAGAAATACCTTCTTATAGAATCGCGGAGACAGAGAGTTGCTATGCTTTTCTTGATATTAATCCTTTAGCCAAAGGCCATACACTCGTTATACCTAAACAAGAAATTGATAATATCTTCGATCTTGATGAAGCTTTGTATCAAGAGCTGTTCAGTTTTGCTAAGCAAGTATCTCATGCTATAGAAAAAACAATTCCTTGCGAAAGAATAGGGATGTCTGTAATTGGCCTAGAAGTACCGCATGCGCATATCCATCTCATACCTATCAATACATTGCGAGATATGGATTTTAGTAAACAAAGAGTAGCACTTACAGCCGAGCAATTCCAAGAAATTGCAGCCTCTATAGCTCAGAATATTGTGTAATAATGGGAGAGAGTGCAGTCAGATCCTTAATCAAATCATCTGATCGAATCTACCTGCAATTAGTACAGGCAAAGCTCAACGAAGAAAACATTCCCAATACGATAGCACATGCTAATATGGCTAATCTTATTCCATCATTGCATTATGATATGGAAATACAGGTACCTGCTCAATACTATGATCGAGCAAACGCTATTTTGAGCTCAAGTGACATTATTGAATTAGAACATAAGATAGCTTCAGAACTTAAGGAAGAAGAGGAAAATGTTAAAGATGATGAAAAATACTTCGTCAAAGCAATCTTTATTTTCATAATCATATTTAGTTTAATAGTTACTATCAAGTATTTCAAGCTTTTTTGATGATTAGATTTTTTCCAATAGCTATCCTTCTCATAATACTTGCCTCACCATTGAGCGCTCAGACTTATGTTGAGTCGGAATTGGATATAGCTGTGGAGTCTGCAGTTAGACAGGTCAATGCTCTCAGAGCTAAAGGATGTCGATGCGGTTCGAAAAAGTACGGCCCTGCTGAATCAGTCCGTTGGAATACCAAACTCGAAAAGTCTTCAAGGAATTATGCTAAAGAGATGTTTCGAACCAAACGATTTGCACATGTCAACAGAGCAGGAGAGAATGTTGGAGAGAGAATAGATAAGGCAGATTATTTCTGGCAATTTGTCGGTGAGAACATTGGTGAAGGACATACTGCCTTCTCACAAGTATTTAAAGACTGGATATTAAGTCCATCACATTGTAAGCTACTCATGGACCCACGAATGAAAGACCTTGGAATTGGTCGTTATGGGAAATATTGGGTCCTACATATGGCAACTCAAATGCCTAAAGGTACCAAGAGATCAAATATTAGGTACAATTAGTGTATTGCTGCACCGACGATAAGGTAGTCCTTACATTACTCAAATAAATATTTCATTTTTACCAATAGGTAAATTAGGTAATGGCTTTACTGCAGAACTATATTTACCATCGAGGTTACTTGAACAATAACCTCTTCCCCTAATAATTAAGTACAATCCTCACTGGTCTGAACAACCAACCTCTAAAGAGAGGTACTTGATTTTTTAAAACTCATTTAATAACCAAAACTTTTTCCCATGTTAACCGATCTTTCTACGAAAGTCGGGACTATACCATTATGGGTAATGTCCTTTTTGTTATGTATGTGTCTTGGGGGCACACTGCATGCTGAAACAAATTCGCCTCCAACCTATTTGGCTTGTAATGATAACATCAACGTATCTGTTGATGATGGATGCGTAGCCAATATCACTCCAGAGCTGGTTTTGGAAGGAGAAGAATCTTATCCAAGTTTCGATCCCGCAAATTATACTGTTACAGTTGCAGGTTACCCAACCGCACCCGCAGTATTAGTTTCAGGCCTTGGGTCTTATGCTGTAACAATTACAGAAATAGATCCAATTACTGGAGATTACGTCAACTCATGTTGGGGTAATATTGTAGTTGAAGATAAGCTTGCACCTATTATTGGTGATGACCCTTCGACTCCAGATGATCCACTTGACCCTAGCGATGATGAAGTTGCTTGTCCTTGTCCTGTTGGAAATACTCTTCCAGAGTGTACAGTTGGATCTTGTTTAGACTATGATGCATTACTTGCTGGTGACCTTGATGTCCCAATGCCTCATGCTTATGACCAATGTACAGATGACCTATTAGTTTCTTTTACTGACCTTATTACACCAGGTGATGATTGTAGCCCTACAGTGGTACTCAGAACTTATGTATTTAGCGATGCTAGTGGAAATAAATCAACATCTTGTACAAATGAATATAGATTAATGCCTGTAGATGTCACTACTGATGTTGTTGGTCCAAATCCCAATATTTATCTTGAATGTGGAGCTGGAACAAGTGCACAGGATATTTACAATCACGCCTATGCAGAGCTACTTGAGATCTATTTAGCAACAGCTACAAATGCAGCTGAAGAAGCGCAAGCTGTGTTGGATGCAGAAGCAGATGCATACCTGTATGCTTATCCAACGCTGAATGGAACACCACTCCATAGCTCAAGCACATTCTGTAATGTCGCAACAGTTTCCTCTGACCTTGAGGTATATCCTTGTGATGTAGAATGTACGAATATGAAGAAGGTGATCAGAGAGTGGAATGTCTATAATTGGTGTGATAATTCAAGCGTATTATTTTCTCAGATTATTGTAACTCAGGACATAGAAGGTCCAGATGTTACAGCTGGAGATTTGACAGTGAGCGTAGATCCTTGGGGATGCTATGGAGCATTTGATTTTCCAGATCCTGAGCACATAGTAGACAACTGTAGTAATAAGACCTCTTATACTGTTACAGGACCTGCAGGTGTTGAAATATTTTATGATCCAGATAGAGGATATTATGTTACTAATGCCCCGAAGGGCGACCATGTTTTCTACTATAATGCGGTAGATTGCTGTGGTAATGTAACTAATCATCCTTTCAATGTTTATGTGGTTGACAGCACCCCTCCAGTTGCCATCGCTAAGCAGGATATAGTTATTTCTTTAACAACAAATAATAATGGTGATGGTATAGCAAAGCTATTCACATTCAATGTCGACAATGGTTCTTATGATGGATGTAGTGATGTACATCTTGAAATAAGAAGAGAAGAAGACTATTGTGGCATTGCTGATAACCTTACATATAATGATGATGGTCACCCGAATGATAAGAATAGTGATGAAGATGAAGGTGAATTTGTAAAATTCTGCTGCGAAGATTTTGACGGAGCAGGTGTGGATGAAGATGGAGATGGAGTTATTGACTATGCTTTGATTCAAGTTTGGCTCAGAGTATGGGATGATGGAGACATGGACGGCACATATGGCTCCTCAGGAGACAATTATAACGAAACTTGGGCTTATGTTAGATTAGAAGATAAGCTCACCCCAACTATTCAGTGCCCACCAAATGTAACAATCGGTTGTGAAGAAGACTATCATAATTTGGACCTCACTGGCAGTGCAACTGCTATAGCATCTTGTGAACCTCTCATAGTAGAGTATCAGGATATCGAAAAAGTATTGAATGGATGTGGATCAGGATTTATTAAGAGAAAGTGGTCAGTAGTGTCTAGTAATGATATCTTCTGTGTGCAAACTATTACAATAAATGGATCTGCACCTGGGGACATTGTAATTAATTTCCCAGATGACGCAGATGTTAACTGTACAGATGTAGTGGCTGATGAAGTACCTACATGGTCTACAGGTCCTTGTGATCAAATGGCATGGTCAGTAGATGTTGATACCTTTTATCTGCAGACTGATGCTTGTTTCAAAGTATTAAAGCATTGGACTGTAATCAACTGGTGTACTTATGATCCAGATGCAGATGATCCAGATGGAATATGGGAAGAGACTCAAGTAATCAAAGTGCTTGATGACATCGATCCAACATTTGCATCTTGTGACGATGTATTACTTGAAGCTGATGATTATGTAGATAGTGATAATGATGGAATTATTTGTGAGGCTAACAGTGTCATGTTAACACAGACTGCCTTTGATGAAGGAGTATGCTCTAGTAACATTTTAAGCTGGACAGTACAAGTTGATATCAACGGTGATTGGACTGTAGATCATGAATTTTCTTCTGAATTAGCACCAAACCATCCAGATTATATTGCTCCTACTTCTTCAGGAGAAGAAGTAAAGATTACAATTCCTGGTAGTATTCCAGGAAGTATGACAGGTCATAGAGTAATTTGGAGAGTAACAGATGGTTGTGGTAACTACACTGTATGTACTCAGATCTTTATGGTTGTTGATCAAAAACCACCAACGCCTTATTGCCAAAACATTAGTACTGCATTTATGCAGAACGGCATGGTTGCAATTTGGGCTTGTGATTTCGACCTTGGTAGTTTTGACAACTGTACAGATTATGATGATTTGAGATTTACTTTCTCAGATACTCACCCTGATGAAGATCCGGATTACATTCAATCACTGAAATGTTCTTCTTACACATTCGATTGTGATGACGTGCCAAGTGGAGCACAAGAAGGAACACCTATTCCAGTGAATATGTATGTCTGGGATGAGAAAGACAACTACTCTTTCTGTACAGTATACTTAACGATATTAGATAACAATAACTCTTGTGATGACGGAACAGACGACAATGGTTCAGGCAGAATGATAGCAGGTAATATTGTTACTCCAGAAGGAGAAGAAGTGAAAGATGTTCAGGTGAATCTTATGAGTTCACAGCCTGACTTCCCACTTTATGATATGACAGATGGAGATGGTCACTATGCTTTTGAGGATGTAATATCAGACAATAATTATGTGTTAGAAGGAAACAAGAATGATGATTATATCAATGGTGTAAGTACTGTTGACATCATTTTAATCCAAAGACATATTCTTAACATCGCGCCGTTCTCTTCGCCTTATGCACTAGTTGCAGCGGATGCAAACGGGGATGAGCAAGTTTCTGCAAGGGATATGATTGATATTAGAAAACTGATTTTAGGAGTCTATGATGAATTCCCTGATAGTGATAGCTGGGTATTTATTGATCAAGGGCAAGCATTGAACATGCCAAGTCCTTGGCCTATAGATCAAGTACTTGATATCCAAGACTTACAGTCAGACATGATGGCAGAAGACTTCCTTGGAATCAAGGTTGGAGATGTTAACTCTTCTGTTGTACTCAATGCTCAAGGTGATGATTCTGATTTTAGATCAGGAGAACAATTGGTTCTACATTTTGAGGATAGACAAGTTAGTGCAGGACAGGTTGTGGAGATAACTTTGAATGGTACGATTGAAGACCTCTTTGGTATGCAATTCGGACTTTCTCACGCAGGACTAGTATTGACAAACGTTGAGTCAGAAACATTTGAAGTTAGCAAAGATCACTTTGTAACTAATGCTGAGACTGCTCAAACAAGCTTTAGTTTGAATGCAAATTCTGCTATTCAACTTGATGAGAGTAATGTTCTTACCATTGAGTTGGAAGCATTGTATGATTTACAACTGAGTGAAGTTTTGACAATTCAGTCTGAGATGCTTACTTCCGAAGCTTATGTTGGTCAAAACCTCGAAAGTATCCAAGTAGTACTACAAGGATCACAAGAAGGTTTTGTGCTTTATCAGAACAGACCTAATCCATTTGCTAATAGCACTGAGATTGGTTTTGTGATGCCTGAAGCAGGAACAGCTACATTATCAGTTTTTGATATTACTGGAAAAGTAGCATACCAATCAACGAAAGCATATCCTGCAGGAATGCATTCGGAATTGATTACAAAAGAGATGCTCGATGGCTCTGGAATCTGGTTCTACAGGTTAGAGAGTGGTGAGTTTTCAGATACAAAGAAATTGACTGTTGTAAAGTAAGTTTTGTAACAGTAAAATTAAGAGCCACTTTGCTAAAGAGCAAGGTGGCTTTTTTTATTTTTATTCTATGAGATTTATTGTTGGGCTGACTATTTGGATGTTTGTGAGCTTGAGTTGCTTCGGACAAGAGCAAGGATGTAATCAGCTTGGTGTTTGGCTTTGGCACCTTGAAGGCACATCGTATCCTACTATGGTTAATCTTGCCAATGATCTATCAAACTTGGGAGTAAAAAGAGTCTATGTAAAAGTGGCTGATGGTGGAATTGACACCACATTCTGGCCAGAGATAGTAGATGAGACTCTTATTCAGATTCTTGAAGACCACAACCTAGAGCCTTGGGCTTGGTCTTACAATTATCCAGGAAACGAAGAAGCTCAAGCACAAGCTATATATCAAGCTGCCGTAACAGGTTATAAAGGCTTTGTCATTGATTTAGAAAGTGAGTTTGATGGGACAGCATTGCCATTACTAAATCTGGTAAAGGCCTTCCATGATAGTAGAGATAGTGCATGGGTGCATGTGCAAGGTGATGTTAAATTGCCTCTCTACGTTACTACCTGGGGTAACCCCATTGATCATAACTTTAATATAGCATTGATGGATCCCTTTGTTGATGGTTATATGCCTCAAACTTATTTAGAAAACTGGGGAGATACATATCTAGAGGATCCCACCTTTTGGATTGAGGTTGGAAATGATGAATACCATCAACTCGGAGCCACCAAACCTATACATCACATAATCTCTATGGAAAAAGGTAATGTGACTGCAGCACATGTGAATGAGTTTTTTGCCGCCAGTGGAGCTGAGTCTTCAATATGGAGAATACCTGGATCTGGTACACCGCTGAGCATAAGAGATGTCTGGGATGAAGTCGATTGGTACGCAGAGCTTTGCAATGTCACTTCTATTTCTCATTTTGGTGCGTCAAGTCCATATAGAATTTGGCCTAATCCATCAAGTGGAATGGTTACTGTAGAAGTGGGGAATTCTGGAGAAGGTAACTTGAGAATTTTAGATTGTTTTGGCAAAGTATGGTTTGACATTCAACTCAATTCAAATACAGTCGACATTGATCTTTCTTCTTTGGCAGAAGGTATGTACATAGCGATGTATAGCACTGGAGGGAAGAGAGAAAGCAAAAAGATTATTAAGACTCAGTCTAAATAAATTTTATCGATTTCTGGCTTCACGATTGCTCCGTGTAACTACATCAAACTTTAGTATATTTGCGCCAAATTTAACAGGCGAAAAAGAATGCTATCTACAGTATTGATTATCATCGGCATCTTGTTGCTTCTTGCCGTTATTCTAAGCGTTTCAGACAACTTACTTCAGATTGAAGCCCAAAAATCGGGTATCGATATTAACAAGGAAGATGTTGGCGTCATTCCTAAATTTTCATTTGGAAAGTCTACTCCAAAAGCTCCTGCTTTTATAAAAAGTGGGTCTTACCACAAATTGAAAAAGGGATTTGATATTAAGCTAGATAAAGAAGCAGATAATGTAGCTCTTCCAGCTGCTATCAATACATTTGCCGTAAGGCCAATGGACTATAGAGGAATAGCTCCAATTCCTAAATTGGAAGTTGAGGTAGGATCAGAAGTTAAAGCTGGGGATCCAATTTTCTACAATAAGGCAAATCCTGACATTAAGTATGTAGCTCCAGTAAGTGGAGAAGTTGTTGAGGTCAGAAGAGGTGCTAAAAGAGCTATTTCAGAAGTCGTCATTCTGGCTGACAAGAAAATGAATTACAAGTCTATTTCTGCGCCTGACTTAGGGAAGGTGAGTAGAGAAGAGTTAATCAAGTTCTTGATGGCTAATGGTGGTTGGCCGTTTATCAACAAGCGACCTTTTGACGTTATTGCAAATCCAGAAGAAACACCAAGAGATATTTTTGTTTCTGCATTTGATACTGCTCCTTTGGCTCCAGACTCTGCAATCTTACTCAAAGGCAAAGAGAAGGACTTTCAGATGGGTATCAATGTGTTGGCTAAGTTAACTGACGGTGATGTTCATCTAGGTCTGAATGGTGCTACTGACAATTGGATGAAGGACCTTACCAATGCAGAAATCCATTGGTTTACAGGGAAGCATCCAGCAGGTAATGTTGGAGTACACATCCATCATGTTGCTCCCATAAGAGGAAAAGATATTGTCTGGACTTTAAGCCCTCAAGGTGTAGCATCCATTGGTGCATTATTCACCAAAGGGTATTTAGATCTAAGTAGAAGAGTTGCAGTTGCGGGTACAAGCTTGAATAAGACAGGATACATCAATACATATATGGGTGCGAATGTTGGAGAGATCTTAAGTGATAATTTAGTAGAAGGCAATAACAGAATCATTGCTGGTGATGTGTTAACGGGAAGAAAAGTTTCTGCAGAAGACTTCTTGTCTTCAGAGACTGATCAGATCAGCATTGCCAAAGAGGGAGATTATAATGAGTTCTTAGGTTGGTTGTTGCCACTTGCTCCAAGACCAAGTGCATCTAATACTTATCCAAACTTTTTGTTTAAAGACCACAAATTTGAACCTGACACGAACACAAGAGGTGAGAAAAGGGCATTTGTTGTTTCTGGACAATATGAAAGTGTTTTGCCTATGGATATTTTTCCTCAGCATTTGATGAAGGCGGTACTTGCTAATGACTATGAAAGAATGGAAGGTCTAGGTATCAATGAACTCTCTGAAGAGGATATCGCGATTTGCGAGTTTGCTTGTACATCGAAGCAACCACTTCAAAAGATCTTGAGACAAGGTCTTGATATGATGAGAGAACAATTATAAAATAACAAAGAAGACAAGCTAAATACTAGAAATGGGATTACTCAATTTTCTAAAAAAGATAGAGCCAGATAAAAAGAAAAGTCCAGTACTTCATACACTGTTTGATGCAATATTTACACTTGCATACTCTCCGGCAACAGTGACTGAAGGTGGTGTGCATGTAAGAGACGGAATGGATCTCAAAAGACTCATGATTCATGTAGTCTTAGCACTTCAGCTTTGCTTTTTGTTTGGAACATATAATATTGGACATCAACATTTTGTTGCTGCAGGCGAATACATGGGTTTTCTTGAAGGTTTTCACCTTAAGCTAGTTCATGGGTTAATCCAACTTATACCAATAGTTCTTGTAACTATGGTAGTTGGGTTAGGTATTGAGATATTCTTTGCAGCAAGAAAAGGTCATGCAGTCGAGGAAGGGTTTATCGTATCAGGTATGCTTATTCCACTAATTATGCCACCAGATATTCCATTATGGATACTTGGTGTTTCCGTGGCTTTTGCTGTGATTATTGGAAAAGAAGCATTTGGAGGGACCGGGATGAATATCTGGAATGTTGCTCTACTGGCAAGAGTTTTTGTCTTCTTTGCCTATCCAACAACTATATCAGGAGATCAAGTTTGGGTATCAGGATATGAGTCACTAAATCCTGGGGTCATGGCAGATTATGGTTGGGCCCATGGGTTATTTAATGGGTTGTTTGACCTTCTGAACATAGATACTTTCGATGCCGCCCGGACAGCAGTCATTGACGGCTATAGTGGAGCCACACCATTAGCTCTCGCATATTCGGGAGGATGGGAAGCAGTCACCCAAAACTTTTCAGTTAGTCAAATGTGGTGGGGAACAATACCTGGTTCTATTGGTGAAACCTCGAAGCCATTTATCATATTGGGAGCTATTTTCTTATTACTCACGAAAGTGGCAAGTTGGAGAATTATGCTAAGTGCATGTATAGGAGCCATTACAATGGGCTTAATATTAAATGCATGGGGTGCTACACCTTTTATGGATGTACCATGGTACTATCAATTGTACATGGGTAGTTTCTTTTTTGCGATTGCCTTTATGGCTACAGATCCAGTTACGGCTTCTACAACCAATACTGGCAAGTGGGTGTATGGGTTCTTGATTGGTTTCATAGGTATGATTGTCAGAGTTATGAATCCTGCATATCCTGAAGGTTGGATGTTAGCTATCTTATTCTTAAATACATTTTCTGCTTTGATTGACCATTACGTCCTTGAAAGCAACATTTCAAAAAGACTACAAAGTGCATAATACTAATTATATCATTCGATTTGTATTGATCATTACAGCTGTAGTGGCAATCGTACTTGCATTAATGTCAAATGGGCTAAAACCCATTCATGATAAGAATGAAGCAATCTACAATAAGAAAGCAATATTGTCTGCAATAGCTGATCATTTAGGAAAAGACCTTGGATCTCTATCTGACGATGAAATTATTGAAATCTTCAACAATCAAATCAGCCAGACTGTTATTGATATGGATGGTAAGGTCGTTGATGAGCAAACAATGGTAAGCTTGGGTTATAAAGACGGTAGTGCTGAAAGTGTAGATATGGGAAAAGAAATGAAGAAATCTGAAGCTGATAGGCTGCTCCCTCTATACACCTATAAGAAAGCAGATGGAGAAGATTTCTATGTGGTCAACGTCAGAGGTAAAGGACTTTGGGACGAGATATGGGGCTGTATCGCTTTAGAGAAAGACTTGAACACTATTGCAGGAGTAGCTTTTGATCATAAAGCAGAAACTCCAGGTCTAGGAGCAGAAATAAAAGATAATATTGCTTGGAAGAATCAATTTACTGGTAAGAAGCTCTTTACCAATGATGGAGAGTTCAAATCAGTATATGTGAGAAAGGGTGGGGCTAAAGATCCTGTCTATGAGGTGGATGGTATTAGTGGAGCAACAATCACTGCAGATGGCGTGACAGAAATGTTAGCTAGAGGGATTAAATATTATCAACCGTACTTGAACACAATCAAACAATAACCTACAGAATTATGGCAGAGGTTAAAGTAGCAGAAAAAAAAGAATCAGCTTTTCAGTTCGGAAAGAAGGAACGAAAACTACTGATTGATCCGCTGAATGATAACAACCCGATTACCGTTCAGGTACTTGGGATATGTTCTGCATTAGCGGTGACAACATTGATGGACAAAGCAATTGTTATGGCAATAGCCGTAATCTTTGTATTAGCTCTGTCAAATCTATTCACATCCTTACTTAGAGCTTATATTCCTAAGCAAGTAAGGATGATTGTCCAACTTGTTATTATAGCAACTTTAGTAACGGTTGTTGAGCTTGCACTAAAAGCAATAGATTATAATATCTATAAAGAACTATCAGTCTTTATTGGATTAATCATTACCAATTGTATTATCATGGGTAGACTTGAGGCATTTGCAATGGGCAATTCTCCATGGAAATCATTTTTAGATGGTATTGGGAATGGATTAGGTTATGGAATTATACTTATCATAGTTGCATTCATCAGAGAGCTCTTCGGTAAAGGAACTGTACTAGGAGCTAAAGTGATTGGTCCAAATGCCGATTATCTAATCAATACTTCAGATAGTTGGTTGTTTGGTTGGTATGCAAACAATAATCTCATGGTACTTTTCCCGTCGGCAATGTTTGTTATCGGTGTTCTCATTTGGATTCATAGAGGAATCATCAACAAAAGTCTAGTGGACGTATCATAATCAATATTTGTTAATTCAGAAATCAAAGTTCAATGGGAGAACTTATCAATATATTTATCAAATCAGCATTCATTGAGAATTTAGCACTTGCTTACTTCTTAGGAATGTGTTCTTACCTAGCTGTAAGTAAGTCTGTAAAAACAGCATTCGGTTTAGGTCTTGCCGTCATATTTGTCTTGGGTATAACCATGCCTATCAATTGGATGATTAGTACATTCTTACTTAGTGAGACTGGCCTTTTCGGTATTGATCTCACATTTTTGAGATTGATCCTCTTTATAGCAGTAATTGCCTCAATGGTGCAGTTAGTTGAGATGGTAATCGAAAAGTATTCACCATCCTTGTATAACTCCTTAGGGATATTCCTTCCGCTTATTACGGTAAACTGTGCAATCTTAGGAGGATCATTGTTTATGGTGGCAAAAGAATACAATTTTGCTGAATCTGTGGCCTTTGGGCTTGGTGGTGGTTTTGGATGGTTTTTGGCCATTATAGGTATTGCAGCAATTAGAGAGAAGATTAGATACTCTGCGGTACCTCCAGGATTGAGGGGATTAGGAATGGCATTTATCCTAACTGGTTTGATGGGAATGGCATTTATGAGTCTGATGGGAATCGATCCAGCAGCGTTTTAACCAAATTGAATAATTAGATACCTAATAGCGTATGTTTTTAATAGCAGTAATGTCAATAGTGTGGGCTCTTCTAGTATTTAGTGGAGTTATTTTGGCCTTGTCAATGATGTTAATCTATGCAAGAAAGCGTCTTGTACCACAGGGAGAGGTTAAGCTTATTGTTAATGGAGATTTTGACAACCCCTTGATGGTCGAACCAGGATCTACCTTACTCTCTGCATTGTCAGATAAGTCGGTATTCTTACCATCAGCTTGTGGTGGAGGTGGAACATGCGCAATGTGCGAATGTCACGTTGATGCTGGAGGAGGAGAAGTGTTACCTACAGAGATGAATCACCTGACTAAGAAAGAAGCTGAAGAGAACATGAGATTAGCTTGTCAGGTAAAAGTGAGACAAGACATGGAAATCAGAATTCCGGAAGAAATTTTTGGAATTAAGAAGTGGGAGTGCGAGGTTATTTCGAATTATAATGTGGCAACTTTCATTAAAGAATTTATTGTCAAATTGCCAGAAGGAGAGAATTTGGACTTTCAAGCTGGTGGATATATTCAGATTGATGTACCTCCTACGACTGTAAACTATAAGAGCGATATAGATATTACTGCCCATCCAAAGTATCATGATCGTCCTGATAAATTTCAAGCAGAATGGGATAAATATAAGCTTTGGGACCTCAAAATGGTCAATGACGAAGAGGTCTTTCGGGCGTATTCAATGTCCAATCACCCGGCGGAGGGAAATATTGTTTCGTTAACAATTAGAATTGCAACCCCACCATTTGATAGAGCAAAAGGAGGTTGGATGGATGTCAATCCAGGAATTTGCTCTTCATATGTATTTAGCAAAAAACCAGGTGACAAGATTACAATCTCAGGTCCTTACGGTGAATTCTTTATTAAGCCAACGGATACAGAAATGTTATACATCGGTGGTGGAGCAGGAATGGCGCCAATGCGTTCTCATTTGTACCATCTCTTTCACACATTAAAGACTGGAAGAAAGGTTACATTTTTCTATGGAGGTCGTACTAAGCAAGAGCTTTTTTACATCGAGGAATTTAGAGAAATAGAGAAAGCATTTCCTAATTTCAGGTTTGCAGTAGCCCTTGACAACCCACTTCCAGAGGATAACTGGGAGCTTAAAGAGCATCTTGATGATCCTAATGGAGACGGTTTTAAAGGGTATGTTCACCAAGTTGTAATAGATGAGTTTCTAAGTAAGCATGAAGCTCCAGAAGAACTTGAGCTTTACTTCTGTGGACCTCCAATTATGAACCAATGTGTACTAAAGATGGCAGATGATTGGGGAATACCTGAAGAAAATGTAGCATTTGACGATTTTGGAGGCTAGAGAAGCTGAAAAGATCAAAGCATAAATAGGCAAAAAACTGTATATTTGCCGAAAGTTTTCAATGGGGGACAGAAGTTGTCCCCTTTTTTATTCATGGAAATCGACATTCTTAAGAGTAAAATAGGATCTCTAGTTGAGGGATTTTTAAAGGAGGACTACGAAGATGCTTACTTTATGGTAGGCATGGACCTATCTGCTTCAGCATTATGTAGAGTCTACATTGATGGAGTAGAACCAGTCAAATATGAGGTTTGTAGGAAGCTGAGTAGACATTTGGAAAGTTATCTAGATGAAAACTTATGGCTTGGCGAAAAATACAAACTCGAAGTATCTTCTCCAGGTGCAGATAAGCCACTTACTGATCCTAGACAATTCACAAAGCATGTAGGCAGATCTTGTGAACTTCAAGAGGTTTCTGGTAATATACATGCTGGCAAACTCATAAAAGTAGAAGAAGATCAAGTGACATTGGAAACTAAGAACAAGAAAGAAATTGCGATCACTCTAGAGAATATTGAGAGTATAAAAATTGTATTAAGTTTTAAGAAATGAAGAATAACAACAACTACTTATAATCATGAACTTAGTAGATTCATTTGCGGAGTTTAAGGCTGGTAAGAATATTGATCGGCCTACGATGGTAAGAGTCCTTGAGGATGTCTTTAGATCGTTGATACGAAAGAAGTTCGGGTCTGATGACAACTTTGATGTGATTGTTAATACACAGAGTGGTGACTTAGAAATGTGGAGGGTTAGAGAAATAGTAAATGATGGTGAGGTCACTGATGAGCTAAGCCAAATTTCTATTTCAGAAGCAATTGCCTTTGATGAGGATTACGAAATAGGTGAAGAGTGTTATGAGCAATTGGAATTAGAAGATTTCGGCAGAAGATCGGTACAAGCAGCCAGACAAACACTGATTTCCAAGATAATGGAACTTGAGAAGGATGAAATCTATAAAAGATATTCTTCGAGAGTTGGTGAGCTGGTATTGGGAGAAGTACACCAGATCCTAAAGAGAGAATTTTTGATTGTAGATGATGTGACTGGCAATGAGATCTTAATGCCTAGAAATGAAACAATCAAAGGAGATTTCTTCAGAAAAGGTGATATAGTCAAAGGCATTATCAAGCGGGTTGAAATGAAAAACAATAACCCAGTAGTGGTGATGTCAAGAACAGATGAAAGATTCCTTGAGAAGTTAATGGAGCAAGAAGTTCCAGAGATAGAAGATGGGTTGATAACTGTCAAACAAATCGTAAGAATCCCTGGAGATAGAGCTAAGGTGGCTGTAGAATCGTATGATGATAGGATAGATCCTGTAGGTGCTTGTGTGGGAATGAAAGGATCAAGAATTCACGGTATAGTTCGTGAGCTAAAAAATGAAAATATTGACATTGTCAATTATACTAAGAATGTATCGCTGTTTATCCAGAGATCTTTGACTCCGGCTAAAGTCTCGAGTATTAAGATCAAAGAAGAGGAAAAGACTGCAGCTGTATTTCTTCAAGCAGATCAAGTATCTCTTGCAATTGGTAGGGGTGGATCAAACATCAAGCTTGCTAGTAAGTTGACAGGATATGAAATCGATGTCTATAGAGATACAGATGAAGAAGAACTAGAAGATGTAGATCTTGACGAGTTTGCAGATGAAATAGAAAGTTGGGTAATTGACCAACTCAAAGGTATCGGATGTGATACAGCGAGATCAGTATTAGATCTTAGTCCTCAAGAGCTGATTAGAAGAACAGACCTAGAGGAAGAAACTGTAAATAATATATTAGGTATTCTAGCTTCTGAATTTGAAGATGAAGCATAGTTTTTGTAACAAAAAAAAGAGAGAGTAAATATTTGATGTCTCAGCGCTTAGTTAAAATAGCAAAAGAATTTAATGTAGGAACTTCTACGATTGTGGACTATCTCAAAGAGAAAGGCTTTGAGATAGAGAATAAGCCTAGTGCTAAGATTTCAGAAGACATGTATAATGCTCTGTTGGAAAAATATAGTTCTGCAAAGACAATCAAAGAGAAAGCAGATCAAATTGTCATTGGTACGCGAATACCACCTAAACTAGGTGAACTTACACTTCCTGACTTTAGTGCAGCAGTACCTACACCCAAAAAGCCTGAACCAGAGCCAGTACCAGAGCCAGAACAGGTTGTGGAGGAAGAACCAGTTGTTGAAGAAAAAAAGGATGAAGTTATCAAAGCCGAAGTTCCTGACACTGGATTTAAAGTGGTAGGAAAGATTGATTTGGATGCTGATAAGAAAAGAATAGAAGAAGCTAAAGCTAGAAAAGCCGAAGAAGAAAAAGCGAGAAAAGAAGAAGAAGAGAAGCAAAAGGCTGCTAAAGAACAAGAAGAGAAGGAGCCTGAGATAGAGAAAAAAGAAGAAGCTACTCCTGCGCCTGCCGAACCAGTTACAGACACTGAAGAAGAAGTAATTCGAGTAGATGCACCAACTCTCCAAGGTTTGAAAATTCTTGGTAAAATTGATCCAGGAAAACTGAAAGAACCAGAGCGTAAACCTTCGCCTAGTGCAGATAACAACAAGCCTAAGAGGAAACGGAAAAGGAAAAAAATATCTCCTGAGTCGTTCAAAAATCAAAATAGAAATAGAGGGAAGAAGAAAGATGATGAGGTAACAACTGTTTCTCAGAAAGAAATAGAAGAAAAGATAAAAGCTACAATGGCCAGAATCTCTGGCGGTGGTGGGAAGAAAAAGAGACAGAAGATAAGAAGAGACTCAAGAGAGCAGAAGAGAGAAAAGCAGGAACAAAGAGAAGAAGTTGTTGATAACAGCATCTTAAAAGTCACAGAATTTATTTCTGTTTCAGAGCTTGCCTCAATAATGAATGTGCCGGTTTCTGAGGTAATTACGAAATGTATGACTCTTGGAGTTATTGTTTCAATTAATCAAAGGCTGGATGCAGAGATAATCGAACTCGTATCTAGCGAATTCGAATTCGAAGTTGAGTTTATCGACGCAGAAGAAGAAGAAATTGCTGAAGAAGAAGAAGCAGATGATCCTAAAGATCTTGAAGGCAGAGCACCTATTGTTACTGTCATGGGTCACGTTGATCATGGTAAGACTTCACTACTGGATTATATTAGAAATGCCAATGTTGCTTCGGGTGAAGCAGGAGGTATCACGCAGCATATTGGAGCGTACGAAGTCTATGTCGGGGAGAACAAGAAAAAAATTACTTTCCTAGATACTCCAGGTCACGAAGCCTTTACTGCCATGAGGGCGAGGGGTGCTAAGGTGACGGATGTTGTTGTGATTATTGTTGCAGCAGATGATAGAGTGATGCCGCAAACCAAGGAGGCAATTAGTCATGCCCAAGCAGCAGGAGTACCAATGATATTTGCAATCAATAAGATTGATAAAGATGGTGCAAATCCTGACAGAGTTAAGCAGGAGCTAAGTGAAATGAATATCCTAGTCGAGGAGTGGGGAGGTAAGTACCAATCTCAAGATATATCTGCAAAGACAGGTCAAAATATTCCAGAGCTTTTAGAAAAAATTATTCTTGAATCAGAAGTACTTGACCTCAAAGCAAATCCAAATAAGAATGCTGTCGGAGCTGTTCTCGAAGCATCTCTCGATAAAGGAAGAGGATATGTTACTAAAGTCTTGATTCAGAATGGTGCTCTAGAGATTGGAGATGCAATTATGGCAGGATCTCATGCTGGTAAAGTAAAAGCCATGTTCAATGATAGAGGTAAGAAAATCAAGAAAGCAGGGCCAGCAACTCCAGTACTGATATTAGGACTGAATGGAGCTCCTCAAGCAGGAGAAAAACTGAAAGTCTATGACTCAGAGCAAGAAGCTAAAGCAGTTGCCCTGAGAAGAGAACGCATAGAACGTGAACAATCTAATAGAGCGAATAAGAGAATTAGTCTTGATGAGATTGGAAGAAGATTAGCTCTTGGAACATTTAAAGAACTCAACCTCATCGTTAAGGGTGATGTGGATGGATCAATAGAAGCACTTTCAGACTCACTCATTAAATTGAGCCAGGAGACTGTTCAAGTGAATGTCATTCACAAAGCGGTAGGACAAATTATTGAATCAGATGTTTTGTTAGCTTCAGCATCAGATGCAATCATAGTTGGATTCCAGGTAAGACCATCTCTCGGTGCTAGAAATCTAGCAGAAAAAGAAGGTGTACAAATCAAATCGTATTCGATTATTTATGAGGCGATTGAAGAAATCAAATCTGCAATCGAAGGTATGTTGGATACCATCAAAGAAGAGAAAGTTGTTTGTCAAGTTGAGGTTAGAGAGACGTATAAAATATCTAAGATTGGTACTGTTGCGGGATGTTATGTCCAAGATGGTAAATTGACAAGAAATACTAAGATTAGATTAATCAGAGAGGGTATAGTTGTTTATCCGACTAAAGAAGGTGTTACTGGAGAACTTTCTTCTCTGAAGCGGTATAAGGATGATGTTAAAGAGGTTAGAAATGGCATGGAGTGTGGTTTGACCATCAACAACTATAATGATCTTAAGATTGGAGATATCATCGAAGGGTATGAAATCATAGAGACTAAGCAAACAATTACTTAATCAAGATGCAAGTCCAAAAGGTCAAGAAACTCTTAGATGACCTTTACTACACTGATTATAATGTTCCATTTTTAGAGGATGATCCTGTCCAGATCCCTCATCAATTCAATAAGTTGCAAGACAAGGAAATTGTAGCATTTTGGACTGCTATGCTAGCCTGGGGACAACGGAAGACTATCATTAATAAGTCTAAAGAACTCTTTGAGTTAATGGATAATCAGCCATACCAATTTGTTCTCAATCTGGATGATACTGGTAGGAAACGATTAGCCAACTTTAAGCATAGGACATTCAATTATACAGACACTCTGTACTTTCTAGAATACTTTCATCGATATTATAACGCCTATTCTTCTCTTGAAGAAGCTTTTCTCAGAGATGGAAAATTTGATGGAGAATCAAGTTTAATACAATTTCACAATCAGTTTTTTGATCTTGATTTCGCTCCAAAGCGGACAAGAAAACACGTTGCTACACCAAGCCGTAAATCCGCATGCAAAAGAATCTGTCTTTTCCTCAAATGGATGGTTCGAAATGACCGCAAATCTGGGGATATGGGTCTCTGGAAGTGCATCAATAAATCGGACTTATTCATACCAGTAGATGTCCATGTAATGAGAACTTGTATAACACTTGGAATTACCTCAAAGAAGCAGGTAAACTGGTCAACTGTAGAAGATATAACAGAATACCTTAAAGTATTAGATAACTCAGATCCAGTAAAGTATGATTACCCTCTGTTTATTTATTCTCGGTATTCTAAAATATTAGATTTGATTCCGTAATTTCATCTTCACTCCCAACAAATTTGTAAGAATGGTAAAAAGATATACAATTGCACTGTTTTGTATCTGTGCACTCAATATTCTATATGCTCAAGAGCAAGTCCAATTTTGTGACGATGTTGTTCCTTTTTGTGCGTTGAATGACCTCAATGGGTTTACAGAAACTATGTTTGATATGGATGTGGGTGGACCTAACCCACTTTGTCAAAATAGCCCAGAAAATGGAGGTGGAGCACATAATATGTCATGGTTTGGTTTTGTTGCAGGATCGACATCATTCACAATTACAATAAATCTGGAGAACTGTACAGAAGTAATGTCTGGTGGGCAGACTGTTTCAGGCGTGCAGTTTGGTGTATATGATGATTGTAATTATTCTAATTCGCCATTTTGTGAGCCAGATTGTACAACAGGGGATATGAATGGTGATGTCACTTTCACTATTAATAATCTGACAATAGGAGATGACTATTTTATTTTCTTGGATGGTTGTGCTGGTAGTGTTTGTGACTATACGGTTACAATTGATAATGGTGGACAGTTCAATCCTATCCCTGAATTCAACACTCCAGCGATAAACTGCATCTCTACTCCTTGTGATGAGATATGTAGTGGAGCACAGGATTTAGAATTTGAGTTAAATAACTATGATCTTTCTGTAGAATATACATGGACACTTACTCCTTCTGTGCCAGGATTTTCAACATCTGTTGTTGATGGAGAATTCAGTGTTATAATAGATGAAATACCAACTGCAGGAAACTATACATTGTGTGTCAGCGCAAACAATGGTTGTGATAATACAGATGTTGATGGTTGTATTCAATTAACTGTTACGGATATTCCTGATGAAGAATTTATGCTTGTAGATGTTTGTGAGGATACACTTTCAAATGGAATTTCTTTAAATAACTATGATGATGTTGCCAATCAAGATCCAAATGGCGACGGTGTAGAAGGATGGGCTGAATTTCTTGATGTCTTCAGTCCTGGAATGTATTCTGGCACAGCTTCTAATGCATTAGGGTGTGAATGGGAGCAAACAATTGAAATAGTAAGTTTACCATTGCCATCGACCAATGTATTGGACACCTTCTTTTGCTCCACGGATGGCTCGATAACCATTGATGGGTTTAATTTTAACTCTGATGATGAATTCACATTCGTTGGAGATACTCCAGCACCTAACGGTTGTCCTCAATGGTATGATGTTACTGTCTATGAGGTTGCAGTAGAAACAGTTGTGGAAGGTGTGTGTTTGCCTAATGGAACAATTGACCTGTCTTTTACAGTGCAAACTTTACCAGATGACATCTTCAACATGGGCTTTGGAGCTACATCGACATGGTATTGGGAAAGAAATGGAACTATCGTTAGTGGCTCTACTGATGCACTAACATGGAATACAGATATGTCTGGTACTTGGGCAGTTGTCTACACAATCGAAGTTGATGGTGTCCAATGTGATAACTTCTTTGATTCTGGAACTCAAATATTAATAGAAGACTACACTCCGGGAGTAGAAGAGCTGATGTTTCCTCTAGTGCTCTGCCCAGAATCTGTTGACAACATAGACTATTCCTTAGATATTGAGGGCTATGTTGGCAATGAAGCAGACTTTACAATTAATTGGACAATACCTGCAGATATCATGGTTACAGGAGGTGATGTCAATTCACCAAATGTTACTTTGGATTTTTCAAATAGTTCTGGAGGAA
>JAHDEL010000014.1:0-31010 GCA_020628855.1 Saprospiraceae bacterium | reverse complement strand
TAGAGTGGCCTGGAGATGTTACTGACCAAATTGTAACTGCAACGATAACCTATGTTGAAGGCTGTCAATCTTATGAGCACAAGGATACGCTAGAGTTCAAAATTGATCCTACATTCACAACTCTGGATTGCTTTTCAGATCAAGAGTCCATTACATTCTTTTGGACAGATGTAGATGATGCTATTGACTACACGGTTTTAGTTCAGAATATAGTTGCAGCTAATCCGGGTTGGGTTGTTGATTTTGATCCAGCAAACAATGAATTAGTTATTACTGGATTGCAACAGGGAGATAGCGCTGAACTGCAACTAGAAGCCGTTGGTCCAGGAGGACTCTACTGTAATGCAATTATATCCAATATGTCTGATTGCGAAACTAGAGTATGCCCAATGGTAGATGTGTCTTTGACTAACCCATTTCCCGATACAATTTGTATTGGACAAGACATGACTACTGGAGTGTTCAGTGCGACGATTGTTGGTGACCAATCAGGTGTCGAGGAGTTTACGAGTACTTCAGGGGGAATTGATGCAGCAGGTAATTTTGATGCTGCAACAGCTGGACCTGGAACACACTATATTGACTATGAATACGACATCACAGGCTGTAGATATTTTGCTACAGACTCAGTGATAGTTACTGCACTTCCAACATTCACAATGGATGTAATGGACTTGGTAGTTTGCAGCGGAGATACAACAATGATCATTTTTAGTGGAGATTATGATCCTTCTATCATCCCATCTTTACAGACAAATGGTGCTACAATAGTTTCAGATAATGGTACAGAAATAGAAGTTTTCTGGGATACCCCAGGAACAAAGAGTATTTCTTCGAATATTTATGCAGTAGGTTGTGGTCAGCTTACGCAAAATCTTTCTGTAGAGGTACAGTCCTTGCCACCACTTTCACTGACATGCCAACAAACAACTTCAAGTAGCATAGTCATAGAGTGGAATACAGATACTGGTTTTGATGACTACGAAATAGAAATTGGAGGAGTTGTTACAAATACTACAGGCAATACACACACAGTAGATATGTTATCTCCACTGACAGAGATATTCTTTACAGTGACTGGAATTAGTAATAATGCTTGTAAAAATGTGATTGATACAATAACATGTACATCAGTTGACTGCCCTCCAGTAATATTGGATGCTAATCTAGATGATACTATTCTCTGTGTTGATGAAAATAGTCAAGTTATACAGGTTACAGGGAGTTATGATAACGCTCTCACTTCAGGAAGTGAGACCTTAACTATTACAATTGATGGGGTAGTTTCAGCAGATGGTATGTTTGACCCTGTCACAGCTACAGAAGGTGATCACCTTATTGAGTTAGAATTGGAAGATGATAATTGTAAGTTCAATGACAATTTCACTATTACTATTGAGAAGATACCTGGACTGACTACTTCAGCACCAGATAGAATATGTATCACAGATACTTGGATGGTAGATTACACAGGAGATGTTAATGGTAATTTTAGTTACGACTGGACACTGTCAGATACGAGAACATTCGCAGGAGCAACTAATCAATCCATAGATTTTGATACACCAGGAACTTATACATTGGAGTTAGCTTCTACTAGTACCAATTGTGATGCAGGTATGACAACAGAACAAGTAGAAGTTGTTGATTCCTTACGTACACCTCAGTTATCTTGTATTACAGAAGTTGATCAAATAACATTTAATTGGCTAGATCAAAATGATGAATGTGATCAGTATTACGCAGTATTTGTCAATGGTATGGCTGTTGGCAATCAGGATGATTTATTCTTAGTTGTTGATCAATTACCTCCGGATTCACCGGTTACAATCGAAGTAGTCAATGAAAGTGATGATTGTATTTGTCCAGCTAAGACAGCAACTCTGACTTGTAGAACTGAAGAATGTCCAACTATTCAAGTTGATATAGACCAAGCTGATGAAATCATTTGCCGTAAGGTGAATGAAACTCAACCATTGTTGAATCTCTCTGTAACAGCTTCGCAAAACATAGATGATCATACAATAGCATTTGCAGGTGACGGTGTATCAGGTACTACATTCGATCCTACAGGGATTGCAGATGGTATGGTGACAATTTCTGTGACTGTTTCAAAGGGTTTTTGCGAGTATACTGATGATATAACTGTACAGCTTATTTCCATTCCAGAAGCATCTTTTGACTACATGACTACAATTTGCATCGAAGATGATCTTGATATTACCTATAATGGTGATAATCTCGGAAGTTTTGGTTTTCAATGGAATGGTAATGGATTAACAATCCCGAATATGCTTTCACCGACAATAGGATTCGATACACCAGGTATGTTTAATTTCGATTTTGTCACGACAAGCACTGAGTGTGGTATGGAGCAATTTCCACTCTCTGTAACAGTACTTGATTCATTGAGAACACCTGAGATTGATTGTAATGCTGGATTAGATAATATGCAGATTACATTTAATGTCGACGAAACTGACTGTGATGGTGAAATCAGCGTACTAGTGAATGGCATGCCTTTCACTGGAGATATTTCTACAGGAATGATTGACTTTACTGACTTGGATGCAGGAACAAACTACACAATTGAAGTTGTCAACTCTTCGAATTGTGGCTGTGATGATAAATCTAGAATCATCAATTGTCAGACTGATCCGTGCCCTTCTCTGAATTTTTCAGAGAACTGTTCTGCTGGATTAGATAATATTGATATTGCATGGAATTTAGATATTCCTGATTGTGGAGGTGATGTATCAGTGACCATAGATGGAGTGTTATACACTGGAGATATTAGTAGTAATCTCATTCAACTTATTGACCTAACAGCTAATACAACCGTCGACGTTGATATCGCTTATACATCAAATTGTGGGTGCGATGATACGTTCAGTTTCCAGTGCCAGACTGATCCATGTCCTACTGTAAATCTTGCAGTCGATGGGAGCACAGATGTCATTTGTGTAGAAGATAGCCAAATCACAACACAACTGTCTGCAAATGACGACAATGGTGATTTGACTACAGTAGTAACCTGGTCAGGTCAAGGTATCGATGCAAATGGAATGATCACTCTTTCTCCTGATGCCATTGCAGATGGTGTACAAACATATACTGCAGAATATGAATTGGCTGGGTGTACATATTCAGCTGATTACACGATAGAATATATTAATACTATCGATGTAGAAGCAATCGTTGAAGAGCCTTGTCCAGGTGAGACTCAGGCTACATTCACTATTGTAAATGCGATTGATTCTCCTAATGTAGAATATGTCTTAGATGGCACGACCCTTACAGAAACATCCAATATATCTATTGGAGAAGGAAATTATATTTTAGAAGCCATCGTAGGTGCGGAATGTTCAAGCCAAACAAACTTCTCCTTTACAGCACAGCCAGAGATTGAGCTAGATTTTACTGGTCCTACTTTAGAATTTGCTGGAGTTGAAAATGAGTATGCAGTAGTATCTAACTATAATTTTGATGAAGTAGTATGGAGTGTTAATGGTGAGTTGTTTACAGGATCACCAGCAACATTTGCTTTCTTTGGCCCAGGTGAGATTTGTGTGACTGGGTATATCGGAGACGATTGTGAAATTACAGTCTGTAAAGATGTTCAAGTAGATGTAGAAAGAATTTGGACACCAAATATATTCCATCCTGACGGAGGCGGAGAGAATAGTAGATTTATGATTTTCTCTAATGTGGAAATAGCAAGGATTGTTACTATGGAAGTATATGATAGATGGGGTAATAAAGTCTTCCATGTTACTGATGTACCACCTGGTGATCCTAGAGCGGAATGGGACGGAACAAACAATGGAGAGCCTCTCGAACAAGGTGTTTATGTCTACACGGGCCTTGTAGAATTTTTAAGTGGTGAAGAATTTAGATTCATCGGAGATATTACTCTCTGGCGATAAAATAAAGAATGAAAAAAAGGCCTCCAATTAGGGGGCTTTTTTTGTTTTACATGGGGCTTTACTTAAAGTAAAGACTTGCTTATCTTTGTGAGCCTTTTGAAATATGTTCAAAGGAATCTTGCTACATAAATTAAACTCAATAATCCATGGCATTTGACATAGAAATGATTAAGCAGCATTACGAGACTCTCAAGTCTCGAGTGGATAGTGTTAAGACTGCATTAGGTAGACCATTGACACTAGCTGAAAAAATTCTTTACACTCACCTCCATAATGATTCAACATTACAGAATTATGGTAGGGGAAAAGACTATGTCTTCTTTTCGCCAGATAGAGTTGCTATGCAAGATGCAACTGCTCAGATGGCATTGCTGCAGTTTATGATGGCAGGAAAGGATAAAGTTGCGGTTCCTTCAACAGTACACTGTGATCACCTTATCCAAGCGAAAGTTGGAGCTGAGAAAGATTTAGCTGCAGCGAATGATCTTAATAAAGAAGTAACTGATTTTCTAGAATCAGTATCTGACAAATATGGTTTGGGCTTTTGGAGTCCGGGTGCTGGTATTATCCATCAAGTTGTCTTAGAAAACTATGCTTTTCCAGGTGGAATGATGATTGGTACAGATAGCCATACACCGAATGCTGGAGGATTAGGCATGATTGCAATTGGAGTAGGTGGAGCAGATGCAGTAGATGTTATGGCTGGTATTCCTTGGGAACTGAAGATGCCAAAACTGATTGGAGTTAAATTGACAGGTAAGCTTAGTGGATGGACTTCTCCAAAAGATGTTATACTCAAAGTTGCAGGTATAATTTCAGCGAAAGGTGGAACAGGTGCCATTGTAGAATACTTTGGTGAAGGAGCACAAAGCATGTCATGTACTGGTAAAGGAACAATCTGTAATATGGGAGCAGAAATCGGTGCTACAACATCGACGTTCGGTTATGACGAATCTATGTCTAGATATTTGAGAGCAACCGACAGGGCTGATATAGCGGACCTTGCTGATGGTGTGAAAGAATATCTTACTGCAGATGCAGAATGTTATGCAGATCCTGACAAATACTTTGATCAGGTAATAGAGATAGACTTAAATACACTTGAGCCTGCATTGAATGGTCCATTTACACCAGATCTGTATACTCCTGTTTCAGAAATGAAAGCAGCAGCTGAGAAAAATGGTTGGCCTACTGACTTAGAATACTGTTTGATTGGATCTTGTACAAACTCTTCTTATGAAGATATATCAAGAGCTGCCTCAATCGCAAAGCAAGCAATAGACAAGGGAATAAAAGCCAAGTCTCAGCTTACAGTAACACCAGGTTCTGAGCAAGTAAGATATACAATTGAGCGTGATGGTCTTATTGAAACTTTAGAAGGAATGGGCGCTATGGTATTTGCTAATGCTTGTGGTCCATGTATCGGGCAGTGGGCAAGATTTAGTGATCCCGCAAATGCACCAAAGAATAGTATCGTTCACTCTTTCAACAGAAACTTTTCGAAGAGGGCAGATGGTAGTCCAAATACTCATGCTTTTGTTGCTTCACCAGAATTAGTAACAGCTATAGCGTTAAGTGGAACTCTTGGATTTAATCCAATGACTGATACCTTGACTACAGAAAGCGGTGAGGAAGTGATGCTTGATCCACCAACTGGTTATGAGCTTCCGCCAAATGGCTTTGACGTTAAAGAGCGTGGATATAATGCACCTGCGGAAGATGGGAGCGGGGTAAATGTTGTTGTGAATCCGCAGTCAGATAGATTACAATTATTAACTCCATTCAAAACAATAGAGCCAAATAACCTTGTTGAAAATAGGGTGTTACTCAAGGCAAAAGGGAAGTGTACAACAGATCATATTTCAATGGCGGGGCCTTGGTTGAAGTTTAGGGGCCACCTTCAAAATATATCTAATAACTGTTTCATTGGAGCAATCAATGCATTCAATGATAAAGCTAACAGCGTAGCTAACTTTGTTGATAGCTCTGAGAATGCTGAATTCTTAGCTGTTCCAGACTCTGCAAGAAAATACAGAGATGCTGGAATAGGTACAGTAGTATTTGGAGAAGAGAATTATGGAGAAGGATCTTCTAGAGAGCATGCAGCAATGGAGCCAAGATTCCTAGGTGTCAATGCGGTAATTGTAAAGTCTTTTGCAAGAATTCATGAGACTAACTTGAAGAAGCAGGGAATGCTAGCCTTGACATTTGCTAATCCTGCTGACTTTGATTTAGTTAGACAAGATGATCATGTTTCTATCCTTGGATTCCAAGAAATGCAGCCGGGCAAACCACTCTTGATTCACTTGAGACACGCTGATGGTACTGATGACTACTTCCCTGTTAACCATACCTATAACTCAGCACAGATTGAATGGGTAAGAGAAGGATCAGCCTTGAATAAGATAAGAAAAGACGTAGCTGCAGGTCTAGCCTAGCAAATACATCCAAAATCTAGTATCTTTTGACCATGAAAAAATTGGTCACCATTTTAGGAACTTTGACCATCTTATTGGCTCATAAGATTAGTCATGCTCAGGTCATTGGTGTTACACCATTTGGTCTTGCTACAAATCAGACTACAGCCTTTCTTGGGGACTTGTCAATCACAGGTCAAGATGGACTAATAAATACTGTAAGTACCATCACATTTGTGAATGGTTCAGTATCAGTCATAGATCAGATGCAAACAGATGTGACTATCTTTCCTAATCCTACAAGTAATAGGCTTTACTTACATTCTTCTGAGCCAATCCAACACGTTGAATTATTTGCACTATCGGGAAAGAAGATTTGGCAATCGAATGCTGCCACAGTAATTGATTTGTCAGCGTTACAAGCCGGTTCTTACATTCTTTCAATTAATCAAGAGAAGACCATCATCTTCCAAAAGCATTGACCTATGAGATTCTATTTCTTCGCACTGATTTTTTACATCCTACTGGGCTTGTCAGATACTTTACAGTCACAAGTTCCACAAGCATTCAACTTTCAGTCATTGGTTCTCAATGAAGAAGGAGAACCAATACCTAATCAAGAGATTGGAATTCAAATTGAAATTTTGGATGCAGATATAACAGGAGATATCTTATATGCTGAAACACATAGTGAAAGCACTAATAGTGCTGGTGTTTACACTATTGCTATTGGAGGTGGAAACATCCTAGCTGGAGACTTCCAAAGCATATCTTGGCTTGACGGTAACAAATATATTGCTCTCTATCACGATGTAACAGGTGGTAGTAATTATCAGCTAGTTGGTGCCAATCAACTTTTGAGCGTGCCTTATGCTCTAGCATCAGGAGTCTCACAAGTAGAGCCCCTTATTTATGTAGCAGAGAATCTCATCGAGGTTGATAATACTTTAGATGTTTCAGAGAGCAATCCTAGATTGAATATTGCTTATTTGTATAGATGGATTCAAGGAATTCCCGAAGATGTCTTTATTGAATATTCGGGTCTTCCTGATAACACATACATTGAGAGTTATTACGACCCTGACAAACAACAAGCAATCTTATCTAATCTAGATACAATTTATGGAGGTCAAATCCCTAAAGTTGCCAGATTAAGAATAAGTGATGCTACTTTACCTACTCCAGTTGGAGACTATCTTATCAACTTGATTTTCAGAACAGAAAGTGGTACCACTCTAGGTACTTTAGATTATCCAATTCGAGTAATTAATACAATAACAGAAGTCTGCTATGATAACTTGATAGGAAACCTAGAGCTTATTAGCACAGATTGCGAAGAGCTAACTCCAGCTGAAGGTTCTGAAAGTGAATTGATCCAGAACAATGCAAATCAATTAGAACTGACGAACTTTATAAATTTAGGAGAATCAATAACTATTGAAGTTTTCGACATAGAAACATGTGACGCGATTGCTGAAGTGGGAGGATTGATTCTTAATGATTCGACAGAAATAGAAAATATTGAAATACAACTCTCAGAAGAACAAATAGAGTTTTTCTTGGAGCTATTTATCGAACCGAGTAATGAAACAGATCCTCCTTTTACCAAATCTTGTCAAGTAATCTATCGATAACATAATCAATTTGTATTTGTGTCATAAATCATAAATGCTTTGTATTAAGTTAGCAGGAGTCAGATATGCAACCAAGATCGATACTTATTACACTTATTGTGGTCTGTATAGTCCATAGGGCAAATATGCCTCTTCCACCTCCTGATAGTATTGGGCCATATATCAATGGTATTTTTAGTGACCAAATACCTGGGGAGGATGGTACATGGTCTATTGAAGAGGTCTATGATTGGATAGACGCACCATCTCCTCTTCGATTACTGGCACTACCTGACACAGAAGATTATCTATTATTGACCAAGGTTGGCCTTGTCTACCGAATCAATTTCGAAGATCAAACGTTGTGGCCAGTACTTGACATCTTTGATCAAACATTCAATCTCTCAGAAGGAGGGTCTGTAGGATTTGCTCTGCATCCACAATTTGAGACTCTGGATGGAAGTAATGCAGGCGCACAATGCCTTTTTCTTTTTTATAGGTATAAACCGAATGCTTCAGAATGGTCGGATTTAGGATATAATAGGCTATCTAAATTTACATGGGATGTAGATCAACAACGATTCTTGGAAGAGAGTGAAGAGATACTCATCCAGCAGTTTGATAGAAGTGTCTGGCATAACGGTGGAGGCATGTTCTTTGGCCAGGATGGATACTTATACCTTGCATTGGGAGATGAGGGAGCTGACGAACATCAAATTCAATCTACTCAGACTATCACAGGTGGCCTTTTTAGTGGTCTGATAAGAATAGATGTCGATAATGATCCTGCAACTAGCCACCCAATTAGGAGACAGCCCCAACATTTTGGTAATCCACCTGAGGGATGGGAAGGAAGTTATACCCAAGGGTATTCGATCCCTAATGATAATCCATGGTTAGATGAAGGTGGAGGAATCTTAGAAGAGTTTTATGCAATAGGACTTCGTAGCCCTTATTCTACCCATCTTGATACACTCACTAATCGAATTTGGTGTGCAGATGTAGGTTCCGACAAAAGAGAAGAGATTAACTATATACAGAAAGGTGACAACCTCCAATGGCCATACAAAGAAGGCAGCATAGCATCAGAGACCCACAATAAGCCAGCAAACCTTATTGGAACTGAGAAGACTCCATTTTATGAATATGATAGGGAAGTAGGATCAGCAATTATTGGTGGAGGAGTATATAGAGGTCCTGATTTTCCAAACTTATATGGACAATATGTCTTTGCAGACTATGTTTACAATAAACTCTTTGCTTTGGACTTTAGTGAGGTCTCTTTACCAGAAAGAAGAACCTTGATTTCTAACTTAGGTAACCTATCAAATGACCTACCTGAAGAACCGGGCATAGCTAGTGTCTTCTTACTCGAAAATGGAAAAATATTAATTTCGGCAGTAAGTTCTGTTGACTTCACAAGACCGGGAAAGATTGTTGGGTTAACACAGCAAACTTCTGTACCTGATCCTCCTCGATTCTTATCAGAACTAGGTGTCTTTACAGATCTGCAGAATTTACAACCTATATCTGGAATTATTCCATATGGAGTGAATAGTCCACTCTGGTCTGATGGTGCAATTAAGAAACGCTGGATAGCAATCCCAGATGGCCAACAAATAAAGTTCAAAAGTTCTGATCCTTGGGAGTTTCCAGAAGGAACTGTATTCATCAAACATTTCGAACTACCAAACAACTTAGATGAGACTGAGAGTTCAGTTAGACTCGAAACGAGGTTTTTTGTTCTTGCCAAAGGAGGTAAGGCCTATGGACTAACTTACCAATGGAACGAAGATGGAACGGATGCAGAATTATTGACCATTGGAAAATCAAAAGAAGTAGACATCCTTGACCAAAATGGAACTATTCTCGAAAGACAAACTTGGGACTTCCCAAGTAGAGATCAGTGTCTTAGCTGTCATAATAGTAATGCTCAATATGTTCTCGGTGTCAATACACACCAACTTAATGGTATGTATGATTATCAAGATGGTACATATAATCAAATACAATATTGGGCAAGCGAAGGCATTCTCGACTTACCGACAGGAATAAATATTGATATGCTCCCAAAATCTTATCCTATTGATGATACATCTGTTGATCTTGAGCTTAGGATACGATCCTACCTTGACTCCAACTGTGCTTCTTGTCATAGACTTGGAGGTGTACCCATGGTCGGTATGGATCTGAGATATAGTATCCCACCCAACTTCCATAATACAATCCAAGTAAGTACTGGAAGTCTAGCATCTGACCCATCAAACTATTTAGTCGAGCCTGGAAGACATGAAGTTTCTGAACTTTGGATTAGAGACAATAGTCTTGCTGATAATAAAATGCCACCTTTGAGCAAACAGAGGCTTGATACCTTTTATTTGAAGGAGCTAGCCAAATGGATCGATGGCCTACCGGATGACGCAGGTGTAATTGATGATATCATTGTTTATCCCAATCCAAGTAATGGATTCCTCATTGCGAGACTTCCAGAAGAATGGTCTGAGAATACCACACTTGAACTCTTTGATTTGAATGGAAGATTGGTCCACAAGCAAGGAAGTGATGGTCAGGTCAACTATCTGGAAGTAGCACATCTCAGCCAAGGAATGTATTTGCTTAGAGTACTGGATGGTGAGAAACAGTTTGTAACGAAATGCATTATTGCACCTTAATCTTTGATTGTTAGACTCTTTATACCGATGGAGCCATTTTGTGTGGATATAACTACAAAATAAAGACCTGATTCTAAGTCGTCTATAGGGTAGAAAGAATTAAGGTCTCCATATGTTTTACACAATTGACCCTTAGCATTGTAAAGTGAAACACTTTCTATTGATTCATCATTTTCTAAAGTCACAGAAAAGCCTTGAGATGTGGGGTTGGGATAAAGGCTAAACTCAATTGCACTAAGCTCATGACTACTAGCTATTATTGGAGCAGAAAAAGAGATTGGTTCAATTAACCTACGATCGTTAGCACCAAATATTCGAAAATCTAATGTTCCAGTATTGTTGTCATCTCTTGACTTAAATGAAACAGGATATGTAATGACGTCACCATTAGACACATTTTGAATGGGAATCGTCAGTGGATAGAAATAACCAAGTATATCATGATATCTACTATGGGCTGAAGATTTAGAGATGAGCTCACCTGAATCATTACTGACGGTTAGACTTCCACTGTAATAATGATCATAGTAATCCATTTCCCCCATAAAGAGAATAGTACCCCCATATGATATTGAATCTAACTGAATCTCTGCGTCTGCAATTGAGAAATCAACAATCTGATCATAGCTTTCTTCATATAATCCTTTCTGGAGTTTATTGACCATGCCTTGCCTATGATTGTCTGATTTATATGAGCTGAGATAAAAATCATACTCTGTAGTTGGATAGATAAAATGGAAGTGATGCGAATCCGTATCTTCAAATAGAATTCTTTCAAAAGCATTACCGTCTGTTGACTTCCACATTGCATCCTTGTTGTCAATATCCTTTAACTCTACATGGACTTCGTTTCCAGCTGTATAAAACTTTCGTGTAAAACGATGAGACTCAGGAAAAGGAAGAGTTTGGATGTGTTCGAAATCGTCAGTGTATAACTCTATGGCACCCGTAGTAATAATATACAATTGACCATGAGATTGATAGATGAGCTCAATGTCTTGATACGTAAAAAGGGTATTGAGTATCGTGTCTGGTGTTATATTATAAACTATAGAGTCGTTGTAGAGTAGTACTTCATCATTAAAAATGGTTGATTCCAATTGGGTGCCACCTGCTTCAAGAGTTTTTAAATGTTTGAGATTCTCATCTACGACAAAGACCGAGTCTAATTGACTAAAAATGTAGCAGCTTTCACCCCAACCTGTCACTTTGTTTCCCCAAGCAAAAAGATCAAAATCTTGAACTGAAGTAAACTCTACATTCTCACCATCAAATAGGATTTTATCAAAACCAAAATATGGAATGTCATAGTCGAACATATCAGATGCAAGAATTGAAAGTGTTGAATCAGGTAAGAGTTCAAATTTAATATCATGCATAACTCTACGAGAATCCATTTCATAACTGATACCTAATTGGGTGATTGTCCCCGTCTGGTCGATATAATTAAAGTAGATGGTTGAGTAATTAATATTAGGAGAAAACAATCCTCTCTTACCCATGTAGTTGACAGTTACAAGACCACCTTTGTATTCATAAGCATGAATGGGATAGTTAAGTAGCATATTGTGATCATAGCTTTCATATTGATCTTGCCCCATTAAACATAAGCTGACAAATACTATAGAAAGAGAATAGATGTATTTCATTTATAAGAATTTACAAAGAAGATATTTGATTCTCATTATTTAGACAAGAGATAACTAATCTATGAGCCTATCTGTCATATTCGACATAAGACTATTGTACCTTTATCCCAAATAAGACTACTATGAAAACTGCATCACTCAAATTTCTAAAGGACCTTGCGCAAAATAATACCAAGGATTGGTTTGCTGAGCACAAGCCTATCTACCAGGAAGCATATGATGATGCCAAAGAACTTATGGCCGCTGTGGAAGCAGAGCTCAACAAGTCAGACGTTATTGAGAAAGCTAAAATCTTCAGAATTTATCGTGATGTGAGATTTTCAAAAGATAAGACTCCTTATAAGGATAACTTTTCAATGTCATTCTCACGCGCTACAGCCTATCGGAGGGGTGGTTATTATTTATTTATCAAACCAGGAGGTGAATCTATGGTTGGAGGAGGCTTCTATAAGCCAGAACCAAGTGACCTGAAGTTAATCAGATCGCACATAGCAGCAGACTCAAAACCTCTTCGAAAGATTATCGCATCCAAGCAATTCAAGTCAATGTTTGGAGAGCTTAAAGGAGAGCAAGTCAAAACAGCTCCAAAAGGATTTGATAAAGAGCATCCAGATATTGACCTATTAAGATATAAGTCGTTTTATGTGATGAGAAACTTTACAGACAAAGAAGTCACTGGTCCAGACTTTGTCAAGCTGGTTGGTCAAACGTATAAAGCGATTAGGCCTTACTTTGATTATATGAGTGAAATTTTAACTCATGATCTTAACGGAATATCTTTGATAGACAGAAACTAATGGCAACTCCGCATTCGATAGCATTTCATACCTTGGGTTGTAAGCTTAACTTCAGCGAAACCTCCACAATCAGACAGCAATTCGAGTCTGGTGGTTATACTGTTGTTCCATTCGAAAGAGAAGCAGATATCTATGTAGTCAATACCTGTTCTGTCACTGATTTTGCAGATCGAAAGTGTAGAAATATTGCCAGAAAGGCTAAGCGTAATAACCCACATGCGAAGATCATAATGATGGGTTGCTATGCTCAACTCAAGCCAGAAGAGATTTCTCAGATGGAAGGAGTAGATCTTGTTATAGGTGCAAAGGACAAATTCAGATTATTAGAAGTCGTGAATGGTATGGTGGGTTTGGAAGACCAATCTATGCTTAATGTAAGTGTCGGAGATATTGATGAAGTTAACACATTCGAATCAGCTTATAGCTTTGGAGACAGGACACGTTCTTTTCTGAAAGTGCAGGATGGCTGTGATTATAAATGTACCTTCTGCACAATTCCTCAAGCTAGAGGTAAGAGCAGGTCAGATACCATCGACAACATTTTAGCAAAAGCAAGAATGTTAGGTCAGAAGGGGACAAAAGAAATTGTTTTGACTGGAGTCAATATTGGAGACTTTGGTAATGGAACAGAAGTAATAGAAGGTGTGAGACCAAAGAAAGAAGATCTCTTTATCGACTTGATAAAAGCATTAGATGAAGTTGAGGATGTTGATCGATTTCGTATCTCTAGTATCGAACCGAATTTGTGTAATGATGAGATTATTGAGTTCGTCGCTAATTCTCATCGATTTGCTCCACACTTCCATATGCCACTACAGTCTGGTAGCAATGTTATTCTGGCACAAATGAAAAGGAGATACCGAAGAGAGCTCTATGCAGATAGGGTATCAAGAATCAAGGCATTAATGCCTCATGCCTGCATAGGGGTGGATGTGATTGTAGGTTTCCCCGGAGAAACTGATGATCACTTTTTAGAGACCTATGACTTTGTAAAGAGTCTTGATGTTACCTACTTGCATGTATTTACCTATTCAGAAAGAGATAACACACCGGCAGCAACTATGGGAGGCGCTATAGATATGCATGTGAGACGCAAGCGTAACGAAATGTTACGAGACCTGTCTAAGCTAAAGAAGACCAAGTTTTATCAGTCACATGGTTCCAAAATACAGAATGTCTTATTTGAACAAGAGAACAAAGGAGGTTACATGTATGGATTTTCTGATAACTATCTTCGGGTCAAGACCCCATTCCAAGAATCTCTATCTAATACCTTAATTGAGAAGTTGACTGCTTCTGTTTGTAATGGAGAATACGAGTTGGTTTTAGACTAGTGAATACTTTTTCCAATTAGAAATTGCATTATATTTGTCATCCAATTCAAAATTTGGTCGCGTGGCCGAGCGGTTAGGCAGAGGTCTGCAACACCTTGTACGGCGGTTCGAATCCGTCCGCGACCTCCACAAAGCTCCTTCAGAGAAGGGGCTTTTTTTATGTGCGTTCGGATTCGAAGGCCCACTTATTTTCTTTTCATTGGATTTACATAATCAATTTGCTCAAATAGTTTAGAACAAACAGCTATGACCAGGTGGTCATAGTTCCTTCTTTCAAAAAGCATTGTCATACTTTTTGTACTGATGTATATATCAGTAACAATCAGTCATCCGCGACCTCCACAAAGCTCCTTCAGAGAAGGGGCTTTTTTTATGTGCGTTCGGATTCGAAGGCCCACTTATTTTCTTTTCATTGGATTTACATAATCAATTTGCTCAAATAGTTTAGAACAAACAGCTATGACCAGGTGGTCATAGTTCCTTCTTTCAAAAAGCATTGTCATACTTTTTGTACTGATGTATATATCAGTAACAATCAGTCATCCGCGACCTCCACAAAGCTCCTTCGAAGAAGGTTTTTTTTTGTTTGATCCTATTTTGGGCACAATGCTATATTTTCGGTTATTCGCTCAATAAAAATACATCTTCATATTCTACGATGATAAAGTGATCCGTTACAGCGCTTGTTAATTCCAAGAACTGCTCTGCTGACGTAAGGAGATCACTATTACTACATGAATAGGATTCTATAATAGGTATTATATCTTCCTCCCAAAAACATGCAAGTATATAGGAATACCTGAGCTGGCCAGATGCTTCATTAAGCTCAAGTTCCAGAGCACAAAGTTCATCTTGAGCAGCTTCGAAATAGATTTTGGATCCCTCTCTTTTATAAGTTATATTCTGCACCTCTAAAGTTGGGTCTGTCTTTGAAAATAGTTTTAGCTCTGTGTCACTAAGCAATTCAATAGCAGTAAATGCAGGATATAAATCAGATAGAAAAGAATTTGCAATAGATTCTTCAGACCCAATGAGTCCAATCCATGGTTCATCAGTAGAGTTTGGTGCAGTCTCACTAAGTGCAGATCCATCATAATCATAGACCTTCAATTCTCCAACATCGCTTTTGTCAAAAAGAAAGTTTGCAGGATATTCAAGGGAAGTTTCTCCAGACCCACAGGCAAGAAGGAGGCTTATTGAGAAGAATAGGAGTAAGTGCTTCATGTGTTAATGTGTTGAGGATTTAAGATAGGACTTTTTGTGAAGACACTTAAACCTTTTTCCTCTCCATGTTCTTTACCTTTAAGAGTAATTAACTACGCAAATTATGGACATACATAACCTGTTGGATCGTGCACTTGATCTGCAGCCACTATCAATAGAAGAAGGAGTATTTCTCTTCGAACAAGCACCTACGGCATTGTTGATGGAAGTAGGTCATCATTTGCGGAAGCACCATGTACCTCATAATTATGTAACATGGATTATAGATAGAAATAGTAATACTACCAATGTCTGTATTGCAAACTGTAAGTTCTGTAATTTTTACAGAAGGCCAGGACATGAAGAATCTTATATCACTACAATAGAAGAGTATAAACAAAAGATAGAAGAGACTTTTGCATTTGGTGGGGAGCAATTGTTACTCCAAGGTGGACACCATCCTGACCTAGGGCTGCAATATTATTGTGATCTTTTTGCTGAGTTAAAAGAGCTCTATCCTAACTTGAAGTTACATGCCTTAGGTCCACCCGAAATAGCGCACATTACTAAGCTGGAAGGCACATCTCACTATGAAGTTCTGAAAGCACTGAAAGAATCTGGTTTGGATTCACTACCAGGAGCAGGTGCTGAGATCTTGAATAATAGGGTGAGAAGATTAATAAGTAAAGGCAAGTGTTCAGGAGAAGAATGGTTGGAAATTATGCGTGTTGCACATACGCTTGATATTACAACTAGTGCCACAATGATGTTTGGACATATAGAGACGAATTATGAGCGGATGGAACATCTGGTATGGATAAGAGATATCCAAGCTCAGAAACCTGACCATGCCAAAGGGTTTCTAGCGTTTATTCCTTGGCCATTCATGGACGAAGAGACTTTGTTGAAAAAGCTCAAGAGAGCCCGTAACACGTGTACTTCTGATGAATACATTAGGATGATTGCAATGAGCAGAATTATGCTTCCTAATGTGACAAATATTCAAGCTTCTTGGCTAACTGTAGGTAAACAAACTGCTCAACTTTGCCTACATGCTGGTGCTAATGATTTTGGAAGTATTATGATCGAAGAGAATGTTGTTTCTGCAGCGGGTGCAGCGTATCGCTTTACAGCAAATGGGATACAAGATGCAATCCGAGAAGCAGGTTATATTCCTCAACTGAGGGATCAACAATATAATTTCAGGGAGCTTCCAGAGAATATTAAGCAGCAGCAATTAGATCGAGAAACAATGATTGTGGATTAGAGTCTTGATCGAATTATTTAAATTTTATTCGCCTCTGAGTTAGTTCAGGAGTCACACTTTTGCATTAAATAGTGTTATATTAATATATCCTCTTCCAAGCAGCTCTCACAGCTACTTGGGAGTCTTTTTATCGGACACTAAACTACACCATCATGAAAAAATGGTCTCTGCTCATACTTTTGGTCACGCCTTCAATCCTTATTGGCCAGCAGTTTGTAAAGATTTTTGATTCAGTTTCAGGAGTTTCCGAAAAACCAATTGCCATGCAAGTGCATAATGATCACATTTATGTGATTCATGATTTTGAAGACTCAAGTGTTGATAGCTTTTATAAGTTGGATAGTGAAGGATCTATAGTATGGAGTAGAAGCTTGCCTGATGGAGACGATAACAAAGTATACACATTCGAAACGGATAGAATTAGATTTCTCACATCATATGTTTCTTATCCAGAACAAGTATTAGAAAGTACATATATCAGTATAGAGACGGGTGAGTTCATAGAGACAGCTTACGACTCTATTCCTTTTGTGCAACCGCCTGAAGGAGATGAAGACGATGATTTCTACAAATTTCGACCAAGTAGAATTGTAAAGAATGAGAAGTATACAATTATTTCAGGCGAAATAGGTAATTCAGGGTACTGTGCTGTCCAGTATCAAGATGAGCAACCTTTTACAGTCTATGAGTTTCCACATTTCGCCGATTTCAATTTTATTTTAAATGATATTCAAGCGTATGGCTTAACTGATTATAAACATTTAGATCTTACCACAATAAACTTAGAATCAGGAGCACAGGAAAAGTTAATAGATTATGAACATCCAATAACTGGAGGTAGTAGTATCCCAGTGCCGAATATGGAATACCTACCACTTTCTGACAGAATTGTTAGTAGGTCAAGTAGTTGTTGTAATTCCAATACGAGTTTCTTTATTAGGTCCTATGATTATCAAGGCGAAATAATAGATTCCTATTTTTCTTTCAAAGACTTTTTAGGTAAATATCATTGGTTTGAGTTAACAACTACACCGACTGATAATTTTTTTGTGGGTGGTGAAACAATTATGAATGATAGTATTGCAGATGTATCTTCTGGTGTTTTTAAGCCATCAATAATAAAGTTCAATAAACAATGTGAACCCCAATGGTTCAAACAAATCAATTTTGAGTCATTTGGAGTCGAGAGCAGCGGAGCTATAAGCTATTTGCAAGAACTCTCTGACGGCAGAATCATTGCTTCTGGCTATATCAACAACCCTTGGAGTGGTTCACCTGAAACGCATCTTTTTATTATGTCTCTCGATGCTGAAGGTAATTATCTTGATCAAGCCAATCTGACGCAGCAAGTCGAGTCATTATTTGAACCTGAACAGCTTAGTTTGATTCCAACTTTAGAAACACCTGTCTTTTGCGCTGGTGATGCAACTGCTGTTATACAACTTCATGCTGCTGGAGGGACTCCTCCATATCGTTACCAATTAGGAGTATTGCCCCTCCAAGAGGAAGCAGTTTTTAGTAATTTTTCGGCGGGAGAATACCAATTCAAAGTCATAGATAATGATGAGCAAGTAGTTGAAGAAGTGTTTACAGTATATGATAAACTTCCACTAACATTTAGCTTTCAACAAGAATGTGATGAAATAGAATTTAATCCTGTAGGTGGCACTCGGCCGCTGTATTTTTCAATTGATGGAGGGGAGACATATTATGAAAATAGTATTTTCAAAAATGTGGAAAATGGTGCTTATGAATTAGTTGTCAAGGATAAATGGGGGTGCATAACTGATATACAAACAGTAGAGGTTGATTTTTTGCTAAAGCTAGGAATATATAGAAGTAATATAGGGTGTCATGGTCAAAATACAGGTGAAATTGGGATTAATGCAAATGGAAGATTTCCTCCCTTCCAATATAGTCTCAACGATGGGCCATTACAAGAAAGTAACTTTTTCGAAAACCTCTCAGCAGGTTCTTATTTATGTAGCGTTGTTGATAGCTTGGGTAATAAAGAGTCAAAGAATATTATATTGAGTGAACCTGATCCTATATCAACAGAGATCTCGATCATGCAAAATGAAATAACAATTAATTCTTCTGGGGGAGGGTCAGTACACAGATATTCTATTGATGGTGGACAGACGTTCTCAATCAGTTCAACATTTTCAGATCTCGAGAATGGCTTTTATTATATCCAAGTTAAAGACTCAAATGATTGTTTTTCAGAAATCGATACCGTATTTGTTAATCCTTCTCTGATGGTTGATTATAGTGTGAGCCATGTCTCTTGCAATAGTTTTGGAGATGGAAGTGTAACAATAGCTGTGGAGGGAATAGAACCTCCATTTCAATTTAAGATTAACAATGAGCCGTTTCAAGACAGTGGGGTATTTGAAAATTTAGTGGCTGGCACGTATGAGTTTAGAGTTAGAAACAATCTTGGAGTATTAGCTGAGGAGACAATTGTCATCACTCAAGAATTACCTATTAACTTTTCTGTTGACATTACAGATCATGTGAACATTTATCCTAGTGGTGGTACTGGTAATTATCAGTATTCTATAGATGGAGGTATTAATTATTTTGAGCAATCTGAATTCAATATATCAAATGGTGACTACCTCTTTATTGTAAAAGATAGCGATGACTGCCTATCAGATACTCAAGCTATTACCATTGATAAACCAATGGTAATCGATGTAGATAAAGTGGATGCTTCTTGCTTTGAAGAATTGGATGGTATGATTGCTATTATTGTTAATTTTGGTTATGCACCATATGAATACAGTCTTGATGGAGGTTTGACACAGCAGGAACCGTTGTTCGATAATTTAGCTGCAGGAAACTATGAGTTAGAAGTCAAGGATAGTATAAATGACATCATGCTTATTGATGTAATGATCCATCAACCTAATGCTGTTATTATTGAGGTAGAAGCATCTGATAGCTATATACTCATTGAGCAAATTGACGGAAATGGAGATCTAGTGTATTCAATTGATGGTGGTGATACATTTGAAGACAATCAATTGTTTACAGATCTTGCACATGGCGATTATGAAGTGATTGCAAAGGATGAGTTAGGGTGTCTTTCAGACTTGCATGTTGTGAATGTAGGCATTGGTTCATCTGTAATGGATCAATCCACTTATGATGTTTCAATATATCCTAACCCAACTAGAGATGTAGTTTATATTTCGTCCGAAGGTAAAGAATTGACTACTTTACATATAGAGGTTATTTCACTAACAGGAAAAGCAGTGTTTGAGTTAGATATTGATCAATCTGCTAACTCACACAGTCTTGACCTTAGGCATTTGCCATCTGGAGTTTATCTCATAAAAGTTACGGATTTCACCCAAGTAGAATCTCATGCTCAAATAGTACATTTGATAGATTAAAGGTCGTCTAAAAGCATTTTATCATCAAGAGTATCTATCAAAGCGCTTCTGAAGCCGCAAAATATCTTTCGCAATTCGGCAGTCCAAGTATAGGCATTATACAGGGTACTGGATTGAGTCGATTAAATGCTTCCATTTCCAACAAGAAAGAAATTCCATATAGTGACATTCCCAATATGCCATTGTCGACTGTTCCAACACATCAGTCAATTTGCTCAGTAGGTTTATTAGGAGGTAAGTTAGTAATAAGTTTTTCGGGGAGACTACATTATTATGAAGGCTATACAATGCAAGAGGTGACATTTCCCGTCAGGGTAATGCAGGCTTTAGGTGTGAAATATTGCATCATGTCTAATGCAGCTGGAGGCTTGAATTCTGATTTTGTAGAAGGACAGTTAGTGGCTGTTTCAGATCATATTAACACATTTCCTGATAATCCCCTCAGAGGGAAACACGATCCGCGATTAGGAGTTATGTTTCCTGACTTGAGCCAAGCTTATGATACAAGTGTGAGACAAGCTTTTGATGCTGCTTTTACAGCAAATGGGGTGTCGTATGCAGAAGGGATTTATCTTGGACTCCAAGGACCATCGCTTGAGACGCCAGCAGAATATGCCAATTTCAAAAACATGGGAGCAGATATGTTAGGTATGTCAACAGTGCCTGAAGTAATAGTGGCAAACCAAGCAGGAATCAAGACTGGAGTTATCTCAGTAATAACCAATGTGTTTAATCCAAATGACCTTAAACCAACACTGCTAGAAGATGTTGTAACAATGGTAGAAAGTATCGAACCAAAATTGATACAAATCATTAAAGACACTTTGTCTACCTTGTAAGTTTTTTGAAGAACACAACAGAAGCCTTGACTAAAATCCAAGAAGAATACATAGAAATCGAAGGCGCACGTGAGAATAACCTCAAGGATATTTCGCTGAAGATTCCAAAAAATAAAATGGTCGTTATCACAGGATTGAGTGGTAGCGGCAAATCTTCACTTGCATTTGATACCATCTATGCTGAAGGACAACGCAGGTATATGGAGACATTCTCTTCTTATGCCCGCCAATTTCTTGGTAAAATGGAGCGACCAGATGTAGACAAGATTGATGGACTGAGTCCTGTCATTTCAATTGAGCAAAAAACAACAGGCTGGAATCCAAGATCTACTGTTGGTACTACCACAGAAATCTATGATTTTCTTAGGCTGCTTTACGCACGAATTGGAGAAGCGTACTCCTATGTGACTGGAAAGCCAATGGTCAAGTATAGTGAAGTGCAGATCATAGAAAAAATACTAGAGGATTATCAAAACAAGAAAATAATTATCCTCGCTCCTGTTGTAAGAGCACGGAAAGGACATTATAGAGAGCTCTTTGACCAAACAAGAAAACGAGGCTACTCCAAGGTGAGAGTGGATGGTGAAATTGTAGAGCTGAAGCCTGGTCTGAGTCTCGATAGATATAAAGTCCATGACATTGAAATAGTTATCGATAGAATCAAGGTTGAGCAAGAAAAGAAAGAGAGACTTTCTCATTCGATTCAAATAGCAATGAAGACAGGCCAATCTTTTATCTTGATTTTGGATCAAGAATCTGGAGAGATCAGACCATTTAGTAAGCACCTCATGGATGCTGAGTCAGGCATTTCCTATGAAGAGCCTTCTCCTAATACTTTTTCGTTTAATTCACCATACGGTACTTGTCCCAAATGCAAAGGCCTAGGCAAGATCAATTCTGTTGATATGGAAAAGGTAATTCCAGACAATAAGAAAAGTATCAATGAACAAGGTATTGTTCCATTTGGGGAGGTAAGAGATAATACGACATTCAAACAATTGAGGAAGCTTGCTAAAGCATATAAGTTTTCTTTTGCAACACCTGTGAAGGATATTCCTAAAGAAGCACTCGAGATAATCTTACATGGTGGAGGGGAGTCAGTCAGTCGTTCACATCTGTATGTCTCAAGTGACTATGTCTATGATTTAGCAGATCAGGGTATACTAAGAATGGTCAAGCACTGGTACGAGGACACCACCAGTGAGAAGATAAGACAGTGGGCTCAAGAGTTTATGGTAATTACTGATTGTGATGCATGCAACAGCTACAGACTCAAGAAAGAATCCTTGCATTACAAACTCGGAGGAAAACATATAGGTGAGTTAGCTCAAATGGACCTTGCTGACCTTGGGATATGGTTCGATCAAATAGAGTCGCATCTGAATACAAATCAACAACAGATCGCTAAAGAGATATTAAAAGAAATAAGAATGCGGGTCGGTTTCTTACTAGATGTAGGCTTGCATTATCTTTCGCTAGATCGTCCGACCAGGACCTTGTCAGGCGGAGAGTCACAACGAACTCGACTAGCTACACAGATTGGAACTCAGCTGACAGGAGTGACCTATATACTTGATGAGCCTAGTATAGGCTTGCATCAACGAGATAACCAAAAGCTAATTACGGCTCTTAAAGACTTATCGACGATTGGTAATACTGTCATTGTAGTAGAACATGACAAAGACATCATGTTAGCATCAGACTATTTAGTAGACCTTGGTCCCGGAGCTGGAAAGCATGGGGGAGAAATTATAGAAGAAGGAGTTCCGAATGCATTTATCAAAGGAAAAGGGACCACATCTGCCTACCTCAACAATATTGAGACCATCGAAGTACCTAAAAAAAGAAGAAAGGGAAGTGGAGAAAAACTCATCTTAAAAGGAGCTAGTGGGAATAATTTGAAAAAGGTGAATCTGACAATTCCTTTAGGAACATTTACTTGTGTTACTGGAGTGTCAGGTAGTGGTAAATCTTCATTGATTAATGAGACACTCTATCCAATATTAAGAAGTCATTTCTACAAATCGTTACAACAACCACTCGCATATAAAGAGATCAAAGGATTAGAACATATTGATAAAGTTATCGAAATTGATCAAAGCCCGATAGGAAGAACACCAAGGTCTAATCCAGCTACTTACACAGGTGTCTTCACTGATATCAGGATGTTATTCTCTAATGTACCAGAAGCTATGATTCGTGGCTACAAGCCAGGGAGGTTCTCATTTAATGTAAAAGGAGGAAGATGTGAAACGTGCAATGGGGGAGGAAAGAAGACGATAGAAATGAATTTTCTCCCTGATGTCTATGTGGAGTGTGATACTTGCCTTGGGAAAAGATACAATAGAGAGACTCTTGAGATTATTTATAAAGGCAAGACCATTTCAGATGTTCTTGAAATGCCTGTATCAGAGGCGGTCCAGTTTTTTCAAAGTATACCGAATATCTACAGAAAGTTGAAAACTTTAGAAGATGTTGGTCTTGGCTATATTACGCTCGGGCAACAAGCTACAACCCTATCTGGAGGAGAAGCACAGAGAGTCAAACTATCAGAAGAACTTTCAAAAAAATCCACAGGTAAAACATTCTATATACTGGATGAGCCAAGCACAGGCTTGCACTTTCAAGATATCAAGCACTTAAATGCAGTGCTTAATCAATTGGTTGAGAAAGGAAATACTGTAGTTGTTATTGAGCATAATCTTGATATAATAAAGATTGCAGATCATATCATTGACATTGGTCCAGAAGCAGGCAAAGATGGTGGTACAATTGTTTTTTCAGGGACTCCGGAAAAACTTGTTAAATCTGGAAAAGGACACACTGCAAAATTTCTAGAAGCAGAGCTCTAGCTCTATCTTCGTGACAATAAATTATTAACATGAAAAATTACACATTCCTATTCGTCTGTTTTTTAATCTTAAGTCTTGCTGCCTGTGGCGATGATGCAGGCTCTGATGGCGGAGACAATATGCCAGAAGAGATGGTCAATACATTTTCTTTTACAATTGACGGACAAGACTATAGTTATACAGAAGATCAGATTGCTTTAATGCATGATACACTCACCTCTGGAACACCTCGTCTCTTTCTTAGAGCTGAAGATGGAGATTTGATTTTTACTTTCAATGCAAATCTTGATAACGAAAGCCCGACGGTTGGACTAGATTGGAATGAAGGCCAGTTCTTCTTCATGCGGTTGGATCAAGGAGATTTTTATTTCCTTGACGAAAGCACATGTACAATGGAGATCGAAGAGAATGATACAGCTAACAAATTTTTCAGAGCTACCTTTTCAGGCGAAGGAACACAAGTCTTTTCGGATGATGCTGTAACTGTCTCTGATGGTTTGATCCACATCAATTATTAATCTTCACTTAGATGAGATAGTATTTGCCTTATAAAGGCAAGTGCCTCACTTAATGATATAGCTTAAGCTTGATCATAGTTTGTTGCCTTTGTAGACAGAATGTGGTCAAGCTTTTCTTTTGCACCTACAACATAGACAAAGCCAACCAAAATTCAATCGCTGTTTACGATATGTAAAAAACTTCTTTAGATCTTTATACATAACATCAAATATCGCAACAACACAAGATACATTTGGTGTAACAAAATTAAAGATCATGAATTACAGAATGTTAATTTTCGCAATCGTAGTAATGGCAACAATGAATAGTTGTGCTGTAAATTATTTTAAGTCTGGTAAGACACCAATACCTCATTTAGAAGAAAGAGGAGACTTGAAGGTAGGAGTCAGTGTCCAGAACAAAAGTGACAAAGCAGACTTATCTGTTGCTTATTCTCCAGTGGAAAATCTTGGTATCCAATTTAATACAAACTCAAGTACTCTAGATATGCAATTCATTTTTGGAGGGTTTGAGCATCCTTTACTTAATTCAAGAATGAATGAATTCTCTGTTGGTTATTATAATGCTTTTGAGAATGGAACTATGTTACAAGCGTATTGTACCTACGGCTTTGGTAATTTGAGCTTGATTGGCAATGAAGAGCTCTATAAGTCAAGCCAGAATAGGTTCGGTGCTCATCTAAGCTATAAGAAGATGTGGAAGAATGTAGAATTGGGAGGTTTGATGAATTTTTATAGACACGCTTTCGATTTTAGATTAGGTGCTGAGGATTGGTTTATGTTAGAAAATGGTAATTCTGGATTTCCTAGCTCAGAGAACCAGAATCATTTTGCTGACATAGGCGCCTTTTTCAGAGTGAAAGACTTGAATTTTTTAGACCTCGAAATCCAGCTAAGTCGTACAAGTGGGTTAGGGCATATGCCATACTTCTACCATAAAAACAATGTGTCAATGAGCATGCTTTTTAACATTGACAAATTGTACAAAAAATCTAAAAAAGTGAAGTAAAAAACTGCTTGTGCAATTAATGTTGATAACTTCTAGAAAAAAGAGAGTTTTAGTTATTGTTTCATGAGCTAAGAATGTACCTTTGCGGCGATTTTAACAGCTGTTTAGATACGTGAGATACATAACTTATATTACTTTTTGTTGCTTCCTTTTTATAGGAACAGGTGGAGTTTTTTCGCAGGCGCACAAGCATGCCGATGATCTGAAATCTATTCAGCAAAGGAAGCTGGATCATGACCATGATGACCATAAACATGACCATCATGGTCATTCTCATGATGGTCATAATCACAAGCACAACCATGGAGACCATGGACACAATCACAACCATAATGATGGAGATCACAAACATGACCATAAAAGACATGGTCATGCGTCTGGTCATGGTCATGGAGACCCATGCGCTCATCATGACGAGGCTTACGACCCCACGGGTACTGCAATACACCACATCAGTGATGGCAATGTCTATAGTATCTTGGATGCAATAAGAATACCATTACCTACATTTTTATATGCACCAGAGAAAGGTTGGGATGTATTTATGTCGAACAAATTCAAAGTGGGACATCATGAAGATGGCCATGTTTCGCATAATGGCTATGTAATGCATCATGGGTCAGCATATAGAGTTGTCACACCAGGTTTTCCTCAAGAAGGGAATCATGAACATGACTGCTTTACACATAAGACTGTCAAAGATGCGAAGGGCAAGGATAAAGTGATTAACTATGTTATGTACGGTGGTAAACCATATGAGTTGGAAGCAAGATCTACTTTTGATGGAGGATTACTAGGCGGAGGAATCACTTCGTTCTATGATTTCTCTATTTCTAAGAATGTGTTATCAATGATTCTTGTAGCATTGTTGCTCTTCTTCTTATTTAGAAGTGCCGCTAAAGCATACAAACAAAATCCCAATAGCGCACCTAAAGGAATTCAAAGCTTCCTTGAGCCAATGTTCTTATTCATTAGAGATGAGGTTGCTATACCGTTTATTGGGGAGAAGAAATACATGAGGTACTTGCCACTTTTGATGAGTATCTTCTTTTTTATACTCGGCTTGAATTTATGGGGACAAGTGCCCTTCTTAGGTAGTACCAATGTTACAGGTAACTTGACATTCACAATGGTACTCGCCGTGATTGTTTTCTTTGTTGTCAACTTTAGTGGTAACAAAGATTATTGGAAGCACATTTTCTGGATGCCAGGTGTTCCAACATTTGTAAAGCCTTTACTCTCAGTTGTTGAGGGTATGAGTTTATTTATCAAACCATTAACCTTAATGCTAAGACTTGCAGGTAATATTTCTGCGGGCCACATCGCAATATTGAGTTTTGTTGGTTTGATTTTCATATTTGGAAACCTTTATGGAACAGTAGGAAATGGTATTGGTACTGCTTTGGCTGTGCCATTGACATTGTTTATGATGGCCATCGAGCTCATCGTAGCCTTTGTACAAGCATTTGTATTTACAATACTGACTGCATCATACATCGGTGCTGCAGTAGAAGAACACGAACATCATTAATTTTTTAATTATATAATTATTTCAAAATGACTGGAACTTTAGCAGCAATCGGAGCAGGTCTTGCAGTAATCGGAGCCGGAATCGGTATCGGAATGGTAGGAGGAAGAGCTATGGATGCAATAGCAAGACAACCAGAAGCTTCTGGTGACATTCGATCAGCAATGATCCTTATGGCAGCGTTTGTAGAGGGTGCAGCACTAATCGCTATCCTTCTTTCAATCTTTATGTCGTAAGATCAGTAAAGTAATCTTCGAGGAGTTGTAACGGTTGGTTGCCACTCCTTGATTTTTAATTCTTAATGAGATAAGTACTATGATATATTTAATAAGTTTTACTCCATTTCAACCAACATTCGGACTTGCATTTTGGTCTTTGGTTATCTTTCTTCTGTTTTGGTGGATAATGAGCCGAGTGGCATTCAAGCCAATCGCTGAAGCACTCCAAAAGAGAGAACATGATATCCAGTCTTCGTTGGATGAAGCAAAAAACGCAAGAATGGAGATGTCTTCAATGAAGGCAGAAAATGACAAACTACTTGCAGAGGCAAGAGAGCAAAGAACCCTGATACTCAACGAAGCAAAAGAGCAAAAGGCGAAAATACTAGCTGAAGCTAAAGAACAAGCAAAAGCAGAGTCTAGTAAGATTATGAATGCTGCTCAAGTTGAGATTGAAGCGCAGAAAAAAGTGGCAATGCAATCTCTGAAGGCAGATGTTGGTAATATGGCTCTAGATATTGCAGAAAAAGTCATTAGAAAAGACTTGAAAAATGATAGCGCGCAAGTATCATTTGTGAATACTCTAGTGGACGAAATTAAATTGAACTAATGAAGGCCCTAGCAGTTGCTAATAGATACGCAAAATCATTGCTTGATCTCAGTATTGAGCAAAATCAATTGGAGGATACTGTCAAAGACCTCAATGCATTCGAGGCAGTTCTTGAAAATAGAGATTTGACAAACTTACTTAGAAGCCCAATTGTAAAAGCAGATAAAAAGCTTGCAGTTTATAGTAGTGCATTCAGTGCGAAGTTTAATAAACTGACAAATAGTTTTTTCGAGCTTTTGATAAAGAAAGGAAGAGAGAATATAATTCCTGAAATTATCGCGAGCTTCAAAGAACAATATAATACCGTAAAGGGAGTAAGTGGAGTAACAATTACATCAGCAACTCCGATTGATGATGCAACCATAGAGGCTATTAAGAAGCGTCTAGCTGCAAGTTCAGAAACAAAGCAGAATATCGATGTAGAAATGCATGTAGACCCAGAACTCATAGGAGGTTTTACGATTGCAATTGGTGATAAGCTTTACGATGCCAGTGTTGCACATAAGCTTGAACAGCTCAGAAAGGAATTCGAGAATTAAGAAATTATACAATAAGAACTAACACGTATTAAATACTAAACAAATGGTAGGTGTAAATCCAGAAGAAATATCAGCAATAATTAAACAACAGCTTTCAGGCTTCAAGACCGAAACTGAGTTAGAAGAGGTTGGGACAGTACTCGAAGTTGGAGATGGAATTGCAAGAGTTTATGGTCTTACAAAGGCAAGAGCTGGTGAGCTAGTAGAATTTGAAAGCGGTGTGAAAGCTATCGTACTTAACCTTGAAGAGGATAATGTAGGAGTGGTACTTATGGGACCAAGTGATGACATCAAAGAAGGTTCAACAGTAAAGAGAACTGGTGAAATCGCTTCAGTCAAAGTTGGAGAATCTATAGTTGGTAGAGTAGTAAACGCACTTGGACTTCCAATCGATGGAAAGGGAGCCATAGAAGGAACAATGTATGATATGCCACTAGAGAGAAAAGCTCCTGGTGTTATCTATAGACAGCCAGTAAGTGAGCCACTTCAGACAGGAATTAAAGCTATCGATGCCATGATTCCAATTGGAAGGGGACAAAGAGAGCTTATCATTGGTGATAGACAGACAGGTAAGACTGCTGTGGCAATCGATACTATCCTCAATCAAAAGGAATTCTATGATAGAGGAGAACCTGTTTACTGCATCTATGTAGCTTCTGGACAGAAAGCATCAACTGTTGCTCAAGTAGCAAGAGTATTAGAAGAGAATGGAGCAATGGCTTACACAACTATTGTTTCAGCTTCAGCTGCTGACCCTGCACCACTACAGTTCTATGCACCATTTGCTGGTGCTGCAATAGGAGAATACTTTAGAGATACTGGTAGACCTGCATTGATCGTATATGATGATTTATCGAAGCAGGCAGTTGCGTATAGAGAGGTTTCTCTATTATTAAGAAGACCTCCAGGGAGGGAGGCATATCCAGGTGATGTATTTTACCTTCACTCAAGATTATTGGAAAGAGCAGCAAAAGTAATCGCTGATGATGGTATCGCTCAAGAAATGAATGATCTGCCAGAGTCGTTAAAGCAAGCTGGTGTAGTCAAGGGAGGAGGTTCTTTAACAGCTTTACCAATTATCGAAACTCAAGCAGGTGATGTATCAGCATACATTCCTACTAATGTGATTTCGATTACAGATGGACAGATTTTTCTAGAGTCCAATCTTTTTAATGCCGGTATCAGACCAGCAATTAATGTTGGTATCTCTGTATCAAGAGTGGGAGGTTCTGCTCAGATCAAACCAATGAAAAAAGTATCAGGAACTCTGAAGCTTGATCAGGCGCAATTTAGAGAGCTTGAAGCTTTTGCGAAGTTTGGTTCGGATCTCGATGCAGCAACACTCGGAGTTCTTGAGAAAGGTAAACGAAATGTAGAGATTCTAAAGCAAGCGCAATATTCGCCAGTTGCAGTGGAGAAGCAAGTTGCAATTATCTACCTTGGAACAAATGGTCTCTTAAGAGATGTTCCAGTGGACAAGGTCAAAGAATTTGAAGAAGAATTCTTAACAGCAATGGAGAATAAGCATCCAGAAGTATTAGACTCTTTCAGAGCTAAGAAATATGACAAAGCTGACCTTGAGGTCGTTGCGGCATTAGGAAAAGATATTGCAAAAGCATACGCTTAATAATCTATAAAGACAAGATCACATGTCAGGTAAACTCAAAGAAGTAAGAGAGCGTATTAGTTCTGTAAATTCTACAAGGCAAATTACTAATGCCATGAAAATGGTATCAGCAGCTAAGTTGAGAAAAGCACAGCAAGCTATTACAGATATGCGTCCTTATGCAAATAAACTTCAGGAGATATTATCTAATATCTTAAGTAATCTTGAAGGAGACGCGTCTTCAGCGTTTGGTGTGGAAAGACCTGTCAATAGGGCAGCAGTAGTTGTGATTACTTCTAATAGAGGGCTTTGTGGGGCATTTAATACTAATGTTGTCAAAGCAGCAGTAAAGATAGTTGAAGAGAAGCTGGCTGATGTGATCAAAGCAAAAGAGGTAACGTTCTACTTTGTTGGGAAGAAAGGATATGATGCTATGAAGAAGCGGTATAAAGGCCATAAAATGGTTAATGACTATATCAATCTCTTCAGTGATCTAAGTTTTGATAACGTAAGTCCATTATCTCAAGAATTGATGAATGGGTTTATCAGCGGAGATTATGATGCTGTATATGCATGCTATGGTTCATTCAAGAATGCAGCTGTTCAGTATCCACAAGCTGTTCAATTTCTTCCAGTCGAAAACATTGAAACAGAAGATGCTACAAATGGATCAGAAAAGGCATTCAAAGCAGATTATATTTTTGAGCCATCTAAGGAGCAAATCTTAGAGCAACTCATTCCTAATATTTTGCAGACATCTTTTCATAAGTTTTTATTAGATACTAACGCTTCAGAACATGGAGCTCGAATGACTGCAATGGATAAAGCAACCGAAAATGCAGGTGAGCTGCTTAAAGATTTGAAGATTACTTATAATAAGGCAAGACAGGAAGCAATTACAAAAGAGATTCTTGAGATTGTAGGTGGTGCTGCAGCCTTAGAAGGCTAGTATTATTTAGAAAAAAATGATATGAGATATAGTAAAAAGAGGAGCATTGTCTCCTCTTTTTTT
>JAHDEL010000060.1 GCA_020628855.1 Saprospiraceae bacterium | reverse complement strand
CTTCAGCATAGTAGGTGTTTATTTTATCTAAGCTATATTTCCACATAGCTTCGATTTCTGGATCTGGGAAGAGCAAATTGCTCTTGAACATATACTCATAATAAGAGTCCATGCCTGCTTGTAGATAGGACCAATCATTTGTCCATTCGCCAGTTTCGACATTGATAAAATCACCAGGTAACCCGATAGATGATTTTCTGTTGAATATTGCTTGAGTTGCTTTTTTTGCAGCTTGGTAATATCTAGAATCTTTAGAGTAATAGCTTAAGATGCCAAACTCAAATAGATAGGTTGCTGCTTGTGCTGTATTTACATTGTTTCCTCTTCCTTCACCTTGATTGCCTGCTGTTTCACCTGTTTGAAGATTTATAGAATGATAGGGAATACCTGTAGGCGAATTAAATGCAGGCAATAATCTATCCCCAAAGTCAATTGCTCTTGCAAGAATTTGAGGATTGCGAGAATGCTCATAGATGGCAAGCAGACCTCCGAGGATTCTAATATTTACCTCAAATACTTGGACATAGATATCTTGATCCCACTGTTTGGCTAGGGCGTATGCTTCTATTTCTTTGGCTTCATCTTCCAGTCCCATAATTGCCAAAGTAGAATAGGCATCAAAAGGGGAGATACCTAGAGATTCTTCATACCAATTATATCCTGATTTCGATAGTGGTAATAGGACATCATATCCCCAAGCGTACTTTTTGTATGCATTCCAAGATCTTAATGTTTCTTGCCTTATTTCGTCGGCAGTATAACCAAACGTGCCTTTGCCATTCGCTGATAATGCACTCTTAGAAGTGATACTTTCACTAGAAGAGTTACAAGATAGAATAAGTCCAAGAAGGATGATTTGTACAAGTCTATAAACCATGGCAGACAGCTTTATTTAGCTAATGTATCAGAGTAGGTCTTTCATTTATTCATGTCTAAAGCTCCCAATACTTGATCTATATCTGCTCTTTCTGAATAGTCTGGATCATAATGTACATACTTGATGATTTGATCCTGACCAATGACATAGGTGGCAGGGACTGGTAAGTATGGATTCGTATCATCATTTCTGGTTTGAATATAGTCTCCTTTGTATTTGTAGACTTTTTCGTTGTATTCTTCTGTCACTCTGAAGAAAACCTTGTAATCTTTCATGGCAACATGATCAATGTCGTAAAGAATAGGGAAGGTATACCCATTTTCGTCAGCAAGAATCTTTGAGTATTCTGATGTTTGTGGGCTTATAGCAATCACATTGGCATTACCGTTTTCCTGTATACTCATAATACTTTCTTGGAATTCTGCTAGATGCTTCGTGCAATATGGGCACCAGTCTGCTCTATAGTATACTAGTACAACTGGTCCTGACTTGAGAGTTTCCTTCAATGACACACTTTTACCAAATTGATTTGATAATTTGAATTCAGGAGCAATATCTCCAATGTTGAGGCCACCTAAGACATTGTTTGGGTAGTCTGCTATACCATATTTAGTAAGATCTATCGACTCATCATTGCTGTAATCGACTACAACTTTTTCTTGGGAAGAGTCTTTACTTTCATTCTTTTGCGAACATGAGTAAAGCAGCATGATCGATAGAGAAAGGAAAAGGATAAATGATGTTTTCATGTATTTCTATCTATTGCTGTAATATCGGCATTATTCTTCATTAATTTGAGTTTGCTTTCTGGGATATTTTTCGAATATCAAAGTTGGTATTTAAGCGTTATTACTAAGGTTCTTCAGTATACTTATAATAAGTATGGATTGCGTTAATAATTGCATTCTGAGTGCTAAAAACTGGTTTATAATTACCATTTGGGAACAAGTTCATTCCAATCAATATAGTGAGATTACTCCTTGTGTTATAATGTACATTGCAATTGTAACCTTGTGTGTTACCACCGTGTGAAACATAGATAGATTCTTCATTTTTATCCAAGTTTAAGTCCCAGCAAAGACCGATAGCATGATAGAACCATTCATGACCTTCAGCATTGATGTCTCGATAGATCAGAGTCGGCGAGATCATTTTTTCTAATTGTTTATTATCAATGATAGTGCCTTCGAATAGACAATTAATGAAGCGATGCAAATCACTTAAATTGCCCAAGATTGCCCCAGCCGAGTTTGCCCAACTATGGTTGATATTTGTAACGTCATTATAGCGTTTTCCTTTTGTTTTATAACCGCGAGCTGTGTTTTTAGGTACTTTTTCATCACTACAATATATCATACTTTGCAGGTCGCAGGGTTTGAATATTCTCTCTCTGATGTTGTGTTCAAAAGAATTACCTGTCACCTCTTCGATTATCAAACCCAAAATAAGATAGCCAGTATTACAGTAGCTGTATTGAGTACCTGGAGCAAACGCTAGCTTACGCTTAAGACTAGGCTGAAGGCATTCAATCATTGTGTTTTCATATTGCAGTTTGGGCGATTTGGTATAGTTATACAAGCCGGATGTATGATTAAGCAGCTGCTTGATTGTTATGCCTGCTCTATTATGTCGACTGAGGTCTATATAGTCAGAAACTGCATCATGAATTGATAATTTGCCCTCTGATTCTAGTTGAAGGATCATGGCCGCAGTAAAGAGTTTTGTTATACTTCCATAGCGCCAATTTATAGAATCATTAATAGGTGTTATTTGTGTAATATCAGCAAAGCCATAATTGTGAGTGGTTCTATTATCTTCTGGGTCAGAAATCAAAACTTGTATTCCAGGGATTCCTTGTTGAATACCTGAGTGAGCGATTGAATCTAGAAGGATAGTCAAATTATCTTGTCCACTCGTCTTTGTTGTCAGAAACGCTACAAGGAGTATAAAAATGCTAAAATGAAGAGATCTCATAATCCTTAAAGACAATATATTCTGAATGACAATGACTTATTGTATTGCGTGAGTAGTCTTTTCTTCTTATAGAATTGCATGAGTCTTTGCTTTGTCTTAAGAAATGAAGCACTTAATGTACTCTCAGTATTAATATTCTCAAAGAACCATTCTATTGTTTTTGTTGAAGAATCACCAGCATCATTACTAATGACTGGAGCAATGTAGTAGTTGATGCCTTCAGTCTCTAATAATGCAGTGATGTATGTCAGATTTATGCCTTGTTGACAAGAGTCAAAGTATGTGAGTTTAGGATTGGATTGTCTCAAGTAATCTGCCTCCATCAACGTTTTGTTCCAACCTAGATGCCCATGATTCTCAGCATTTGCGTAACCATGTGCACTTACTAGAAGTAAATCTGCTTCTCTGTCGCTAAGCTGGTTTGGTAGCAGTTTGTCAGATGTGTAAAAATGAAGCTTGGGATATTTGTCTTTGATAGTTTGGCAAGCATTTTCAGGATCACAATCTTTAGTCCTAACAATGGTGCCAGAATCAATAGTGAATGCAGTATACAATTCGTTTTCGCGTTGAGCTTGAAGACTAAAGATTACTGGTTTATAGATTCCGAGCTCTCTGTCGCCTATAATCATATATTCGAAAGGAACTTGTACAAGCGCGCTGTCAATCTGAATATTTATCTCATCACACTTATTGATGAGCTGACTATAAGGCTGTAAAAATAGCTGACTTAATTGAGCTATATTATTGGTAAATATTCTCTTTTTGCGATGTTTTTTCTTTTGAATGATATCGTAAGTGATTGCCGTTAACCTGAGAACTGACTCAAGATTAACTTCATTATGAATACTTGTGTCATTGAGCGAACCTTGACTAACGATTTTATCTTCCTTTATACTATATTTGAGGAAGAGTGTGTTAGCTGTGACATCACAAGTGGAGAACCAAAGTACGAATATCAAAGGAAGGAATCTCATAGCATTAAGTTAGTTCTCTAAAGGAAACTTCTAATTCTGCCAAAATATTTTCGATCGTAAGTAATGATGAATAACTCTCTTGAGTTAGGAGACTATTTCATTGACATGCATTAAGTATTAATTGCCTATAAAATCTAATAGCATTTTTGAATTCTGGAACTGTGATGCGTTCATCGACTCCATGAAAGCAGTTGATGTTTTTGGGAGAGAGTTTCCATGGGGTAAAGCGGTAAATATTGCGGGAGAGTTTTGTAAAATATCTTGCATCAGTAGCTCCAATTACAAGGTTAGGGCATGTTAATGTTTCTGGATATATGCTCTTGATAGTTTGAGAGATTGTTCTGAACTCAGCATTATCAATGGGAGAAATAGGTGTTGGGTTAAAGGCTATACCCACTTGCTTTACACTAATCCTGGGATCATTGATTTTATTTTCTACAAATGTCTTAGTTGATTCGATAGTTTCCCCTGGTAGGATTCTAAAGTTTACTACGGAACTTGCGAAGGTCGGAATCACATTATTCTTTACTCCAGCATTGAAGAGGGTTGGTGCAGTTGTAGTCCTTATCATTGCATTACCCTGAGCAGTTATTTCATATTGGTCAAGAATCAATGATCCAAATAGCCATCGATTGGACATGACTACTTTATTAATTAGGCTCATGTGAGGACCGATTTCATCTAAGAATTGCTCAAGGACAGGAGTCATTGTTTTTGGAAATGGATGTTGCTTTAAGGTGCTTATTGCCTTGGCAAGGACATCAATAGCAGACTCATCTTCAGGTTTTGAAGAATGACCACCAGAAAGTAGAATGCTGAGCTCAAATGATACCATTCCTTTTTCTGCAATACCTATTACAGCGGTTTCTTCATCGATACCCGGTACAAGCCCTTGCGTTATTGCTCCACCTTCATCTAATACGAAAGCTAGGCTATCATGTTGTGTTTTCAAGAATTGAGCGATTGCACTAGCACCCTGTGATCCGCCTACTTCTTCGTCATGACCAAAAGCCAAATACAGTGTTCTCTCAGGAGTAAATTGATCTTTTAAGAGGAGATCTACAGCTTCTAAGATTGCTATTACTGCTCCCTTATCATCTAAAGTTCCTCTACCATATAGAGTGTCACTCGTAATACCATGATCAAATGGATGTACAGTCCATAGGGCGGGAGATGCAATTGGGACGACATCATGATGTGCCATTAGGAGAATAGGGGCTAATTCCGGATTTTTTCCTTCAATCTTGTAGAGATGACTATAATTATTAATTACTCTGTGTTGGGCTTCTTGGTGTAATACAGGATAAGTAGCAGCTAGAAACTTATTAAATGCTAGAAATTGAAGAGAATCAAAAAGTTCTTCTTCTTCATAAGAAATAGTCTTCAGAGAGATGGCTTCAACCAAGTGTTCTTGAACTTCATCGTCAATTGAAATAGCCTCAACTGCAGGGGTCTCTTCGATTAAAGGTTTGAAATGATAGAGATTGTAGAATATAACCCCAATCAATAGTAAGAAAATGAAGAGCAATCCCAAAAGGAGTTTTTTCATCTTTTAGCTATGGGTTTGTTGTGATGAAGTCACTTAACAATACTATTAAACTGAGTGCTGAAAGCAATTTGGTAATCATATTTATGTATTCTAAAACTAAATTGAAAACAATATAATTAAAGTACAGTCTATTCTCTGTTAGTGTGAAGAATAACACTCTCTAATTGTCCAAGTTTTAGAATAATTGCTAACTCAATGATGTGCTGGAATTATAACAATCTGTTAAGTAGCATGAAGAAAAGTTAAGAGAGAATGTGTCAAGAAATGTAATCATTAAATGAGGAAAAGAAAGAGGCCTAGTAAACACTAGGCCTCTCGCTATTACGGTAATCTTGTCTTAAAAGAGATATGTAGCTGCTACGTTGATACCTGTATTGGTCAGTTTGTCATCTGTATCTTCTGTATCCTTATATTTTGGTGTGATATTACCGAAGCCGTATGAATATTCTACACTAATCAAAACAGGTCCTGTCTGATAACCAACACCAAGATTTAGTCCTATATCTAAAGCATTAAATGCGTCTTCGTTATCACCAAAGGTATCTGGATCAACTTCTCCAAAGGCAGGGTTAAAAGTTAATTCATTATCGACTGTTAGGTCAGTACCTGCACCAGTAACTGTAAAATCAGACACTGCCTTGCCCCCAAGGCCTAATCCAATATATGGACCAGCAATTAAGTGGAAATTGTTCATCTTAAAATCTAAATGGATTGGAATCTCTAAGTAGCTAAAGCCGAGGTAACTTTTGCCTTCAACAGTTATATCAGAAATTTCTTCATAGACTTCTTCTAAATCAATATTAGTTCCCTTCGTAATAAAAGTGATTCCTGAGCGCAATGATAAATTATCTTGTAAGGGTATATTTGCCACTAACCCAATCAGAAAACCTGGCCTAAGATTCAAGCTTACTTCATCGTCCTCATCCTCTAAAGATTGATTGAATGTGTACATATTTACTCCCACTTTAGCTCCGAGAGTGACCTGAGAATGGCCTGATATTGCGAAAATCAGGACTAATAGTACAATACTTAAAGAATAGAATATTTTTTTCATCATTGTAGATTTTAATTATAAAATTGGATTTTTTGTTTGTTGTAACTATGAACTGTTTTAGATGATAACTTAATCAGCTGTTTTATGTGACATTTCATACAAATCAGAAACTGAATTGATACAATAATATATTAACCTGTGTCTCATAATTCCTCATCAACTATTGACTTAGTATTTCTCTAATCCACTTGAAAATAAAAATGTCATTTTTAGACTAATTTATTGTCATTGATTTAAAAGTAAGTTCTCAAAAGTATACTACAAAAATATAATCTTTAGAGCGTTCTGCATAAGACAGTGAGACCTAGGCGCCCCATCATTGTTAATGATTTTTTCTACTATCAATTTCACTTGAAGTAAATTTCAATAACACAGAATTTTCTTGAATTAATTGATCCTGAAGGTTGAATCCATTTTGACTAAAAAGCTCTATCGTTTCCGTGATTTCAAGGGCTGAATAGCACTTCGATTTGTTCTCTGTAAAATAACTTTCAATTATTAGTTTTCCATTAGGTTTCAAGAATGGTTTTAGATATTTTATATAGTCAACTTTTGAAAGAACATGTTGAAAGATATTTCTAATAACTAAACAATCAAGATGATGCTTTTCATATAGGCTATCAACATCTGGAAACTTCATTATTTGAATATTGTCTAAGTTAACTTTTGATTGATTAGTTTGGAATTTGTCTTTGGTATATTTTACAGTTAAGTCATTAGGCGTATAGATCTGCATCTTTAAGGATTGATCGTACATTGCCAGGAGATATGCCTTCATGCCTAGGTTCATATCCATTTCACCATACACATCATTTTTATCCAAGTTTAAGAATTCAATTTCATTAAAGAACTTTGATAAACTTAATGAGAAAGGGTACTCAGAGTTTATAATTTGACTTGTTAATAGCTCTATGAATTCAGGGTTTTGTTGGATAATATACAGATCTAACTCACCAGCCTGCTTTGCCAATTTGGACTTCTTAAAATTCCTAATGATGTTTGCTTCAAAGTGCTTGTAATGCACTCCATAAGTAAGCGTATTTAAGTTTATATTTCTTAATAGATCAAAGAGATCAGCTTCACACTTTTCTTTTTTGTACCAATTTGTCAATGCCAGTTTAACCCCATCAGGTTCTAGTTTGATGCTTGCAAGAATAACAGAACGATAGTCTGAAACATGATTAATAAAGTTAGCAGATTGAACTAATTTTTGAGAAGAGACACTTGTTATTACAAGCAGAAAAGTAATTAGGCATAATGCTTTTTTCATTTTTATTTTGCTTGTTTCTAATGTTATATCATGGCCGTTACGAGAAGTTCGTTACAGTCGAGATATATTCAAAAATAAGAAAAATACGGTGGAGTGTGGGTTGTGGTATTGCTAAATGATATACAGATTATCGTATTGAGAAAGATACTTTTAGTATCTGGTAAGCTAACAGCTCTAAAAACTACAAGTAGATATTCGAGGTTATAGAATGTTATCGGCTGGCACTTTCTAGTTTAGCTCTGATTTGATTTATTTCGTGTTTCTTTTTACTGATCTCCAAGGCCTTTCTTAAATAGAAAACTTCAGTTTCTGTATCACCTTTCATTTTGTATAATTCTGCAATCAGACAATGATATAAATTATTGGTTTTCAAGTCTAACTCATTTGCTTCTGCAATCGCTTGATCTACTGAATTCGCTTTGGCTAATGCATAGGTTCTATTCATAGCAATGATTGCAGAATACTCAATGGTCAATAATCTATTATACAGTTGAAGTATGTTTTCCCATTTATCCGAGTCTTCAGTTGTGTGCCAATAGGCAATCGAAGCTTCTATGTGATACTTTGTAATTACTTTTCCTTTAGAAGCTTGATGAAGATATTTTACTCCTTTTGCGATCAAGGCCTTATCCCATTGGGATTTGTCTTGTTGGTAGAAAGTTAGGTCATTGTTCTCACCTGCATTTCTAGCTTCAAATCTTGAAGCGTGAAAACACATCAAAGAAATTAATGCGTCAATCGAACTTTGTTGTTTAAATCTTTTCTGCGATAGTTGCATGGCTAATCTCATGGCTTCCCAACAAATTTCTACTTGTAAATTTTGTTCGTTGATACTACTGTAATAGCCCTCATTGAACAATAGATATATAATTCTAAGTACAGACATCACTCTTTCTTCATAGTCTGCTTCATTGAGACTTAATTGCAGGCTTCCTTCCTCTTTAATTTTCTTTTTTGCTCTATATAGGATTGTGTTTACCGTTTCAGTGTTTGATAACAAGGCTCTTGCAATTTCATTAATATTAAAGCCACACAAAATTCTTAATGCTAAGCAAATTTTGGCCTTATCATTCACTTTGGGACTGCAGACAACGAACATCATTTTCAGTTGACTATCTTCAATAACTTCAGCTGAAATTTCTTTCCATGGATCACTTGCTTTTTCGCTTTCTATCTTAGGCAGAATATTGCTTATGTATACCTTATTTCTTTTGTGCAGATCCCATAATTTATTTTTGGCCACTGTTCTTAACCAAGCACCTGGTTTATTTGGCACACCATTATGAGCCCAAGTTTTCATTGCAGTCAAGAATGTCTCAGAGACTATATCTTCGGCAATTTGAATTTCTTTGACCCCATAAAATTGACAAAGCACAGCAATCAGTTTGCTGTACTCTGTCTTGAATATTTCTGCGAGTCTTAACTCTTCCATTCTGAGGTCAGATAGAATTTACATTCCTTCAAGGTCCATTATATCCCTTACCTCTACTTTGCCACCATTTTGCAAGGCTGGACATCCTTCGGCGAGCTTGATGGCATCTTCTATTGATTCAGATGATACAATCATAAATCCACCAACGAATTCTTTAACTTCAGCATAAGGCCCATCTGTGATAGTTCCATCTGCATGCATAGTTTTTCCTTCGAATCCCAAGGCTTCTCCAGGATTTTTGAGTTTGCCTTTAGCAGCTACAGCACCCATCCAATCTTGCCAAGCTTTAACTTCTTCTTGTATTTGTTCTGGTGTTGGGTTGAAATCTGGATTTGGTTCGCTATGAAATAGCATCATAAAATCTTTCATTGTTTTTTGTTTTCAATTTAAAAATTTATACATATCAATGACTTGACGATTAATGACGGCAAAACTGGACAACTTTTCTTAAAAATCTTAAGGTGCGACTATCCAAATTTCCAAGCCAATATTTAGCAACAGTTTCCGGCTTGTATCTGACAGCTTCCAGCTCTAGAATCAGTTGATTTCTCAAGTAATTTTTCTGACGGAATTTCACATTTTTCTCTTGCAAGACAATCAGTTTGTTTAGTAGTCAATAAGAAATATTTTCCGTCAAAATCGAGACCGAATTTACCTATTGTTTCTCCTTGATATTCGACTTCGATTTCCAAATCTTCTAATTTCAGTTCTTTTTCAGAGAGTTCAATAATATGGATCAGTTTCTCTGGGTTTAATCTGTGATCATAGTCGTCTGCATTCCAAAGTTGGAAATTTACAACCTCTTCGTTTCTTAATTTTCCACCACAATCAATAAAGTGCTTGGTGATTTTCCCTACTTCTGTAACATGAAAATGTTTGGGTACTAATTCTCCAGATGGCAATTGAAAGCCTATAGATTGCAATCCTTTTAATGCTTGTTTTACTTGCGATAATTTCATTTCTGCTGTATTTATTTTTTGATGAAAATATAATCAATTAGAACTATTTACACCAAGACAGAATAGGACTTAAGAAAGACGCAAGATTTACTTTTTTTCATGAATAATTTTTTGGAGTGTACTGCAGCTTTCTTTTACATCAAAATCAAAAAGTCCCGCTGTTTTACTCTCTTTTATGTGAAAACAAGAATGGATTTCGACCTTTAATAGTTTTCGACCTCTTTGAATCTGGCTCTTGGTAGCTGTCAAGCTTTGTTGCAACTTATCAGCAATATCTTGTTGTTTAATTCCTTCTATATCTGACATGCTTAAGGGTATTCCATATTTTTCAGGAAGGAGGTTTATGAGTGGCTCAATAAATTCTGCCAGTTCTTGATAAATATCATCCATCACAGGTTCAGGGTTCGATACTTTAGACTGCTTTATTTTCTTTTGAATATTAAAATGATCAATCATAGTGTTATAGGTAATTTGAAATAACCATGAACGCACATTTTGTATCTCATTTTTAGAACAACATGATTTATGAATTTTTAGTAGTATATCATGAGTCAAGTCTTTGGTTAACTCTGGATCTTTTGTCTTCTTCAATACATATGCTTGCATTGCATCTTTATAGTTCTTCCAAAGTTCCCAAACTTGATCATACTTAGTAATCTTCATTTATTGTTCGTTTGTTGTGGAATGCTATTGAATGGAGATTCTCAAGATTCTCAAGTACTAATTCTTGGAGTAAATCTTGCTCCAAAACAGATAACATTTCTAGACTCTCCATTCCACTTAAATCTGCAAATCCAAGCATTTCATTCCTCACTAATTGTACAATCTGGACAGCATCAAAATTTTCGATTCCAGTGATGTCTACTATGTCCGTAAATCGGATATCCAAAGGATCAGAGAATGTACTTGCTTCTTCAAGTTGTATCTGTGAGTCTCCATTTAAATCTACTCCCTTTGAGATGAGGAAATCTAAAAACTCAGGGTCAGGAATGTCTACAGTCTGGGCATTTATAATATTGCAAGTACTAAGTGAAAAGACTATGCTGAATAGTATTGATTTCTTCATTGTAAAATCTATTGTTTAATCAAATTGCCACTTTCCTTAACTGTTAATTTACTTAAAGGAATCTGTTATCATTGTTGTTTCTACTAATTATTCACTGTTTTACTTTAATTATACCAAATAAGCCTTTATGTTGAAATCTGATCTGTAGAGGTAAAAAATAAGAAATACGGTGGAGCGTGGACTGTGGTGTACATCTGCATTAATCCATAACATCTACCGGAGAATTCTGTAGGAATCAGGTACAAGTACTTTTTCTTAAAGAGAGCTGAGGAGTCACATCAAATTCCGTCATCAGCATGAGTAGGGCACTGATTTGCTCAACGACTACTTGAGTTCGATTACTTAGCGAAAGGGGAGGGGATTTGTCTGACGGGTTGACGAGACTAAGCGTTCCAGTTAAGGTATCACGTGGTTTTCGCTTGTTAGTGGTTGTGTTTATTCTTTCGAATATGTTGATAGTTATTTTACTCAATAAGAATGGCGATTAGTTTTAGTTCTAATCGCCATTGTTGTTACTAATTTCTTTTGCATTAATGTCGTAGTGCTTTTAATAACTCTGTTGCAGCTAATTTCCCAAGTTCATTTGATGCCAACGGACTCGAGCCTGTAATTAATTTTCTATCAACACAAACGGTTTTGTCCATTTTTGAATTCATTAGCTTGGCTCCAAGGGATTTTAGTTGCTCACTTAACCCATAGGGCATTTTGCCAGGGAGATATCCAATCATTGGCGTTTGGTTATCAACTGAATCAGGAAATACGGCCAAGTTATATCCTTTGTATAGAAAGTCTTTCTTGTCTAAAGTTGTTGAAAGGAAAGCTCCTGGTCCATGGCAGAGACTTATGGTGAATAAATCATTTTCATGGGCCCATCTAAGTATTTTAGCGACATTCCTATCTTCAGGAATACCAATCATGGCTCCATGACCACCAGGGATAAAGACAGCAGCATAGTCATCTGATTGCTTGAAAGATTTATTTATAAAATCCGAAAGGCTTAGTGGCTTTTTAAAATATGGATTATGTTCCTCGTAAATTGCTTTAACTTGTTCATCTTTCTTCGGGAAAGCCCACATTTCGAAAATTGCTGGTTTTCCAGTTGGAGTTGCAATTTCAAAATCAAAGCCTGCATTCTTTAAATGAAGCATTGGAAGTAGGGTTTCCACAGGATGGTTTCCAGTAGAAAAATACTTACCATTTTTCATTTTGAGATTCTTTTCTTCTGTACAGATTATCAAGATTTTACGCTTCTTGCCATTGTACTTCTGGTATGAAATGTTCTCAAAATCTGTTTTATCAGGAACTCCAATTTTAAGGGCCAACTTTGAAGGACTAAAGGAGCCATCTGATTCTAATTTTGGTGCAATACCAAATAACTTTTTTAACATGTCTTTAGTTTTAAATATAATTGACTAATTCTTCCATTGGTTTTCTAACTTTCGTAAGATTGACTAACCAATCATTGTCTGCATCTCTGTATCCAATAGGTAGAAGTAAGGTACTCTTCAGACCTTTTTCTTCCAGATTCAGGATGCCGTCTAATGCAGTAGAATCAAATCCTTCCATCGGTGTACTATCAAGACCTAGTGCTGCTGCTTGTGTGATTGCGGACATGAAAGCTATGTATGTTTGACGTGCTGCATGCTCAAAGTTTTGTTGAGGATCTTTTTGCGGATAATTCGCTAGCAGCTGTTGGCGATAATTTTCCCAACCCTCATTTTTAAATCCTCTGACTTCATTAGTCAAATCAAACATGTGATTTATCCTATCTGCGGTATAGTGATTCCAAGCAGCAAAAACTAATAGATGTGAGCAGTCAGTGACTTGAGATTGATTCCATGCAATCTCTTTTATTTTAGATTTTACTTCTTTGTCTGTGATCACATATACTTCAAAAGGTTGCAAACCACTAGAAGTTGGAGCTAATCTTATAGCTTCCAAAATGCAATCAATTTTCTCTTGAGGAGCGACTTTACCATTCATCGCCTTTGTAGCATAGCGCTTCTTCAATATTTCTAAATATTCCATTGTACATTATTTAGCACAAAGGTCAGATTGTATAGCGGGATTAAAATTGATCTATGATAAGAAATTAGGAGAGGGCAATCTCTTTTCGTACTCTACTTAAACTTTCAGGAGTAATTCCTAGGAAAGAGGCAATCTGATAATTTGGTATTACTTTTTCAAAAAACTCGTATTCATCTAGAAACCTTTGGTACTTTTCTTTTGCAGAAAGTGTCAATAGGCCTAAGATTCTTTTTTGGAGTGCAGCGATTCTATTCTGAAGCCCTACTCGTTGAACCATAGCAAGAGTGGGATATTGCTTATAGATTTTATCTAGTTCCTTCTCTTCAAATAGGATGACCTTGGAATAAGAAAGACTTTCAATGCACATTATCGAATTTGCATTAGAAAACAAGGTGATGTAATCACTGATCCACCAATTCTTTATAGCAAATTGTAGCGTATGTTCTTTTCCTTTTTCTGATTTGTAAAATGAACGAAGACATCCACTTACCACAAAAACCTGAATTTTTCTATGCGATTTTTCTGATAGAACGATTTCTCCTTTTTCTAAATGTTTGACTTTTGAAATTTTCACCAAATCACGTTTCATCTCTTCAGAGAGAGGAAGGCTTTTCTCGATATATTCTATTAACTCATCCATTCATTCCAATGTCCAATTTTATTTTTCAGCTAATACTTTATCTGCCATGTGGTATCCCGAAAGTATTGCGCCTGGTACTCCCATTTGCTGATAAACATCATTTATCTCACCAGCAAAATAGACTTTATTGTCTAAAGGACGATTCAAATTATTTAATTGCGATTGCTTTTCCATAATAGCTTGAGTCCAGGTCCCTAGGGTAAAAGCATGATGCCCCCAATCTTCTAGTATATATTCTCCCTGAAATGAAGATGTTGCTTTCCCATCAAAAATCAAATCTAATTCTTGAAGGAGACTGTCGATGATCTCTTGTTCGGAATTAAGAGCATAGTACTTTTCTGCCTGAGCTCCACGGCATAGTACTCCTAGAATATTGCTATGGGACTCCTTGCGGAATGCAATATCATAGTAGACCTTTTCACCATCATTCACTTCGCAACTGATAGCATCAGGGTAGAACTTTTCAGAAAATTTCATAATAAGCTTAAATCCGGTTAAAAAGTCTACTGATTCTATTGCTCCTCTTTTTTCTTTGTCTAGTTCTGGATAAAAGCTTATTGATTTCGATTTTAATACACCCAATGATACCGTTACGATGACTTTATCTGCTTTATAGGTATGTCCACCTTCTGTCGTTATGACAACCTTGTCACCAGAATAATCTATAGCTGTAACTAGAGTATTGAATTGGATTTTATGTTTAACGGAAGAACCTAGATGTTGATCTACGAAATCATACCAAGTAGAATTTTTAAATTTTGACTCAGGCATGAAGTTGTACCTAAAATTGTTTTCCCATTTTGGATTGATTTTGTAATTCTTTCCATCCCAAGTTGCTGTATGGTTCAGGTTATATGAGATGAGTTCTTCATCAATATCAGAGCCTTTCTTGCCTTTGAGAACATTCAAGGTGATAGGAGCACTATGTAACCACTCGGCACCTACATCTATTGGAAAATCAGCTAACGTTGTATCTTTTTTGAGTCGGCCTCCATATCGATTTGTTGCCTCAAGGATTGTGTAATCTATGTTGTTTTGTTCGAATACTTTGGCCGCTGCCATTCCAGCTGCTCCTGCTCCAATGATAATTACCTTGCCATCATAAGAATAGGACCTGTCCAAGGCAGTCTCTTCTGGGAGTTTGTCTTTTGCTCGAGCTGCCCATTGGATACAGCCTTGACATATTATAATCATAGCAACTAAATAGGGTATTAGTATGTAGTAGTTGCTATTAAGTTTCATATAGGTTCAACATTATATTGAGAATCTAATCTCCAGATTTAATTGCATTATTCAACATTCAAATTTTGTCTTTCGACTAAAAAGTCAAAGGACAATTCGTATATGCCTTTTTCTTCTACTACTCCATTCCAAGCACCATGTCCTGCGGGGTTGCCGTTTGGTAATTGAATTGTCTCCAGTCTTTGGTACACACCTATAGAATCATAAATGTTTTGAAGTTCTATTGCTCCTTCATATGGTGTTACCGGATCTTCTGCAGTACCATGTGCCATGAATAATTCAGGATCATTCTCGTCATATCGATGCAAGTTATAGACTCCTTCAAAGACGTCTAATTTTATTTTTGAACCCCAGAAGTATACCATACTTTTTACATCATATATCTCTTCTAAATTTGTTGTTGACAGGGAGGGATCATCATTCATTGTAATTTCGTCTCTGAAATCTTCCAGATTAGAAATGCCTAAGGCAATTGCAGTTATAGATCCAGCAGAGGCTCCTCCAACGGTAATAAAGTCTGTGTTCATTTCATAGGTGTCAGAATTGGCTACTAACCATCGTAATGCTGCTTTTGCATCTCTTTGGGCCAGATACATTGCTGTAGCTTGCTTAACTTGATCTGGTGTTTCTGCGCCTTCTAAGGCATTCTCAATCCACTCTTGTGGTGCCATACCTTTATAGAATGTAATTAATCCTTCAGGAGTCATTCCTTGTATTGTCCCTAACTCCTCTGTAGTTCTGTAGTCTATAGAAGCAAAAACCCATCCTCTCGATGCATAATAATTTGCCATGTCTACAATTTCAGGTTTATGTTTGATCCCTCCTGTAAAACCACCTCCATGAATAAACATAAACAAAGGTCTATTTGTAGAAGTATTATCGGGGTAGTAAATATCCAAAAGTAGAGGAATAGCAAAGGGAGTGGTACTCATTGCATTATGGCCAAGCCCCTCTGCAAAGGTGATATCTTGATCCATTAAAACAGAAAAAGTGGATTCATTCCGGACAGTAGGTATTCCATTGTCTGACATGGTGGGGTCATCTTCTTTGCAAGCTGAAAACACGACAATAACCAGAATAAAGAGATAAGTGTTTTTATACATTGTAAAGTGTTTGAGTGTAGAGCTTTTTAATTTCTTATTTGATTTTCCAAGTAATTACTATTTCACTATTTGATTTTTAAATTGATCTGCAAATAACCGGTATTGGTTTTTAGTATTAGTGATAACAGCATTTTTATCCATACTAACTGTTTCGGAAGTATTCATTTCTGGATGGTATTTTCTCACGTATAGATCGCTCCAGAGAACCAACTCCATAATTATCGGAGCTAAATCTATTCCCTTGTCAGTGAGTAGGTAGGTGTTTTCTTTTTTGTTACCCTGAAGTTTGTTTTTAGTTATAATTTCCAACGATTCTAATTCTTTCAATCTTGATGATAATAAATTAGTTGCCACCTTCTCATCGCAAGCAACAAACTCTTTGAAAGTCGTTTTGTGATGAAGCAGCATGTCGCGTATAACCAAGATGGACCATCTGTCACCGATTAGGTCAAGTGCAGAGGCAATCATACACGTGGATCGAAACTTCATTTTCATTAAAACAAAGATAATACTTTAAAAAATAAAGTATTTATAGTTAGCTTTGCTTTAAATATTAAAGTAATAATTTTCGGATATGTTAGCAGGACACTATGCCACCGCTCTGGTTGCTTACCAGAAATACCCAAAAGGGACATTGCTCTATTTCTTATTTGCCTCACAGCTGCAAGACATGTTGTGGTTTGCCTTTCACTACTTTGGGCTAGAGCGGACGACACCTGATGATGTCTTTGATACAACGGTGAGCAATATGGCTGTCAATATGCTCTACAGTCATGACTTAGTTCCTCTCATCTTTTGGCTGATTATCATATTCTTTATTGGTAAATTTTTATTTAAGGATAACAAGATAGGTCTAGTAGGTATGGCCTTAGTACTCGGGCATTTTGTTTTAGATTTCTTTTCTGGTCATCCGCACCATATTTTTGGAGTGGATTCGGGGGCTGTAGGTTTAGGCAATTATGCTACAAATGTATATCAGGCCATAGCGATAGAAGCCGTTGCCACTGTCGGAATACTTTGGTATTTCTTTAGCCAAGAGAGAAAAAAAGGAGTTCAACGTAGTTCTAAGAACAAAGCCTATATAGTTGGATTATTTGTTTTTGGAATTGTATTTATGTTGTCTATAGCTACGACTTCATTTAGAGAATTATTTGGTATTCCAGAATTTGATCTAGGCTTTAATACTAGTGTACCTACCTTAATAATTACTTATCTGGGTATGCTATTTTATCTCAACCACTTCGTACCTAAGTATAAAGTACTTGATTAAATAGACTTAAGAAAACTGCTCAACTTTTGATGGGTAGGTGAGAAACTAGAGATGTTTCTTAGTTCACTAATTCGTAATGGCACAGGCACTATTTGTTCTTTTTCATTCAAGTCAACATAAAGTGTACTTACTTTTGAATATGTATAGAATATTTAAGTAATTCACTTGAATGATTCAGAATAGAATCAGTTAAAGAATTTGTTTTGTCGACCGCAGGCAGAATATTGCTTAACGGACAATGATACCCCTAGCGCTTACAACAAAGCTGCATATGGTATGGCCATCTATTGTTGCAACTAGTTTTTTT
>JAHDEL010000059.1 GCA_020628855.1 Saprospiraceae bacterium | reverse complement strand
CCATTAAAGCCAAAGCGGTGATCTCCATCAAGTAACACAGTGTTCGTCATACTCCGATCTGGCATAGTCTGACCGAAGGGGTAGTAATCTTGCGCACTGGCGATCTCTGCCGCATAACTCTCAGCTCTTTTGTTACCATCATCGTCTTGTCCTTCTCTCCTTCCTGTCACCGTAGTAAGTACATTACCCAGATGGTTACTGAGTTCATAGCGTGATTGGGTATAATCGAGCTGTCCACTGTGATATGGTCCTGGTAAGACATCTTCTACTCTTCTTGTCTTTAAGACACCTAACCTTGATGAACCATAGAGATGGACTTCCTTTTGAGTGAGATTGCCCTCAATGGTGGTATAGGTGCTCAGAATATTACCTTGAGCATCTCTGACATAGATGGTCTGCTCTCTATCGAACATATTCTTCACCACTCTGTTACCTGCTGCATCGTAACTATAATCCACTGATCTACCAGACGCTGCGGTCACACTATTGACTTTATTGTACACATCCCAGTCTATAGAGGTACCTTGAGCGATATCATTTACCAAGTTACCTATGGCATCATATTTATAACTATTCACACCACTGACTTGATCCGTGCCAGCGTCACCGATATCTGTGACTGCCTGAAGAGCATTAGGCTGAGGCGAAGTAAGACTCGGATATGTATAAGATAGCAGATCCATTACACCTTGTTGGTCAGGATTATTTCTTTCCAATGATGAGAGATTCCCATCTGGGTCATAGGTGTAACTCGTGTTATAACTAGCCCCTGTCCATTGTCCTGCTTGGTCTAGATAGGCACTACCACTATTGATCCTATGGAGTTGATCATATTGATACCCATAGGCTAATGGCTGGTGGAGATAGTGATTAGAATTAATCATGGCGGCTATGTTCCCATTATAGAGTCCATTCCCTAAGATACTATTTCCTGCGCTTGTCCACAAGCTTGTTTCTTGTGGAGAAAGCACTTGGCCTGATATAGGCACATAGTCCTGTGTATTATAACTCAGTAAGTAGCTCGTCGCATCTAGTCCTACCAGACTATTTTGATGTAGTGTCGCGCTGCCATCCATCCCTGGCTCTTCGTCTACTTTTTCTACTGGTAGGTTACCTGACTTGATCCATCCCTGTAGTGTATAGGTATAGTCTAGTCCTTGGACCTTCCTATCACCGTACTCAGCTCTAGCTAGTGGTCCATGGAGGTAATAGAAATACCTTGCAGATTCGCTCCATAGCATACCATCCATTGAAGAATAAGACTGCCTTATCCGATTGTCAGCATCATAGGTATACTTGTAATAAAACTGATCCTCATGACCTAGGTTATAACCTACATCCTTGACATTGCCACTGATCAGATCATAGCTGTAGTTGACTGTTTTTGGCTTGATGTGCTTACCAATGTACTGCCTTAATTGCTTGACGTTGCCATGGATGTCATAGCTGTAGTAAGTCACATTATCATCGACAGTAGGTGATACAGGTAAGATATTATCGTCATCTTCTTTTTCGTAAATTCTTTTCGAGACGACTATCCTATTCCGGTTGACCCCAAAGTCAAATCCGGTATCTTCATAGTCAGAATAGTAGTGTTTATTGATATCTACTTTTTGTTGACTCTGTCCTGGAAATGCTGGATCATTAATGAGCGGATCATTCTGTGCATTAGCAGCATTGATACTAATACCAGACACCTCACCGACTTCTACTACTCGAGATAAGTCATCATAGTTCGTATAACTATATTTTCCGTTTTGCTGCTCAGCGTTTTGCGAAAATCGCATCCTTTGTAAGTCATCATATATATATGTGGTCTTCCCTGCATCAGGCGTATCGGATGAGAGCATCTGATTATGGCTATTATAGGTATATTCAGTGGTTTTGAGGTGTTTTGGCTCGGTACCGTCCCATACTCCATTAGCATTAAAGTTCGTACTAGGTACAGGTCTGACGCCTGCTGGTGGCACAGTCTTCACGATGTTTCCTAAGAGATCATAGTAGTAGAGCGTATAGTGGTGCTCGTAAAGTTTGGCATCAAGCGAATATGTCTCATTGATACCATCTAAGCAATCTGCATTGAGAATGATGTCCATATATTGCTGTTGCTGCAGCTGGATCTCTTCCGTAACCAGATCTGTAATATACTCTGACAGTTCTTCCATGCAATCATCTGCTAGATCGGGTATTGTTATGGGAGTCTCACAGTCAGTGACGATTTCTATTGACGCGTTATTCGACTTATTCTCGATAGCTAGATAGACAGTCTGAAAGTAAGCCATGACGCCCTCTTGATGTGCATTGGCTGCTTTGGTCTTAAATAGAAACTTAATCTTTGGAGTTAAGACCTTCGCTTGATCTACATTAAGATCAATCATAGCATAACTCATGTTGGACGGTCTGTAATTCTCGATTGTGACGTTACAGACTTCTCTTTCTTCATTGGCGATACCACCTGTTAAGTCAGAGCCATCAGGTATGCATTCTGGTACGCAGAGTGCAGGAGTGAGTCCATCTTCCGAGAGCAGCCTAAATACTACATAAGGGTCATCTGTATTAAAGAGATTATTGAGATAGGGTGATCCATAGACTTCTATGTACCACCTATATTCCTGACAGTTGTCTTTGAAAAAATGAAACTTCATTTCCGTATAACAATCGCCTGCCTCTCCAAAGGATGTCACCTCATGCGTGGCACCTCCTATAACGAGTTCGTAATTAAAGAATGTAATGATATCATCGAGGATAGTTTCCATGCAGGGATCCATATTACCACAAGTCTTCTCACAGTCCCAGATATCAGTGATGAGTTCTTTTGCTTCTGGTGTTGTATAGTCACAGTCTGCTTCAGGACAAAGCTCTACCATAGTATTGTAGACATCCTGGAGGTCTCTAAGATGAATGACGTTATCACTCGTATTGTAATAATAAAATTGTGGTACTTGATAGTCGTAATCCTGATTATATTGTATCGATATGGTCTTGCCATCTGCATTGAGTGCATAGACTCTGATGACATCCCCTAAATAATTATGTGGTCCTGTGTCGGGCTCCCACTCTATGATAATGTCTCCGTGGATATTTCTTGCCTGACTACATTCTTCATACTTATAGATGGTTGAGCTACTGTTAGGCACACATATAGCACTATAAGCCACGACTCCGAGGATTTCTAGGTCTTCTTCTGTCCTACAGTCATTAATGTGGACAACAACTCTTCGTTTTCCAGGCACTCTCCCTTCTTTGAAGAAGACCATATTCTCTGTTTCCTTGTTAAAGGTAAATTCGCATTGATCAGTATCAAATCCTGCGGGAAACGGGACATTATCCAATACATCAATATAGGGATATTGATCATAAGGAATCAAGGTAAAGTGCTGAGAAGAATAATGATCCTCAGGAATAATAAATCCCATAAATCCAGCAGGACCATGCTCATATGAACATCCTTGATTGTTGGTAGTAATGATTTGATTATTTGCTGTATAATTTGTCGAGCATGATCCTTCTAGGAACGTACACTGATTAACGCAGTATTGATCCAGATCAGCTTGGTAAGTAGATGCTAGAACAGTGGTCTCAGAAAGCCCATACAGATCTACAAATGCTTGTGTATAGACTTCTTCACGTTCTTCGCATACCAGAGGTTGGATATCATTATGCAGTGTATTGACCACTTCCATGATTTCTTCATAGCTATTGATTTGGCTAGCAAGGCTTTGTGTGATTAAGGTGTATTCGCTTTGTGCATCTGAGAAATTACATCCATTGCGGCAATCTTGATCTTCTATGATTGTTTGCTTAAATGTGGTGTATGTTGTGTAGACTAAATTCCAAACAGCTTGTGTAGCTTCTTGCGGAAAATCGTCTTCTTCAGCTAGGTACTTGATCATATAAGCTGCAAAATGATAGAAGTCGCAGTCTGCTGTATTATCGGATACTACACTGCAAAAATCGGTAGGACTCTCTGCTATCGATTCATAATCTTCGAGGAGGGACAACATCCTTTGCTCTGCTGTACTACCATTACAATTCAGCAAATTGGGAAAGAAGGGGTCTTCGCTTATTAGCGTAACTATCAGGTTCTGAATGGTGGCAGCTTCTATCTCAGGTCCAAAAGGAATAGACTTAGCAAGAAAAATATCTTTTAGACTTTCGTATTTGAGCAAGCTGTATTCATACTGCCTAGACTCTTCAAGGACTCTACAAAGTTCTACGTGACAAAATTCTCGATGAGCAGGTGCTAAAAATTGGGCAAATTGATCTTGCCATACAGCACTTGGCCCACTTCTATCGAAGAGTAGTGCAAGGGGCCCTAAACTCCCATCAAAGCTTATTGTCACAACCGTGTTATCTTCTCCAAATAGCTGTAATTCTTCAAAAAATTGATTGTTTGCAAAAGGATACCAATCTCCATCTACATTCTGAAAAAGTATAAAGACCTCACCTGTAATATCAATAATTTCAAGATTTACATCCTCAGCAAGATGCTGGCTCCAGTCATAGTTAGAAGCCAAGAAGTTTAGGATCACGCCATCATCTATCAGAAGACCTTGCTCTACCGAGTTAATCTGCATAGTGATATTATCGAAGAGTATTTCGCATTGTGTTGTTGAGGCGTCGATAAGCCCTTGAGCCTCACACTGTTCGAGGCACACATCGTAAGATGTCACCATCCCGCCAGCAAACATTTCTGAACAATAATGCTCACAAGTCAAGTAACACGATAGATCATCAACATGCTCAGTAACTGTAGTAGTGATCTGATCGATGTCGATGAGATCAGAAAGTACAGGAGCTATTCCATAGAATTCAGGGTTAAGTGTCTCTAGAGTTTTGACTATAGTATAAGTCCCTTGCCTTGACAATTCGAGGTTAAGCGTGAGTTGCAGGGATTCCGCAAAACCTGGACATGGGCCCACGGTTAATGGCTCTTCTTGATTATTATGGTATTTGATCTCTTCGGCCACTTGGACATTGCATTCATCATACACTGCAATCGTGAGCTTATAAGCACATTCCAAACAATGTGTCACTCCATTGAGAACGACTTCCTTCTTTTGAGGATTGACAAGATAATTGATACCTATAGTTTCTGAGAGATCATCGTCTTTGTAATACGTATTAGTAGACGCTATGATGGTACCATCGTTCACGTGTTCTGTGACAAGTTGGAAAGTTATCAATTCAAGAGCAGATCTATTAGAATTTAGTGGTAGAACATTCTCTGGAGAATCACCGACAAGAGCAGTGGCTACCACATTACCTTGGATATCTGTAATGCTTGTAGATGTTTGCCCGTTGGGGTCTACGGTGTAGACCTTTTTGTAGTGTTTGGCATCACCAATATCGCTTCCGAATAGCCTACGAAGTTCGGTTGGGCTCGGATTGGAATAATAATATTTTGTTTCATGCCCTGTACCAATCTGGTATTGAGCACCTACTCCTCCCTGGCTTATGACCCGTTGGGTATTGTCTGTTGTATACTTTGTTTGCACTACGGGATAACCAAGTGCATCAGGAATGAATCCATTATGTAATCCTTGGGCAAGATCTTGGTTTGCAATATTCTCTGAGCTGTAATACAGACCTGCACCAGATTGAGATCCTAAGGAAGTAATCTCAATTTGATCAAAATGTGTAGCATCGTAGGGATCTCCTAAGATTGTTCGATTGAATTCAGGTTGATAGTATAAGTTATTAGCCTGTGTTTTGCTTGGTGCTGGTAATATCTGTACAGCTTGTCTTCCTTCATGGTCATAATCTGTTTCTGAGATCAATGTTGTAGACTCATCATTGAGATACGTCAATGTCTGTTGGGACCTTAAGGAATTATCAAAGTACTGCATGACTTTCTTATACTTTCCTTCTTCTGCAAAGGAAGTCTGAAAACTCCAATTTTTATCTGCTTCATGTGCTACTAGCGAGCCGCCGACTTCTTGGATAGCAATAGAAGCCTTCTTTAATAATTCCCAGGGTCTAGCCGCTACGAGATCAGGGTCATTTGCTGGATCTATATAACCGACGGGTCTGACCCAAACATAAAGAGTTCCTCTTGGATAGCTAATATCGAGTTCCATCCAATTCTTATCCGTTTCTACCCTCACAGATTGGTCAAAAAGCTCAGCATCACTGTTATATGTAGCATTATCTTCACTATCGATAAAAGTGTAAGCCAAGTCATAGTACAGGGCATTCTGAGAAGACTCCCACTCTACTAACAAAGTAGATTTACCTTCTACGACTCCATCTATTTCGTTTTTTGCATATTCTGGAGTCAAAATGGGCATACAATCTACAGTCATCAAGTCAGAGATGTGATTGTCATGTAATATGAGCAATTCTAGACGAATATCATCGGGGACATCACCTGATGCATTTTGGCTTGTTATCTCTAGAGTAAGATCTGTTATATTACTTAATAACGGATAGCGTATAACTGCCTTATGTTTAGCTTCCGAATTTGTATTGTTTACTGATATGGCATTCTGCCCAATGACGGCACCAGATTGATCTTGAAGTACGTATTGAAGTTCATACGTCCATATTCTACCGGCAATATCAGACATTTGATCTTTGGTGTATATAAGTCTTATCTCTGCTTCACTGGCCAAGTGAGCATACCCATGATTTGCGTATTGATTATGGATTTGAAGATTACTACTTCCAAAGATCAACAATTCTGACCCAAACTGACTTTTTTCTTTCCATGTAAAGTCCTTATTGGTCCTATCTACTATCTGTGCATAGGCCTGAGCAACAAAGAGAAGTATGCATAGGGAGAGTACGGTCTTTAGGTTACGCATATCAGTTGATTAAGATTTGATAATTGGGATAATCAGCATGGGGGCTGATGATATCACCTTTGATAAGTACAAAATCAGTAATATCCTTACTAATCTTTGCCTCGAGGTTCTGCAGCTCAAAATTCACTGTAACTTCTTGGTAATAAGGATATGTCATCGTGTAAGCAATTTGCTCAAAATATCTGGTCTCAGAGTTAATAGTTATGATATAGTCTTTAATTCCGGAAGTTTCCAAGCCGTTTATGCTGTATCTTTTGAGATGTCCTGTAATATGTAAGGTGGGTTCTGGAAGTTGGGATAAGTATTCATAATACTGTGTAAAATTGTCCGCTGTGATAAGACCCTGAGGCAGGTTCGAGATATGGTTGTAATAAATAGATTGCTGGCTATGGTCTACAAATACTCTTTCTTCTGCATTCGAATACAGCATATACATCTCATTCTCAATGCATGTTTCTTGTCCTTGCTTCGTGTATCGCATAGCAATATTGACGCTTTGGTCAGTATGAGGATCATTTATAAATTGGTTGATATTGCAAACAAATTTGGCATCGAGGTCATAGTATTCACTACCTATAGACCGCAGATCAGCTAGAATATCTTGGGCACATATGACAGACCCGAAAGCACTGATAAAAGCCAGGCTGAACAAGTATTTTAATAAGGAATTATTCATTATCTACTGGATTAATATAGGTTCTTGATTCTTGTAAAGATTTAACACCTCGCTCTGTTTCTTTCTGAATGGATATCAATTGTCCATTGCCATCGTATACATACTTTGTAAAGTAATTATTGTCGTCAAGTATATAATCTAGCTGGTAAGTCTCTGCATCATAGACATAAGACTCCATACTAGCTTCATAAGGATGAATCCTAAAATCATCGAAATAGACTGCTTGACCACCAGGCGTAAAGTTTACGTAGAGCACTTGAAGGTTAGGATTAGTTTTTGGCTCGAACCAGCCTCTAAACTGCTGCCATCCTTCAATACGGTTGCCATAAGCACTTATGTCAACCTGACCGACATTACCCACAGAAAGTGCAACGCCTGCGTCTTCTAGATTAGCAACCACAGGATCATCTATGTAAGCCCAGCATGAAATGAAGTACTTTTTATTCGGCATCAAATCCAAATTGGCAAAATTGTACTGGGTAGGTGTATTTGCTTCTACATACAGTGCATGCTTACCAGTATGAGCATATTCTCCTGATATACTTGGGTTCGTAGCTGTGTACCCAGCGTGTTGTTGCCTCTGTATTACAACTTTGACGCGTGGCGAAGGATTAAGCAAATTGTCACAATTGTTTGTATTAGCTATGGTAAGTAATGTCTTTCCATTACCATCGTCATCTTCACCGATTATTTGACTACTAAACTGTGAATAATCTTGCCCATTATGATCAGAATAATAGACATCTATATGACCATTAAGGAATCTCTTGTTAGGATTATACTCTTTATCAATAATGATTGAAGTCCCCGTAATTCTAGCATGATTATACACTTCTTCACAACTGGTCTTCAGAGGTTGTCCGCCGAGATACCAATGAAAGTTACAATTATTCGAAGCATCTACTGTGTTATAAGGACTACCTGCATTCATTTGAGAGTCATACTGATAGTATTCATAAGGTTCGAAGCTCGAATTACATGTTTCATAATACCTAGCATTCTGGGCTGAGGCTAAGACTGCATCTTGAATTGCCTGTCCTTCATGGTGATTAGATTGAAGGTTAACCTTAAGTCTGGATGCATAGATGTCTAAGGCGTTAACTGTCTCTAATACATCATGCGAGGAGGTATACTTGGTTATGTGGTCACCTCTCAACCAATTTCCAAAGCCTTGATTATCCACATAGCCTGGGTCATGTGTATGGAGTAATCCAATCGCATTATTATATATCCCTTTTGTATTCACTGATGAGTTCTGTCTGCTAGTTTGGTAGGAATAGGTCTCTTCTGGTCGGAATATTCCTAAATGTCCTGAGTGGAAAGGATTATTAAACCCTAATGAAATGGCAGGGTTGGTATTTACTGGATTAGATGAAGAATTGCACGTCCCCTCATAGAGGCCATCAAAATGCCACTTATCTGAATAAATCGTTGAGGAGACATTCAATACTTGCTCCATATCATTTAATGACTCTACTGCTGGAGGTTGTTTAAGCGAGGATATAGAATGTGACTGAGCACTTAACAAATTTCGATTACCAGATCTAATGACTTTAATCGTATATCTTTTACAATCATTATCAATAAAGCTATCATCCAAGAAATCGAATAAGTAATTGTAAATCCCATCTACATTGCAGTTTTCATGTGCTTTAATAAAGTAGCCATAAGTCTTACCTACTTTATCATTTGTTTCAGCGTCATAACACTCTAGCAACACTTCATCACCAGGAATAAAACAAAGATCAGAGACTCTATTGTTGAATGCCATATATCCAGAACATGGATCCAGGTATACTGGATAATTTGTTAGCAGCAAAGATCTCTGAGCATTTGCTTCATCACTACATTCTGACAAATGTCCGTAGGTGTACTCTAGGTTTTTGTACGAAGGTCCCATTCGTGCATGGCTGGCATAAGATGGATAACCTGAATTGTACAGTAAATCATCAAAGGCATTATTTACTGATGTATGTACAGCAGATCCTGTATAAGGATCAAATGCTTCATTGGAAGTCTCAATTCTTGATAATCCGTCAGTTGCAATCACCTTTTCTATGATGCCTTTCTTACTAATATGTTTATTAAGGACTGCTGTTTCAGTATTAGATATGCCCACAGCGATTTGAGGCAATACCGATGGTACTGGAAGGACAAATAGAGGGACAATGGCATTAACATTAACCTGTAGCCCTGCATCACCCGAAGTGCTATTGATCCGTCTCACATCTCCATAGACATTTCTCGTTACACCTAATTCTGCATTTATAGTCCTGTTACTATCGTGATCTAAGACTATTCTCTTGTTATCATTAACAAGCTTTTTTCTGGACTTCAATTCTACACCTCTGAAGTAATTCTCTTCTTTTGAAGAATAGATATATTCAACACTTGAGACTTCATTCTCACCATATTGTCCATCTTTAAGTTGGGGATAATACGTGACTTTTTTCGATTTGCCATGCATATCATTAGTCTCACAATAGTAGCCCTGACTTCCGGTAAATGCTTGGTTCTGGATTTGCCCTATACCTGGTAGTGGAATCAATCCTGGGAAGTAACCAAAATGCTCTACATCTGTATTCTTAAAAATAGTAGGAAAGTCCTTGGATGTATAATACTCATTTACTACTAAACCTGATGAGACGACTTCTTCCTTCTGGCTCGGCGGGCTCAGGTTATAATGTCTACCAGAGACGCTCTCTACCCTTACCTCTTCATAGCCTACTACTGCCCCAGGCAGATGATTGTCATTATAAGGCGCAAGTTCAAAGTACAAATAATCGGTGCCAAACCTGAGATCCTTTCTATACTCTTCTAGAAAAAATAATGCGTTCTCCTCTTTGCCCATTTCTGGTTCATTAGAAGCAACACCGGTACTACTTAATATCTTTCCTGCAGTGTCCAGGCTCTTTGTATAGGTGTAATACTTGCCATATCTCGGATTATGATTATCACCATCCCAGATATCTTGCATCAATACTGAATTTACGCGTACTCCCCCACCATATTTAAATCGATTAGGGCTATTCAGACGAATATATGATTTGTCTAAATCAATATAATGTCCGTAAGCATCAAAGCATCTTTGATAATACTGTTTAAAAAGCTCGAAAGCTTTTTTTAGCGTACTCTCCTTTAGAGAATTGAAGACTGCCAATATCTGATCAGTCCCAGTCAAGTCTTCAGATTGGTTTGGAAGTTCTGGAGCGGACGGTAGCAATAACTTTCTGAGGTTTATTTTAAGATATTGCCAATTTGCGACGAGAAATGGGTGATAATTAAACAATTCTAGATTGAGGTTGATATCTTGAACTTTACTCAGAGTAATAATTCCATGGATACCATCAGAATGCATCCTTACATTATTATTGCCAAGCGTAGCAGCTCCTAGTACATATTCATAGCTGTCTTCGTCAAGATCATCAAGCCTAGAATACAATTTGAATAAGACTTGCTTTCCCTCCTCATTAGTGTAGAGGTCATTGATATAATTATTCAATGAGACTCCATCCAAATCATCAGCCAGTTTGAAAAAAATATTTAATGCATCTGTACCGATATTATCTATTTGGTTTTTCCCCAACTCACCTATTCCTGCAATTTTAACCATATTTGTTGCAACACGATCTTGGACATAGCCATAATGATCTCTACCAATATCAACTGTAATCTTAGAGCCAGAAGGCAAGTAAACCTCTTTAAGATTGAAAGTTTTGATGTTAGAATTTACCTGATCAGTTTGTAGGGCGTAAGGCTCGAAATAATTCTGAGATTCATCGCTTCCCTCGATTGGTTTTAGACAACCCCATCTGTCCGATACGTTAGGTGCATATGAAAACTCTCCATGATAGCTAAATTTGTACGGATTAAGCTCACCTCTAGTGCTTGAATAATTATTAATCTTTACTTCCGTAAGAAAGAGTTTGCCTCCATTCTCAGAATTGGGTACGTTACTACCGAAGTATTCTTGCGTTAAGAGAATTTCTTTTTCTAGAACGTCCTGATTATTTGCATTAGGCTTCCCTTTGGTAAATACTTTTATCGACGAGAGTCTGTAGCTAGAGGCACCATACTGTGTGCTACCAATTTGCTGCAGTTCGGAACTTGCACTCTTTGCATCTCTTCTTTCTTCATAGTAAAATAGAGCATAATGAGAATCTGTCTCTACTCTAAATGGGTAATAGACTTCTTTCTCCCCGTAGCTATATGATATAGTATTATCCTCAATAAGACTATGGTTACCGGCATTAAATTGTCCGCCAGCAAATGGAAATCTCCATTTGAATTGGTCAGTAGATTTAATGTAATCAAATCTCACCCAATCTCCTATATCGGAATCATTAGGCAAGCCGTCTGTAGGGTCCACATCAACATAGTTATCACCAAGGATCGAGGTAAGAAGATGAGAACTTGCGTACTCTGGTGTAGTTTCTTCTTTCAAATAGTTATTGCATCCTTTTAAGATGTTATCATTCGAAAACTTATGCTTGAGAGCACCATTTTCAAGGATGAGATCAACTAGTGTGGAAGAAGGTAAATTCTGACTTTGATCGTTAGCATTATAGTATGAAACAACGACTTCTTTCTGCACAGAATTTATAACCGGAAGTCCATAAACATAGCGTTTCCCTTGAGGATTAATGGCAATAAATCCCTCAATTCGACTATCATACATTCTTGTTGGTGTATTCGTTGGCTCACTAGCATGATTTGCTAACGATGGATCTCCGGAATAGATTTTTGTATCTAAGTATGGGACTATACATCCGTCCTGAGGTTGTAATATTTCATCTCCATTAAATGATAGTATCGCAGTGCTCCTTGGCTTCCTTATACTTCTATGGAGTCCTGTGGATTGACTACTCAATACTAAAGATTCAGACGAAATAGAGTTGGATGACATTACTCCTGGCAAGACTTCAGACCTTTGGAATGGAGAATTCTTCTTTAGTGGATACCTTATAAGATCATCTTTACTAATGTGATCATAGTCTTGCATGATGCCAGTCCATTCATCAGCCAATTTTGGACTTTCTGCAGACATTTCAGACATAAATCTAAAATGTCCTTGGTCAACTTTTGTATCTGTATTAATGGACTGGAAGTTATAGAGTGAAGTAACCTTCTTCGGAATATTACTTGTAGAGCCAGCTTTGAGCGTTAGATCCCCTCCAGTCTCCAAAAAAGCTCCCTGACCAAATTCTCCATAGGCATAGAATCCAGCAGAATGAGAAACTACTTCTTTATCCTTAAAGACACCTACATCTGACCGAGAAAAGCAAAAACTTCCAGAACCTTCTCCACCGGTGCTAAGGCTAAAAATATCTTCAGTTGGATGTGCATAAGGTAAGTTTTCTACATTATCATGAATAGGTTTTTCTTTGATACGGTTGAAGTCAAGAAGTGCATAATCCTTCTTTATTCCTTTTTCCAAATACATGGTTCCATATGCTGCACTCTGTTCATATCGATTCTTATATCTAAGTACTTGTTCGGAGTAGTTACCCAAGAGAGGTACGCCACCTGAAAATCCAAATAACTCTATATTAGGCTTGAATCCAATAGTAACATCGACTCCTTCATAAGCTAGATCATATGAAGGCGTGTGTGTAGATTTCTCACCGAGTGCCAATTTAAGAGGTGAGCCACTGATGACTCTCTGGTAGTTGAGTGATTGGACACCATCAATGCTATTTCCAGAAAATCCAAATGTACCAGAGCTTACTTTATCTTTCTTCCCTATCTCACCACCAATACTACCATTATAACTTAGCCCATCAAAACTATTAAACGATAACCCCAACGAGCCTGCAAGACTAGGATTCTTAAAACCATACGAAGGACTAAAACTAAATCCAATTCCTTGATAACTATTCCACATAGCAGATACTGCTACTGTCAGTCCTCCGGAGTTTGGTTTAAAACCAAAATATTCTGGCTCAAATTTCATCTTGATGCTAGCTGTGATATCCTTTTTCATATCCACTTTACGCTTGACTCTTTGACCATTGAAGTCATCAGGTAGACCTCGCATAGATCGAGTAATATGCCCCAAGTTGATGTTCCATCCCAATCCAATCATTGAGGCCTCTTCCTCTACATTTGTGACTGAGTTATAAGATAAGGATAGCGGATATCCTCCTCCCGAACCCGGAATATTACACAAGGGAATATTGTAGTTAAAATCACCTGTAAACAGATCTACATTCTCTGTACTACTCAGTGTTTGGAATGATGAGTACTCAGGCTGAGATGGTCCAGAAGTTAGTGCCATCATATACGTAGGTGCTATCACCTGAAAGAGTATGACAAGTGATAGCGTTAAAGATATCTGTTTGTTAAATACTCTCATTATATTACTTTAAAATGACCTGAAATGATTTCGTTTTCGAATAGCTCTAGCTTGCCAAACAATGAGCTCTTAATTTGGAATGCACCTTCAGCATGACTTAAGTCATTTTGTGTTACCCCTAAAATTATTCTTTCGAAGTTTCTGATTTCTAAACCACCTTCATTGTGGTAGATAGAGGGACTTTCATTGGTTTCCAGTTCAAAGATTTCTTGTGCAAAATCGAAGTCTAGATACTGTAATACCTGATTCACTTCTTCATGACTGATTTGCTCAGATAGACTTACATCCAGAAAATACATTTGAATGCTATTGTCATTTTGGTCTTCTAGATGATCAGCAGATGAAAGGTGCATTCGAAAATGCTTAGGCTTCATTTCTGATCTACAATTCATTAAACTTATTGTGACTAAGCCACAGATTATCATTAAGGTATTTCTCATAATTTTTCTGTAATTCTTAAGTAATAAATAAGTCCCTTATTTGCATTCTCCACTTTCAACAAACAGTTGGTGAGCGGTGGAAGTGCTGTTTGATTCCCAATATCATCAAGATTAATTGAATGGAAGTTTGACCCATAAATATTAGGAAGTTGTGTAGTATACATTTCGGTGTTATCATTCGAAAGTATTGTAACCTTGATAGTATCATTTTGGTCCTTAACTATCGCATACTTCTGGAGGTAATAAAAGTTGAGTTCTCTATTCTCAATAAGAGTTTCTGATACTGGTATAGCAGTTTTGAGTACAGAAAACTTGTTATATCTATCTACATTCACACAATCATCAAGCTGCTTAAAATAGAGTAATACATCTGTGCCCGGAGCTGATTGTACTGCCACTTTGCCTTCATACTGAGTTATTGCATTTGGGTCAACAGGAATTAATTTGACTGTTACATTATCAACTAGAAAGGCAAAACCATTTGGACATTTTAATATTCTAAAATTGGTATCTATGTCATAACTTTCAAATTGAGATAAGTAGCCTGGAGCTGCTATCCTATACATATTAGGCGCTCCAGAAAAATCGAACACGTAATTATTATTATTTACTATATTTTGATATTCTTGAAATCCGATGTTTAACTCATTATTCTCAGGCTCTATATAAAATTCCAATTCAACAATATCCGAATTCAATACCTTATGGAGACGAATATCGTTAACAGAGCTTATATCAAAATCACTTTCGTAAATACTGGAAAATAAGTTGTCACTAAAGGAAGATGTACTACTGTTGACATGCATCTTATTCAGCGCTGAAGTTTGCTCAAGATGTACTTCCAGGATATGTTGATTAATGATAGACTGAGCCTGTATACCTGTAACAACAAGCAATGAAGCTACTAATGGAAAGGCAATATGCAAATTATTGAGACTCCGCTTCATATTAATTTGTTTTTATAAGTGTTTGGCTAGCTATCACTCCATGAGATTCAATTGAGACTTGGTACAATTCATCTCTCAGATGATCAAGAAATAGTCTTTTGTTAAAGATTTGATTGGGAGGTATGTAAAGTTGTAAAGTCTGAATGAGAAAGCCTTTACCATCACGAATCGACAACATCCAATCTGTATGTTCAGTTTGATTGTCTATTAAAAGAAAAGCATCTGATGTTGCAGGATTTGGAGAAATCACAAAAGAAAAATATTCATTATTTGTATCGCAGTCTTTAGGGTTATAGTCTAGGGTTGTGGGATTGTAACAGAAAGCTTCTGAGTCAAATTCTAGATCAATTTTCAGCTTCTCCTTGGAGGATATAGTATGGCTACCATTAATACCCTGTAAGATATTTCCTTTCAGATGTTCAGGGTAGATAGGGACAATGGTCTCATCACCACTCTGCTTTACTAAATACTGGGTTAAATCGAAAGCCGAAGGATTGTCACATGTGTCATCGATTGACTTATTCTTAATTTGCCCTTCTGGTTTGACTAAAAGTTCGAAAAAATAAGTAATCTCACAAGACTCTTCTACCCATGTTACTACAATCTGTAGAGTGTCAATTTCTTGTAGCGTATTGGATAGCTTTAATAGTGTTTTATAGTCTTGTTCACCAGAAGGATAGGTGTTTTTCGGCGAATTCACGATTTCGTAAGTACACTGCTCCAATGTATTAGACGTAAAATCATATGAACTTCCTGAACAAAGCAAAGAATCCTGAAAAGTGTGTTCAGGCGAATAATTGCAACAGCTGATATAACTAACAGCCTCAACTGTAGGAATGTCCTCACACCCACTTTGATACCACCTTCCAGTTTTACTGTCGGGGATTGGCTTAACTCCGACATAAGCATCTAATTGTAAGTCACACTCTGGTAAACTATCAGCAATCAAAGTGAACTGAAAAGTATAAAGCGGCACGTCATGGTGCTCTCTTATCCTGAAAGATTCTTGGCCCCACTTCAATTTTGGATTGTCACCTGATGGACCCCTGGTGGATAAGTTGTGATACCAGCCTGGTATTATTAACGATCGAGTACTTAAGTTCTCAATATGGAGCGTGTCCTCTTGTAAAAGCTCTAGTTGAAGGTCTACAGGTATCGTATCAAGTTTGCCTTCTTCAAAGAGAATAACTTCAGGTCTTCCTAATTGGTCTTCCAGGAGGTTCTTCCAACCCACACCATAATCCAGAACAATGCCATGAACCCAATTCTCATTGATAGGAATCCAATTGTTCAAATTGTATTCAAAAGTGACTTTTTCTCCAAAGAGATATGGACCATTGAAAGAAGAGCCTTTACTCGTATAAATCACTCTTAAGTCTTGACCAGTTTGGTCAAAAAAATCAGTACAAGAAGTATTGAAAGGAAACTTCTTTAAGCAAAGTGTAAATGGGTCTGTGTATCCAGCCGTATTTGCAATTCCTAATAAGATATAATCATAATCATCTGCTTGCATGATTATTCCTTCATTATCTAGCTCAAATTCGTTTACAAAAAATACTTTGTCATCAACTATACCGTACCAATAGATATAAAATTCGGAAGACTCTCGAGAAGACTGAACTGATGTTTTTATGATCATTTGTACTTCATCGACAGGTATTTTTAACCATCGAACTGAGGAATTTACTGCTGTCTTTATTCCATTAGTCTCATACAGTAGATTAGAAGATTTTGTGTTTGTACAGATATCAAAACAATTTAAACCTGGCAAAAGAGGACTTAATTCAGTAGGAAAATTCTGATCATTGAACCTCTTAATGACTTGGTCGCATTTTCCTATTACCTGCTTGTAGATAGTTTTTACCCTATACTTACATATTTGGGAACTCTTCAGTCGAAGGCTATGCATTCCTTCAGACCAGACTAATTTTTGACTTTCACCCGCCCCCAAAATATGAGTCTGACCAGTGTCACTTGTACACGGGTTATCAGTATGACTACTTATTGTCAATTGCATTGAACCATGAAGATTCTCAAGAACGATATAGTCTAATTCATGATCTTGAGCTGTAATACGTATATAAGAATCGTACTCATCTTGTGCTATGCAGGTGTTAGTGGAAAAGTATTGCCAATTTTGACTAAACTTCATATCTAAGACTGTACAATCTTGAGCATGTAAGTTGAATACTAAATGCACTAGGCATACGATAGGTATAGTGATCTTTATAGATTGTTGGAATAGAAACATATTATAGAATTATGATTAACAAATAGAGGATTCAATCCTCTAGTTTCCAATTCTAGTTTCCAATTCTTTCACCCTATTGGAAAGATCGGTCAATAAACTTTCTAAATCTTTTTTCTCTTGACTGAGTTGTTCAATAACAGTTTGTTGTTCTTGTACAGCTTTCACTAGAGGTACCACGAAACTTGAGTAAGACAATGCATAATTACTTGTTGGGTTATTAGGGTCTGCCTTTTTTAGTCCATCAAAATCATAACCAATAGCATCACAAACTGCTTCTACTTCTTG
>JAHDEL010000058.1 GCA_020628855.1 Saprospiraceae bacterium | reverse complement strand
AATAAGTCTTTTGTAGCAACCAAATCAGGAATGATATCAATGGTTTCTAGCATGTATCTAGGCTGCTCTTGTATATCCACCATGACGATATGAATATCCTTTGCAGCTAAATCTGCAAGCACATCCTCCATTGCATACAAACCACTCTGATCAATATATGGCACCTTACCCATCCGAATAATAACGTGAGATGCTGTGTCAGGAATTTGTTGAGCTAATTGTTGAAAGTCACTAGTAGATCCAAAGAACAAAGGACCATCGATATGCTTAATAAAGACCTCCTCTTTCAAATTTTCAGGGAATCCTGCTTCATCTTCCCAAGCCTCTTCTTCTTTCAATGTTTTAACCTCCGAGCCCTTAGCAGTCATATCTCCTATCTTCTTCATGAAAATGAGTGATGCGATTACAAGACCAACTCCTACTGCTACAATCAAATCATAAAACGAAGCTATACCAAGTACAGTAAGCATGATTGCGACCTCTGCTCTAGGCATATGAGGGATAGCCTTTAATCCTTTATAATCCATTACTCCAATACCAACGGTAATGAGTATACCAGCTAGCACGGCTGCAGGAATTTTTGATGCAATTGGACCAAGTAGAAGTAGAATCATTAGCAATAAGATACCTGCTATCATTCCAGATAGTCTTGTCTTACCTCCTGCATTAATATTTACAACTGTTCTTATCGTTGCACCAGCTCCAGGGAGGCCACCAAAAATTGCAGCAATGGAGTTACCTATACCTTGACCTATCAACTCTTTGTTAGGCTTATGTCTTGTCTTAGTCATATTGTCAGCAACAATTGATGTCAATAAAGAGTCAATTGCTCCTAATAAACTCAATAGGAAAGCGGTAACTATATACGGAGATATACTTGCAAAACTTAAGTCCGTAAACATATTCCATTGGATCTTAGGGAAGCCACTAGGAATCTCGGCAATTGGATAATAATCAAGCCCCATAGCTATCGCAACGCCACTAACCACCAGTAAAGCTACCAATGTACTTGGCACAGCGGTAGTAATCCGCTTGAAGCCATAGATGATAAATATGGTGGCTAAGGCTATTAATAACTCAAGCCAATTAATATTCTTCAAGGCTCTAGGTAGTATTTTGAGTGCACCGACTACACCACTAGCAGCTGCACCTGCTAAGGTTTGAGATTCTTTGGCAATGTCTGCTTGCGTAATCTTACCTGCTCGTTTGATAGTCTCTTCAAAGTCTTCCAAGACAAGAATACCTTCGCCTGCCTCTTCTTTTAGAATGTTTTCAAGAATCACTTCTTCTGCCTGCGGCTTAAATTGATTAACATATTCCAAGTCTTCTTTCGGATAATAACCGATCGCTGGGAGAATTTGCGTGACCAGTATAATCACACCTATGGCTGTCATAAAGCCCGAAACCACTGGATAAGGAATATATTTGATATACTTGCCTATCCCTATGACACCTAGTCCAATTTGCATTAAACCAGCAAGCAAAAAGACAATAAGAATTGCAGGAAGTGCTTTCGAAACATCACCATCATTAGAAGCTACAATTCCAGCAACAATAAGCATACTCACGGCAGTCATTGGCGCTGTAGGTCCAGAAATCTGGGTATTCGTTCCACCAAATAGTGCTGCAAAAAACGCAATAAACATTGCACCATATAGACCAGCACTTGGTCCTAGGCCTGATTGCACACCAAATGCAAGTGCAAGAGGCAAAGCAACAATTCCTGCTGTTACACCTCCAAAAAAATCTCCACGGAAATGCGAAAAATCAAATCCAAAACGTCCTTTCATGTAAGTCTTAATTTTCATGCGTACTTACTTGTTTGTAAGTAGCACTAACAAACTAGTGATAATTTTTGACTTTTCTAGGTTTTTCTCGCTCTTTTGAAGCCAAAGTACATGATGTAGAAGTAACACATTACCGGAACAATAAATGCAATTTTAAAACCTAAATTGTCGGCAGTCATTCCAAAAATTGGCGGAATTATTGCTCCTCCAACAATTGCTGTGCAGAGCAACCCTGAACCCTTAGGTTTCAAATCCCCAAGTCCATCAATTCCAAGAGTAAAAATGGTAGGGAACATAATAGAATTAAATAGTCCCACGCAAAGTACTGTCCACATTGCAAATTTTCCTTCAGTAAGCATAGTGAGAATAAGTAAACCAATTGCACCCATTGCAAAAATGGCTAATACTCGTCCAGGCTTAACCACACTCGTGAGATAAGATCCAATGAATCGCCCTACCATGGCGCCAGTCCAATAGAAGAACACAAAAGTGCCAACAATACCCTTTGCATCAATTTCCGTTAAAGCCTTACCACTAAAAACATTGGATATAAAACCAGCTATTGAGCGCATAAAAGAGTCTTGTGGAATTACTTGATCCATTTCCATACTCATAAAGTAATCTACCAAGTAACTTCCGATAGATACCTCTGCTCCTACATAAACAAATATGCCAATCATCCCCATAACCAGATTAGGATACTTCAAAGCTGCTCCATAGGAGCCTTCTGCATTTTGACCAAGAACATTTGGCAGCTTAATAAAGGCAAAAATCACAGCAAGAGCGATGAGAAAAAGAGCGATATAAAAAAAAGGTCCCTGAACTGCTGAAGCTTCTGAAGCATAATAGACTTCCTTGTCGGCAAGACTCAGTGCCGCTATTTCATCTGAAGACTTAATCTTATCACTTAATAAAAATGCCGCAGCAAATATTGGAGCAATTGCAGTACCTAATGAGTTAAATGCTTGAGCAAGGTTGAGTCTACTACTCGCGGTTTCCTCAGGACCTAGGACTGATACAAATGGATTGGCCGCAACTTGCAATATTGTAATTCCACCTGCTAACGTAAATAACGCTCCCAAAAAGAAAACAAACAGTCTAGTACTAGCAGCAGGAATAAAAAGTAAACATCCAAGACCACAAATCCCTAAACCAATTATGATCCCCTTCTTATAACTTAATCTTGAAACTAACATACCTGCTGGGATGGAGATAAGGGCGTAGGCTGTAAACCAAGCGAATTGGACCAGACCTGCTTGGGCTAAACTGAGTTCGAAAACCTCCTTAAGACGAGGAACAAATGCATCGACAATTACAGTTATAAATCCCCACATAAAAAAGAGGGAAGTCAATGCTATAAAGGGTACTCTATAGTTTTTGGAATTCGTCATGCTCTTGAAATATTTTGTTTTGTTATTTGGAAGTTAAATATATTATTATTCTGTTGAGGATTATAAAAGGATCACAAATGAAAGTAAAATTTGTACTATCTTGAATTCGATGAAATTTCGATTGGGGTTTTTTCTTTTATTCTTGCTTTTTATTCTGCTAAATTTTGCAAGTTTCGGCCAAGCTATTGAAACAGAGTTTGGAAAAAATCGCGTGCAGTTTCATAATGACTACTATAGTTGGTCCAAGTATGAAACTGAAAACGTTATTACCTATTGGTACGGCAAAGCAAGAAATATTGCTCAAGCGACCATTCAGATTGCTGAACTAGAACATAACGATATTCAAGAGCTACTAGAATATCGAATGAATGATAAGATAGAGCTCATTGTTTTCACAGATATTACCGATGTTAAACAAAGTAATATTGGCAATGAGGAAATCTTTAACAACACCCTAGGTGAGACTAAAACTGTAGGTAAAAAGGCTTTTATTTATTTTGATGGAAATCATAAAAATCTCAGATCTCAAATCAGGCAAGGCATTGCTTCTGTTTATATTAATAACATCATAACTGGGAGTAATCTACAAGAGGTTGTACAGAATGCCTTGCTTCTCAATTTGCCAGACTGGTTTCAAAAGGGTTTAGTCTCTTATGCAGATGAATCATGGAATACAGAACTCGACCATCAATGTAAGTTTCATTTGACTAATGAAAAGATGCTTGATTTTGATAAGTATTCTGATATCTACCCTCGCGAAGCGGGTCATTCTCTTTGGTATTTTCTCGAGAACACATATGGACGGAATAAAATCTCTCAACTCATCTATATTACTAGAATATATAGGAGTCTAGAAGGTAGTTTCCCATATGTGCTCAATCAATCGTTCGAAAATATCAAAAGTGCTTGGGCTAGATTTTATATTGAAAAATACAATCTGGATTCTGGATACTCCGATGAATCTGTTGGTAACACCATCTATCAAGTCAAAAAGAAACATAACAAACGAATCACCGCAATTGATATAAATCCTCAAGGGTCTCATATTGCTATCGTTGTAAATGAACTAGGAAGACAAGATGTGGAGTTATTGGATGTTGCAACTGGAGAAACCAAGCGATTATTGAGAAATGATAAGAAAAATCCTTTTCAAGCGCAGGATGTGAATTATCCTTTGATGACTTGGCACCCTAATGGTGAGTCTCTATTTATTCTCTATGAAAAAAATGATATTAAATATCTTGTGCAGCAGTATATCCATGACTTAGGAGAGTTCGAAATTCAAGATATTCCTGAGAATTTTCAGAGAATCTATAGCATGGATTATGTCGATGGAAATCGCTTACTTTTTTCAGGAACCTTTGATGGATTTTCTGATTTGTTCTACTACAAGATTAAGTCAAGAAGTAGCGAAAGAATTACTGAAGATTTTTGGGATGACTTAGATGCCACTTATGTAAATTCAGGTGGTTATACAGGAATATTGTTCTCTTCTAATCGACAGGATTTTGAAATAAAGCGTCAAAAGCTTGATACTATTTTACCTATTGATGGGCTGAATGTTTTCTTCTTAGAGGATGGAAAAAATGAAGCTATTCGACTAACGAATAATCCGAGTTTAGATCACAGAAAGCCAAGGTTAACCTCTGATAATTCACTCTATTATCTTCAGGACAGAGCCCAGAAAACCTTATTGTTCAAAAAAGAATTCTTAGGTACATCTCCAGCTCGGCTTGCTGCAGATCAAGAAAATTATATTCTAGACCTAGATTTTAGTAGGAGTGGAAGTCTGGTGACTGTTACTGAAGACCACTTACATTATTCTGTAACACTTTCTGATATTAGTGGCCCTAATGAATACATACTCAATATTTCTGATGGCGCAAATTCTTCTTCTGAAGAATCAATAAAAAACAATACAACGCGCCCAACAACTTATGGAGAAGGGAAGCAGTTTCAGTCCAGATTTTCTGACCCAGAGGATGTATCTCCAGTAATTGCAAAACAACAAGAGAAAGAAGGCCAATTCGGAGAATACTATGACAACTATTTCTCAGAATCCTTGACTTCATCTGGCAAAAGAGTCATCAAGTTTGAGCCATACAGAGCAAATGCTGCACGTTTGAAGTTTAGAATTTTTGATTACTCAACAAATATTGATAATGAACCTTTGTTTGAAGGTTTGGAAACCTATTCACAGTTTAGTCAGAGTCTGCAAGCACAACCTACAACAATTCACTCAAAAGCTAAGATCAAAGACATTTTCGAAAATTACACTTTGACTGGTGGATTGCGGATTCCTACTTCTTTTAATGGGTCTGAAGTTTACCTCACATTGGATGATGATAAAAAGAGATGGGACAAAAGCTATACTCTATATCGCAAGCTTACCTCTGAGTTTCTTCCTTCGACATCCCTCAATGATAGATTCAAAAGGCATACTATTTTAGGACGAGCCCAATTCAAGTACCCGTTTAACATTTTTGGAAGTGTACGTCTCACTGCTTCCTTGCGTTTTGATAAAGCATTCTTTTCAATAACTGATCTTACAAGATTAGAAGAGCCCTTCACTTTTGATAAGCGATTGCAACTGAGAGCAGAATATATTTATGACAACACCTATGATGTGGTCTTAAATGTAAAGAATGGCACACGCTACAAAGTATATCTAGAAGCTATAAATGGGTTTGACCTTGACCTAGCAGATGGATTTAACTTTGATCCAAGTAAGACTTTTACAAGTGTTATTGGGTTTGATGCCAGACACTATATACCAGTCTTCCGAAAAGCCGTCTTAGCTCTTAGGGGAACAGGGGCTGCTTCTTTTGGTTCTCATAAAATGCTCTATTATCTGGGTGGTATGGAGAACTGGATTTTATCACAGTTTGATAATCGAGTCAGAATTCCAGAGGATGTCAATTATTCATATGTAGCTATAGCGCCACACCTCAGAGGTTTTGACCATAACATTAGGAATGGAGGGTCTTATCTCTTGTCGAATATTGAATTCAGACTACCTGTTTTTACGATGCTGTTTGGTAATAAGATCAAAAATGGATTTATAAGGAATTTTCAAATGACTGGATTTTTTGATGCTGGTCTTGCTTGGCATGGCTTTTCTCCATTTAGCGATATTAATCCACTCAATGAAGATCAGATTGTAACTACATCAAGTCAAGATGACATCTTGGTATTGAATATCACTTACTTCAGAGATCCGCTTGCTTATGGATTTGGTTGGGGTGCGCGATCTACTTTCTTGGGTTACTATGTTAAGTTTGACTATGCTTATGGAATCGAGACTGGAATTATTCAGTCACCAAAATGGTATATAAGTTTAGGATTTGATTTTTAAGTTATGAAGTCTTTCACTATTTCATTGTTTTTCTTATTACTCTCTGCATTCAGCTTTAGCCAGTATTCCGAAACGTGGAGCATAATCAAAGCATCAGAGGATAGCATCTATAATACCAATACAGAGCAAAAACTCGATTTTTTTTATGATCGGGTTAATGGCATGTTAGATAGTATCTATGTCCAAGTGTCAAACACACCACAAGAAAATGGAAAATACAGAGTGATCATTTCTGCAAATGGTAACAAAAAGCTCTTTCCACGTGTAAAGGCGTGTGTGGCTGCTGCTCCAGAGTTCGAGAGGTTTGAATTTGTAGCTTTAAGACCGGCAGAAAATGACTATCCAGGTTTTATGGATCCAAGCGGCCTTAACCTGTATGTCCAATATATGTACTTCGAGCCATTAAAGATTGGTGATGAATTCGGAATAGCAGTCTATTCCTATGCTCCAGAAAATGAGGTAGCATACAACATTCTGCATGACAATGGCTGTATGGTAATTGATCATCTGATTGGGGAAGAATTCTTCGCAGAGCACATCAAGTTTTGGGACTTTTATTATACTGATGATCTAACTGCTACAAATCAGATTTACCCATTAAAACAACTCCGAGCATTTACAGAGTCTTATTACAAATCCTTGGAAAAATAATCTGTTATCTACCCATGTGGACCAGCAAAACAGAAATATCTGAAGGAGAAACTCCACTTATTCGGCTGGCTTGACCAATTGTCCTAGGTCTTTGAGTAGAAAGCTTTTCTCTAGCTTCTGCTGATAAGGACTGGAGCTCATTATAATCAAACTCTTGATGGATATTCAAGCTCTCTAGTCTGTTCATCTTTTCTGCCATTTCTTTCTCCTTAGCAATATAACCTTCATATTTTATTGAAATCTCTGCTGACTCAACAAAACGTGTGTCGTAACTACTGAATGCAGCACCCAAGTCTGGTAAAAGTTTAACCAGGTCCGGTAATGATACATTTGGCCTTCTGAGTAGTGAAATTACTTTTACCTTTTGGTCAAGAGGAGCTGATTGAATACTTGACAAATACTGATTTGCTTGATCTGGTGAAATGCTCGTTTTTTCAAGCTGACTCTTTACTTGTTGAACTACTGAAATCTTTGTGTTCACTTTCTCCATCCTCTGATCCGTGTTCAATACACCTAAGCCTGCCGCTAGAGGTGTCAGCCTGAGATCTGCATTGTCTTGTCTGAGTAGAATTCTATACTCAGCTCTACTTGTAAACATTCGATAGGGTTCTTTCGTACCCTTATTTACCAAGTCATCAATCAAAACACCTATATATGCCTCTGAGCGTTTGAGAATGAAAGGTGGTTGGTCATTTATCTTCAAATGTGCATTGAATCCTGCCATCATGCCCTGTGAAGCCGCCTCTTCATACCCAGTAGTACCGTTTATTTGCCCTGCAAAAAAGAGGTTCGCTACTTGGCGAGTCTCAAGTGAAATATCTAATTGTGTCGGTGGAAAGAAATCATACTCAATTGCATAACCAGGACGGAACATCCGCATATTTTCAAAGCCAATGACCTGCTTTAATGCTTTGTATTGTACATCTTCTGGGAGCGATGAAGAAAAGCCATTGACATAGATTTCACAGGTGTTTCTACCCTCAGGCTCTACGAAGAGTTGATGTCTTTCTCGGTCAGCAAAGCGATCTATTTTGTCTTCAATAGACGGGCAATATCTAGGACCAAGCCCTCTAATCCTTCCATTGAACATTGGAGATCTGTCAAAACCTTCTTTGAGCGTCTCATGTACTTCTGAATTGGTATAGGCAATATGACAAGGTATTTGAGCATCTGGCTTCTCCAAGTCAAGAAAAGAAAACCCAGAGACATCTTTATCTCCATGCTGGACTTCCATGACATCCCAATTGAGCGATCTTCCATCAATTCGAGGTGGTGTACCAGTCTTCATTCTACCTGACTCGAAGCCAAGCTCTCTAAGTTGTTCAGTAATTCCAGTAGCTGCTCTTTCTCCTGCTCTTCCACCGCCAAATTGTTTCTCACCAATGTGAATAAGACCATTCAAGAAAGTACCATTTGTCAAGACAACAGCCTCAGATTCTATTTCTAGTCCGATTCCCGTCCTGATACCTCTACATCTCCCATCTTTTACTAGCAACCCAGTAACCATTTCTTGCCAAAAGTCGATATTTGGGTTTGCTTCCAACAGTTGTCTCCATCTTGCCGCAAACTCCATCCTATCGCTCTGTGCTCTTGGACTCCACATTGCTGGTCCCTTGGACTTATTCAGCATCCTAAACTGAATCATTGTTTCGTCAGTCACTCTACCACTATAGCCTCCAAGTGCATCAATCTCCCTTACAATTTGGCCCTTAGCCACACCTCCCATAGCAGGATTGCAAGACATTTGTGCTATTGTCTGCATATTCATGGTTGCCAATAGGACTTTTGAGCCCAAGTTGGCTGCAGCCACAGCAGCTTCACAACCTGCGTGACCAGCACCTACAACTATGACATCATACTTTGGAAACATGGAGAAATTTCTATTAAGGTGACCGCAAAAGTAATACCACAAGTTAATAAAGTATTAATTCATGAAAATAGTGGTCAATTAAGCCTTACTTCTTCGCAATTCTTCCGTCTATTAATATGTTAACTTTGCAGCTTCTTTTTTGTAAATACGATGGACAAACAAATTCTACACCCTGATCAGAAAGCACTGAATATCAATCTTGATAATTCAATTTATGGCACTTTTGCTGAAATTGGAGCTGGTCAAGAAGTAGCTCGTAACTTTTTTAAAGTTGGTGCTGCAGCTGGCACAATTGCTAAAACGATGTCTGCCTACGATAAGACCTACTCTGATGCTATCTATGGTGAAGAGCCATCTGGTAGATATGTTTGTGAAACACGGCTATACAAAATGCTAGACCATGAGTTTGGCCTTTTGGAAGAGCGCCTCCTACACACTACAAACACCACAAAGTTTTTTGTTTTTGCTGATACTGTGAGAGCCATCAACTATCAAAAAACAATCAAAGGGAATGGTTGGTTGGGTGTGCGCTTTCAATTAGATCCCCAAGGCAAACCAAATGATTTGATTCTCCATGTCAAACTGAAGGATAGGGATAACCTATTACAGCAAGAAGCAATTGGTTTGTTGGGAACAAATATGTTATACGCCTGCTATTTTTTACATGATAACTTAGAAGCCTTTGTTGAATCATTAGTTGATGGAATACAAGGAAGAGTGGAGGTAGATATGATCCGATTAAGTGGTCCAGACTTTGAAAATCTCGACAACCGATTGTTAGCACTATATCTGGTCAAGAATGGTCTCACCGAGGTTACGATGTTTGATCCTTCTGGCAAATGTATTCATGCTTCTGAATTCTTATATAAAAAACCCTTAGTTGTTGTTAGAGGACATTATAAGCCCCCAACTTTGGTGTCTCAAGATGTATTTGAAAGTAGCTTCAATCAATTTGTCTCTGAGCCTGATGTTGAAGAAAAGAAAGCCAGAGTTGTAGCTGAGCTCACTCTAGAGAACCTCTTAGAAAATGATGAAATTTCGGAACAGGACTTCCTCGAAAGAGCGAAGGCATTAGGAGCAATGAATTACATAACTATTTTCTCTAACTGTAGCCATCACCAAAGGTTGATCAATTATCTAGCAGATTATAAAATCACTAAACTAGGGTTGGTTATTGGAGTTTTGGAACTAGAAGAATTGATCCAATCACATTTTCAGCATAATAGAGATGGTGAGCTTCTAGTTGCATTTGGGAAACTCTTCACTAGGAATATTACAGTCTATGTGTATCCTGCCATGAGAGATGGAGAATTAGTTACGGCATCTTCGATGAAAGTCCCTGATGGCATAGAGTTCCTTCACAAGTATTTGTTAGAAAGCGAACAGTTAAAAGCTGTGTCTGGCTTTAATCAAGGTCAGTTGGATATTTATTCCTATCATGTCCGCAAAGAAATTAAGTCTGATTCTGGAAACTGGCAGCAAAAACTACCTGCAGCAGTCACGCGCTTAATAGAAGCAGAAGGTCTATTTGGTTATCCGAAAAACAACAGTCACATTGAAGTATAGCTATAGTATTCTATTGATTCTGGTTCTTAGTAGTTGCGCCAGTGAAAACAACAAAACTCAAACCAAGACGGCACCAACACCAACACCAAAAGTTTCAAAACCTGTGATTGCTTATCCTGCATATCAAAATATTAAGTTTATAACCGGTCAGTTTGCTCCAGACAAACATCCAGATTTTAGAAAAATCCCAGAAGAATACACTAATAAAGTCAATGTCTATCTACTTGAAGAAACCTTGGATGCCTTTATTCAAATGTATGAAGCTGCAAAGCAAGATGGCATCTCTTTAATCATAAAATCTGCTACCCGAAATTTCGATTATCAAAAGAGAATATGGGAAGCTAAGTGGTCTGGTTCTAGGATACTAAGCAATGGATTAAATGCCAAAAAAGATATCCCAAACCCAAAACTTCGGGCTCAAGAAATTATGAAATACAGTGCTATGCCTGGAGCATCAAGACATCATTGGGGTACTGATATCGATCTAAATGCATTCGAGAATAGCTATTTTGAAAAAGGTGAAGGGCTCAAAGTCTACACATGGCTTGAGGCTAATTCAGAGAAATTTGGTTTTTATCAAGTCTATACTGCCAAAGGAGAAGAAAGACCTCATGGATATGAAGAAGAAAAATGGCATTGGACTTACAAACCTATTTCGAAACATATTACGGCTTATTGTAAGCAAGCAATGCAGGATAGCTTACTAGTAGGATTTAGCGGAAGCGATCAAGCAGAATCGCTCAAAGTAACTGATCGCTATATCTTAGGCATCCATCCTAATTGTCATTAATTAACTCACAACATATAAAACCCTAAGAAAGACTTATGGAAAAGTATTTAGATACCGGAATTAACATGGCTATTCAGTATGCGCCAAAGGTATTACTCGCAGTCTTAACCTTAATCATTGGATTCTGGATAATCAAACGCATTGTAAGATTTACTGAAAAGCAATTGCTGAATAGTAGCATGGATATCTCCTTGGCCAAATTTCTTTCGTCGCTATTCAGCATTGCCTTAAAAATCATGCTGTTCCTCTCAGTAGCTGGCATGTTTGGTGTAAATACTACAAGCTTCATTGCTATATTCAGTGCACTCATGGTTGGTATTGGCATGGCTCTTAACGGTAGCATTGGTCATGTAGCTAGTGGAGTAATGTTAATGATCTTCAAACCATTCAAAGTGGGTGACCTTGTTGAAATAGGTGGTGGACATACTGGCACAGTGGAGGCAATTAATGCCTTCAATACTACATTAGCAACTCTTGACAATAAGAGAATCATCATAGCAAATAGTAATGTTACTGGCAACACTATAACCAATATTTCAGGTCAAAACACTGTAGGTGTAGAGCTTACTTATGGCATCGGATATGATGATGATATTGATAAAGCTCGAGCAATTATTCTCGAAGTTGGCAAGAACTGTCCTTATGTTCTTGACGAACCAGCACAAGGTGTTGTAGTAGGTGAATTAGCAGATAGTTCTGTTAATCTGAACACAAGGCCTTTTTGCAAAAGTGAACACTATTGGGATACTTTATTCTATATGCAAGAACATGTCAAAAAGGAATTTGACAAGGCTGGAATCGGGATTCCGTTTCCACAAATGGATGTGCATATGGTCTCAAATAATTAATAAACAGAAAGGAAAAAAGGACTTGCTTAAGCAGGTCCTTTTTTTTGCAGCCTGCCAAGGACTTTTCTTGCTCTATTCTTAAATCCTACACTTCCATGATTCTTTTGAAATTGGAGTTCAGAGATAAGTTCGTCTTTAAGTTCGGGGTGCTTGTTGGCAATTTGTTCTAAAACAGTTAGAGAAAAAGCTCGAATAGCCGTAGCGCGTTTCATGTCAAGGAGATATTGAAAGCAAAGCTCAAAAGCCTCTCCTTCCATGCTTTCTGGAACTCCAGTCTCTTCTAATATTCTAACTGTATTACGTATTTGAGCATCATGTTGAGCATTTGGAAGTCTTCTTATCATCTCTTCTAAGTGAGGTCGGATAAGGTCAGGTTGAGCTATACCTATATGCATAATTGGCCAAGAAGCACGCTGACAAAGCCTGAGTTCTTTAGAGAAAAAACACTCCATAAGAGCATCCATCAACTCAGGGCTTTCTAGGACATACTGCTTCACCTCTAACATCTTAGGCTTGCTCTGTTTTTCTAGTAACACTTTTTCAAAGTCCATAGAACAAAATAGCAATTTCATAGATGGTATTTATTGGCCTATTCCAAAACTTTTGTAAAGCAAATACCCTTACATTTGTACAGCATTTTTCAATGATAGATTCACAACTTAATGTCGTCTCCACAGAACTTCCCACTCAATGGGGAGATTTTGTTATCCATGCTTTCGAACAAGAAGAGGGTCAACCTCATCTTGCTCTTGTCCACCCAGAGGCAAATTTTCAAGAAGCTACACTAATTAGAATACATAGTGAATGCTTAACTGGAGATATTTTTCATTCGCTAAGATGCGACTGTGGTGAGCAATTACATCGAGCTATGGAAGTAATCTCAAAAGAAAAAGGCATCTTAATCTATCTAAGACAAGAAGGGAGGGGAATCGGACTCATAAACAAAATAAAGGCATATAACCTCCAAGATGAAGGGCTAGATACTGCTGAGGCGAATACTAAACTTGGGTTTGAAGAAGATCAGAGAAATTATTCAGTGGCATTGCATATGCTGACAAGTTTAAAAGTTACTCAGGTCAAACTGCTCACTAACAACCCAAAAAAACTCGAGATATTTGATGGCTCGAACATTGAGCTTGTTGAAAGGATTCCTCTTGTAATTCCTTCTCAGCCACAAAACTCCCGATACCTTGAAACAAAAAAATCTAAATTTGGTCACTTAATTTGATATGTCTTATTCAAGCAGATTTCGATACAAAAGCATGCAAGAAAGAAAGAAGATCTATAATCGGAGATTGAAGGTCTTTGTCATCATATTCTTAATTGCCTTGGCTGTCTATGCATTCATGCATAGAGTATACATCAAGGACTATTTATCTTTGTACTTTTACTAAAACAAATTAATACAGCGTTCATGAGTAATTTTTTGATAGAAGAATTTTCGCATTATAAGGTCTTTCTGTATGGTAGAAAAGCCAAAGGAGAACAAACTGATCAAGCGATCCATATTAACTTGCCTTCTGGTAAAGCTTTCTTGTACTTCTGTCATAATTATATGAAGGATAACTATGTGGCGCAGAAAGGAGATAAGAAGCAATTTCACGTGTTCCTTCGTGCTGACAAATATGCTCATTGGATTGATATCTTAAGAAATGAATCACCTCTGTTTTTTTTCTACGACTATGATAGAGATCTCTGCTATATCACGACATCGGACGAACCAGTAGGTGAAGGAGAGCTCAAGGGCTTAGGTCAAGTGTCGTAACTATAAATTTGCATTTTTCAATCTTGGTTAAGTACGTGAATGCTTTGGCATTCATGTAAATATTAAGTTATTAATTCTATGAAGGACTCCAAGCTTTACATTGAAAATAGTCTCACGAGACAAAAAGAACTGTTTACTCCATTGAATCCTGGTTTTGTAGGAATGTATGTCTGTGGACCAACGGTCTATAGTGATGTACACTTAGGTAATTGCAGGACTTTTGTCAGCTTTGATATCATGTACAGGTATCTGCTATACTTAGGATATAAGGTTCGTTATGTGCGCAATATCACTGATGTTGGACATCTCCTTGATGATGGCGAGGATCGTATGTCGAAAGGTGCCAAAGCAGATAATCTTGAACCCATGGAGGTAGCTCAAAAGTATAGCAATGGTTTTCATCAAATGATGAGCGTGTTTAATGTATTGCCGCCAAGTATAGAACCAAGAGCAACTGGCCATATCATAGAGCAAATAGAAATGGTCCAAAGCATTCTAGATAATGGCTATGCTTATGAGGCTAATGGTTCTGTATACTTTGACACTCTCGCTTTTGCGAAAGACCATAATTATGGAGAATTATCCGGTAGGGTTATTGACGAACTTCTTGCAGAAAGTCGCGATAATCTCAAGCACCAAGGTGAAAAAAAGCATCCCTCTGATTTTGCAATTTGGATGAAAGCAGATGAAAACCATCTGATGAAATGGAATTCTCCATGGTCTGTAGGTTTTCCTGGCTGGCATCTTGAATGCTCAGCAATGAGCACAAAATATCTTGGTAAGACTTTCGATTTTCATGGCGGCGGAAATGACCTAAAGTTCCCACATCATGAGAACGAAATTGCACAAAATATGGGTGCTTGTGGTTGTACACCTGCAAAGTATTGGGTACATACCAATATGCTGTTAATGAATGGGCGAAAAATGAGTAAGAGTGATGGTAATACTATTTCTCCTGGTGAGTTATTTACAGGTGATAGTGTACATGTAACGAAAGGCTACAGTCCAATGGTTGTTCGCTTCTTTATGCTACAATGCCACTATAACAGCACCCTTGACCTTACGGATGGAGGTCTAGCTGCTGCAGAAAAAGGATATCATAGACTTTTTGAAGCATATAAACACCTCCAGGCTTTAGAAACTGAAGGCGGAGATGGAGCTATTAATGCGACAATTAATGGGTTATTAGATCAGGCGTTCGATGACATGAATGACGATTTCAACACTCCAAAGGCACTGAGTCGATTATTTGAGGTAGTTACCTTAATAAATAAACTTGTAGATGGACATGAAAATGTCAATGATCTTACAGAAGCAACGCTTCAAAGAATGCAGTCTGATTTTCATGCATTACTATTTGATATCTTCGGGCTGAAAGAACATGAGAGTAGTTCCAGTGATCATGATAAGATGGATGGTTTGATGGAGTTGTTGTTAGATCTTAGAGCTCAGGCAAGAGAACAAAAAGATTGGGGAACATCAGATAAGATTAGAGATCAACTTGCTGCATTAAACATTGTCGTCAAAGACGGCAAAGAAGGAACATCATGGACCATTAATTCATAATTATGAAATATTTCAGGATAAGTTTTCTAGTATTTGTCACTTTGAGCCTGATTTTTTGGAGCTGTAAAGATGAAAATACTAGTCCTAAACCTAAGACTACTACTCAGCAGAAAACTGTCAAAATTCCAGCATTTCAGCAAGACTCAGCTTATGCATATATAGAAAAACAAGTAAGTTTTGGACCGAGAGTGCCAGGTACTGTTGAGCACAAAGCCTGCAAAGATTGGTTAGTTAGTAAACTTGAGTCTTATGGTGCAGATGTTATAGTCCAAGATTTTATTGCAAATATCTATACTGGTGATCGTTGGCAATCCTATAATATCATTGGTCAATTCAATCCAAAAGCTTCTAAACGTGTCATACTTGCTGCCCATTGGGATAGCAGAATGATAGCAGAAGAAGACTCAGACAAGAGTCGAATCAACGAACCCATCCTTGGGGCTGATGATGGAGGTAGTGGCGTCGGTGTATTAGTAGAGATCGCGAGACTTCTCCATAAGAACCCTCTTGAAGACTTAGGAATAGATATTATCTTATTTGATGCCGAAGATCAAGGTAAAAGAGGACCAGACGAACCTAATACAAATTGGTGTCTAGGTGCTCAACATTGGTCCAAGAACAAACATAAAAATGGATATAGAGCAAACTATGGTATCCTGCTAGATATGGTAGGTGGAAAGAACCCAATCTTTGGTAAAGATCAGGTTTCTAAAGCGTATGCTGGTGTTCTGCAAGAAAAGCTTTGGAATATGGCACATGCAATGGGTTACTCCAATATGTTCTCCATGGACATTACAGGGTCTATTGTAGATGATCATTACTTTGTGAACACCATAGCAGGTATTCCTATGGTTGACATTATTAACCACAATAATAAGACTGGGACTGGATTTGCTAGCCACTGGCACACCCATAAAGACGATATGAGCGCGATTAACAAGCGTACCCTCAAAGTGGTAGGCCAAGTAGTGACTGCTGCTATTTATAAAGAATCTATTGATAAATTCTAATACACATGAAACACCTTTTCTATACTATCATTTGTTTGAGTCTAGCAATCATTTGTCAGGCACAACAACCCACAAAACCTTTGATAACAAAGCGGACTGCGACTTGGTGTCCAAACTGTGGAACATGGGGATGGGATGCAATGAAAGGTTTAGTAGATGACCTCCATGGCGAAAAAGCAACGGTACTTGCTCTGCATCATAGTGGTGACTTAAGTGATGCTCTCAACATTGCACTAGCTGATAACTTTCCTACAAATGGCCAACCAATATTCATGGTGGATGGTGTGGATATTAATTTTACTAGTAGTTCATGGGAAACCAAGTTAGAAGATCTCAAAACAACTATTGATTCTAATCCAAATACTATCTCTCGATTTGTAATCGAAGAAGCATATTATCATCTCTTAGTAGATACTCCTGATGAAATATATGCTAGGGTATCTTATGATATTTCAGATCAACCAGATGGAGAATACTCCATCGGAGGGTATATTGTTAGAGATAATATTCTCGCTAATCAAGCAGGATTGGGTGGAAATCTCGAGCATTACAAAATTGTCGATGGTTCATTCACAGTAGATCCTTTTGGTGTAGAAATTAGTTCTGATGGCGAAGTCATGCTTACTCATGAAGTATTTACTGCGCTTGATTTTTCAGATTTCATCGACCAAGAAGTTGCATTCATATTATGGCGTAAAGACGGAGAGTCATATATTCCTATCACCACAGAAACAGCGATCTTAAGCACAGTTGTTTCTAATACTGATGATCTTTCAATTGAGAACACTAACCTTAAAGTATTCCAAGATAATGCTGGTAATATCCAATGTTCTGTCTCGGGACAAAATCATGTGGATGGAGTGTTTGCTCTCTATAATTTAGCTGGACAACAAATTGCTCAAAAAACCAATGCTCACCCCAATGTGACTTTTTATCAAGAAGAAATACCTCAAGCGGGTGTCTATATTGTTAAATACAACACAGGTGAGTATTCGATATCTCAAAAATTAAGCGTCAACTAAGTAGTAATCAAAAAGTACTTAAGTAAATCTGAAGCACTTGCCAAGCTTCAAAAATATTGTGCCTATCAGGATCGCTGCCATTCTGAAGTCAGAAGCAAACTGTTGAAGCTTCACGTATATGGTGACACATTAGAGGATATTATAACCGAGCTCATTAACGATGATTATCTCAATGAAGAACGCTTTGCCAGAAGTTATGCTCGTGGCAAGTTTCGAATCAAATCCTGGGGTAAAATCAAAATAACCCAACACCTGAAGAGTAAACAAGTTACAGATTACTGCATCAGAAAAGGACTTGAAGAGATTGATGAAGAAGCATATAT
>JAHDEL010000013.1 GCA_020628855.1 Saprospiraceae bacterium | reverse complement strand
TAGCAAGTAGAATTTGTCCATCCTCAAAAACAGGACGTAAGCCTGCTGTACCGCTCAAATTATGCTCTAATGGAATAGTATCTGATATCCATTCGAGTTTATCTTCCGTCAGATTATAAAGGTGAAGCCATTGGTATGAAAAATATTCGTTATTCGAATTCTGTCCAAATTTAATTTTAGAGAAGGTAAGAAATTCTTCTCCATCATATTCAAATAATAACGGCAAATTACCAGAAATTTCATGCTCGTCATCTCTTTCAAATTCAAATATTGAACGTACTTCACCTGTGTAAACATCTCCGACATTAATCCAAATCTTAGAATTGAATATCCATTCTCTATTCACAAATTTTGACCCAACACCGGTGATGTAAGGTGCGGAGTTTAATTCTCTTCTATGATGCCACACAGTTTCGCCAGTTTTGACGTCAATACCATAGGTTAGGTTGCGATCACCTGTTACAAAAATGCCATCATAGATATAGCTTCGACCTGAAAAACCATCTGCTTGATCACCATACTCGAGTGTTGCATCATTCCATTGCCAAAGCTCTTTCCCTGAAGTCTTGTTTAAGCAAATCAAAATTCCAGCATCTTGGTCTGGGATAATTACCTTATCATAATAAATAATAGGATCATATAATGTATTGAAAACATGTTGAGAAGGAATGCTATTCTCCCATAAAACATATTTTGGGTAACTGTTCTCATCTTTTTGACAACCTGCAAAAAAAAGAAGCAAGATGGACGCTTTCAAAAATTTCATAACTAAAAATTACAATTTTCCAGAACAAAATCTGGATCAGCTGCTGTCCAAATATCTAATTGGTCAAAAATTTGACGCCAAACCATAGGATGATCCGGTTCTTGAAAATGTGACATAGAGGCATTTGATACACGAACATTACGTAAAGCACCATCCAAGACTTGGGATTCTAAAGTTACAACACCATCATTTGGCCTAAAGTCTCCAGTTGTATAATACGTGTTTGTAACTGGTTTTGTTTCCCAGCAATAATCTGCTGGATTTGTTGCACAATGGTCAGGAGGTGGAGGCATCATGAAGTCACATCCTAACTCCTCAGCTAACATCAGACTATCACATGGAATATCCGTTCCATTACAATGACAATCACAAACATAAACTCTTTGCAAAGATGTTTGAGTAACAGCTGTTCTTACGCCACCTGCTCCAATTAAATTATGATATCCGCCTTCGCTGTTTGCTATCCATCTCGCAGCTTCTCCAAATTCTTCACTTGCCTTTCTAAAATGTGGACTAAGAGAACCCGGAAACCACGCTAGTTTGGCAAAAAAGCGACTTGCCACACCTAATCTTTTTCTAAAAGTATTCATTTGTTCTCCCAAAGTGGGGTCATTGCTTTCCAAGTAGAGAGCTAAATTATTCATTAGAGTAGAGTAGGTTGCTGCCATTTGGATGCCTGAAAAGTCTGATATTGCATCTGGATTCAAGGCAGAGTTCGAACATTCGATCACACCAGGCAATAGATTAACATTCTCTTGCATCCTAGGATCTTCCATCATATCACCAATAAGATTCCAATGCACTGGCGAATTTAACGTTGCTTGGATTGCTACAGCTGGCAATTTTGGTTCCCCAATCTTACTAACTGCACTATCTAGCTCCAAGTCATCAACTGTTCCTCCCAAAAACGCCCCAACTTCAGTTTGATATACTAAATATTCAAAGATGCATTCACAGAATGCTTCATTCAATGATGATTCAAAGAAGATATGCAAGAACCTAAAGTATGCATTGTCTAGATTCTCAATGGCCCCAATAGGGCCTTGAACCAATTCTTCACATCCTTCTTGGAAATAGTATTTTACACTAGGTTGAGTTGGATCACTTTGGTTATTAGCTGAGTTCGCAAATTGTGCTCCTTTATTTGGAGTACCGACAGTAATAAATGCGCCAAAATGCTGAGTATCATCTTCATCAAATTTTCTTGCTGCAGCACCACCAAAACTGTGACCTATTACAATATCATCTGAATCGGCAAGAGTACTTTCCAACCCGCCTTTTAAAGCCGTTGTGTATGGCGTCAGTCCTTGAGTAGATTCGAACCCATAATCATATGAATGGATTTTCTGATCTGATGAACACTTAGATTGTAGATCCTCTTTAAATCCTGTCCAAGTATCTTGGAAGCCATTATGTCCATGAAAGAGATGTACTTGTTTTTCCTGAGCACTTAAGGCTCCTAATAGTATTATAGTACTGATGGCGAATGTTAATAAATTTTTCATTTTAAAGTTTTTAGGTTATTAGAATTATTTGATATCAATTGTATAGTCGCTGAACTTCACGAGATTCTTTTCTAAATAGCGATCATCACAAACTTTGGTTGTAACTACTCTTATAGTAGAAATGAAATCAGGAACTATAAAACCATTAAAGCATAAGTATTCAAAAGTGGATCTTCTGATAAGTTTCCCATCCTTGTCAAATGTTTCTGTATAAAGAATAACATTATTCTCTTTGTCAATGACTGTTCTGATAGTCTCTCCATTAGGCAATTTCTGAGTAATGGCAACTGAGTACTCGTCTTCTATGATTTCAGCTCCTTCTTGTTCTGCTTCATAAATCATCGTCTGAATCGTACTATCTCTTTGTTCATCTGTTTGAATAAAATTTTGGATCATCATACTAAACATAGCTTTGTCCATTGTTGTAGTCATTGACTGAGTCTCACCATCATAGGTTGTAAATGTTGTGACTCCTTCGCAGTATTCTGTTCTTTTAATTGCATCAGGCTGAGGTGATGTGCGGCGACCATTTCTGGATTCTAATTCATCCACGACCATACAAGAAGTATTCCTGTCACCATAACAAATTGAAATCGCTTGTTTTGTAAATGATGCTTCATTGACAACCAGAAGATCTACTTGACAATAGTCTTCAAAAGATTTTCCAATAGATTCTGTGGTTGTTGATTCTTCAGTAGTAAAGCTGTAAAAAACATCACAACGCTCATCAGTTTCATTAAAGGAACTTGACCGCATGGTTGCTGTTCGATCATCTGTTCCAACAGTTGAGAATTCATCGCTGCAACTGATCAGCAGCAAAAATGGCAATAACGCCAATACGTAGTTTTTCATCTTAAAAAAGTTTTTGAGTTATAAAAAATTGTTATGCTTCAAAGATGAGCCTCAATACTGAGCGAAAATTGACATTACATATTTATTATTCTATCATATTAGCAATCAATGGAATTAAGATTCTTGTAGAGTTTCTAGATTTGAGAATTCCATTATCAACTTTGTCCAAATTGTAGAATGCTCTACGATTGATATTCGATCGATTCTCAAAAATTGACAACATCTTCCTTGATACGCTTTCTGATTAGTTTGCGTTATTGTACCATGCAGTTTGTAGACTTAGTCAGTGAGTATCATAATCTGAAGAGCGAATTAGATAATGCAATAGCTAGTGTCTTAGAATCTGGAGCTTTTATCAAAGGTCCTACAGTAACAGCATTCGAATCTAACCTCTCTCAATACCTAGACTCCAAGTACACCATTGCTTGTGCCAATGGTACCGATGCTTTACAAATTGCTTTGATGGCCCTAGACTTGCCCAGGGATGCCGAAATTTTAGTTCCTGCTTTTACATATCCAGCTACAGTTGAGGTCATAGCTCTACTTGGCTATACTCCTCTTGCTGTTGATGTTGATCTTTCTTCTTTTAACACAAGCGTGGAATATCTGGAGAATGTCATTACTAAAAGAACAAAGGCAGTGGTTCCAGTGCATCTCTACGGACAAGGATGCGATATGGAAGCCATCATGGCATTTGCATCTCAATATGACCTCTATGTGATTGAGGATAATGCTCAATCTATCGGATCGACTACACTGAGTAAGAATCAACCGAAAGCATTAGGCACTTTTGGACATATAGGAACTACTTCATTCTTCCCAACCAAAACACTTGGTTGTTATGGAGATGGCGGTGCAATCTTTTGCCAAGATGCAGTCCTTTCTGAACGCATTCGGATGATTGCAAATCATGGCCAATCCAAAAGGTATGTGCATGATATCATTGGCGTCAACTCTAGATTAGATGCTTTACAGGCTGCCATCCTTAATGTCAAACTCCAATACCTTGACAAAAGCCTTGCTCGTCGGAATACAATTGCTCAATACTACAATACTAATCTCGACGGGATAGGTGATATCATCATTCCTGAAGTTAGCTCAGGAAGTACTCATGGGTATCATCAATACACCATAAGAACCACGCATAGGGATACACTAAAAGCATATTTGGCATCACAATCCTTGCCAACAAACATTTACTATGCTCTACCTGTCTACAAACAACAAGCGTATACATCCTTCTTTAACCAAGAATCTCCTTTAGTTAATACAGAAACGCTGTGTCAAACCGTCTTGTCACTGCCAATATACCCAACCTTACAAATCAGTCAGCAGGACCAAATTATTGAAGCCATTATCCAATTCTTCAAAAATTTGGAATAATATTGGTGCATTTACAATCAATGACGAATACTTACTTCATCCACGAATCAAGCTTTGCAGATCCAGGATCATCAATAGGCGTTGGGACAAAAATTTGGCACTTTTGCCATATTATGACCAATGCAACTATTGGAGCGCATTGCATCTTAGGTCAAAATGTGTTTGTGGGTCACGATGTCATCATTGGCAATAAAGTGAAGATCCAAAACAATGTCTCTCTCTATACTGGAGTAGAATGTCAAGATGAAGTCTTCCTTGGACCTTCGATGGTGTTTACCAACGTGATTAATCCTCGAAGTGCAGTGAATAGAAAGGCTGAATTCAAAAAGACGCTTGTCAAGCAAGGTGCAACCATAGGGGCAAATGCAACCATTGTTTGCGGTAATACTATAGGTAGGTATGCCTTCATTGGAGCAGGTGCTGTAATCACGAAGTCAGTTCCTGATTATGCTCTTGTTGTTGGAGTACCGGGTGAGCAAGTTGGATGGGTAAGTGAGCATGGAGAACAACTTATTTTTGATGAAGATGGCTTTGCAGATTGTGCTGCAACTAGCGAACGGTATCAGAAAATGAATAATCAAGTTAGCAAATTATGAAGCGATTTGGTTTGATAGGCGCAAGTGGCTATGTTGCCCCAAGGCATATGAAAGCCATAAAGGAAGTTAACGGCCAACTGACAGCTGCCATGGATCCTAGCGATAGTGTTGGGATAATTGATTCATATTTTCCTGAAGCTGCTTTCTTTACAGAATTTGAAAGATTCGATAGACATATTGATAAACTTAAGCGGAGTGGTCAGGGACTGGATTTCCTTAGTATTTGTAGTCCTAACTACCTTCATGATTCACATATAAGATTCGGTCTCAGAAGTGATAGTGATGTGATTTGTGAGAAGCCATTAGTGCTCAACCCTTGGAACCTTGAAGCGCTCCAAGCTATTGAAGAAGAAACTCAAAAAAGCGTCTACACCATACTCCAACTTCGTCATCATCCTACCATTATGGAGTTGAAAGAATCTGTAGACCTCTCTCGAAGAAATCAAGTCGAACTCACCTATATTACATCTAGGGGTAAATGGTATGACTATTCCTGGAAAGGAAGCAAGGCAAAATCTGGCGGAATAGCAACTAATATTGGAATTCACTTTTTTGATATGCTTCTCTGGATCTTTGGTAGCTACCAGTCTCATACAACTACCCATCTTGATCAACATTCTGGTCATGGAGAATTAATCTTAGCAAATGCAGACGTAAAGTGGAAGCTGAGTATCCAAAACAGCGACCTCCCTCCTTCAATACAACAAGCTGGTCTGCGTACTTTTCGAAGTATTAAAATCAATAGTCGCGAACTTGAATTTAGTGATGGATTTACTGACCTACATACTGAGAGTTATAGACAGATTTTGAAGAATAATGGCTTTGGTTTGCAAGATGCACTACCAAGTATAGAGCTAGTTCATAAACTGAGAACAAATACTTAATGCTGTTGAGCTTTGAGATGGTATTCTTCAACTACTGCATTGCAGGCTTCATAGAGCATAGTATACACACCTTCAAAACCTCCCTCATAATACGGATCTGGAACAGATCTATTCATACCTGGATTTGTCTGTTCAAGAATCATACTCACCTTCGATCTATCCTCAGGGTTTCTTGCAAGCTTGAGGATATCATTAAAATTAGATGTGTCCATAGCGAATATTAAATCAAACTGATCAAAATCTGCTACTGTAAACTTCCGTGACTTTTGCTGACTGATATCAATGCCATACTTAGCAGCTACTTGCTGTGATCTACCATCTGGCGCTTCACCTTGATGCCAACCACTTGTTCCCGCTGAGTCAACTTGCCATCCTAGACCCTGAGAATCCGAGAGATGTTGTAGAATACCTTCTGCGATCGGAGACCGACATATATTGCCCAAACAAACCATTAATACTTTCATAGGATCTTCTTAAACAGTCATTATACTAATAACACATCAAATGCGGTATTAGCTGCTTTTCTTTGCCTTAACAAATTAATAATTATTTTAATATGATGCTACTCTTTGAAGTAACTTAACTTATTTAGAAGAGGGTATGCGAATACAGTTGCTATTATTATCAGCGCTCCAACATAAAAATTGGGCGTAAGCTCTTGATATTCTTTCAAAAGCAATGCTGCTAGGATTATACCATAGACAGGTTCGAGGTTGATGATTAACACTGAGTTAAAAGCCGAGATATGTCTTAAGGAGGCCATACTTAGATAATGAGCCAAGGTCGTGCAGAGTAACGCTAGAATGATCAAATACATCCAATCATTGCCTTGAGGCTGAAGTGCATCAGGCAAGTCAAAAAACAACCATAAGACTATAGTCAGAAACAACGTAGCACTTGTCAACTCAATGAATGAAATTCGCAAAGGGCTAGCTTTATTAATGAGCTTCTTATTCAGTGAAGCAAAAAGCGCAGCTAAGACAGCTGATGAGATTCCTAAATAGACTCCCATATACATCGAAACTTCTAAATTGCTGACAATGAGAAACATGGCAGGTACAATGATTAACCCAATGACTATATCTAGCCTTCTCAATGCAGTCCTTAATAAGAAAGGCTCAAGAAAAGCTGTAAATAACGAAGTGGTTGCTAGGCAGACTAATGCTACAGATGCATTAGCATATTTAATACTTGCGTAAAAGGTCACCCAATGGCAAGCAGTGATTATACCTATTCCACTGAATTTCAAAATATTACTCCACCCTACTTCAGAAACCAGCGAAAACACCCTCACCAATAAAATCATACTTATACTCGACAACAAGACTCTCCACCAAACTAATGGCGTAGCATCTAAGGTTATCAAATCTCCAAGGATGGCAGTAAAACCAAATAAAACTACTGCAATATGCAACTGAATATAAGCTATTACTTTATCGGGAAGATTTTTGAACATCATTGTTGAATAAGCTATAAATGTAGAGATAATGGAACTACTTTTGGACTTCGTTGTTAACAATACTACTTCTGAATAATAAATAGATTTTCATGGGATTAAAAATCGGCGATAAAGCACCTCTTTTCTCTTTGATTAATGACCAAAAAGAACAAGTAAATCTTGCAGACTATCAAGGAAAGAACGTTGTTCTACTCTTTTTTCCGCTAGCGTTTACTGGGGTATGCACTGATGAACTTTGTCAGATAAGGGATGAGAAGTCTATCTATGATGGGCTTGATGCTCAAGTTCTAGGCATCTCAATCGACTCACCATTCGTTTTAGAAGAGTTCAAAAAACAACAAGGATATAATATTCCATTGCTCTCTGACTTCAATCGTGAGGTAAGTATGGCATATGATGTTCTTTACGATACTTTTGTTTTGAATATGAATAAAGTAGCAAAACGTAGCGCATTCGTAATTGATAAAAGTGGCATAGTTAAATATGCAGAGGTTTTGAATAATGCAGGTGATTTGCCTAACTTTGATGAAATCAAGAAAACCTTAAAGGAACTCAACTAACATGAATCCCTACATGTCCACACTCGAAGAGGAGTTGGTGCTCGAAGAAGTGCTAACTGATCACGGGAAAGTTTCTCAGATTGTTGTCTACAATGATGATGTAAATACATTCGATTGGGTAATTGAGTGTTTTATTGAAATATGCAATCATACATTTGAGCAATCAGAGCAGCTCTCACTTCTGATCCACTTTAAAGGCAAAGCAACAGTGAAGACAGGGGCATATGAGAAGCTTAGACCAATTAAAGATGCTTTAGTTGATCGAGGACTTTCTGCTGTTATTGAGACAGCTGTTTCTGAGTAAGTGCATTATCTTAAGTCACAGCCTCACTATTTTCCTCATCCTTTCGCCGTAGATGAACATGGCATCTTAGCAATCGGTGCCTCATTAGATCCAGATACTTTAGTAATGGCATATTCCATAGGAATTTTCCCTTGGAACACTCCTGACGAACCCACATTGTGGTGGTACACTTTTCCACGATTAATACTGCGGCCTACAGCCATTAAGATCAGTAAAAGTATGCGCAAGATTATCCGAGATGCACAGTATACAGTCACATTCAATCAGGAGTTCGAACGGGTAATATCACATTGTCAAAAGATAAAGCGAGAAGGTCAATCTGGAACATGGTTATCTGATGAGCTGAAGCAATCATTTATCACTCTTCATGGCAGAGGTATTGCACATTCTGTCGAAGTATGGGCGGGTGAAGAATTGATTGGTGGCTTGTATGGAGTATCAATTGGCAAGGTGTTCTGTGGTGAATCGATGTTTACCCTTCGCCCCAATGCAAGCAAATTTGCCTTGATAAAGCTGTGTGAATTACTTGAGGGCTACGAGTTTACTTGTATTGATTGCCAGCAAGAGACTGCACATCTTAAAAGTATGGGCGGGGAAGTCATTGGAGGTGGGGAGTTCTATGACATTCTTGTAAACAATCAATTCCATGAGCAGACCTATTTAAGAAAGTGTCTTGATGAAGGTGAACTAAAAGCAAAGGAAGCCTAATTACTCAAAGGGATTAGCTAATTTTAAAGCCGCATGATCGAATTTGAATTACACCGATTAGAGAATGGTCTGGAAGTCGTCTTACACAGAGATCCACAGAGCACAATGTCTGTAGTGAACATCCTGTATAAGGTTGGCTCAAGGAATGAACTTGCTGACAAAACAGGTATCGCTCATCTTTTTGAACATTTGATGTTTTCTGGATCGAAGCATGCACCAGATTTTGACACACCACTCCAAGAAGCAGGCGGTGATAATAATGCTTTCACCAACAGTGATATCACAAATTATTATGATGTCATACCAACTGCAAATATTGACACTGCCCTCTGGCTGGAAGCAGATCGTATGCAACACCTTAATCTCAATGAAAAAAGTGTAGATGTACAAAAGAAGGTTGTAGTAGAAGAATTTTATGAAACCTGTCTGAATAAGCCCTATGGAGATAGCTGGCATCATCTCTCAGCACTAGCCTACAAAGAATACCCGTATAGATGGCCTACGATAGGACTAGAGCCAGATCACATAACACGAGTAACAATTGATGATGCACTGACTTTTTATCAGAGGTACTACCAACCCTCCAATGCAATTCTCTGCATTGCAGGTCCTTTATCTTATGAAAAGATGCTGAAAAAAGCCCAGCAATACTTTGGATCCATCGAGAGCACAACAGTAGACAACACCATCTCTTTACAAGAACCAAAACTCGCTAATAGCATCAAAGAGACACTCAAAAAAGCAGTACCTTCAAAACAACTCTTTCTTGCTTTCCCCATGCCAGGAAGACTTGACAATGCGTACTATCAATACGACTTGCTTTCAGATGTTCTAGGCTATGGCCCTTCATCGAGGCTCTACACAGAACTTGTGAAGAAAGCACCATTCTTCACCTCAATAAATGCATACATTACCGGCGTAAGTGGTCCTGGATTGTTAATTGTGGAAGGTAGAGTATCTGACTCTAAAAATATAGAAGATGCAAAGGCAGCCGTCTGGCAATTGCTAGAAGCTGTGACCAAAAGTGGAATTTCAGAAAGAGAACTTCAAAAGGTAAAAAACAAGGCTATAAGCTCCATGAAATTTGGAGATGTTAGCTTGTTAAACAAGGCAATGAACCTTGCTTATTACACAGCTCTTGGGCATACCAATACAATCAATGAAGAGGAAGCGAATTATTCTAAAGTTACTACTCAGGACATTCAACAATTAAGTAAAGCGCTTTTTATCGATCAGCCTCATATTGAACTCATTTACCTCCCAGAGTGATTGATCAGCAACACATTCCACGCTGGGCTATTCTTACTATAGCTATACTGGTTATACCTGCATTCTTCCTCAATCTGGGTTATATTCCCTTCATAGAAGATGAAGCAATTAGGGCACAAGTAGCCTATGAAATGTTACATTCAGGCAACTATATAGTACCGACCATTAATGGCGATCCATACTATCACAAACCCCCACTCTATAATTGGTTTATAGTCTTGAGCTATTCCATCTTTGGAGAAGCCAATGAGTGGACTTCAAGGTTTCCTACACTAGTTTTTCTCTTTGGATTTACATATTATATTTATAAAACCCTCCTAAGACAAAGAAATCATAGAATGCTTGCTATTGCTACGGCACTCTCTTTTCTTACTTGTGGTAGAATTCTCTTTTATGACTCTTTTCTAGGACTCATTGACATTTGCTTTTCATGGGTCACTTTTGCTCTACTGATCAGTTTTTATGACTTGAAGTCAAATTCTTCTAAGTTATTCTTGATCTATGTGTTAGCTACGATTGCTTACTTCCTCAAAGGTTTCCCATCGTTCATTTTTCTAGTGTGTGGGATGATGACCTATGTGATCTACTTCAGAGAAATCAGCAGACTCTTGACCAAATGGCATCTGATAGGTCTACTATTCATGGGATGCATGATTGGAGGATACTATGGCTTGTATAATACCTATCATGAAGCAAGCAATACTCTTGACCCCCTGCTGAAACAGAGTACAATTAGAACATTTTTATACAACGACATTCTTAAAGTCGTCAAGCATGTGGCTACTTTCCCATTCGAAAATGTCTACCACTTTTTACCATGGTCATTCTTGATTATTCTATTTGGATATTGGATAAGTGATCGAAGAGTCAAACTCAATGCCTATTCGGAATTTCTAGGACTTGCATTCTTGATTAATATTCCAGTCTATTGGATTTCTCCAGGGTACTTTCCTCGGTATGTACTAATGCTGGCACCACTGTTCTTTGCTTACTTCTATGGATATTATTTTGATCGACCTTCCGGTAAATGGAATCAATGGTTCAATAAATCCTTGATAGGGTTAATGCTACTTGTCATTGCGGCGAGTTTCATGGCACCATGGATTCCTAAGGCTGCTGACCATACCGTAAGCTTTGCCTTAGCTTTAGCCATAGGTTGCTTGGGGATAGGGCTTTTGGTAGCAATAAGAATGGGCAAATTACAACCATGGATCGCAATGGTTATACTATTGCTAGCAATACGTATTCATTATAACACTTCCATCTTACCAACGAAAAACATTTCGAATGGAGCATCATTATCTCGAACTGAAGCGAAAAGAATATCTACTGAGTATCAACCACTACAACTCTTTCAAGATGCAAGGATGGACAGATCATCAAGCTTCTATCTTGCTACTACCCAAGGCAAGCCACTCACTCGTTCCGAAGCCTTACTGCCTGAGAAGTACTACCTGATCGACACCTTCTCTACAGAGACTCCAGCGAATGCCATTCTTGTTGATAGTTTTAAAATTGTGGAGTTTCAGAGAATGATCTATGTTGCAAAGAGTAAATAACCATTATGGAAGAAAGGCCAATCCTTAACCAATCTATTTCGAAAAAAGACTTCACAGATTTTTACTGGTTGAAGTCTGAGTTAGTCACCTTTTGCAAAGACAATCAGATTCCTACTTCGGGAGGAAAGAAAGATTTAGAGCAGAGAATTATTCACTTCCTAGAATATGGCAAGCCTCCAAAGACTGTGAAAAAACAGAAGCCTATCTCTGCGTTTGATTGGAAATCTAACGCACTTTCACTAGATACAGAAATAACAGATAATTATAAGAATACAGAGCAAGTGCGTACGTTTTTCAAGGCACAGATTGGTTCTCAGTTTGCATTCAACGTAGCCTTCATGGATTGGATGAAGTCTAATTCAGGCAAAACACTCGAAGAAGCCATCGAAGCATGGCACTCTATCAAAACAAGGAAAAAAACCACAAAGAGTGAGATCGCTCCTCAATTTGAATACAATACATTTATCAGAGATTTCATGGAAGATAATCCTGAAAAATCATTCCAAGAAGCGAGAAATCTTTGGAATTATATTAGATCAAAACGTGGTAAGAAAAAGTATGATAGAACACAATTGAAATACCTTATGTAGGTTTATTTTATTCCAAGGATTTTATGTGTTTGTAGTGATAATTTCCAAGGTGCATGTTCTCGACAGTACTGCATTGTGAGATAAGTATTCTTCTCTATCTGTTCATCTTCTAAAGGCTGTAAATAGAAATGGTCAAACTCCAAATGTGTAAAGTCTTCAGGAGAGTGTTCAATTTGAGGAAAGACTAACTTAATTTCATCTCCCTTATTTACAAGTATCTCTGTATTTGCCTTAGGGCTAACGGTTATCCAATCTATGGAATGTGGTAATGCCTTGGTGCCATTAGTTTCGATAGTAACATACGCATCATGCTGATGCAAACCATCGACTAATTTCTGATCCATTTGAAGCGCAGGTTCTCCACCAGTAAAAACAATGAACGGTCGTTGACCTGGTGGTATGAGTCCAAGTAAAGTATCTACTAATTCTTCTAGTTCATACTTCCCACCTAGCTCTCCATCTGTTCCCCAGAAGTCCGTATCACAAAATTTGCATATAGCGGTCTCCCGATCTTTCTCTAATCCACTCCAAAGGTTACATCCACTAAATCTGCAGAAGACTGCTGGAGTCCCAGTATGAAACCCTTCACCTTGAATAGTGTAATATATTTCTTTGACGGCGTACATCTTCTATATTACTGCAGTTACCTCTACTTCCAATTTAAGATCTGAGTGCACTAATCGACTTATTTCGACTAGAGTCATTGCTGGCTTGACTTCCTTGAAGTACTTAGTGTATGCTGTTGTTACAACCTCAAAATCCTCGATATCAGTGACATAAATCCTTACTCTCACAACATGTTCAAAACCAGCATTAAAATAGGTTAATGCTACGCCTATCTTCTCAAAAATAAATGCAGCTTGAGAAGCGGCATCTCCAGGGAAAACTATTCCATTTTCATTAGAAGCAACAGTACCTGAGACTTCTATGGTATTACCAATTTGGATTGCTCTTGAGTATCCTACATTCTCTTCCCAAGAGGTATGAGTACTATAATGAGAACGTTCTGTCATGGCACAAAGATACGCTAATCCTCTGCATACATTGCTTCTTGGAGTAGCAACATAAATTCCCACAGAGAGTCGCAAAAGAGATCTGGTATTTCATCAGTGAGTAAGCCTTTGTTACCCAAATACACTGTCTTCATACCAACAAGATTGCCAAATTCGATATCCGATGGCATATCCCCTATCATGATACTCTTTTCTAATCTCAGCTCTGGAAACATGGCTTCGGCTTGGAAGGCCATATTCGGATTTGGCTTGCGGCAATTATTATACTCATCTGCAAGTTGGGTACAACTAAAGATTTGATCAATATAACCACCATTATTTGTGATTTCTTCAATCATTGCATCATGCACTTCATTCAGTTGTTCTTGTGTCATCAAGCCTTTGCCAACTCCTTGCTGATTGGTTACTATAATCACCTTCTGAAACCATTGGCTAAAGACTTCAATTGCTTCTAATGCATTTGGCAAAAAAGTAAATTGAGAGAAAGTTTTGACGTAATCATCGATTAATCTAACATTGATCGTTCCATCTCGATCTAAAAACAGAGACCAAGCATCATCAACAGCTTTTAACCAATCTGGATACTGACCCATTAATTTTTTATAGTAGAGATTGGTGGGCACTCCAATCGCCCAAAGTATCTGAGTATACTCACGGAAAACATAAAAATATTATCTGCAGTCTTACTATCTCCCCGTTGGGTTCCAGTCTCACCAAAACCATCTACAGGACTAGGATTAGAGAAAAAGACACCTTCTGATCCTGAGTTAGATTGGACAACACCATAATTCGGGTAGGTCGTACTAACGTCATCAAGATAATCTGAAACCGCTCGTCTTCCATTAATCGCGGCATTAATACTCCAGTCTCTATTGAAGTCGTATTTAATTCCAATTCCATAAGCCCAACCTCCTGTAACTAGTCGATATCTACTAACACCTTGTTGTCCTTCCGTACCAAGTGGTTGCAGTGCAGTCTTTGTATCATTATGTGTCGATTTAGGGTTAAACCTAAACACACTGAAACCTACATACACATAAGGAGTAAAATATTCGGTCTGACTTCCATGGAAATATGGGAAGAAATTAAATTCTAAACTAGGTGACCACTCGAAAATATTCGTGACAAAATTCAGATTCCGTTGCAGTTGAAAATTATTCGTAGACTTGGCATCATCTCCACCGATTCTCGCATAATTAAATTGACTTGTCAAACTTAAACGTTCATTAAAATTACGCTTAGCGACTATACCAGCTGCTGGACCTATTTGACTCATATCAAAGGTCGGTACAATATCTCCTGTGTACCAAGCTGTACCTAACCATCCTCCAATCTCCCACCCTTTCTGGGCAGAAGCATTCAGTGCAAAACATATGATAAATAAAAATCCAATCTTCTTCACGACTGACTAACGGAGCATTGTATCATATTGGTATCGAAATGATCCCTTAGTTTTGAAATTATTGTGATTCAAAGGTTTAATTATTAATCAACCTTAATGAACTCAGCCTTAAAGCTGCTTTTTTCATCGTTTAAGAATAAAATATAATACCCAGATGGAAGGCAACTGACATCAATACTATTATTTTTGATTGACTTGTATTCTATAATCTCGCCAAGTTGATTATAAATGATACACTTTGAAAGATCAGGTGACAGTGATCCAGAATCAAACGTAATCTCTCTTGTTGCAGGATTTGGTTTTATTACAAATTTATTCGAGGTCATCGTGTCTAATTCTTCTTTTCTAAATGAAACAAGCTCTTCTGTATACCACTGAAGCCCTTTTTCAGCATTATTTGCTAAGAAATAAACATGTCCATTCTTTTCAGTAATGTAGTTATGAGAAGCTTCATGGCCAACTAAATTTTCTAAAGGCTCAAGCCCCCATAAGTTATCAACAATCACGATCTTATTTCCAGAATAAATCATGCCCAAATCGCCAAATGGTGTATATGAACTCTGCCAAGAAAACCCAATATTATTGATTGTCTCAATCAAGTTAATATTTGAAAAATCTTGGTCTATCTGATAGACATCTAAAACAAAGTTAGGAGATTCATTACGCCTTACCAAGGTAAAGGACTCATCACCCACTTCAAAATATGATAGAATTGCACTGGCAGCTATTTCATCTGGCAATAATCCTACCTGAAGTGTATTGGCATTTACAAAATAATCATCCTCTGCGGAGAAAAAATACATCCCATTATGACATCTGCCTTCTTGAAGTCCCACTTCTTGGTCAATTTGCAGAACTTCTATCGATTCTCCATTATAAATTGCTAATGTTGATCCTTGATCAGGACACATCATGTAATAACTTTGATCAATTCCAGAATTATTCAACATTGAAATAAAGCTATTTGGTCCATCATAAATACTATCTACACTGTTGTCAGAGCTGACTACAAATGTTGACTCATATGAAGGAATGAGTAATTTATCTTGAAATGGAATAAAAGCCAATCCTAAATCAGCAAGTGGGGTTTGGAATTCTTCATTACTATAAATTACCTCAATCGCACCTTCACAATCAATTCTTGCAACTCCATTGTCTTGAACAAAATAGGCATAACCATTAAAGCTGTACAGACTTGATCTGTATTTTTCAATATTACTATTCATGACTTCTTCCCATTGATTCGTCAATTTATCATAACGATAAAACCCTTTCCAAGTCATGATGTAAGCACAATCTGATAATATGGCAAACTGATCAAGTTTATTAAATCCAAATTCACCCATTGGCATCCCGCTTAAATCCACTTCCTCATTTAACTCTTCACCATTCCAACTCATAATGACGTTAGGATTTTTTTGGACAAAATAGAGGATATCATCATGTAAAACATAAGGCTTGTACCTAATTTCATCTCTAGCCTCATTATAAACCATTTTAGGTTCATCTTTATCGTCAATGTACCAAATTTCATCTGCGATTAAAGTTGGACTTCCACCAACTTTTACCACCTCAGACCAGTGACTTAAACCAGTAATTCCACTCTCCAAATTATAGTTTAAATTCAATGTACTTGATGACAAATCTATTGTATAGAACGGACCGTATATTAGAGATTCTGCATCGATGTTAATCAGATATTGTTCCTCAAATTCAATTAATTGAATATTCTCAGGATAAGTGTGAACTAATTTATCAGATTCACCAGATAAAAGTTCTATAGTTCCATCTTCAAAATCAATTAGTTCAATATGATTATGATAAGCTCCAAATGCTAGTGTCCAGCTGTAATTGATTAACCTACCTTTACTGTCAAAACATGGTGTTCTATCATTTGACAAAAGTGAATTATATTCTCTTGATTCTCCTGTCTCAGTATTATAAGCATGAATGTGATAAGGTTCAAAAATCAGTAAAAATTCTTGGTATTCTAAAAATAGATCATGACTCCACACATCAGCCTTTATTTTACGATGACTGGATATACTACCATCTAGTTTAGACATTTTTTGAATCTCCAGACTGTCATTTGGACACCTATTTATTTGATATATGTGATTGATACCGTTCACATAATTCTCTTCGTCCCATTCAAATTCATCATAAGATCTAAAGCTTCCTATCTCTTTATAGCCATTTGATACATTATACTGATAAACAACAGTGTCCTTTACAAGAAAGACTTGATTATCCTCATAAAATTTCATTCCGTTGGAAAAGAACTCATAATCCAATGTATCTCTGATATCAAGCTTGAAATCTTGAACAATAACTCTTTGCTCTTGATACAGGTAATCAATTTCTAAGTCATCATAGTAAGCAAATACACTTTTTGGTTCTGTAATAAATCCTGTATGAATATCAAGACCTATATAACTTCGATTTTCTAAGGCGGAACCACCGGTTGTCAAAGTGACAATTATACGTTTATCATTTTCAACTTTATCAGATCTAATTCTATAAATGTCATATCCATCAGGAATAGCATATTGTTTTATTATATCATTCACGAAATCATAAATAATTACTTCAAAATGTCCTTCAATTATGATGAAATTGTTATGAATTAAATGTTTAGTATCGTAGACACCTTCAAAACGTCTTTCATGCAGTAGAGTTTGACTATTAGGATCCAACACTTCATAAACTTTGATATTATCGATGATATCAATAGCTATATGATAGTTTTTATTATCAAAAGTCTGAATTGAATTAATTCTTACGCTTCCATAATTTCTAAAATCCGTGATAGCACTCTGAGAAATGATGGTGTTATTAATAATAATGAATATAATGATTGATAAAAATCTCATTATAGGGTGTTCTTTAAAAAAGACAATCTTAATTCTTGATCCTCTTAAAGATATAGATAAGAAATGAGTTTGGTTGAAAACCTATTGTTTTTAATATTTGAGATCCTTCCCCAAGCAAACAAAATTTGTAATAAAGTTAGTGCTAACTAACTGGCGACTAATTGAGACTCCTTTATCATCAATCAACTGAACCCATTACTTAACGAAAGGATATTCAGCACAAGGTAGCTCAATTGTTGTCCCTTGATGACCATTCAAAATCAATCCACTTTTTTGATAGAAGATTTCACCTTATATGGATCGCACAAGTAGTCAATCCATTATTATGCTTTACAATCCCATCAAAATTAGAGCTTAAATCAACAATTGGTATGTCTTAAATGTCTTAGTTTTTTATTAATTGTTTGTGGATGTTGTTTCCCTTATCATCCTGAATTTTCAACCAATAAATTCCAGCGGATAATTGCAGGTCTGAAAGCCTCAGTGTGTAAGGCATCTCAGTATTTAAGGCTACTTCATCATTTGCATAAATGATCTGTCCTGTAGTGCTTATCATATGCAGGCTTGCTTTGCTATCAATTGGCCAATCAATTGTTAAGTCTTCATTGTCTGTAATGGGATTAGGCGAGACATTGATGTTATATTCTTCTAGAGTGATATCATCTGTGTCAAGCCCTATAATCGAATAGACCAAGACCGTATCATAGTCAGGAATAGCAAGCCGATCGTTCACAGCATCATAGCCTAGATCAAGTGGTCCATCCATCGCTGGGTTCTCAATTATCTCATCTATACTTTCAAAATCATCAGAATACACAATAACCTGTGGAGGCTCTGTACATGAGACGAAGTACTTACCAGAATTATGCTTCACAATGCCATTAAAATCCTTGAATTCAGTTTCTATAATAACTTCCATGATTAAGTCATCCATATCTAAGCCAAGGATGGCTGCATTATCGCTCCATGTTGTGATGAGTAGTTTATTCTTGTCCTGATCAAAATATAAACCAGCTGGCGTATTAACTAACCCTGTTGCAAGGAATTGAGTACTCGGATTCTCCATGTCAGAAAAGTCAATTTCGAAGATTGTATGATTGAACAAGTCACCTGCATACAACTTACCGTTGTCGTTAGATGCAAGTCCTCCTAAAAAGGCCGCTCCAGGCACGGTATAACTAGACACCAATGTTTCGGACGCCAAGTCAAAAACTCTAATCTCTTCTCCATTCCATATCGCATAGGCATGCTCTCCAATTATCTCGATGCCTTGAGAACCAAAGTCACCAAATTTGGTAACCTCACCTAGGCCATCTCCAGACATTTGCTTAATCTGGATGCCATCGGTAATCAACCATCGATCTCTTTCTGCATCGTATGCAGCACCAAAAGATTCGGTAAACGATTGTGCAGTACAAACGAGAAATCCGAAAGCAAGAAAACAGGATAAAAGTTGTCTCAGCATGATCAATAATTATTAGGACTTCAAAAAATCCAAAATGGCATAATCAATCCAATAGTGCTTTGCTCCAAAATTGGAGAAGCCTACATGACCGCCATATTTGGTAACAATAACATTAAGATACGCATTTGCAAAAGATCTTAATTCATCATAGGAATCCTGAGGCAGAAAGGGATCATTCTCCGCATTGATAATACATGCTGGCACTTGTATTTCAGGAAGTCTGAGTTTACTACTACAATCCTGATAATAAGCATGTCCATCTGCATAACCATTAGCAGGGCCAGTGAATAGATCATCAAAATCAAAGAGTGTTTTGACTCTTGACAGCTTCTCTTCCGTATAGAATTCTGGGTATTGCGCCGTCTTCATTCGGGCCTTTTCTTTCAAAGAGATGACAAATCGCTTTTCATACAGCCTATTCTGGAGTCTTTGTATCTGTAATGTACAAGCTTCAAGGTCAATAGGCATAGAGATACCCATAACACCTTTCAGTTTGGCAGTAATAGCACAGTTAAAGCCGCCTGCATAATTCATCGCAATATTACCTCCAAGGCTGTAACCAACCACATAGACAGCATCATAGGATGGTGAAAAATGTTCTACTAATGCTTCAACATCATCAGTACACCCAGCATAGTATACTCTTGCTTGCTTATTGACCTCGCCAGAACATGACCGATAGTTCATAGCTGCTATATCATAGCCATTCTGACTGAGCAAGCGTGCTGCGCTCAAAATATATTGAGAACTACTTGAGCCTTCAAGGCCATGGAGTAAAACGACCAAGGCTTTGTTTCCATGCCGAATGCAATCAACATCAAAAAAGTCATCATCTGATGTAACAATTCTTTGCCTTTCGTCAAATGGATTGTCTTGTGCTCTAAAGAGTGCAGGATACATGGTAGCCAAGTGGCCATTTCTAAGTATGAGTGGCGGGACATATTCTGAGTATGGCATTATCGCTTTTTATACTTTAGAAGGACCTCTTTATCATTCAACTGCATGTGATCGACTAAGACAAAACCACCTCGGCGAATGTTTCGCTTTATCTGATTCAAAGGGATCACTTTCTTACATGCATTCTTACTCATTGCGTTTCTAGGTGTTTCTAAGACTAGCAACTCTCCTTCTTCGCTTAATTGCTCAAGAATAGACTGCAACATGAGCTCTGGCTTAAGAAAATGATGAAAGACATCGCGAAGGATAATGTAATCGAATGCTCCTTGTAGATTCGTATCATCTGTCCTGCCATCTATTATTTCTACATATGGTAATTCGACAACTGCATCAAGCTGTTCGAATCCCTTGAACATGGATTGACAGGCTGTTGTTGTTAATTCATTCGTGGCCAAATAATCTGGAATATTCGTAAGTGCTATTAAATATGAGAATGCACCTAGTCCTGCTCCGATCTCAGCTATGCGACTTCCTGTATTCATGTCATAAAAATCAAGCTCTTTAAGGGCATCATTCTCTGATGTGATAGGGTAAGGATACTCCTTGTCAAAGACCCCTAGAGAGATAAAGCTTATCAGTAAACTATTTGCTTTGATTACATTGAGCCTCTCATTGGTTAATGCATTATAGAGATCCCTTTTGAAGAACCTAATATCACTCAACTTGCTCAAGAGTTCATCATTATCGAAACCAAATTGATTCAGTCCATTTGTTATTTTGAAAATCAATTCCCAGATATCTTCATCACTTTCCCCAGTAGATTGGAATGCAGTGACAGCTTGCCGAAATGCAGTAGTCGCAACAGTATCTGAAAGTAAGTGCTGTCGCACTTCCTGCATTCTCGATTGAAAATTATCGTCAATTTGTAGATTGGGAGATTGTCCATTTACAGGTAACACCATGCATGTAACACATACCCAAAAACAAATCGCTATCTGCCATTTCAACATGCCAGCTAAATTACAATGAGACAAAGCATCTATATTGAAATTATTTGATCAAAGCAGATTGGTGAAATTTTGAAGTATCCTGTTTCCGACCTGAGTTAGTATTGATTCAGGATGGTATTGCACACCGTATATCTGATGTTTACTATGGTTCAAAGACATAATTTCACCACTTTGATCCCGACTGGTAATACGTAATCCTTCTGGAAAAAAGTCTTCATCAACCGCCCATGAATGGTATCTGCCAACCTTAAATCGCTGATCCAAACCCTTAAATAGTGGACAAGGATTATCAGATGACAATGTTATTTCTGATTCTACTCCATGAAATACACTAGACAATTGTTTGAGTTTTCCGCCATAGACTTCAGCTATTGCTTGCATACCCAGACACACACCTAGAATAGGTTTCTGTCCACCATAAGTGGCGATTGTCTCTTTGATAATTCCAGCTTCTGCAGGGACACCAGGACCAGGAGAGATGACTATTGCATCATATTCAGTAATAGCTAGAATACTTATCTCGTCATTCTTGACAACGGTAAGCTGATGATTACAAACTTCTTCAAAGGCATGGACAAGGTTATAGGTGAAGGAATCGTAATTGTCTATGAGGAGTATGGATTTCATTTCTATGCTATCGGTGTACTTATTATTACTTGATGCTTCTAAGTTTTAGAGGGATGAAATATAAATAATGTATTAGACATTAGATATCATTATGATTTCAAGACTAACTATATTCATTTTCAATCAATATCAGACCTCTTAATTCAGGCTTCTTTTTGTTGGTTTCATCAAACTACTCTTCACAATCAAAAATTGCTCTAACTTTTATCGGAGATTTCTCAGTAGTATAAATTAATAACAGTCTTTACCTGAATACTTTACAATAGAGTCAATTTTTTCTGGCTCATATATCACCAATACCTCTCCATCTGATTCCACATATGACACTAATAGTTTATATCGTCCATTAATCTCTGTAACACCATTGTATTGCCTAAAACTCTTGATCTTCTCAATAAATTCATCTTCTTGACAAATTGGAATTAAATTATCTACATGACTCCATAGTCTATTATCCACATTTGCAAAAAATAGTACTATTGAGACACCTATTATAATCAATGTAAAAATCAATAGCTTAGGTAGTTCCATACATTATGGTCTATTTATTAGTAGATCCTGGAACGATGTCAATTCAAGATTAATAGCTCCGACATCACCTCCTGCATTTACCCAATATTAATAAAGATCTGAATAGCATTCATAGTAATAATTACGCTTTCTCATTCTTTAATTACGAATCCTCATTCCAAGATGCAATGACTCAATAGATACCCTTACTTCGTTGTCAGAATTAATATTTCACACATGACAACATCATTCTTCAAATCCCCCCAACTCTCGATTTTCCTCAAATTTGCTCTCATAGGTATCATTTTGCTACTACTCATGATACCAAATGCCATGATACGTGGTCTCATCACTGAAAGAAGTTCTTTTGAGCATCAAACAAGAATGGAAGTTTCTCAAACTTGGGGGAGCGAGCAAGTGATGGTTGGACCAGTATTATCTATCCCATATACTACGGAGGAAGAGTACATTTCTGAAGGCAAAAAAAAGGTGACAATCAAGGATCATCTCTATCACATTACGCCTGAGACATTGAAAATAGATGGTAATATGGTGACTACCTCTTTGCAAAAAAGCATCTATACTATTTGGCTATATACAAATGACTTTGAACTCGATGGGCATTTCTCTCTTGAGAATATACCTGAAGAAATCTATACAACAGCAGATTGGTCCAAAGCGACCATTACTTTAGGAATTTCGGACAGCAAAGGTATTGAAGGCAATATCAATGCTCAGATAAATAACACTCCTATTCAATTTAATCCAGGGAGCCTACAACGAGCAATAATACCTAGAGGGGTGAGTGCTGATTGCCCTATTGAAAAAGTAGAAGATCTCAGCTTCCATATTGACCTTACTCTGAGAGGCTCAGGAGGATTGCATATAGTGCCTATTTCTAATTCAACCACAGTTACACTGAATTCAGACTGGCACTCTCCAGGATTTGTAGGTATGCTTAGTCCAAGTTACAGAGAGGTATCTAATGATGGTTTTCAGGTGATTTGGGATGCAGGAAAATTTGCTAAAAACAATCCTGATCAATGGTCAGACACTGCTTTTGCCTTTACTCCAAGTATGCAAGAAAGTTTTGGTGTCGAATTGATAGAACCTGTCAATCATTATCAGAAGAATACCCGGTCAGCAAAATACGCTTTTCTCATTCTGAGTCTGACCTTCCTAATTTTCTTCTTCTTTGAGCTCATAAACTCTGTCAAGGTTCATGCTATCCAGTATATCCTTGTTGGATTGAGTTTAACCGTTTTCTATCTACTCTTACTCTCATTTACAGAACATGTTGGTTTTGATTTTGCATATTGTATAGCTGCTCTAGCTACCCTCGCCTCAATTCTGATGTATACGTATCCAGTATTCAAGAATAAAAGAAAATCGATGTTGCTCGGTCTGATTCTGGTCGGTCTCTACTTATACATTTTTGTCTTGTTACAATTAGAAGCTTATGCACTTCTTGTAGGATCCGTCGGTGTATTTATCATACTCTCATCGATTATGTATATGACTCGAAATATAAATTATTACAGAAAATCTAATGAAGATTAATCACTAGTTTGACTCAAAAAGCAATGCCCCAAACGTGGGGCATTGCTCGACTTTAGAAAATAAATGAAATATTATGAACATTGTTAGTCAGTGATCACCAATCTTTCGATTGACTTTCCTGCGCATCTTTGTACTTCAACAAAATATACTCCTGGAGTAGCTCCTGTTAAATCAACAGTGTATGTACTTGTTTCTTCGTATTGGTCTCCAGCTAGAACTTCTTGATAAACCACTCTTCCCATTTCATTAGCCACTGTTAAGTTGATAGAACATGCAGCATCATCATACTTTGTAAGATCTATTTTGAATAGACCTTGAGTCGGGTTAGGATATACTTTCATATCATTAGCCACCACTTCTTGCTCATCAGTCATTTCTACCTCTACAACTACAACATCACTATAATCCTCAGCTCCAGTATAATCAGTAGTCATGATTCTATAGTAGAAAGTTCCAATCTCACTAATATCTGCATCCTCGATTGAATAATAAGGATCAAGTGAACTTCTCAAAGATTCTTCAATGTGAATAGTCTCAAAATCTCCATCATTGATTTTTCTCTGTACTGCATAGTTTGCGATATTCTCGTCAGAAGGTACAGTCCATGCAATGTTATGTGCGTTGTCATTTTGCTCGACTGTTAGTTCTAAACCTTCTAGTGAAAGAATAAGTGAAAAAGCTACATAAGTATAAGCTTCAGAGCTACATAAGTTTTCGTCAGTTACTACTACTGAGTAAAGACCTTCTTTATCAGTGATGATTTGTTCTGTTTCCTCTCCAGTATTCCACACAAAGTCTCCAACTGCATTTGTAGTCAAGATTGCTTCATCACCATACTGTAAGAATGTAAGTTCAGGATCATTCAAGTTATCTACTGAGATTTCAACTTCTTGTGTTGCGATTTCTGTCAAATTGATACTAGCTTCTGCTTTGCAACCGTGTGTGTTTGTAGTTTCAACAGTGTAATACCCACCTGTATTCACTAATCTTGTTGATGCAGTTGAACCATTTTCCCAAGTGATATTATCAGTTGTGATAACTTGAAGCTCGACAGCTTCACCCTGGCAAAATTCGCCATCGTTCGCTCTGGTTCCAGAATCCTCGATTACTGCAATAACTGGAGTTTCTATCTCACTGACGATGATGTCATAGCTTGTGTAAGCAGTACAACCTAAGTCATCAGTTACGACTACACCATATGTTCCAGAAGTAGTTACTGTTCTTCCAGAGCTAGTAGCACCATTATCCCAGATATAGCTTACACCACCAGTGACTCTTAAGATTACATCTTCTCCTTGGCATGCGATTCCATCATTAACAAAATCTCCTGATGAATCAAACACTGTAATCTCTGCACTTACTTGGTCTCTTACAGTTACATTCACAGCAGTTTCGCTAATGCATCCTTCTGCATTTTGAACTGATACTGTATAAAGTCCACTTGCACTCACTGTTCTTTGTAGTTCTTGACTACCGTTCTCCCAAGTAACACCCTCTCCATCTGTTGAAAGAACAACTGATTCTCCATAACAGAGTTCGAGATCGCCTTGAATAGTCTCACCATTCGCAAATATTCTTGCATCAGCTATCTCATTTACTTCAAGTGTAACACTCTCTGTAGTTGAGCAGCCTTGTGTATTTGTTATTGTTACAGTGTAAGTTCCTGCTTCCGTTACAGTTCTAGTAGCAGCAGTACTTCCATCTGACCAGATGTAGTCAATGCCACCTTCCGCAGTTAAGGTTGCCATATCTCCGGCACACATCTTTCCATCATTATTTTGATTACCAGAAGTCTCAACTAGATTTAGGTAAGAAGCATCTGCTGTAGCAAAATTTACAGTAATAGTCTCAACTGTTTGACATCCTCCCAGATCAGAAATCGTTACTGCATAATCACCAGCAACAGTTACTGTTCTGTATGGTAGTGAACTTCCATTATCCCAGAAGTAGAAGTCTCCTCCTTCAGCCAGTAATGTAGCTTCCATGCCTTCACACAGTGTCTGGCCATCATTTTCTATTGTTAGAGAACCTTCAAGAGAGTTACTTTCTGTGATCGTTACGCTCTCCACATCTTCGCAACCACTGCCATCTAAAACAGTCACTGTATATGTTCCAGCACTTTGTACAGTTCTAAGTGGATTCATGCTTCCATTATCCCAGAAGTAATTCACACCACCCTTTGCTCTCAATTGTACCTGAGCACCTGCACAAATTACACCATCATTCGCTTGACTTCCAGAAGTTTCTTCCATTGTGATCGAACCAAATGTAGGCTCACCTTCGATAACTTCGATTGCATAATCTTCTGCTTCTCCGAAGTGATAGAGTCTACATGGATCATCAACGATACCCATTGGAAGGTAGAGTGTTCTGATTCTTAGAGTCGTAATCCCTTCAGTTGTACAAGCTGGTATGGTAATGTTACCTGTTACAGTAGCTGGACCGTTGAATCCAAAGTCTGACTTAAATAGCATTTCCTTTCCTCCTTCAAATTCTCCATCTTGATCAAGGTCAGCCCAAATTGTTACATTCTGTGGAACGTGATTCCCACCTACTTTCATAAGCTCAATTGAGAATGGTGTACTCTCACCAGTAGTCATTTGTGCCGGAGCTACATCTTGTACATAGACAGTATACGAACCATCACAAGATGAAACATTATCAAGTGTAGTTCCAATTTGCACTCTCTGCATTCCAGCTCCTACGTCTAATAGGCTACAGCTATTTTCTTGATACTGTGGTAAACAGTACGTCAGGTCTGAAGTTACTTCAGTGGCATTTGTATAGTCATTAGGGTTGTCATTCGATGCCTTGATTCTGTATGTGTAAGACTTATTTGATTCTACATCAGTGTCATGATAAGTTGTCTGATCTACACCAGCACCTCCATACATAATTGGAGTATAAGTCTTACCATTATCTTCAGATCTTTCAATCAAAAATCCTGTTTCGTTAGTTGAATTATCTTTCCAGTTTAGCTGGATTGTATAATCTTCGCCAACTTGAGCAGTAAGCTCTGATGGGTTGTTCACATCAGCGTAAGAAGCGCCATCTACATCATATGTATTGTAGCTCAATCTCATTGTTAAGCCTTGGTGCATTCTATTATACTGGCCTTGTGTAAATTCAGCTCCACACTTTTTAGAATAGTATGTCATGATATTTCCTACTGGAGGAGTGAATGGGTGTCCGTAAAGGTCTGTTTCAGAACCTATATAATTACAGCTACTGTTTACATACCCTCTTGGGTCTGCTTCTGTATCGCAGATAAGGTCTCCATGGGTTTCACAGTTAGAGTATTGTCCTGTTCTAGGTACACACTCTGCATGTGGATCATCTTGACCATTGGAAGTACCTCTAAATGTGTGATATAAGTTGAAGAAGTGTCCAAATTCGTGTGGGAAGTTAGCACTCACACCATCATTTGTACAACCGTTAGCCATAAACATTCTCAATGACTTAGTTTCTTCAGAAGGGTAATATGCGTATCCACAGATTTCGTATCCGCTCTTTGTGAGTCTATCAGCCATAAAGATATTTACAGCGTCATTGACTTGGTATTGTGATGATAAAGACTCAATCTCTGTGTCAAAGTCTAACGCAAAGTAATTTGAGTCATCAATGTTATTAATGTCTGCAATAAAAAACTCTACATCAATTGGTCTGAAGTAGGTATTTAGTGTTGCTACTGCTTTATTTAATTCTTGAGTACTTATACCTCCTGATCCATCATTTCTTCTGATTACATGGAATCTAATTGGCAAATGTGTAGTACTTCCATTTCTCATTTCAGAGATTTGGTTTACTACATCTAATGTGTACTTAATTTCTTCCTTTGTTGGCTCAGGTGTAGCACATCCAAAGTGTTGAGTTTGTCCTTCGATTTGTGTGTTAGCAAATGTTACGAAGAATAGAGTTAAAACTGTTATTAATATTCTCATTTTCATCATCAATTATTTGAGTTGTTCATCAATTATGCCTCAAATCTATTGGTGATACCCCCCTGAACACGGCCGTATTCGAGCATCTGTAAAGGCGGTTCTGTTTTTGGTCAGAATCCTTCGTTTTTTGTTTTTGCCAATTTTGGGTATTAAGCAAAAAATGGGCTGTTCCTACATTTAGGAAAGCCCATCTAATTGATGATTTGGAATATTAATAGTCTTTATACACAGCGCTTAGTCTGTGATTATTAGTCTTTGTATTTCTTTTGTATTACATCTTAATATCTCTATAAAGTATATGCCAGGAATCAACTGAGAAAGATCAGTTGTATAAGTAGCTACATCTTCAAATTGGTCTCCCGCTAAGATTTCCTGTGCTACCACTAGTCCCACTTCATTTCTTACGATCATATTGATTGCACATTCGGCATCATCATACTTTTCGATCTTTAATGAAATTGGTCCAGTTGATGGATTTGGAAAGACAGTCACATTTGGTCTTTCTTCTAGCTGAGTACTTTCAGCTCTAAAGAGAGTTATTATCTCACTAAGCTCTGCGCCAGTTATAGTTTCCATTCTCACTCTATAGTAATAGTCTCCAGCCTCTTGCAAGTCTGCATCTTCATAAACATAGATTGGATCAAGATCACTTTGCTCTGCATCTACTGTATAGATTGCTTCAAACTCATCATCATTCACTTTACGCTCAAGTGTATAGCTTTGAAGATGCATATCAGATGCCATTGTCCAAGAAAGAGTGTTGAATTGTTCTTCACTCTCACCAAACAATGAGATGGTGTTGTTAGAAAGAATGATTGAAAAATAGAGTGCAACATGTCCTTGTGCCTCACAACCATTTGTATTGCTTCCGGTCACAGTATAATATCCATCAGTAGCTATTGTAATTGTCGCACCTTCAGTCCCATCACTCCAAATAAAATTGTCAGCTCCTCTAGCCGTGACTGTAGCAACATCTCCAAACGCTAGGATTCCATCATACACTTCTTGTCCATCTTGATTTACTATATCAAAAGTGATTTCAGGAACTGCTTCAAAAGTTGCAGTATAACTTTCAATGCTCTCGCATCCGCCAATATCTGTAATCGTCACTGCATATTCCCCAGCAGTATTAATTGTTATCTCAGAATCTATTGAACCAGTACTCCATGCGTATTGACTTCCACCAAATGCTTCTAATGTTATTTTCTCACCAACACATGCACTTGCTTGTGCTAATTCTTCTCCTGCATTGTCTCGCGCTATGATTCCTTTTACTATTGCTTCATTGACAATTACTTCTTGGCTCACTGATGTTGTGCAACCAGATGCAGCTGTGACAATTACACTATAATTACCTGATTCATTCACTTGAAGTGTATTACTAGTTTCTCCAGTATTCCATTGGAATGCAACACCACCTACAACTCTCAATGTAGCAGACTCTCCAGCACAAACAATCCCATCATTGTCTTCTGATCCCGAGTTATCTATCACCATGATAGTAGCAACTAGTTCTTCTTCATAACTTACGTTCACTGTAGCTATATCTTCGCAACCGCTAGCGTTTGTTACTGTTACTCTGTATTCTCCAGCAGTATTGATAGTCCTAGTGGTTTCCTGACTACCATCATTCCAGTTATACTCAGATCCACCTTGTGCCATGATATCGATTGTTTCGCCATAGCACAGCGCAACCTCAAGAGGTAATTCTTGATCATTCGACAAAATTCTAGCTTCAGGTTGTGATTCGAAAGTCACGTTAATTGAAGTGCTTTCTGTACATCCATTCGAATTTGTAGAGATAGCTGTGTATGTACCTGATTTGTTTACCGTTCTTTCGGTTGCTGTACTTCCATCCTCCCAGATTATACCTGTATTAGATACAATAGTGAGTGTTGCAAAGTCACCTTCACAGAATGTAGTCTCTTCTAGCACATTTCCTTCAGCATCTGCGATATCTATTCTTGCCTCAATAGCATCCATAAATTCTACTTCTACTTCAGCCACAGTTGCACATCCAGTTTGATTTTCAGTCACTACTCTATAGATTCCACTTTCTGTTACCTCTCTGATTGATCCTGCGTATCCATCTTCCCATACAGGATTCGCTCCCCCAACAACTTGAAGCGTTGCAACTTCTCCATAACAAAGTATGCCATCATTAGCAACTCCTGATGTTTCTGTTACTTCTATACTAGATTCTGAAGATTGATTGAATTCGATGACTACTTCTTCAGTAGTCGAACAACCTTCTTGATTGTAAACAGTTACAACATAAGTTCCGCTTGACTCGACTGTAATTGTTGGACTGGTAGAACCTGTATTCCATTCATAAGAAGTTCCACCTTGTACTGCTATAACTGCTGAATCACCATAGCAGAGAATACCATCATTATTGGCAGTGCCTGATGTTTCGTTAATAGCAATCGCAGCTTCGATGGGTTGATCTATAAGGATATCTACAGAATAGACTGCATCGCAACCATTTTCGTCTGTGATAACTACACTATATGTGCCTGAAGTCTCAACGAATCTTGCAGCTTGTTGTACTCCATCATTCCATACATAAGTTATTCCACCAAATGCTGATACTTCAATAGTTTCATTAGAGCAACCAGCATACGTATTCAAATTCTCCTGTCCATTGATTAACAATCCTGTTTCAACAGTACTATTTACTACAACTTCTACAACTCCTACTACTTTACATCCTTGAGTTGAAAATACTTCAACCGAGTAAAAACCAGCTTCTGTTACTTTTCTTTCTCTCAAAGTACTTCCATCTTCCCAGCTTATTGTGTTACCACCTGTTACAGTAAGAACGACGTCATCACCTGAGCAGATAATTCCATCATTGTTTTCTGCTCCAGAAGTCTCCACAGTTACTATGCTCATTTGAGGAATAGCATCATAAATAATCTCTACTTCTGTTGTAGCAGTACATCCAGCTTCGTCGCTGATAATCACACTATATAAGCCTGCATCAGTTACTTCTATTTCAGATCCAAAGCTTCCATTGGACCATTGATAGTGCACTCCGCCTTGAGCAGTAAGTGTTGCTGCATCCCCTAGGCAAAGCACACCATCATGATTCGTCAAACCAGAAAACTCAACTATATTGATCTCAGCATTAAGATTCTCTTGTATTGTTACTTCTATAGCAGCTTCAGAAGAACATCCTGTATTTGAGGATACTGTCGCTGTGTATAGACCTGAACTTGTTACATATCTCGGATTCTGCGTATTCCCATCCATCCATTGAATGTCAAGATTATCTCCAAGTGAGAGATAAACTCCTTCTCCTGCACAGATTGGACCTTCTACATTCTGACCAAAAGCATTAGTCATTTGTATCTCTGCATCAAGTTCACTACCTACTGTTATTTGAGTAGCATGTACTTCTTCGCAACCATTTGCATTTGTGATGGTAACTGTATAAGTTCCACTTTGAGCAACTTGCAACTGCGCATCAGTACTTCCATCTGACCAAAGATATGCTTCACCATTCTGTGCTATCAGATTAGCATAATCACCTGCACAGATTACACCGTCGTTAAAAAATGCTCCTGAGTTATCAATGATATTCAAGTCAGTTGTTGCTTCTTCTATGAAGAGAAGTTCAATTGTTTCTTCAGTAACACATCCACTTGCACTGAATACCTGAACACTATATTCACCTGATTGAGTTACTGCAATCTCTCTCGAGTTCGCACCATCAGACCAAAGAATACTTTCACCACCACTTACCATGAGGTATGCAATATCACCTGCGCAAAGAATGCCATCATTATTGGTATTCCCTGATGTCTCTGATACATTAACTGCAATTGCTGGTAACTCTTCGATAATGACTTCAGTACTTATTTCAGTACTACAACCATTGGCGTTCTGTACAATAGCAGTATAGATACCTGAAGCCACTATGGTTCTTTCATTAGTAGTTACACCATTCTCCCAGATGACATTTTCACTTTGGATTCTTAGGATAGCCTCATCACCTGCACAGAGGATACCATCATTATTTTGTATTCCAGAGTCTTCAATAATTTCAATTGCAGGCTCAGGTAATTCAGTGACAGTAATTTCGGTAGAAATGATTGTTTCACATCCAGATGCATTTGTTAACGTGGCAGTGTAGATACCTGATTCGGTTACTGTCCTTTGATTAGATGTACTTCCATTTTCCCAGAGTATGTTGTTTCCTTGCACACTAAGGATTGCTTGATCTCCAGAACAAATGACTCCATCATTAGTCTCAACTCCTGAATTTTCGGAGACTTGGATAGATCCACTTGCAATTGTATTAGTTTGAATAGTTGCACTAGCTTGTGTTGAACAACCATTTGCATTTGTAATACTTGCAGTATAGACACCAGCTTGATCAACCACTCTTGTATTAGATGTCAATCCATTTTCCCAAACTACTTGGTACTCATCTGGAATGCTTAGAGTTGCTTGATCTCCTTGACACAATACACCATCATTTGCAAACTCGCCAGAAGTATCTGTTATTACTATTTCTGATGAAAATTCTGTAGTCACTGTCACTTGAGTATTTGCTATAGCAGAACATCCTGCGTTTGACATTACTTCAACTGAGTAGTTTCCAGCTTCTGATACAGTAATTTGATTAGCTTGGCTCCCTGTTGACCATAGATAGCTATTGCCTCCAACTGCAGTAAGCGTCACAGTGGCACCTTCGCAAATAATTCCATCATTCAAATCACTACCTGAATTATCAGCTACGAGTATGTCAGCACTCATTGCATTCTCTACATCAATGTAGATAGAACCTTCGCTTGTACATCCCTGCTGATTAGTAATTGTCACTCTGTACACATCAGATTCTGTGACTGATATCTGAGGTGCATTGCTACCTGTGCTCCAAGCATATTGTGCAGCATTGGGAGCAATTAATATTGCATTATCTCCTTGACAAAGTATTCCATCATTTGCTACATTTCCTGATTGATCTTCTACTGTTATAGTAGCAATAGAGCTATCTGCATATTGGATTGTGGTACTCACTGTAGTTACACACCCATTTGATGTAACAACAGATGCAGTATAAGTTCCTCCAGTATTAACAGATAGAACAGGGTTACCATTTCCAGTATTCCATTGTGTAGATTGAGCACCAGCAACCATTAGGTTTATAGACTCACCAGGGCAAAATATTTGATCGAGATCTACACCTTCTAGACTTACAATAGTAGCATCATCATTAATTTGATCTACTATTATAGACTTTGTATTGCTACATCCATTGCTATCTATAATTTCTACTGTATAGGTACCAGCATTAGAAATTATAATTTCTGAAGCTGTCACTCCTGTGTTCCAAGTATAATCTACTCCCCCATTTGCTCTGAGCAACAAAGAACTATTTGTGCAAATTGCTGGCGAAGAAAGTGTATTTCCATTACTGTCTAACGCCTCAATGTTACCAAAATCTGCATTTGAGACAACTATATCAATAGTGTTTGTCTTACTACAGCCTTCTGCATTGAATGCTTCGACTGAATAAGTACCGCTTTCATTTACTATTCTTGAATTGCTTGTTATTCCATCTGACCATAAATAACTCAAGCCTCCTGTTGCAACCAAAGTTGCCTCATCACCTGAGCATAGGATACCATCATTTGGTGTTTGGCCAGAATTTTCAAAAGCTTGCAAGCCTGTGATCATATTGTTTTCTACGTGAATTGTAACTGTTTCAACTTGGCTACAACCCTCCGCATTATAAATCGTTACTGCATAATTATCAGGAGTGGAAACTGTTCTCTGAGCAGAAGTAGATCCATTATCCCAGAGATAGGATTGTCCACCACTTGCTACAAGCAGAGCTGAGTCACCATAACATAGTCTTCCATCATCTGATGAATTTCCTGAGTTTTCACTAATTGATATTTCAGTATTTAATTGACCTCCAATAGTAATTGAGACATTCTCAATTGCTGAACAACCATCTGCATTTGTAACAGTAACAGAATAGTTACCAGTAGTAGAAACTTGCCTTTCACTTGATGTAGATCCATTATCCCAAAGGTAGGATTGTCCACCACTTGCCATTAAGTTAGCTACATCACCCTGACAAAGGATCCCGTCATTTGAGTTCTGTCCTGAATTTTCTAGTACAAGAATGTTAGCAATGACAGGCTGTCCTATTGTTACTATGATATCTTCAATGTCCTCACAACCGCCACCATTACTTACTGTAACTCTATAATTACCAGTTTGAGTGACAACTCTTGTTGCTTGCGTGCTTCCATTATCCCACTGATAATATAATCCTCCAGATGCAGTCAATGTCACATTAGACCCATCACATTGGCTTGTTTGTCCTGATCCATCATTCATAATTATCTGAGCCTCAGGGTAAGTATTGAACTCTACTGCGATTACTTCTGTAGCTGAACAATTATTTCCATCATTCACAGTGACACTGTAGATTCCAGTTTCAGATACTATTCTGGTAGCTCCAGTAGCTCCATTATCCCACAAATAATTTACTCCTCCAGCTGCAATAAGTGTAGCTTGGTCTCCTGTACAAAGTAGTCCATCATGATCTTGATCACCTGAATATTCAAGGATGTTAATTGAAGCGAAGTCAGATTCTGATTGAATGATCGTGACAGGATAATCTTCAGACTCTCCAAAATGATAAAACTCACATGGATCTTCTACTTTTCCATAAGGAAGATACTTTGATCTTACTCTTAATGTGGTAGGACCAGGCTCTATACAATCAGGAACAGATAGTACATCATTAATGACTTGCGTGCCAAATGTTAAATAGTCACTTTGATAGACCATTTCATTTGTATCATCGAAGTCACCATCTCTATTTAGATCGATCCAAATTGCTATATTTTGTTCAACATACTGTCCTTCTGATAAGATGAACTCAACTGTGAAAGGATGATCATCACCAGTGCTAAGACCAACTGGAATAACTTGACCATCATATACTGAGTGCACTGCGCAACCAGAATAGTTATCTAGTTGATTCTGACCTAGCTTGAAACGTTGCATTCCAACACCAATATCTAGTATATCACAACTTGTTGGTTGATAATCTGGAACACAGTATGTCAAATCAGCAACGATAATATTACTTGCACCATACTCAACTGGATCACCATTTGAAGGCTTAACTCTGTACTTGTATGCTTGATTTGATTGTATGTTTTCATCACAAAAAGTGCTGACATTTGGTGCCACACCTCCTCCAGGTATTGGACTAAAAGTCTGTCCATTATCTTCAGATCTTTCAACTATGAATCCAGTCTCATTATTCGAAACATCATTCCATGTGATGTCTATACTATAATTCTGACCCGGTTGTGCTGATACATTTGTAGGATAAGCAACATCTGAGTAGATTGGGTTTGTCAAAGTGTAAGAAGTGTGAGATAATCTATCTTGTAAAGACAAAGCCATTCTTTGGTACTGCTGAGGTGTAAATTCAGCTCCGCAGTTCTTATTGTAATAGCTCATCATGTTACCAATAGGAGGACTATAAGGTTGTCCATAGATGTCTGTATCACTTCCTAAATAGGTGCAGTCACCATTAATTGATCCTCTGGGATCTGCATTAGTATCGCAAAGAAAGTCACCATGTGTGCTACAGTTAGCTTGCGATCCTGTTCTCGCCACATTCTCAGCATTATAATGATCTGGACCATTTGATGTTCCGTTGAAAGTGTGAAAAAGGTTGAAAAAGTGTCCCATTTCGTGCGGAATTGTACCGCTATCTGCGTCATTAGTACATTCATTTCTGACGAAGATTCTTAATGATCTAATATTATCAGTTGGGTAAAATGCATAACCACAGATGTCATATGGACCTTGTGTCAATCTTTCAGTAAAAAACATGTTAATCGCATCAGGGACTACATTTGGATAAGCGAGATCGTTCTCTTCAGTAGTGAGATCAAGATCAGCATATGCAGAATTAGCGATAGTGTTAATATCTGCAATGTAGAATCCAACATCCATTGGTTCGAATTGCTGATTTAAGTTGGCCACTGCTGAATTTACATCACCGAGGTCAACTCCACCAGTACCATCATTATAAGTAACAACATGTACTCTGATTGGCAGATAAATCATTTGTCCTGACCTTGTTAATGTAAGATTATCAACTACATCCAATGTGTATTTGATTTGCTCTTTAGTAGGAGCTGGAGATCCACATCCGTGGAAGTTTGCGTCTTTGAGGTTAAGTTGTCCGAATGCCACAGAAAAGCATAGGGATAAGAATAGAGTTAAGTTTATTTTCCAAGTCATCATTTTAGAAGTATTAAGAGTGTTAGCGTTCTTATTACACTTCAAATCTAGATGTGGAAAAGGGCGTTTCATTTGAGTATTCGATTTTCCAAAGGCACTATTCCTTTTTTGGTAGGAAACCTTCGTTTTTTGTTTTTAGGTAATTTTCAATGAGGTAAAAAAGGGCCCTTCAAAACCTTTGAAAGGCCCGCTAACAATTGATGATTCGGAAAATATTTACTTCCTTCTAGCTAGCACAACTATGGCTGTGTAACCAATATTTTTTCAGTAATTCTATTGTCATTTTGAAAGATCAAAACAGTATACATTCCTGGATTCAATGATCCTGAAAGATCTAAAGTTGTCTTTCCATTCTCTGGTGAAAGATGCGCAGTATATGCATTGGCACCTCTTTCATCAAATACTTGAAGTAGAGCTTCATTTGAAGAAAGACCTGTCATTTCGATATTCAAGATACCTTGACTAGGATTAGGATAGACATCAGCTGTAAAGACTGTTGATATCTCTCTTTCAACAACTTCAATCTCGCTATACTCCACATTGCCTGAAGTCAATTGTGCTTCAATCCTGTAATATGAAGTAGCTCCTGCAACTTCATTATCATAGTATTCATAGATAGTACCTTCTTCTTGTTTAGCTTCAATTATACCGATACTTACAAAACTTGCACCATCGACACTCTTTTGAATCACATAACTGTTTACTTCTTGTTCAGTTGTAGATGTCCAAATCAATGCTGTGCCTTCAGTCTGAGGCTTTGCATCAAGACTAATATCCAGATTAGAGAGTATAATATTAAAGTAAAGGTTGACCTCCATTGTCTCTTTGCATCCATTCTGGTTAGTTCCCACTACTGAATAATTACCATCTTGTGTTGCAGTAATTGTGGATGCGTTACTCCCAGTATTCCAAAGATATTCATCCGCTCCATTGACTGTCAATTGTGCAGTATCTCCGAACAGTAACATACCGTCATAGACTTCCTGACCTTCTTGATTTACAACATCTAAAGAGAGTTCTGGTGCTTCTATAGTATTCACTATGAAAGATTTAGTGCTTTCACAACCATATTGGTTGATAACTGTAGCTGTATACGTACCTGCCTCTCGAGCAGTATAAGTATGCATTTTACTTCCATCCTCCCAAGTCACATCAAAAGCTCCTTCAATACTGAGATTCATTTCTTCGCCATCGCACATTGTTCCGTTGAAGATATTTCCATCATTATCTGTCTGAGAAAGAATAATTGAATCATCATGTAAATGCACTATTGCTTCGGCGTAGGCAATGCATCCATCATATCCAGTAATGGCAACCGTGTAGGTCCCTGGCTCGTATACTGATCTAATCTGGCCATCAAAACCGTTATCCCAGAGGTAACTTTTACCAGATGAAGCAATGAGGTTAGCCCAACCATCTTCGCAAATAAATCCATCATTGTTTTGGATACCTGAATACTCTGATACGATAATGTTACCACTTTGTTCTTGAGCACCAGTAATTTGAACTTTATAGTCTTCAGCCTCGCCATATGCATAGAAGGCACAAGGGTCATTTACGATACCGTTTGGCAAATACGTAGTTCTAAATCTCATCATTGTTTCACCTGACAGAGCACATTCTGGAATCTTAAAGTTTCCTTGAATTTGTGAAGGACCAGAGCTAGTAAAGTGAGTTTGGAAAAGCACCTCTGACTGTTCATACTCATTATTTTGATTCCAGTCCATCCAGATAGTTAGATTCTGCTGTAAGTATTGACCATTATTTGTATTAAGCTGCACATTGAATGGGTAGTTAGCTCCAACTTCTAATGCTGTCTCTGGCGCTTCTGTGATAATTTCAAATGCACCTGAACATTCTGAGTTGTGAGAGAAAATACTGCCATTTATTCCTAGTTCTACTTGCTGCATACCTGCTCCTATTCCTAATACATTGCATGTTAGTTCACTGTATTCTGGCAAACAATATGCAAGATCTAATTTGAAAGGGCTACTCAAAGTATAATCTTGAGGATTATCATTAGATGCTTTAATTCTATAGATATAAGAAATATCAGCTTGTGCAGTAACATCATTGAACTCAGTAACATCTGGTCCAACACCCCCTTGAAGCAATGGAAAGAATGTATTTCCACCATCATGAGATCTTTCGATAATAAAACCTGTTTCGTTTGCTGCAGAATCTTTCCACTTCAAATGAATGCTATAGTCTGATCCAGCTTCAGCTTCAAGTGCAAAAGGGTTACTCACATCCATTGCTGGAGCTTGATCAATTGCATAGCTTGAAAAAGCCAATCTTGCCATTAGGGCTTGTTCCATTCTTAGTAACTGCTGCCCTGTGAATTCTGCTCCACATGTCTTATCATAATATGTCATGACATTCCCGATAGGTGGAGTATATGATGCACCAAGGATGTCTGTCTCGTCGCCAACATATACGCAAGCTGATGTCATAGTGCACCGAGGGTCAGCTTCAGTATCACAAAGTAAGTCTCCAGTCGTTGAGCAATTAGCGTGCTCACCTTGTCTAGCTACATTTTCTGCTTCTTCGTGACTAGGGCTATTTGCTGTTCCTCTGAATGTATGGAAAAGGTTGAAAAAATGACCAAACTCATGTGTTAGGTTAGCAGAGCTTAAGCTGTTAGTACACGAATTATTTGCATAAATAGCGATACTTCTTAATTCTTCACTTGGGTAATAAGCAAAACCACAAAACTCATTACCTCCCTTTCTGAGTGAGTTTGTAAAAATCACATTTACTGCATCAGATTGGACATATTTGTCTACAAAACCTGCTTCTTCAATATCTAGGTTGAGTTCGCTATAGAGCGTACTATTAATGTAATCAATTGAAGCTATATACCATTCAATATTTATTGATCTAAAATTTCTATTCAGTGTTGCAAGCTCTTGATTCAGATCAGTCAAGTCTAATCTATTATTGCCTGCATTGTCACCAACAATATGTACTCGCATCGGAAGTGATGTCATACCACTACTTCTATTGACGGCAAGGTTATCAATGATGTCTAGTGTGTATTTAACTTGATCTTTTGTTGGTTCTGGAGTCGCACATGATTGTTGTGCCTGAAGTGTATTCGAAAGTAATAACAGAAATCCTATGATTACGATGACTTGAGTTATGGCTAGGACGCGTTGTTCGAATTGGGTTGAAGTTGTAAAAATATTTTCCATAATGATAGTTGTTAGCATAGCAATGCCAGACGAAGCATGAGCTTTCGGACACTAGCTATAGTGGTGTTAGTACGCTTAATCCCTAATCTTTGGTTAGCTAGGAGTAGTGATACTACTTCTCAGCCCGTGCTAACCCTAAGGAATATGCGCCTATAGAATGTGTGAAAAAGTTATTGGTTAAATACGCTGCTACTTAATGGTTAAAGTAGAAGTCTTGAATGTCTCTGTCCCTTCAAAGAGGAATTTCATTTGATAAATTCCAGAATCAAAGTTGGTCAGAGCCAAGTGTACTGAATTACTCATTATAGGCATTTGGAATTCAAGATCTCCTTCAGCATTGAGGAGTTGGATAAACTCGATAGTAAGATCAGATTTAAGATCAAGCTGTTCATCTGATTCTGAAAATGCAACAAGCTCTAGGATAGATTCTAATTCTAAATCTGTCGTCGTCAAACTCATTGCATTCTCAGTTATCAAAATCGCAGCATCAGAAGGGTTAATGATTGGCCCGTGCTCTGCCCTCAGTATTGTAAGAGATACTGAAGTGATCAACATTACTTTTAAGAAATTGTAGAAGTTGTTCATAGTTTTCTGATTTGCGTGTTCTATTAAATGATTGTACTTCAAAGATAAATTACCAGTACAAGCATTTCAATACTACAAATCCTACTGCTAGCATACTTAAGCCCTACATACACCCTACAAGTGAGTTAACTCGATGTTCCACTTATGCTAAATCAAGGTTAAACAACTGTCTATCAATATGTTACATGTTTTAATACGCCTCGACGTGGATTGACTTGATTGCTCTACCTGAGGGTTCATTCTGATTAGTAAATGAAGCATCCCATTCCAAAGCCACTGGTGAGCTACAAGCAATAGAAGGAACAGAAGGCACTGTATTAGCTGCAGTTGCTGAAGGAAAATGTGATTCAAAAATAGATCTATAATAATACTCTTCCTTGGTCTGAGGTGTGTTTATTGGGAATCTCTTTGCTGCTTCTGCAAGTTGAGACTCACTCACCTTCTCATTTACGAGATCTTTCAAAGAGTCAATCCAAGAATACCCTACCCCATCAGAAAACTGTTCCTTTTGCCTCCATGCAACTTCGGGAGGAAGGAAGTCCTCAAACGCCTCTCTCAGAATGTGTTTCTCTATCTTACCATCACCACACATTTTCAGTTCAGGATTGAGGCTCATTGCTACCTCCATAAATTGCTTATCTAAAAATGGTACTCTTCCTTCTACTCCCCAAGCAGAAAGAGATTTGTTTGCTCTTAGGCAATCATAGAGATGAAGCTTTGATAACTTACGTACTGTCTCTTCATGAAATGCTTTAGCGTCTGGGGCTTTATGAAAGTACAAGTATCCTCCAAATATTTCGTCTGCACCTTCTCCTGAGAGTACCATCTTGATACCCATTGACTTGATGACCCTTGCAAGTAGATACATAGGTGTCGATGCCCTCACTGTTGTTATATCATATGTCTCAAGGTGATAGATAACATCTGACAAGGCATCAATACCTTCTTGAATAGTAAAGTGTACTTCATGGTGGATTGAGCCAATGTGATCTGCAACCTTTCTTGCAGCAGCAAGATCTGGTGAGCCCTCTAAGCCAATAGCGAAACTATGTAGTTGTGGATACCAAGCCCCTTCTGTATTATCACTCTCAATACGCTTATCTGCGAAAGATTTGGCTACAGCCGATATAATAGATGAGTCTAATCCACCACTAAGAAGCACACCATAAGGAACATCTGACATCAAATGAGATTCAACAGAAGCCATCAAGGCTGCCTTAATTGCTTCCTTACCATGTGTACTCTCTTTTACCTTAGTATAATCTGTCCACTCAGTAGTATACCATTGTCTCATACTATCACTTTGAGACTCATAATATTCACCAGGAGGAAAGGTGTCTATAGTTGGACAAATCCCTTCTAGTGACTTCAATTCTGAAGCATAATACCTTTGTCCTTCTTGGTCAGTTCCATAATACAGCGGGATAATACCCATATGATCCCTCGCTACTAGATGCGTCTTACTAGCTGTATCGTAAAGGATAAAGGCAAACATGCCTTGCAATTTCTCTATACATGCTGATCCATACTTCTGATACAATGGTATAATTACTTCGCAATCAGATTCTGTCTTAAATCTGTAATCTTTACATTGTTCTCTTAACTTCCTATGGTTATATATTTCTCCATTCACAGCGAGAACTATCCTTCCATCATGAGAAACTAGCGGTTGCTTTCCTGACTTCGGGTCAACAATTGCTAATCTTTCATGAGCAATTACAGCTTTCGAATCTTCATAAATTCCTGACCAATCAGGGCCACGATGCCTTAGCTGTTTAGCCATTCCTAGTACCTTCTGTCTACTATCTTGTTGATCGGCCTTTTGTTTAAATATTGCAGCAATTCCACACATAGTCTTCTATATTTTAAGTTTAATAGTGTAAATTTATAATTTATTAATCTAATAAGCAATATTTAATTTAATTTATTAATCATGGACGCATTAGATGTTAAGATTTTAAATAAACTAGTAGCAAACAGTAGAGAAACAACAACAGGACTCGCTCGTGATTTAGAAATTTCGAATGTTGCTACTCAACAAAGAATTACCAAGCTCGAGCAAGCAGGAATTATTGAAGGATATACCACAAATCTTAATATGGAAAAATTAGGTTTTAAGACTGTGGCTTATATTGGAATATTCTTGGAAAAGGCAAAACACTATCAAGATGTCTTAGCAAGTTTGCAAGAAGTGCCGTCTGTATTGGAAGCACATTTTACAACAGGAACCTATTCTATTTTTGCCAAGCTGTATGCAAAGGACAATATGGACCTTATGAATATTCTGAGTGAACGCATTCAAAATATCGATGGAATTGCACGTACTGAGACATTCATCTCTTTACACAACGGTATATCTAAAGGTATACAACTCCAACATCAAGATTAAAATCTCAATGGAGCTTTACCAAATATCCCTCTGCATCATTGGCGGCCTACTTGCAGGAATTATAAATACTCTTGCTGGGAGTGGGTCGGCTATCACCCTGGGCATATTAACAGAAGTCCTAGGTCTCCCCGGTAATCTTGCAAATGGGTCAAACAGAGTTGGTGTTACTCTTCAAGGTTTAGCATCGACTACAGTATATGCACGTAAAGGCAAATTGGATATGAAGACTACACTTCCAATCCTAATACCAACATTCATTGGTGCTATTTGTGGAGTTATCGTGGCAATACAAGTCACTGACCAGCAATTCATGATAGTCTTTCGTTATTTGATGCTTGCCTTACTGATTACAATCTTAGTGAATCCTAAAAAATGGTTAATCTCCGAGAACCAACAGAAGACTCTGCCTCTTTTCATTCTTTATCCAATCTATTTGAGCATTGGATTTTATGGTGGATTTATCCAAATGGGGATGGGTATCATTTTTCTTGCTGCAAGCGTACTGATTGTAAAGCATAATCTCTCTACAGCAAATGGTATTAAGATCTTAGTCGTAACTATCTATAGTGTCATTGTATTGGCAATATTTCACTCTAGAGGCTTAGTGGACTGGTATTATGGAGGAACAATTGCTGTTGGCCAAGTTATCGGAGGTATACTTGCCGCAAGGTTTGCCACTAGTTTTCCTCATGCTGACCTTTGGACATACCGTCTACTCATACTCATAATTGTATCCGTTCTTATCAGTCAGTTTGGAATCATTGATATACTCTCTGCTACTTTTGGATAATTATCTTGTGGTCCTTTGCGGTTGGTCCTACGTTCAGTCTAAATATATACAACCCAGAATTCAAACTTGAAACATCAAGGAAGTATTCATACTCTTGAAGCTGTTCTGCAACACCTAAGTAGAAGCCTCTCTCTAGTATTCTTCCTGAACTATCAATAATATCAACACTCACTTCCGAATTCTCAATTGTATTATTTACTTCAAAATATAAGGTTGACACACTTGGGTTTGGATAGACTTGTGTAGGTGGATTCTGCAGAACCGACGTAGGACCTGTCTGTAGTGCTATGACATTACTTAGTAATAGCTCTCCGTCCATTCTTTCTGCACTGATCCTATAATAATAGTCTGCGTCAACATCTATATCATTATCTATTAATGAATAGGTCATTTCTTGGGCACTTGAGCTAGATTCTAGATAACCGATTTGATCAAACTGACCAGAACCAAGACTCCTTTCAATTCTATATCCTACCAAATGATCATCGCTGGTGACTTTCCAAGTCAGGTCTATATAATCTCCTTGTACTTCTCCGACCAACTGAATTTCGTAGAGAGAGAGAATTGGTGAATACACAATTGTTGCAACATCAACACCTTCACACCCATCCATGCTTGTCCCTGTCACACTGTAATCGCCTTCTTCAGAAACGAACCTCACATCTATGGTTGTCCCATCATCCCAGAGATAGGAGTTTGCTCCTTTAGCACTCAGTAGAGCTGTATCTCCAAAATCTATAATACCATCATTGTCTACTCCACCAGAATTTTCATTAATCTCAATGGCTACATCTGGATTTTCATTTGTCGAAAGAGAGACCTCAGACTCCGTAACACAGCCAAACGCATTACTGACATTCACTTTATAACTTCCTGATTCTGTTAAGACTTTTGTATTGACATTGCTACCATCCTCCCACTCTATTTCATCTGACGTTACTACTGTAATAGTAGCAGCATCTCCATCGCAAAGTACATTGTCATTTGGGAATAGACCTGATTCTTCCTCAATTGTAACAGTAACCTCAGGTAATTCCGAATAAGTCAAAATTTGGTTTGAGCTTGCGGAGCACCCAGAATTATCAGACACAGTCACACTGTAGTCACCTCCTTGACTAGCTTCAATGCTTGTTGTTGTTGCTCCATTGCTCCAAACAACATTTGATCCGATAGTCGATAATAATGCAGTATCACCATTACAAAGTAGTCCATCATTATTTTCAAGACCACTTGACTCTGAAATACTTATCTCAGGAGACTGGATTGAATTAACAGAAATAGTAACCTGATCTTCTACATCGCAACCTTGAGAATCTAGTCCAGATACAGTATAAGAGCCTGCAGAGTTAACTGCAATTGCAGAATCATTACTACCTGTACTCCACTGAATATTTGTAATATCTTGAATGACTAGATTAGCACTTGCACCATCACACAATACACCATCATTGTTTGTACTACCAGACTCTTCAATGATTTCTATTTCAATGTCTTGAATGCTTAATTCTGTAGTCTGTGCTTGAGCAGATGCTTGACATCCTTCAATACTAGTTACAGTAACAGCATAAAATCCACTTTCGTCTACACTGAGTGTCTGGCTGGTGTTACCTGTATTCCATTCATAACTGCCATTGCCTGAAGCTTGGAGAGTCAGATTATCTCCTGCACAGAATTCTCCATCATTTGGCAGTAGTCCTGAATTATCAATGTATTGTATTGAAGCTTGTGGGAGAGGATGAGTGGTAATAGCTATTTGCTCAACATAAGAGCAACCACCTGTCTGAGTGACTGTAACTCTATATTCTCCTTGATCTCCTACTGAAATCGATGGTGTTGTGGAACCATTATCCCAAAGATAGGAAGTCCCATTACCAGCAGTTAACTGAGCAATATCACCTGCACAGAGTACACCATCATCTGAGAGATTTCCTGACTCTTCTTGTACAACTATTGGTAATTGTTGTACTGTTTGATACTGCACGTAGAAATCTTCTATTTCCGTACAGCCGTTTGCGTTTGTGATGGTAACTGTATAATTCCCTTCTGAGCTCACCTGGATGCTTGCATTAGTTTGGCCAGTATTCCATTGGTAACTAGTTCCACCTAATGCGGTCAATGTTGCAATATCGCCTTCACATAATAGACCATCATCAGAGTCATCACCAGATGTTTCGTCAATCTCAATATCTGATTCAACCATAGAGATAACATCTATGGTTGTTACACTTGTTGAAGAACATCCTTGAGCATTGTATACCGTCACTTGATAGGTGCCTGCTGTTGAAACTATCCTATTGAGATTAGTGCTTCCATCATCCCATTGATAGGAGACACCTCCAGAGGCCTGAAGAATTGCTTCATCTCCCTCACAGAGCAGGCCATCAGAATTGCTATTCCCTGAGTTTTCAAGGATTGTAATGTTCGCCAACGGTAATGGATCCACTAAAATGGTACTCGTATAATTGACTTGACACCCAGCGCTATTAGTTAATGTCACGGTATAATTACCCGACGAAAAAACAGTCCTTTCTGCATTGGTGCTTCCATCTTCCCAAAGAAAAGCACTCCCTCCAAAGGCTGTCAAAACAGCACTTTCACCATCGCACAATCTACCATCATCATTTGCTGATCCAGAAGAGTCTGACACTTGAATACCACCATTAATCGTTTCACTCACAGTTATGCTTGCTTGATCAGATGCAGAACATGCATTCTGATCTGTAGCTGTTACACTATATGTTCCACCTGAACTTACAGTGATTGTTGGATTATTAGAGCCTGTATTCCAGATGTAGTTATTCCCTCCCGATGCATTTAATAAAGCAGAATCACCATTACACAGGTTTCCATCATCTGGACTACTACCTGAGGTATCTTCAATAGAGATGGTGATGTCCGGAAGTGGTGTAACTGACACCTCGGAAGATGTAGCACTAGTACAACCATCAAAATCTGTAATCGTTACATTATAAGTCCCAGCACTCGATACCGTCCGCAATGCATTCGTCCATCCATTCTCCCAAAGGTATGACTGACCTGTACTTGCAATCAATGTCACATCAGAACCTGAACAGATAACTCCATCATCGGCTAAGACTCCTGAAGCATCATCATAGTCAATAACAGCTTGATCGGACGTCTTCACTGTAATGTCAAGTGACTCAACGCTTACACATCCATTTTCAGTCGTAATAGAGACTGTATAAGTACCAGATTCTGAAGCATTAATCGCATTAGAATTTGCTCCAGTCGACCAGAGGTATTGTGCACCACCAGTAGCAATAATTTGTGCTACATCTCCTGCACAAAGTTGTCCATCATTGCTCGTATTTCCTGAGTTTTCTGCAACAACTATGTCTGTTGAACCTGCTCCAGTGAAACTCAAATTTATTGACTCTATATCGGAACAACCACCCGCATCAAATACTGTCACTTGATATGTTCCTGTTGAGGTTACCTGCCGCACACTATTTGAAGATCCGTTTTCCCAGAGATAAGAAACACCCCCAGAAGCTGTTAATTCTGCAATATCTCCATCACAGAGATTACCATCATTTGGCGTGTGCCCAGAATTTTCAGACAACGAAATATCAGCATTTACCGAAGTGAAATCAAGGCTTACAGAGGTCTGATCTGAGCATCCATTAGAAGTCGTTACGGTCAAGCTATAGGTTCCTGAATTTGAGACAGTTCTAATAGCCTGAGAACCATTATTCTCCCATAAGAATGTACTTCCACCTCCAGCAATCAACTGGGCATTATCACCTGCACACAACAAACCATCATTACTCTGAGCACCAGAATCTTCACTGACGAAAATGGTTGCTGTAGGGCTTACTGTCCCTGCAATAGAGACCGATTCTGTATCTGTACATCCTAAACTATTCGTTACAGTTACAGTGTATGTATTACCTGAATTCACAACTCTGACTGGGTTTGTTGTGCCATTATCCCAGAGATAAGTTACACCTCCACTTGCTGTCAATGTAGCTGGATCTCCATCACAGATCGAATTATCATTTGGAACACCTGAGTTCTCATTGACAGTAATTTGAGGATTCGTGCCAACCGAACTGGAGACATTGACAGGATAGTCTTCAGCTTCACCAAAATTGTAGAATCCACATGGCTCACTCACCACTCCATTAGGTAAATATCGAGTTCTCACCCTCAAGGTAGTCACCCCACTTAATGCACAATTAGGTATTGCGATACTTCCAGTGATGGTCACCGGTGCAGGTGGTGTAAAATTGGACTGATACAAAAGTTCATTACTATCATCAAAGTCTCCGTCTTGATTTGCATCTATCCATATTGAAAGATTTTGTTCAATATAACTTCCTCCGGAATTAATTGTCTCTGCAGAGAAGTTATAGGAGGTAGCTGTTGTGATATTTCCTGGTGTAATGATGCCATTATAAATTGAAAGTGGCCCTCCGCAACCAGAATTATTATCTATCAGTGGAGTAGTTCCATTTAATAGCATGAAATTCTGGATTCCAACACCGACTCCAGCAGCCGAGCAATTATCAGATTGATGCGTCGGTGTACAATAGATTTGGCCTGAGAAGATATTAGCCACATTAGTATAGTGGTCTGCATTATCATTTGAAGCCTTAATTCGATAGTAATACATTGTATTTGGTAGAACGCCAATGTCGATATAGGAAGTTGTATTCGGTCCCACGCCTCCTAAAAACAATGGTTCGAAAGTTACACCATCAAGAGATCGTTCTATGAGATACCCTGCTTCATTAGAAGCATTATCTGACCAATTTAAGACTACTTGATACTGAGTATTTATTGCTACAGTGAGGTTGGAAGGGTCTGTGACATTCTGTGGATTTGCACCATCAACATTATAGGCATTATGTGCTAATCTAGAACTTAATCCACCATTCATCCGACTATATTGCTGTGGAGTAAAGTTCCATCCACAAATCTTTGGATAATATGACATGATATTGTTTACTGGCGGATTGTATGTATTACCATAAATATCAGTGGCTCCATCAATGTACATACAGTTAGCATTGATGTTTCCAGCTGGATCTGCATTAGTATCACAGAGCAGATCACCTTTTGTTGAGCAATTTGATTGAGGTCCTGTTCTAGCAACATGTTCTGCATTAGCATGAGTATTGCCATTCTCTGTGCCTTCATGGGTATGAAAAAGATTAAAGAAATGACCAAACTCGTGGACGAAAGTGCCATTGGTTGCAGATTCCATGCAATCATTTCTCATAAATAATCTTAAGGACTCAGGCATATTTACTGGATAGTAAGAAAAGCCGCAGAAGTTAACACCATCGACATTCAATGAATTGACAAAAAAGACATTAGCAGCATCAGGCTGCTCATTAGGACCACACATGGCTTCTTCTTCAGTCATTGCATCAAAGTCATAAAAAGTCGAATTATCTATATAGTTGATATCCGCGATATACCATTCTATGCCGATTGGATAGAGTCTGTTATTTAATTGCGCAATATTCAAGTTGACCCAATCGAGATCAACACCACCCGAACCATTAGATTGCCTGACAATATGCAGACGCATTGGTAGTTTTGTCGTACCATTATTTCTCAGAGCTTCTTGATCAATAACATCTAATGTGTACTTGATCTGTTCTTTACTTGGTGGCTTGACTGCACAACCTTTATGAGAATTGTTAAAGTCTTGCTCTATAGGGATAGAAACTTGAGTATTACCTAGATATGCGCTTAGTACAGCAAGTACAATAAGGGAACATGGAAATCGCATGGCTTTTGGTGTTTGTAGCTAGCGAAATTACATCAATAATTACATATTACAAATAATTTTAAAGTATAATTAATTGTAGGTCATTGGTTAGTGCGCTAAAATTTACTTAAACCAACATTTCAAACAACATAGGATTCTCATTTAAATGCTGAAATTGAATTGATGCCGCAGTCATTCTTTCTATCAGTGATTCGAAGTCTTTCGAATGGTTGAGTTCGATACCCACAAGTGCAGGACCAGCTACCCTATTGGTCTTCTTAGTGTATTCAAAATGAGTAATATCATCGGATGGACCTAATAAATTTAAGAACTCCTTCAAAGCACCGGCTCTTTGCGGAAACTTGATAATAAAATAATGCTTAAAGCCTTCATGGAGAAGAGAGCGTTCTCTGACTTCATTGAGTCTATCAACATCATTATTACCTCCACAAAGTATTATCGCAATTGTTTTGCCCTTGATACTATCTCCTAACTGGTCTAGAGCTGCGACTCCAACTGCGCCTGAAGGCTCGACAATAATGCCTTGGTCATTATAAAGTTCTAGCATCGTAGTGCATATCTTACCTTCTGGAATTAAGACATGCCGTGAAGTGAACTGTTTAGCAATGGTAAAGGGAATACTCCCCATTTCCTTTACTGCTATTCCGTCTGCAAAGCTATCAATTGATTGCAATCGAGTTAATGCATTTGCACGCACCGAATGATGAAAGGTAGGAGCACCTTCTGCTTCTACACAGATAATTTCTGTGGATGGACTGAGATGCTGAAAACAACTCCCAACTCCCGCAATGAGCCCACCTCCTCCTACAGCAATCAGAAGAATATCGATTGGGTTTTGGGTCTGCTTTAATATTTCTAATCCGATCGTGGCTTGGCCTGCAATGACTTGCTCATCATTAAAAGGATGGATAAATGTCGATCTGCTTTTTTGACACAAGGAAATTGCTTCAGCATATGCATCATCATAAGTGTCACCTTTTAATATGATTTCAACCCATTCACCTCCAAAATCTCTCACCTTGTTTATTTTCTGGCTAGGTGTAGGGTTTGGCATGACAACCTTTCCCTTGACTTTGAGCTTGTTGCAAGCAAATGCGACTCCCTGCGCATGATTGCCAGCACTGGCGCAAACTATGCCATGCTCCAATTCATCTTTTGACAATTGGGCCATTTTGTTGTAAGCCCCACGTATTTTAAATGATCTGACAATTTGCTGATCTTCACGCTTCAAATAGACATGGCATCCATACTTTTGAGAAAGTTGGGTATTTACTGCAAATGGCGTTTCGAGCACCACATCTCGAATCCTCCTTTCAGCATCTTTGATGTCTTGCAATGCTATCACTCTCTTCATCTTGGCAGTCAACTGATTCATCGATTCTAGCAGTTATCTACTAGGACGAAGACTTCTTACGACTCTTCCTGCTTGCCACATTTCTGACTCTTGTAACTCTTTGAGTTCTGCTTCCAATTTTTCTCTATAATCTGCCTTACTATTACTATCAATTGATAATTGCGCTTCATTGCCTGTCTCTACGCTTTCATAAAGCTCTTCGAATACTGGCTTGCATGCATCTCTAAATTTCTTCCACCAATCTAAGGCTCCCCTTTGTGCTGTAGTTGAACAGTTAGCATACATCCAATCCATACCATTCTCTGCGACTAGAGGGTACAAAGACTCAGTTGCTTCTTCTACAGTTTCATTAAAAGCTTCTGATGGGCTGTGACCTTTGGCTCTTAGAATTTCATACTGTGCTGCAAATAATCCTTGGATTGCTCCCATGAGGGATCCTCTTTCTCCTGTCAAATCGCTATATACTTCCTTCCTGAAGGTAGTTTCGAAGAGATAACCAGATCCAATACCTATACCTAAGGCGATAACTCTTTCTTGTGCTCTTCCTGTCGCATCTTGGAAAATTGCATAGCTTGAATTGAGTCCTTTACCTGCCAAAAATAACCTTCGCAGACTTGTTCCACTTCCTTTAGGTGCTGCAAGAATTACATCAATATCAGCTGGTGGAATGATGCCTGTTCTTTCCTTATAGGTAATCCCAAAACCATGTGAAAAGTAGAGTGCTTTTCCTGCAGTGAGATGAGGCTTAATTGTAGGCCATACAGCTATTTGTGCTGCATCTGACAGTAGGTATTGGACTATCGTCGCTTTCTTGACTGCCTCCTCAATAGAAAACAGAGTCTCACCAGGGACAAAACCATCTTGGATAGCCTTATCATAAGATGATGATGGTGAACGTTGACCTATTATCACATTAAAACCATTGTCCTTTAGATTTAGAGCTTGTCCTGGACCTTGTACTCCATATCCTATAATAGCTATTGTTTCATCTTTTAATACCTCTCTTGCTTTTGATAGCGGAAATTCTTCCCGAGTAACTACATTTTCCTCTATACCACCAAAATTCATTTTTGCCATAACTTTATTTTTATCAGTTGTTGAATTGTGTCTCTACAGACCTTAAATAATTATTTAATCTTTCCATTGGTTTTACTATTGCTACCCTACCTGACCTCACAAACTCATACACTCCAATTTCTCTAAGCTCTTCTAGTAATTGCTCAGTTTCATGTTGATGTCCTGTTTTCTCTATGACGATGTAATCAGGTTCCATCGAAAGTATTTTTGCACTGTGTGCCCTTAGTAGTTGTTCAGAGTTTTTACTTTCGAAAAATGCTTGTGCAGGCACCTTATATAAGGCTAGCTCTTGATGTACTACTTCCGCATTGGTGTAATAAAATGCTTTTAACACATCTACTTGCTTGTCAATCTGACTCACTAATTTTCTGATTCTATCTTCTGTAAGCATCACAGCAATGGTAAACCTGTGAATACCTTCAATTGATGATTTGGACACACTGAGGCTCTCTATGTTGATGTGCCTTTTGGTTATAAGACCAACTACTCTAGTCAAAAGACCAGTTCTGTTTTCTGTGAAAACAGTGATAGTATATTCTTCAATTTTTGAACTCATTCTAATACGATTTCGTCTACTGCTTTACCGGAAGCAATCATTGGAAAAATATTCTCTTCTTTCTCCACCCTAACATGGAGTAAGTACGGTCCGTCATAGTCTAGCATGGTCTGAATCGCTCCATCGAGTTTTGCAGGATCGCTCACTTCTGCAGCTTCAACACCAAAACCTTTAGAGATGGTGACAAAGTCTGGGTTCTGCAACTCCACAGCAGAATATCTCTTTTCAAAGAAAAGTTCTTGCCATTGACGTACCATGCCTAGATAGTTGTTGTCTAACAATACAATCTTGACTGGAATATTCCACTGAGTACATACTCCTAACTCTTGCAATGTCATCTGGAATCCTCCATCACCGATAATTGCAATAACTGTTTCGTCTTTTCTTGCCATCTGGGCTCCTATGGCTGCAGGCAACCCAAAACCCATTGTCCCAGCACCTCCTGATGATATCCATTGGTCATGGCCTAAATAGTCGTAATACCGAGCAGCAATCATTTGATGTTGACCAACATCAGTGGCTATAATAGCCTTACCGTGAGTCCTGTCTGAAATTTCTTTCATGACTCTTCCCATGGTTATATAATCTGTCCTCTGTGCTAAGTCCTTACTAATCACTTTAGCTTCTTCTTCTTGTTCGAAAGCATCAAACTCTGCTAACCATTCGCTCCTATTCTGAGACTCAATCAAAGGCAAAAGCTGCTCAAGAACATCTTTAGCGTCTCCTAAGAGAGCAACTTCTGTCTTGACATTCTTATCAATTTCCGAAGGATCGATTTCTATATGAATAACCTTAGCTTGCTTAGCATACTTCTCCAAGTTACCAGTCACTCTATCATCAAACCGCATCCCTATGGCAATAATGACGTCTGCAGAATTAGTAAGAACATTGGGCCCATAATTTCCATGCATGCCTAACATGCCCTTATTCAAATCATGGTCTTGAGGTATAGTAGATAGTCCATGAATAGTCGTTCCAACTGGTATTTGTGACAATTCTACAAAGTCTAAAAATATGGATTGCGCTTTAGCAATATGAATACCATGTCCAGCCAAAATCAATGGTTTCTTTGCTGAATTTATTAGCGAAGCAGCTTGTTTCAACTTCTGCGGATCAACATTGGGGATTGGATGATAACTTCTTATGGAAGGATTTGTCCGATAGTGAAAATTGAGGTTTTCGAATTGTGCATCCTTGGTAATATCAATTAATACTGGTCCAGGTCTGCCAGAATTAGCAACATAAAATGCCTTAGATAATATTGAAGGAATTTCTTCTGCTCTAGTGATCTGATAATTCCATTTTGTAATTGAGGTAGTGCAACCTATGACATCTGCTTCTTGAAAAGCATCAGATCCTAAAAGATGGCTGTAGACTTGACCGGTTATACAGACAAGTGGTGTAGAATCCATTAATGCATCAAGTAGACCTGTAAATAAGTTTGTGGCTCCCGGGCCACTTGTAGCGAATACAACTCCAGTTTTCCTACTTGCTCTAGCATATCCTTCTGCAGCATGAATAGCACCCTGCTCATGTCTTGTGAGAATGTGTTGAATACTATTTCTATAATCATACAGTGCATCATAGATTGGCATGATTGCTCCGCCAGGGTATCCATAGATCACTTCCACTCCTTCTCTTTTGAGGCATTCTAAGACTGCTTGAGCTCCATTCATTTCGAGACCTTGTTCTTGAGTGGTATCAGTTTTATATTTAGCACTAATGGCGTTACTCATTTTACAATTATTTATCAGTTATACATCCCTCACTTGCAGAGCTTACGGTCTTTCTGTATTTCTTTAAGAAACCAGTAGCTGGTTTGACATAAGGTTTCCAAAGACTCTTTCTCAAAGCAATTTCATCTTCTGAAAGATCAACTGATATTGTATTAGTATTCGCATCAATGCGAATGCTATCTCCATCCTTCAATAGTCCTATCATACCTCCGGCATAAGCTTCAGGTGTAATGTGCCCCACAACAAAACCATGTGTTCCTCCGGAAAACCTTCCATCTGTAATGAGAGCACAGTTATCTCCAAGGCCTGCTCCAATCATAAGGCCTGTTGGTTTAAGCATTTCTGGCATACCTGGCGCACCCTTAGGACCACAATACCGAATGACGATGACGCTCCCAGGAGCCACCTCTTTATTTAAGATAGCAGCATTAGCTTCCTCCTCTGAATTAAATACTCTTGCCTTACCTTCGAAAACTTCTCCTTCTTTTCCTGTGATTTTTGCTACAGATCCTTCGCTAGCGAGATTACCAAAAAGCATTTGGAGATGACCAGTTGACTTAATCGCTTGCTTGGTAGGGAATATAATTTGCTGCTCTGAACCGACAGGGTCGACAGCCTTTAGATTCTCTTTTATACTTAGTCCTGTAACTGTCATGCAGTCACCATCAAGTAATCCTTCTTCTAACATCATTTTCATCACTCCAGGAATCCCACCCACATCATGCAGGTCTTGCATAACATATTTGCCACTAGGTTTCAAATCAGCCAAGTATGGCGTACTATCGCTTATTGATTGGATTTCTTTTAGAGTAAGAGTCAAGCCAAATGCATCGGCAATGGCCAGCATATGAAGCACTGAATTGGTAGAGCCTCCCAAGACAGTAATTAAGCGCAGCGCATTCTCCAAAGATGCTTTAGTAACAATTTTTCTTGGGGTCAAATCTAATTCTAGTAATCGTCGAATTGCCTGACCAATAGCAATACACTCTTTCTGTTTATTCTTGCTTATTGCGGGGTTAGATGCATTGAATGGCAAACTCATCCCCATAGCCTCTATTGCTGAAGCCATTGTATTAGCAGTGTACATGCCCCCGCATGCCCCTGGACCAGGACAAGCTTTCTTAATGATTTGATTGAGCTCTTCTTGTTCTATTTTACCTGCAATCTTTTCTCCAAGTGCTTCGAATGTAGAAATGATTGTAAGGTCTTTTCCTGCATGACAACCAGGTCCAATAGTCCCGCCAAAAAACAATATAGCTGGCCTATCTAACTTACCTGCTGCCATCAGAGCTCCCGGCATATTCTTATCACAACCTACAACTGCTACTACGGCATCATACCATTGAGCTGAAACCACTGTCTCAATTGAATCAGAGATAATATCTCTAGAAGGAAGAGAGTATCGCATCCCTGAAGTACCCATAGCAATGCCATCACTCACTCCACTTGCGTGAAAGATCAGACCAATTAAATCTTCTTCATTGATACTTGATTTGATATCCTTGGCTAATCCATTGAGGTGCATATTACATGGATTCCCTTCCCACCCTAAACTTGCAATACCAATTTGTGGTTTCTGTAAGTCCTCTGAGCTGAGACCAATGGCATGTAGCATTGCTTGAGCTGCAGGTTGAGAAGGATCTGAAGTGACGTGCTTACTATACTTGTTATACATATCCTATATTATCACTCCGAAATTGTTAGTTCTTAATTTGAGTACCTCATTAGCTATAGCTTCACCAACTTCACTGCAACTTCTCGGCTGACTTTTAGACAGATCTGCTGTTAAGTATCCTTGCTCAATGACTGCATTAACTGCTTCGTGAATGTCATTTGCGGCTTCACTTAGACCTAAATCTTCTAACAGCATTTGTACACTCAAAATCGTAGCAATTGGGTTCGCTTTGTCTTTCCCCGCCGCTTGTGGAAAAGAGCCATGCACTGGTTCGTATAGACTAGTATTCTTGCCAATCGAAGAAGAAGCTAGTAATCCTATGGAGCCTGATAAGACACTCGCCTCATCCGAAAGGATATCACCAAACATATTGGAGGTGACAATGACATCAAACCTAGATGGATTGATTATCAATTGCATGGCTGCATTATCCACAAATAACATCTCCACCTCTAGAGCATCATATTGCTCTGCAACTGAAGTGAATACTTTTCTCCACAACCTTGATGACTCTAAGACATTTGCCTTGTCAACTAAACAGATTTTTTTTCTTCGTCTTAAAGCGGCTTCACAAGCCAATCTGCATATCCGTTCGATTTCATAATCATGGTATTCGCATAAATCACTTGCAGATGTTGGTGTACTTACTTTCTCTCCAAAATATATTCCTCCAGTTAATTCTCTATAGATCACTAAGTCAGTATCCTTTATCACTTCCTGTTTGATTGGCGAATGATGAACCAAACTCTTATACACCTTGACAGGTCTGATATTAGCAAATAACTCTAATTGCTTGCGCAATGCCAACAAACCTTGCTCTGGCCTAACTGTAGCACTTGGGTCGTTATCATACTTTGGATCTCCAATGGCACCTAAGAGAACGGCATCAGATTGCAAACAACTTTCTATTGTTGATTCCGGTAAAGGCTGACCTGTTTCTTCAATAGCACATGCTCCTATTGCTTGAAAGTCAAGGTCAAACTCGATATTATATTTTTTTCCGACCCTGAGCAAGACCTTAAGCGCCTCTCTGACCACTTCAGGACCAATACCATCACCTGACAAAACTGTAATCGATTTTTTTGAGTTGCTCATGATTAAAAGACTTTATGCTTTTTTTCGAATTCAAGAATATCTGGAAGTTGACTAATCAAAAAATCAAGATCTGATTGGCCTTCTAGTAAGCATTGCTTCTTGTACGCATCAATTTCAAACTCAAAAGAGGTCGACCTAAATCGAACCTCTTGATTTGGAAGATCAACTCGAATCCTCAAAGCAGGATCTGCTGTCACTGCCTCAAATATCTCAGACAGTAATTTCTCTGGAACCACGATCGGCAACAAACCAAAATTCAAAGCATTAGACTTGAAGATGTCGGCAAAAAAGCTACTAATCACCACTCTGAAGCCGTAGTCATACAGCGCCCAAACTGCATGCTCTCTACTTGAACCACATCCAAAATTCTTACCCGCAATGAGTATTTCACCACTATAAATATCAGAATTGAGAACAAAGTCTGTCCTTGGTTGATTATGCGCATCATATCTCCAATCTCTGAACAAGTTTTTTCCAAAACCTTCTCTACTCGTTGCTTTCAAAAATCTAGCAGGAATAATCTGATCTGTATCGATATCTTCCAGTGGCATTGGAACTGCCGTGCTTTCTAAGAATTGCAGTTTATCCATGTGTTATATGACTTTTCTTATATCAGATAATGTACCGTTGATAGCTGCAAGCGCTGCTGTCTGAGGACTAGCAAGTAGGGTTCTGGCACCTGGTCCTTGTCTACCTTCAAAGTTTCGGTTAGATGTTGAAACACAATATTCTCCTGCTGGAATTTTGTCTTCATTCATTCCGAGACAAGCAGAACATCCAGCCTGTCTAAATTGCACACCACTTGCTTCTATAATCTCAACAAGACCCTCTGCTTTTGCTTGCTTTGCGACTGCTTTTGAACCAGGAACCAATAGGACATTTACCCCATCAGCTACCTTCTTACCTTTTAGGATGGATGCAACCTGTCTCAGATCCTCAATTCTTGAATTGGTACATGAACCAATGAACACATGCTGAATAGGCAAATCAATTAAAGATTGGCCGGGAACAAAACCCATATATTCAAGTGCTTTTGGGTTGGCATTTTCTGGTATTTGTTCATCTATCGCTATACCCATTCCTGGGTTTGTCCCATAGGTAATCATTGGTCGAATATCCGCAGCATTAAAGTGATATTCTTTATCAAACACGGCATCAGTATCAGAGTATAATGACTTCCAATACGTTGTTGCTTCTTCCCACACCTGAGGCTGCGGAGCACCTTCTTTATCCTTGAGATAGGTTATCGTTGTATCATCAGGAGCTATTAATCCTCCTCTTGCACCCATTTCAATACTCATATTACACACAGTCATTCTCCCTTCCATAGACAACGATTTGATTGCGTCGCCGGCATATTCAACGAAATAGCCTGTCCCTCCTGAAGTACCTAACTTGCTAATAATAAAAAGGATGAGGTCTTTTGCAGAGACTCCTTTATCCAGTTGTCCATCAATAGTAATTCTCATAGATTTTGGCTTCTGCAAAACCAAGCATTGAGTTGCAAAAACTTGTTCGACTTGTGAGGTCCCAATGCCAAATGCTACAGTACCAAAAGCCCCATGTGTTGAAGTATGACTATCACCACAAACAATTGTCATACCTGGCTTAGTAATTCCTTGCTCAGGACCTATGACATGAACAATACCTTGCTTAGGGCTCTTCAAGTCAAATAGCGGTATATCAAAGTCTGCACAATTATCAGTTAACGCTTGGACTTGTTGTCTAGACTGAGGCTCTTGAATTGGTAGCTCTTGATTTAACGTAGGTACGTTATGATCTGCAGTAGCCGTTATCTTTTCTTTCCTCAGAACATCTAATTGCCGTGACTTCAAGCCATTAAATGCTTGTGGGCTTGTTACTTCATGGATGAAGTGTCTATCAATGTAGAGTATCGACCTACCTCCAGCGATAGTCTTTACAACATGCGTGTCCCATATCTTATCTAGAAGAGTATATCCCATTGTTTCAATGTGTTGTAGAGAATAAGTTAGTAAGAAGCGATTGTAAGTCATCTTGACCTACTTCTTTCTTCGTATCGGCGAGTTGTATAAATTTAGCATAAGCGACATCGAGTTCATTTTTATACAAGTTGTACCCACATTCCTTTGCTCTATAGGCCAATGCTGCTCTTCCACTTCTTGCGGTAAGCACTATTGAAGAAGTGTCGACACCAACATCACGAGGATCAATTATCTCATAATTCTCTCTATTCTTGATTACACCATCTTGGTGTATTCCTGATGAGTGAGCAAAAGCATTTTCACCAACTATTGCTTTATTGGGTTGAACTGGCATTGCCATTTTTTGCGAAACTAGCTGGCTGAGACCCGATAATTGTTCTGTACGAATAGTTGTAGAGTATGAGTCTGCCAATCTTTGCTTAATGACCATGACAACTTCTTCCAATGCTGTATTGCCTGCTCTCTCTCCAATACCATTAATTGTCACTTCTACTTGTCTTGCACCATTCAGGATACCTTGAACTGTATTCGCTGTCGCTAAGCCTAAATCGTTATGACAATGTGTAGACAGGATTGCCTTATCAATATTATCCACGTTAGTATAGAGATAGTGAATTTTTTCACCATACTCTGAAGGCAAACAATAACCAGTTGTATCTGGGATATTCAACACGGTTGCTCCTGCTTTAATCACTTCTCTGCAGACACGGGCAAGAAATTCATTATCAGTCCTACCAGCATCCTCTGCATAAAACTCAACATCTTCTACAAATTGCTTAGCATACTTAACAGCTTCTACAGCACGCTCAAGAATCGCCTCTCTTGTACTCTTGAATTTATATTTGATATGGGTATCTGAGGTTCCAATTCCTGTGTGAATTCTAGGGTACTTTGCATGTACTAAAGCATCTCTGGCTGCATCAATATCCTTTTTTACAGAACGAGACAGGGCACAAACAGTGGAATGTTTAACAACACTTGCGATTGCTTTTACAGATGCAAAGTCTCCAGGAGACGAAATAGGAAATCCTGCTTCAATTACGTTGACTCCCAGACTTTCTAGTGCTTCTGCGATTTCTAATTTCTGCTGGGTATTCAGCTTACACCCTGGGACTTGCTCGCCATCACGAAGAGTGGTATCAAAAATTTGAATCTCCTTTTTCACAACTGGGGTTATTTGTTACAAACTCAATTTATGACGAGATACAAACCCAAAAAAATCAAAAAATCCTACATTTACATTTTCTAAATGATATTGTAATAATATATTTAATTGTTTATCAATTAGTTATATCATATTTTACTACGCTTGCCAACACTAAAAACGCGCTATCTACTTGATTTGATTCAGACGCTTTCAAAAAGTGAAAAGCGACATTTTAAGCTCTATACAACTCAAAGTAAGAGCAAGGAAAAACTCTATATCCAATTATTCGATTTGCTAGACAAATCTGGAGTCTACGATGAAAAGAACATTCTTCTAAAGATTCCAAATATTAAAAGAGCTCAATTAAGTAATCTAAAAGCTCACTTATACAAACAGCTACTCAGAGCCTTGAGAGACTACCATAAAACTAGCTATAGTGAGATTAAGGCTAGGGAAATGTTTGACTTTGCAAAAGTACTTTATGCTAAAGGTCAATATCAAGCCAGCATCGCAATGCTACAAAAAGTAAAATCAATTGCTCTCAAGACGCAAAAGTCTCCCTTACTATACCTTGCTATTTCTTTCGAAAAACAAATAGAATCACAGCATGTCACTGGGAGCATGGCTAAGCGAGCCGCAGAATTATCATCACATTCTGCTGAGATTGTATCCAAGTTAGAGGTCGCTGATCGACTTTCAAATCTTGCACTCAAGATGTACGGCCTTTACCTTAGGAGAGGCTATGCAAAAAGAGCTAAAGATGTATCTTATCTCAATAAATTCTTTCTAGCTGAGCTTCCAAGTTCACAAGCAGAACATCTCGACTTCTACCCAAGACTGCACTACTATCAAAGCCATGTTTGGTATTATCAAATGTTGCAAAATTTTCAGCAGTATCATGCTTATGCAAAACTCTGGGTAGAGCTTTTTGATGAATTTCCTGAAATGAAAGTGCCAGAAACAGTGACTTATATTAAGGGCTTTCATAATGTTCTGAATAGTCTATTTGGATTAGGCAAACTCGGCGCATTTGAGGTCGCTTTGAACGATTTAGCCGCTTTCAAAAACGCTAATGAGGCTACATTAAGTTTGAATGAGCAATCACAGCTGAACCTTTTTATTTATACCCACCAGCTCAATCTCATTTTCTTGAATACCAACTATAAATCAGGCTTGGATATACTTCCAGAGCTTGAACAAATGTTGTTATCCTCCAAATACCCTTGGGACATTAATAGAAAGTTGACATTCTATTACAAAATAGCTTGTGTTTATTTTGGAGCAGGAAGACTAGGAGAATCTATTAGGTATTTAAATCTGATTACGAATGCTTATTACCCTAAGTTTAAGGAAGACATTCAATGCTTTGCTAGAATATTAAACCTCATTGCCCATTACGATTTGGGTAACGAGAATCTGGTTTCGTATCAGGTGAGATCTGTCTATAGGTTTTTACTAAAAATGAAGGAAATGCAGCAAGTACAAAGAGAGATTTTCAACTTCATAAGAAGAACACCCAAAATGGAGAGACGAGTAATCAAGTCAGAATTTCAAGAACTTAAACAAACTTTATTAGTTCTAAGGAAAGACAAACTCGAAAGGCGCCCGTTTCTTTATCTTGACATCCTTTCTTGGCTAGATAGCAAAATTCTTAATATTAGCATGGTAGATGCCATTAGACAACGTAGAAAAATACAAGTAGAATGATTTGGAAAACCATCCCGACAATAGAAGGACTGAATGCACTGAACCAAAATTGTCTTGTTACTCATTTGGGTATAAAATTTACAGAAGTAGGTTCGGACTTCCTTATAGCTGAAATGCCCGTCGACGAAAGAACAAAACAGCCTATGGGGCTACTTCATGGCGGGGCCTCTGTAGCACTTGCTGAAACACTAGGATCAGTAGCATCTGTTTTTGTTGTTGAAGACCCAATGGCGCAAAAAGTAGTTGGTGTTGAAATCAATGCTAATCATTTGAGGTCAGTAACTGATGGCATAGTCTATGGTAAGGTTACTCCCATCAAAATAGGTAGATCACTGCATATTTGGAATATTACAATCACAAATGCAGAAGGAAAAGAAATCTGCATTTCGAGACTAACCACCCTTGTCAAATAATGACATGTCAGCCCTAAAAAAGGTAATTCAAAAGCAGAATAGATTAATATTGCTTTCTTTATTGAGATTCACTAGAAAATGTCATTGACATCTATGAAAATATTCCTACCATTTCTCTTCTTTATTTTCTATTTGAATGTTGCGTTTGCTCAAATAATCACAGCAACAGTTGTGGATAAACATGCTATCCCTATTCCTAATGCTAATATATTAAACACAAGTTCAGACTTCCATACACACTCCAATCCTGACGGGGAATTCTCGCTAGAAAAGTACTCTCACACGGATGTTCTGAAAGTATCAAGTATTGGGTTTGTCACCCAATATATCTCAATTGAAGAATTGAAGGAATCCAACAAAGTTATTCTTGAAGAAGATATCATTACACTGAAGGAGGTCACCATTACACCGAGATTAAATGCTTTGCAAATAATTACCAATATTGACATCCAAACGGACCCAGTGAATTCCTCTCAAGACATCTTACGGCGGGTTCCTGGACTTATCATCGGCCAGCATGCTGGTGGTGGTAAGGCTGAGCAAATCTTCTTAAGGGGCTTTGACATTGATCATGGCACAGATATCAATATTACAGCTGATGGAATTCCTGTAAATATGGTATCACATGCCCATGGCCAAGGTTATGCCGATCTGCATTTCATCATACCAGAAACCGTGGACAAAATAGACTTTGGAAAGGGGCCTTACTATCAAGAAAAAGGCAATTTTACAACAGCAGGCTATGTTGAATTCCAAACTAAAGATAACATTGACGATAATCTATTCAAATTAGAGTTAGGACAGTTTGAAACATTGAGACTACTCGGCATGCTCGATCTCATCAACCATGAAAAACAGAGTGCATATGTTGCTACTGAATTTATATCATCGAATGGCTACTTTGAAAGCCCTCAGCATTTTCAGAGAATAAATCTGTTTGGAAAATACAGTGCCCAGATGAATGGCTCAGAAAAACTCGGAATAACGCTTTCACATTTTAATAGTAGCTGGGATGCTTCTGGACAAATTCCGTTGCGTGCTATTGAAAGTGGATTGATCACAAGACTAGGCGCCATAGACGACACTGAAGGTGGACAGACTTCGAGGAGTAATATTCTTATTAATTATGATAAAATTCTCAATGGCAAATCATCCATAAAGAGTAGGATATACTATAGTCAGTATGATTTTACATTATTCTCCAATTTTACTTTCTTCTTAGAAGACCCTATCTCCGGAGATCAGATCAAACAACAAGAAACCAGAAATCTCTATGGTCTGCAAACAACTTACTTTCGAGCGTTTTCCCTTAGTGATTTCAGCGGAAGTCTGCATGCAGGCCTAGACCTCAGAAATGATCAAAGTACCGACAATGCATTGTCGAGAACTGCAAATAGAACTGAGACACTAAGTGAACTACAGCGTGGAGATATCAATGAAACAAATCTAGGCTTGTCTATTGGAGCAATTGTTGACATTAATAAATGGCATTTTAACCCATCCATCAGGTTTGATTATTTTGACTTTCAATATGTTGATGCGTTGCTTCCAACTTTTCAAAAACAAGGGCAAAACAAAGGTATACTCAGTCCAAACTTTAACATCCTTTATAATCCAAGCAGAAATCTACAACTCTACTTGAAATCAGGAAGAGGCTTTCACTCAAATGATACTCGTGTTGTTGTGGCTGAGAGTGGAAATCAAATCTTACCGGCGGCTTATGGTATGGACCTTGGTTATATTTGGAAACCTAGACCAAACATGGTGATGAATATGGCATATTGGTACTTGTTTCTCGAACAAGAATTTGTCTATGTTGGAGATGCAGGAATAGTAGAACCTAGTGGTAAGACATCTCGTCAAGGTCTAGACTTCAGTTTTCGACATCAACCAGTAAATTGGTTGTTCTGGAATGTTGATGCAACCTACACACACGCCCGATCTATTGATGCTATTGAAGGAGAGAACTTTATTCCACTCTCCCCTGATTTAACTATTACTGGTGGTGTAGATGTGATGCTCATAAAAGGCTTGTATGGCAGTCTTGATGTGATACATTTAGCAGATCGTCCGGCAAATGAAGACAACTCTATTGTTGCAGATGGTTATACAGTGACCAATATCAATGCTGGCTATCGTTGGAACCAGGCTAGCATTGGATTTCAAATTCAAAATCTCTTTAATGTTGAATGGAATGAAACCCAGTTCGCTACAGAATCAAGACTTCAAAATGAATTAGATTCAGTTGAAGAAATTCACTTCACGCCAGGTACTCCGTTTTTTATGAAGGCTGTTTTTCAATATGAGTTTTGAGTTTGAATGAGCAATGTAAGACCCTAATTCTTTTCTAGAACATTACAACATATGGCAAAGAAAGAAATGTATTCAAAACAAAAATGCAGCACTCCATCCTCGATATAACCATCACCTCTTTCGACTTCTGGAAAGACCGCATGAAGATTTTGTTCAAAAACAAAGGAGTCCTTTCCTACCATTTCTGCAACGACAACTGTCTCATCAAAATGAATATTTACAATATTTACATCTATGTTAGGCAATATTTCTAGTTCATTTATGGTATGGACACTTGGATTGAAATCTGACAAACAGATAAGTTCAAATTGAGTCCATTTACCTAACAAACCACTCCGATTTTCGTTTTCACAATTGTCTCCCCAAAAGCCATCATCACAAATGCACTGTTCATCTGTAAAAATCCCGTTGCCATTACACACTTCTTGGTTGCTGCAAGCATAAAAGCAAAAGATGCAAATACAAAGACACAAACCTCTTGTTATCATTGAGTAACTTTGAATCATATCTAAAGATAATTAATCCATTTTATCAAGCATCCATGCCAATTTCTCAAACAGATCAAGTTTTCAGGTTAGTCAAGTCATTGACAAAAGCTGAAAAACGCAATTTTAGATTGCATGCAGGAAGATCACAAGACATGGATAACTTGCTCTACATCAAACTCTTCGATCTCCTTGAAAAACAAAAAGTACTGAATGAAAGAGAACTTCTTTCGAAGCTTGATAATATTACTAAAACCCAATACTCCAATGTCAAGCGTCATCTCTACACTCAGATACTGGTCAGTTTGCGCCACTTGTATAAAGAGAAAAAAGCCTACGTTAAAATTCGAGAGTACATAGACCAAGCATATATCCTTTATGATAAAGGACTCTATATGCCGGCTTTGAAGCTGCTCGATAAAGCCAAGAAACTTTCGTTCAAACATTATACTGACTTCTCGACTCTAACAATAGTGGAAGTCGAAAAAATGATACAGTCTCGACATATCACAAGAACAAATACTGCATCAATCGAAGCTCTGGTCGAACAGGCTGATTCTTTTGCGCACACTTCTCTCAACAGAACAAGACTGAGCAATCTCAAAGTCTTGCTACACAGATATTACATTAGAAAAGGTCATGTCAGTAATGAAGCTGAAAAAAATGAACTCGTTGATTTTTTTAATAGCAACATGCCTGAGTATGATGCTGATAAAATAGGCATGATGGAGAAAGTCTATCTCTATCAATGCTATGTCTGGTATTACTATATACTAGAAAACTTTAAAGGATGCTTGGATTTTGCAATCAAGTGGATTGAGCTCTTCGAATCCTCACAAGAACTGATGCATCGTGATACTGACCTCTACATGAGAGGTTATCATTATGTACTGACATCAGCATTTAATCTTAAATATGTTGACACCTTTAACACTCGACTCCAACATTTAGAGGACTTTAGAAAGTCAAATTACAATCAACTGAATGACAATTCTAAGATTATGTCCTTTCTCTATGTCCACACAGGAAGAATGAACAAACATTTCCTCAACGGAACATATGAGCAAGGTCTTCAAGATATACCTAGGACTTTAAGAAGAATGAAGCGCTATGCCGTTAATCTGGATGAGCACAAAATCATGATCTTAAATTTCAAAATAGCTTGGATGTACCTTGGGAACGATCAATTTAAGAAAGCGAATGGTTTCTTAATGAAGATCATAAATCTGAGTAGCAAATCACTTCGAAGAGATATGCAAGTCTACGCACGTCTTATGCACTTGATGATCAACTATGATCTTGATGGTTATGAAATCTTTCCTTATTTGATTAAGTCTTACGAGTCCTATCTCCATGCAGAAGACGACAACAATGCAGTACAACTCTTAACGATTGCATTATTCAAGGCTTTATCAAAAGCACCTTTGCTTGAGCATAAGACTATAATGAAAAATTTTGCAGAACAATTTAATGCTATTCGAGATCAACTTTACTCTAAAAAAGCCTTCCTTTATCTAGATGTACCTTTGTGGCTTAAAGCAAGAATTGAGGACAAGACGTTCAGCCAATTAACAGAATTTGGTTCTTGATTATTCTCCCCCTTCCAGTTTATCTATCCTCTCGTCAATCTTTCTAAGCAATTTTTCTTTCAATTGGATTGTTGTGTCCAATTTTGCTTGAATTTTTTCCTTGTCTTCTTGTGTTTTTGCTTCTTTGAGCTGCGCCTTCTCTGTCACTATTTTAGCCTCTACATCTTGGAGGAGTTTTCTTCGCTTCTCGATACTTTCAGCTTCTTCGGCTTTATCAAAAATGACTTCTTCAGGCTTTGCTTCAGAGAGTACATTCTCATCTTTAACTCTATATTTTTGGGAAATAAATACAGTATCTCCTACTTGGCGTTGATTCATAAAAGATGGTGAGACAATCTCAATATTCGCATCATGCAAATGGTCAATCACAGCTCCTGTTAGTCTTGACCTGGCACTGACAATTGACTTTACATCCTCTAATAAGCCATGTAGCTTGTAAACAATAGAAAAATCCCCGAGGCTAATGATATGAACGAATGGATCCTTCAACCCAATACTTGTTGCCGCTTTGATTAATGCTTCTTCGATCTTTAACCTATTAACATCATAACCCAGACTCACTTCCACATGAATAAAAGTCCCAGAGGAACGGGTAACTTTCACGGGATTAGTACTTAGAGTCATATTAGGGAGAGTGGTCAAATCTCTATCTGGCGTCTGAATTTCTGTTTCAAAAAGACCTTGCTCTGTCACTCTGCCAAAAATCCCATTGACCTCAATGAAGTCTCCAGGTTTGAAACTATTACGCATACGCAGTGAGATACCTGCTATTGCATTACCTATAAAAGTTGTTGCACTTAGACCTAACACTGCTGACAGTACAATACCTATCAAGTTAGTAATCTGCCCACGCTGTGTATCACTCATGGGCAAGGCAAGTATTACGCTTACTATCCCTATAAAAACAATAGAAAACAAGATGATAGATCTTATCAATGCCTTATTCGACTTGCCTTTGGACTGTCGCTCTAAGAGCACTTTGACTGCATAATAAAGAAAAACGAAAAAGAGAGTTGTGGCTAGAGTTGGAACCCAATTCTTTAGTATATCTATAAGTATCTCCATAAGTAAATTAGCTAGGGAACTTGTTTTTATAAGCGTTTATCGCAGATTGCAAAATATCTCCAAACTTAGAAGTACTTGTAGCTACATCAAAGTATCCTAATTCTAAATCACCATCATATAATTGGTCATTAAGAGCTTTGAGCTCATCATAATCTATTGCCTCCTTGATGAGTTTTCCAGTATTGTCAAATACATAAAACTTATTATAGCCTTCTTTGCTTAAAAATGAGTAAAGCTTTTGATACCCAGACTTTTGCTCAGTGTTCTGAACAACATTTTCCCAAAACAACAATGGTGCATTCTGTTGAATGATAGTCTTTGCTGATAATAATACATCAAAATCAAACCCATCTACATCAACCTTTATGAGATCTATAATGGCACTGGCATCAACTAAAGAATCAAGACTTCTGTGTGTGGATACTCCTGAATTCGCATCAGTATTCAAAGTTGCTGTACCACCAGAATGCAGTAATTCTCCTCCAAACTCTCCCGTGCCTACGAAGGACTTTACAACTTCTACTCGATCGGCTAATGCAGAATCTTGATAAGCTAGTGTAGCATTGAGATAATCGATGAACTTATCTGAGGCCTCGCAGGCAATCACCTTACAATCAGAATTAGCGAGAAAGGCTAAGGTAGTATCTCCAACATTGGCTCCTACATCAACAACTGTATTATCCCCTTGTATCTTACTCAGGAGCAGAGGTAGAAAGCGATCATATTGAGGGAGCTTCTTTTGAAAATAAGGCAGTGTGAAGTCAGCTGGATAAGCGAGTTTAAGACCTTCTATTCTATAACTACCATTCAAAATCTTCGAACAAAGATTGAATAGAATAATATATAACCGTTTGATTAAATGCACGATATGCAAAAATACACATCTTTCAATCAACTCCTACTGACTTCACATCTTGATTATCAGAATTACTTAGCTATGCTAAGATGTTAGATTTGAACATTTGGATCGCAATAGCAATAAGCAGTATCCCAAAAATCTTTCTGAGACTCTCTAAAGTATTTTCAGAAATCTTCTTTGACAACCAATTCGTAGAATTGAGTACGATATAGACAATGATCAAATTGATCAATATACCTCCCAAAATTGGCAGACTGTCAAATTCTGACTTGAGAGATATAATGGTTGTCAACGTACCTGCTCCAGCTAACAAGGGAAAAGCTATTGGCACGATCGTACCTTCACTACCCTCTTGATCCATGTCTCTAAAGAATCTAATCCCTAGTGTCATCTCTAGGCCAATAAAAAAGATGATGAGAGAGCCAGCTAGGGCAAATGAACTGATCTCAATACCAAACAATCCCAAAATTGACGAACCAAAAAAGAAAAATGCAACCATGAGCAGACCTGCAATTAAGGTTGCCATCAGCGCATTGATCACTACTCCCTGTCGCTTCATATTAATTATCACAGGCAGTGAACCAGGTATGTCAATTACTGAAAATAACACAAGTGTTACCGATAAAAGTGCTTTTAACATCAACATATCTTCTTTCTTTTACATTTAACAATTATCTAAATACAAACGCAATTAAGACTAATTTTGTCACTAAAGCCACTATTTATTTGTTATATAATTCTAAATATTTAAATTTTATGTCAATTTGATTATTGACTAGCCAAATTCAACTTATGGAAAACAAATTTGACGCTCTAGACCTCCGAATTTTGAAAGAATTGTCAAAGAATGCACGAGTAGTTTATTCGACCCTTGCAGAAAAGCTCAATGTGAGTAATTCTTTGATTCATCAACGAGTCAAAAAACTGCATGATAGCGAAGTCTTAGAACAACCAGTCTACCAACTCAATGCTGATATTCTCGGTTATGAAACCACTGCATTTACCCAAATAATGGTTACTAATGTTAGGTTTATTGATGATGTCATTAAGCAACTAGAAGAGATACCTGAAATTGTTGAGTGCACAAACATTGCCGGAAGGTATGCTTTGCTTGTCAGAATCTTTGCATTAAATAATACACATCTTCGCAATGTTATCTATGACAAGATCCAAACTATCAAGGGAGTAGAAGGGACTAACACCACTTTTGCTTTCGAGACATCTTTTAGGCGTCCGATCTGTGTTGACCTCTATCCAAATTAGAAAGCATCTGTTGCATTTGATGTAAATCAGACTGCCGCTCCAATGAAAACAGGTCTGATCTAGAATTGGCAATAGTGTGAATAGTTATAGCATTTGTGTTTAGCGCTTCTCTGCGTTTGGGGTCTACATCTTTGAGCGATAGCCTATAGAGTAACTTGCTTAATAGATAGAGATTAAAAGCGTCCCATTGATCTTCAGCAAAAAAAGATTCAACATCAGTACCCGAAAAGGTAGCAAAGCATTCGATATCAAAGTCAGTCTTTGTTTTCAATTGTGTTCTGCACTCTTCTAGGCTTATACCTTGCATCGGATTACCTCCAGCCATTACTTTGGCTAAAAGCGCAGCTAATACTTTGCCTAATTGGTCGATTTGGTCTTTTATGATGTCTCTATGCTGCATACGCTTGTCAAAGGTATAAGGATCTTTGTCAGAAAGTGGTCCACATTCATCGGTTTGACGGATAGATTATTCCTAATAATACGTAGTAACTTTAGACCAAACTCATTAGTAAATGTATGTAAAATCAATACTATTACTCAGTTGTGCCATTGTCATGCTAACAGCTTGTTCACAATTTGATTGTATAACCAAAGACTCTTACCTCAGCGGTTTTGAAGAATTCGTTACCGAAGTGGAAGCAAAACATGAAGACTATTCGAAGAATCAATGGGATTCTGCAGACGAACAATTCGAGCAATATGCAAAGACTTGTTACGAACAATACAAAGACGATCTCACCAGGTCAGAACGCGAAGTGTATTGGGAGCAAACAATTACTTATTACACACTAAGGCATAAAGGTAACTTCCTCTCTTTATTAAGTGAAAACAGCGATGAATTTTCAAGATTCATAGAAGAAGAAGTCAAGTTGAACACCGAAATTGTAGAAAAAGAATTGCAAGTTGTCATAGACAAATTCAAATCAGAGGATTTCCAAGAAGCCATAGATGGTCTGAAGGAAGGTATCAAAGAGTTTTCAAACGAACTCAAAGATATTTTCGAAACAGAGAAAAAGTAATACTTTAGACTTTACAATAAGCAAGACTATGTCAAAACCTCAAAGTGTAAAAGAATATCTTAATACTGTGACCGGAGAACGCGAGGAGCCATTTCATCAATTGCGAGAAACAGTATTAGCAAACCTAGGAGATGGGTTTGAAGAAACAATGAGCTATGGTATGATAGGTTATGTGGTTCCACATTCTCTCTATCCATCAGGCTATCATTGTTCGCCAGAACTTCCTTTACCATTTGCAAATCTTGCAAACCAAAAAAGCCATATCGGTTTCTATAACATGGGACTTTATGCTGATCCTGATATCTATGCATGGTTCGTTGAGGAATATGGCAAGAGGTCTAAGTACAAGTTGAACATGGGTAAGAGTTGTGTGAGGTTTAAAAGGATGAATGATATTCCTTATGATCTCATAGGAGAGTTGATGCAAAAATTTACTGTTGAGAATTACATTGCTCTTTACGAGAATCAGATTAAAACAAAATAGTGCAGACTAGCAATGCCAAGTATATTGTTAAGTATGCTTCTGAGATAATTTTTGGTAACCAGAAATTTGATGATAATCGGCGTGTTTTCGTTCATATACCAAAGACTGCAGGGACCAGCTTTGTCCATCTGATTTATGATAACTTTGGTCAGAAGGCTGTGTATCCAAATTATCTCCAGAGATACAATGGTTATCCGGCAAATACTGACCTCAAGGCCAATGCCGCTAAACTTTTGAAAAATAAGTCTTGGTTGATGGGCCACTTCCCTATTGGATTTGGCAAAGCACTTTGGCCAGAAGCCAAAGTCTATTGTTTCTTCAGAGAGCCAAAAAAGCGCATACTTTCTAATATTCTCCATTTTAAACAAAGACACAAGGACTATCAAGCAAAGTCTCTACCCACAATATATAAGGAGATAGGCCATGTCCTCTCCATGCAGCAAGCTAAGTTGATGGGTTATGCTCCCAAAAGAGATAATCGCAAACAAGTCGAACACATTATCCGGAATCTCCATTACATTGGAATTACCGAAGAATATAGGCAATCATTGCTCTGGTTGGAGCAAGAAGAACAATGGGACATCACAGTCAAAAAGACGAATACCAGCCGATATGACCATGGTGATATAGATGAATTACAACTGCTTATTGATCAATCAGAACCTCTTGATCAATTTGTCTATGCAATAGCTAAAGATGAATTTCAGAAACGAACCCAACATCTCAGTGGTAATAAGTCATGAAGCATTGCCTAAACTGTAATCAATCACTCTCGCAAGACAGTATCCATTGTCCAAACTGTGGACAAAAAAGTAAAATATCTGAGCTCAAGTTCAGGACTCTTATTTCGGACTTCTTTAGTAATCTCTTTAATGTAGAATCTAAGCTTTTTGTGTCACTTAGGGACTTAGTCCTACCTGGAAAACTTACCATTGCATTTGTTGGGGGTAAGAGACAGCAGTATTACAATCCTATTAGAATGTTCTTGATTCTACTTGCGTTATTCTTTACTCTCTTTTTCTTCTCTATTTCATCGTTTCTTGAAGAAGGCAAGGAGTCTACTCATGCATTGAAGCAGGCAGTCATGGATAATGCTATGCTCAAAAAACTGGAACAGTATTCTGATGAGTATGAGTTGAATGAAGAGCAAAGACAATATCTGCTTTGTGATCTGATTCCAAATGCACAGCCCTATGAAGATACTATCACCTTTGGTGAAAGCGCTACTCTATCCATGACAGGTGGTATTAGGACCTTGGATTTTTACACACTAAGTGAAGAAGAACTTGTCGAAAAATATGAGCCAGAAGCTTGGTACGAAACACTTCTGCTCAAACAAATCAAAAAAATGATTGAAGACCCTATGTCGGGGCTTCGCTATTTTATTGGTAACGGTACTTGGATCATTATATTCAGCATCCTTCTCATCTCCCTGCTATCAAAGCTCTTCTATACAGGATCTATCTATGCAGAACATGCTATACTTTGGACCATAGGTCACTCACGAATACTGCTGTTACTTTGTATCAGTCTTCTTCTAGGGAGACTCTTTGGTGGGGAATCCATCAATCCGCTATTTTTTGCTTTTGCAATCCTCTTTGGTTATTTCCTACTCTTTTTTGATTTGAGGAAATACTTCAGAGAGTCACTATTCAAAACAGGGTGGAAATATTGCTTCTTGATGATAGGTTATCTCTTTATTATGTCTGGAGTAACCTTGGCTACATTGGCTGTATCCTTCCTATTACTCTAGTAGCAGTGTTTGTTAAACAATTCTTGTGCTTCTTGCCTGCCAAGTTCTATTGCAGTCTTGAGATCCTTACAAGCTTGTGGCCTTCTTCGCAATCCAAGATTATTGAGAGCCCTGTAATAGTAAGATTGAGAAAACCGATCATTGAGCTCTACACATCTGTCAAATATAGGTTGGGCCTCAGAGTATCTTTCTAATTGCTGTAAAACAATTCCCTTACTAATATGGGCAGACAAAAGACGATCGTTCTTTTCAATTGCCTTATCAAACCAAGGTAGAGCATTTTCTTGTTGTTGGCCTTTAATATACAGGTTGCCTTTTTCATAGTATGATACGGCGTAGTCAGGGTTTACTGAAATTGCAAAATCAATATCATCTAAAGCTTCTTGACCTCGTCCTTCGGCAATATATTGCGAAACCCGGCTCAATACAGGTTCGGGTGCATCTGGAACCTTGGCAATAAAGTCATTGAGATGATTTATTATGATTGTACCAGGTTCTACTTTCTCAAACACATAGGTTTGGAAGGCATTCCTGCTGTCTACAACATTAAATAACTCCACATAATTTCTTGTGTCCATCTTAAGTGCAGTCAGCTGCACATCACCTTCTATCCGGTGCGCATAGTGTGTCTCCCATACTATGATACTCCCAACAGGTGCCATGGCCAAGTTAGCCATATTGAGTATCTTAAATTGCTCTTGGGTCTTATCCAGACCAGCTGACCAATAAAAGAAAGTATGATTACAATAAATATCTCGATCTAATCTACCTGATTGTTCTAAAAGGTCTGCAGCACGCTTGATGGAGATTCTTTCCGGTGTGCTATTTATTGCAGGCGGCTCAGTAACCAAGGTATGTATGATCATGAGTAATGGAGTGAGAATAGCAAAGAGTCTTATGCCTTCTCGCTTGTGTTTTTGAAAACCATAGAATACAATGACTGTAAGTAGGAATAACCCGAAAACAAGCGGCAAATTCCAAACATCCAGATCCTTTTGAATTTTATGGTGGATTGCAATCCTATTCCGATAGAACAACAGAGTTAACAACAATGGTACTGAGGCTATTATGAGGTGTTTTAGTTTAGAGGATCCCTTTTGAAATGCATCAAGACAGTCATTGAAACCATAGCAAGCAATAAGCGCTGCTAAAGGTGACAGTGGAATAAGATTTCTAAGGAATGCGGCAGAATTTCCAAGATTAATCTTCCATGCAAATAACGTGTATAATGTAAACCCTAAGAATAACTGCCCGAAGATGAGTAGATCCATTCTTCGCTTGAACAAAGAAGTAATAAAACCAATGATAAAATAGTAGAATACTACCGGACCTACGATATAAAAATATCTTGAAAAGTAAATACTGGCTTCACTATTGCCATAGCGATTCTCACCTGCTTCCTTGAAGATGGTTTGATTGAGTATGTAGAAAAAGTCCCCATTGATCATCCACGCCATCACAGACCAAAGTAAAAGGCCCAAACCAAGAATTGGAATGTATTGCCACTTCTTTTTCATAAATAACACTACAGCCCAGAGACCCAGCAATACAACTAATTCTGTCCTTGCCAGCGGAAGAAGAGCACCTAGTACCGCGAAAATGAGATAACGCTCTTTGAGAGAATAATAAATACCTGCAGCAATGAGCGTGGCAGCTAATGGCTCTGTCATCGCATCTCTCCCAACACCCATAAAGAAGGGCTGAAAGAGTAAAAATAATGCAGCCAATAACGGGTACTTCATACCAAGATGATCAGCAGCTTTATAGAGATAATACGCTCCTGCTACTGATAGAAAAGACATGACAATAGGTACTGAAAAAGTCCCTAATTTAGCCGGAAGCAAAAATATCCAAATCCAAAGTGGTCGATTCCACATGCTGATGAGTTGACCTGGATTTTGCCACGCTTCTAAAGCATGATAATACCTATTAGGACAATCATCATCCCATGTATAGGGACTAAGCAATCCCCAGATTACATAGAGTAAATAGCAAATAATCAAGGCACCTAATGCATACTTCCACTGCCTAAAGAAGGACTCAAGTGGAAGCTGGGTTACCTCCTTTGAGCTTTCTTGCTTCTTTTCGATCTGCTGTTTCTGCTTCTGGGTCTTTTGCTTTGATTTCTTTGCCATGGATCGGGGCTATTCTAAGCAAAGATACTATTATATATATAATATATTTTAATATGTTATGGTGTAGTACTTGTGACATCGAAGAAAAGCTCATCCAGGTAGTCTTCTCTCGATTGGCTATTATACTGCACAAGACATCCGCTCGTCCCGCTCTGCATAATACTTTGGCAGACACCATTTTGATCAGTGGATTCGTCATGATCTCTGAACAGCACACAATGCCCCAATTCGTGGAAGACGACATACTCTTTGAAGGTAGCAGACGCAGTGGCCCAGAAATCGTCATCTATAGTTATGGTATTTGTGATGCTATTACCAAAATGACATAAACCAGCTACCCCTTCATCTTCGATATCATCAACCATACCTGCAAGGTCAAGGGCATTGAGATCGTAGTCCTTCCCTCTTTGTTCAGCAGCAATTTCAAAAGATTCCAAATAGGGCCAAAGCGATGTATCAAAGGCAGGATAAGAAGCAGATTCTTCGAAAGAAGTATTTTGACAAGCTAAGAAGGAGAACATCAAAGTTACTGGCAGAAAGAAATGTGGTATTCGCATAGATGAAGCTTTAATATTGTGAATAATGAAAATTGTAAAGCTTACATCTTATAGGCGCGAGTTTGCTGAATATAACTGATCTCAAAGTCTGCTTAGTACCTCACTTCCAATAAGAATTCTCACAAAGATCATGGAGGATGTAGCTTTTGTTGAGATTAAAGCATTATCTTATAAAGACTATTGTGGAAAGACCAACATCACTTCTGAAGATTGCAATCCTCATATTGCTCGCATGTCAAGCATTAACCGCACAGATAATTACGTCTAGTCAAGGATTCGTTGCGGATGAGAACTGTTTGATCCCAGCTTCTTCTGGAGAGTTATCGGCTTCCGCAACCTTTTCTGAGCCTTGTGAAGACGACTTCATTCGCTGGGAAGTGTTAGTAGATATCAATAATGACTGGTCTTATGAGCACATCTTTTCTACAGAGGCACCTCCACTTGACTCCAATTTCGGAACACCTGAAAACGAATACTATATACCACCAACTACATTGGACCAATGGATAGCGATAAGCATCCCTGAGGCTTTTTCAGGTGCTCGCTACGCGCATAGAGTCGTATGGAAAGCCAGCAATGGTTGTGAAGACGCTTATGTTCATACCACAGAGCTTCTCACTGAAGATCATCGAGCTCCGGTCTTAATTTGTAATGAAGAGATGATGACTTTCGAACTACCATTTTCTTCTCATAATGCTACAATAATCGCATCAGACTTTGTATTGGATGCCTCTGATAACTGTACATCGAGTGAAGACTTACGCTATACATTTACATCTTTTCCGCCAGAGGAAGATGATGATTATAGGGAAGATTTGAGAACATCGGTCATAGATATTCCACTAGATGACATTACACATAGACCAGTCGATGTGACAATCTATGTCTGGGATCAAGCAGGAAACATGACGAGTTGTGCTACTTCTGTGAACTTTATCATTGAAGGTCTCATAGTTTGCGACTTTCCGCAGCCAATAGAAGGTAGTATGAGATCAGTGTGTGGAATTCCTCTGCACAATTTCACTATCGAGATAATGAGCAATCACCATTTTGAACTATCAGTACCGATAAAAGTAAGTGAGGATGGCACATTCTCCTCTTGTTGCTTCGAAACTCTACCTAAGCACAGGGCTAGGATACATCCACTCTATGCTGCTAACCATGGTGTTGATAACGATGATCTTATCCTTATGCAGGCATACATCGATGGAGTTATTGACTTAGATCCTTACACGCGAATAGCAGCTGATATTAATCAAGATGGCAGTATCGATGCATCAGACCTCCAGTCATTAGAGTCAATATTAAACGGTGGAGATTGGCCAACATACGCATGGCAATTTACCACGGATGGTGCTGGACTACATGCTCTGAATTCTGATTACGAAGTCACCTTTGGCAATGGAAATTGGAGCCCACTAGATATTATTGCTATCAAGTTAGGAGACTTGAATTGCTCAATTACGCAAGGAAGTAGAGGAAGTATCTCGTCTCCGACGAGTCGATTATCGATAGATGCAGTCTTCCCAAACCCATTTGAAAGTGAACTTCATATCCCGATAAGACTGCTCAATGCTGACATTGTACATCTGAGAGTCTACGATATGATTGGAAAGGTATTGCATGCTAAGAAGACACCTCATAGTAGTGGATATAATTTGCTGACATTAGATGCAAATCTTATCTCCAGACTTCCATCAGGAAGCTACATAGTGCACATCACTGCTGGAGGATCTTCACATGCTGTCAGAGTGGTAAAAGCGGGAATGTAGTAGGGCTAACTCTTCTCCTCATCCTCATCTTCAAAGAAGATGCTCTTCAAGTCGATATCTGGTTGGCAGATTCATCCATTAGAATATGGTTTCTCTAAGTTTGGCTTTTTCAACGGAATTTTATTAAGGATTAATTTCTACTCCATGATTATCCCACTTGTAAAATGGGTCAAATTTTCCTAATAAGACAATGCTATACTATGCCAGCTACTTTGTCACAAAATATACTCTGTACCCGAGATTGACCATGCCGCTCCAACCCTGAAAGTCATTTGCAACTGGATACTTACCTCCCTCCAACCTCACAAACAAGGTCCCAAATTTTGAATTCCGTGCATAGTGTGCATCTAAACCCAGGACAAATCCAAGATCATTGTTCTCAGGTGTAATTTGGTCAATATCAATCTTCAATACATCATAGGTACTGCTTACACTATACAGTAATTGTCAATATATTCTGTACATGGACATTGTGGTCCGAGTCTTACTTTTGAATCTATTGTCACCAATCTTATAACTCAAGTGAGTCATGCCTGTTAAACTGACACCGGCTCTTGCTATAGTATTCTTAACATAATGATCTGCTACTACTTCATTGTCCAAACTGTATTGTTGTATTCTTTGCAATCCTACATCAGCTCCAAAAGCAGAATAGAGTTTAGTTTGGTCAGATTCGGCAGTGAATTCAATGCCTTGCGAAGCTCCAATTTCAATCGGAAATGGTTTTTGCTTCTGTTTGCCAAATATTGGAATACTACCATCCAATCTCCAATTATACTCATTCAGATCAGTAGAGAAAGGTAGATCAAGCTGGTCCCATTGAAAGATACGCTCTGCGGTGGCAGAAAAATAGAAGCCTCTGAAATAAGCACTCACACCTGCACCTAATCCATAGTTAAAATCACTAATAAAACTAGCGCTGGCCTGAGGTCCGACTGAAAGCATTATCGCTTTAGGATTATTGGAGAGTACATTTATTAGAATTTTTTCATACTTGTTAGACTGACCATTAGGAATTGTACCTGTCGGGTCATAGTCTGGATTCAATTCTGGTTTGTAACATAGCGTCTTGTATTGGTTCATTGCTTCAATTACTTGATTGTGACCTTTGCGCTTAAGTCTCTTACTGGCTACATTAAATCCAGTCTGGGTAAGAAATCCAGCCCCAAGACAGGCCAATGCTATATTGCGATTGTCATTAGACTCATTAGAAAAAAACCTATAGCCATAGACGGCAGCTCCAAGGTATAAGGCATAACTACCCCATGTCGAAATATTCTTCATGGTTTTTGATCTGCCAATGGTATTAACACCCTTCATACTTAAATCAAAAGCAGGTTCGCAATTAGATAAATACTTCTTGAGTGTGGATCTGTTCATCCCTGTATTATCATTTTGTAGATATCTGTCATTGAGCTTCAATAAAAGGTAACTATCCTCCTCTACACGCCGATTTCTCCCAGAGCCAGTAATTCTAAGGTAGTCCTGAATTAATACTTTCATGTCTAAAGAATTATCAGGATTTCCCTCAGGATCTTCGGTTTGTTGCCCAGATAAAGAAGCTGCAATAGTTAGAAAAACAATTAAAGAGTAGAAACTTTTCATTATTGATTATTTGGTATTAGCACATCTAATATACCGTTGAATTCTTTAGAGACCAAAAGGCTCCATAGATGTTTCATCTAAAAGCATAACAAGCTTTTTCCCTAAAACATGCTCCACAAAGCTTACCTGCTGTCCCCTGCTGTTCGCAGTCCCCTGACTATGATTCTATTATGATACTCTAACAAACCCCTCATCTGATTCGCCAACTTTAATTAGCTCAAAATCCAAAACATTACCAAAAGATATCAACTTAGCCCACAGTAGCCATCGTCCAGTAGTGTAAAGCGTATTGATCTCGAATCTAATAACCACCTAGTGAATCCATAATTATGAATTTAAGTAATAATAGGAAGTTTATATATTGTTGTAGTCAGGAGACTATAAATATCCTATTGGCATGGTTCGACTACTGACAACGTGGGAAATTACGTCCATCTAGTCAATTTTCTGGTTCTCGATTTAAATATAGTTGTTGCTGTCTCAATAAGTAGTTCGAATAATAAGACTTCACATCTTCTATATTGTATTTTTTAGAATTCAAATAATC
>JAHDEL010000057.1:12798-19332 GCA_020628855.1 Saprospiraceae bacterium | reverse complement strand
ATAACAGAGTTAACATATTGTCAAGGTTTATTGTTAATTGATAACCTTGCTATGCACATACCTAATTTTCGGTTGCTTGGTCGAAAAAAAAGAAATCATAAATGTAAGCTAGCTTACATTTGCTCTTTCGCTATTCCAACAAACTCTTCGGTTTAGCATTTATAGATATAGAAGAATTGATATGGCAGCTAGAATAGGTATTTTGGGAACCTTTGTAATTTTATTCTTAGTGCTAGAAGTGTATACCTATTTTGGTTTGCGCAGCTTATTTAAAAGCGAGTCAAATGTTAGGATTTTCAACATTATCTATTTGCTTCAGAGCATTTTTGTACTGTATGCTCTATACCAAGTATATCATGGATTAAGTCAAGGAGAAGTCTTCAGGACTACGAGACTCAATGTCTTAATTGGTATAGTCTTTACAACGTTTGTCACAAAAGTTGTTTTTGGAGGACTTATGATGGTTCAGGATGTTGGAAGATTACTTACCTACTTATTTCAAACCATAGTTGGGTTTTTCGCAAACACTGATTCAAGCCTTACGGCAAATGGTTTTCCAGGCAGGAGGAATTTTCTAACAGGATTAGCTACTGGAATTGCTGCAATTCCTTTTTTCTCAATGTTTTATGGCATCACAAAAGGAAAATACAATTACACCATTAAACGTGTCAAACTTGCATTTAAAGATCTCCCTCCATCTTTTGATGGATTAAAAGTTGTACAAATCTCCGATATTCATGCAGGAAGTCTTGATAGCCCTGCCCAAGTCGAAAGAGGAGTAGAGATGGTGAATGATCTCAATCCAGACATTATTTGCTTCACTGGTGACTTAGTAAATGAAGATAAAGATGAGGTCAATCCTTTCTTAGAAATATTCCAGAAACTAAAAGCACCACTTGGCAAGTTTGCTGTGCTAGGAAATCATGATTACTATGGAGTTCCTAGGCAGGGTAACCAAAGTGCCTATTGGAGTGATTTCTATGATAAATATGAATTCATGGGGTTCAAACTACTCAATAATGAGGCAGTAGAAATCCAAAACGGTAGTGATACGGTTACTGTCGCAGGAGTAGAAAATTGGGGTGCAGGTCGCTGGTTCCCAAAGCGAGGAGATCTCAATAAAGCTGTCAAGAACTTAAGTGATGATGCCTTCACACTGCTCCTTTCGCATGATCCAACCCACTGGGAAGAACATGTGATTAAGCATCCTAAGAAAGTTCATCTCACAATGAGCGGTCATACTCACGGCATGCAGTTTGGCCTTAATTTACCAGGGTTCAAGTGGAGCCCTGTACAATATCGTTACAAACACTGGATAGGACTTGCTGAAGAAAAGGGAGAGTATTTGTACGTCAATCCCGGTTTTGGCTATTTAGGGTTTCCTGGCAGAGTTGGTATCTGGCCTGAAATAACCATCTTTGAACTCCAAAGTGCCTAATCATGATCAAACTTGAAGATCTTTGGATTGGCGATGGGATAATGAGTACTAAAAGTGGCAAAAAAGGCACTTTTGAAGGTATAGCAAAAGGTAAAGTCAGAATGAAGGTTGGCAAAAAAATTTTCCTTGTCAACCCTAATTATCTTGTATTACATGAGGTGAAAATTGCAAAGAAAATCAAAGATAACACTGCTGAAAAATATCAAGAAGAGGCATTTTCAGGAGATGTGATTGATCTACATATTGATAATCTTAATCATGCAATGAGTAATGCCAACCCTATTCACATACTAGACTATCAGATAAGAAAATGCAATGCTTTTCTTGACTATATGATTAAGAAGCGAAAGCTTAGGGCTGTAATCATTCACGGCATTGGTACAGGCCAACTCAAATCAGAAGTAATAAACCTAATTAAGAGTAAGCCTGAAGTCCAACAATTTTCAGAAATCAATAATGGTGGCGCTCAAGAGATTAGTTTAATCTATCTCTAAAATTTAAATCCAAGTGTTACTCCAATATTAGTAAGCTTTTGATCAATTGCTACCTGCTGATTATCCTCACTATCTAGTACTAGGTATGGAACATAACCTTCACTCCTCTTCCTTTGTGTAATAGACAAATCAAGAAAATAAGAATCTCCCCTAAAACCCAGACCTCCTGAATATGCAATGTCTGCATCTTCCTGAAGATCATATGGTGATTGTATCATAGCTACTCCACCTTTAACCCTAAACTTCTGAGTTCCAATGTCTGCTCCTATTCTCAAGTTAATCCCATTTGTCAATTGTAATAAGACATTATCATTCACTTCTGTTTCTCTTGCCGCATCTGTCGAACTATTACTGAATTTTTGAAAATCAAATTGATTATTTGTGTAATCGATATATTCTGCATCGAGATTAACAAACCCAAAGATGTTTGAGGTTTTGATGATTCCAGCAATACTTCCTGTCGCTTTCCATGGAGTAATTAATCTATACTTAAATGAGCCTTCAGGAGACTCTTCATCAGTAATATATCTCTGCGAATCCCAAGTATAGTCATATTGCATCGCCGTGGAATAAGAATCATTTAACGTTAAGAGAGTTGGGGATTGCATACTGAGACCAACCCTAAGCAAGTTGCCCACTTTACTTTGAATTCCTGCTTTCACATTAATTCCTGCGCCAGTAGTCAATAATGATTCTCTAAACTCTAATCGATTAAATGTTGGGATAAAATCATCAATTTGATCCTCTTCAACGTAGGTTTTATTCTCTTCGAAGCTTACTATGGGAATGCCAACCCCTATTCCGAAATTGACAGTTTCATCTATCTTCCCACCCCATGTAAGATTTATTTCGTTCATTCTACCAAATCTTGAAATATCTTGATTTTTATCGACGACTGTTGTTGGCTTAAAATCTGAATCATAGAAATTATCCTGATTGAGATCAAATATTGCATCCGTAGCATACGCTAAATAACCTTCAAAAGGATCTAGGTTAGATTCATCAAGTCCATTTGCTTGTTCAACAAAACGTTGAGTAATACTTCCTTGTGTCAAACCACTATAAAATACCTTTTCTCGGAAGAAGCTATGTGTGTTCCAGGTAATCGCTAGATTATTAGTTGATAATCTTTTCCCTGGAGAAGAGCTTGCAAAAACAACACCTATCGATCCCATTCCAATTCTTGAATTTAGGTCTGTAGTCGTTGTTTCTTGATCTAGCAAAGATGCATCTGAAGAAACGGAGTAGATATTAGGCGTAATGACTAAAACCGAGTTTCTGTATTCCGCAATACTAGATGGATTAATTGTTAGCACACCCATATCTCCACCTACTGCTCCTCCTGCTCCAGCAAGTCCTGCGAGTCCTGCTGTTCCATAATTATTGAGGTATGAGTATCTCACTGCTTCTGTTAAGTTCTGAGCTTTTAGCATTATTGATAAGCAAATCAGACTTAGTATTATTAGAGTTCTGTTCATGATGTATCGATTGTGTTATTGTAATCGAAGATGTTAAAATCTTCGCTTTTGAGTATAAAAAAGGAGGGTAAAATATAATCTTACCCTCCCTTCAAAATTCTATCCTTTTAGACTTTTAGATAATTTGTGCTTCTTAATTATTCTCCACCTCTTCTTGAAGAAGAAGATGATGATTTGCGCGAAGAACTCGAACTTCTGCTAGATGATGTTCTTGGAGAAGAACTTCTGCTAGATGACCTTGTTGAAGAACTTCTTGAACTAGATCTAGAAGGTGAGTAACTTCTCGAGCTTGAAGATCTACTTGAAGATCTTGTTGAAGACGATCTACTACTCTTTCTCGAAGATGAATTGTAGCTTTTCGAACTTCCTCTAGTACTGTTACTTCTTTCATAACCTCTATCACTTCTCGAAGAAGATTGAGGTCTTGAATAAGATTTACTAGATCTTGAGCTTTGATTTCTCTCATAGCTCTTAGTATTTCTAGAAGAACTTGGAGACTCATAACCTCGTGAAGTATCATTACTCCTTGGTCTAGTGTAAGTCTTAGTATCTCTAGATTGCTCAGTTCTTGTATCTCCTCTGTAAAGGTCTCTACTTGGTCTCGTCGTCTCACTAGTGCCACGAGTCACGGGACCACTTTCAGTTTGGAGTACTCTACCTTTCCCAGCTTTATCTGTATTTACAGTATTTGGTGCTGTAGAAAAACCAGAATCTGTGTTACCCTTTGGATTAGTCAATCTTGGTGAAGTCTTGATTCCTTGAGTAGAACTAGCTGTGCTACCTCCTCCTCTAGAACCATAGTAAGCCCCATCACTGTCATTGAAGTTAGTGTTTCCAAAGTTGGATCCACCCCAAGCATTACCTCCCCAGTTGTTTCCTCCCCAACCAGATGGGCAACCATTGTTGAAGTTGTTGAAGTAGTAGTTATTACCCCAGCCATTACCCCAAGCTGCATAGCCGTAGTAAGGATAGCCTCCCCAGCTGTTAAAGCCATAAGGATTGTAACCATACCAGTAAGGATTGTACCATCTGTTACCTAAGACAACGGTGATACCTCTTCTGTGTCTAAAACCTGGGTGGTAATAAGAATAAGGGTTGTAAAATGGATCATAATAAGTATCTACAATACCATTGTAAGCATAGTATGGATGGAAATAGTCAAATCCACATCTATTATTCCATCTGTTGAATCTTCTGATTCTGTTGGCATAATAGTAGTCATACTCGCTGAGATACTCGTAATCTGAATACTCATCATAATCGTAGTCATCATAGTCGTCGTAATACGTATACCCGTCGACATTTGATGTTGTAACAGTCTCGTTGTAGACTGTTAAGTCATCCGATGGCTCATAATATAAGTCATCGAACTGCGCTGAAAGACTAAGAGAGAAAGTCAGCATGAGTAAAAAAGAATAGAATTTCATAAGTCTAAAATTTAAGTTATCGAAGTAGATAGTACAATTTTGACGCCGATTTTGCTAAAAAGTCAATTTCGAAGTTTAGATTATTCTATCTATTACTTACAACACCAAATTATTACTTTTGTGCCATACAACTAGTTAAATTCTATTTAATTCTGAGGTAGACGTTAGTTAAAATTTTGCTAAGGCAATGACTATCCATATTATCTAACCTATAACCTTATATTACAAGAACTTATGGCGAAAGAGATCACACCTCGTGAGGAAAATTATTCCCAATGGTACAATGATATTGTAAAAAAAGCTGGACTCATAGAAAACAGCCCTGTCAGAGGCTGTATGGTCATCAAACCTACTGGATTTGCGCTATGGGAGAATATGAAGGCTGTTCTTGATAGAATGTTTAAGGATACCGGGCATGTTAATGCATATTTTCCACTTTTTATACCTAAATCCTTCTTAAGCAAAGAAGCGGAGCATGTTGAAGGTTTCGCTAAAGAATGTGCCGTGGTGACACATCATAGATTAATGAATAATCCAGATGGACCTGGAGTTGTTGTTGATCCTAGTGCCAAACTTGAAGAAGAACTCGTCGTTAGGCCTACCTCAGAAACAATCATTTGGGATACTTATCGGAATTGGATTCACTCTTATCGAGACCTTCCACTTCTCATCAATCAATGGGCAAATGTTGTGAGATGGGAAATGCGAACAAGACCGTTTCTGCGTACAGCAGAATTTCTATGGCAAGAAGGCCACACTGCACATGCCACTAAACAAGAAGCAATAGAAGAAGCTAAGCAGATGCATGAAGTCTATGCAAGGTTTGCAGAAGATTTTATGGCGATGCCAGTGATTAAAGGCGCTAAATCAGCAAACGAAAGATTTGCAGGAGCTGAAGATACCTACACTATTGAAGCGATGATGCAAGATGGTAAAGCGTTGCAAGCAGGCACTTCGCATTTCTTAGGTCAGAATTTTGCGAAAGCATTCGATGTAAAATACTTAGATAATAACAATAAAGAAAGTTATGTTTGGGCGACTTCTTGGGGAGTATCTACAAGACTAATTGGTGCACTCATTATGACTCATTCTGATGACGATGGTCTTATAATTCCACCAAAATTAGCACCAACACAAGTAGTCATAGTACCCATACCAAAGCCAAATGGAGAGATTACTGAAGTAGCAGAGAAGATTATGGGGGAACTCAAGGCTGCCGGTATATCTGTAATTTACGACAAGGATAAAAAGAAACGACCTGGATTTAAGTTTGCAGAATATGAGATGAGAGGAGTTCCTGTGAGAATCGGAGTTGGCAAAAGAGACTTAGAAAACAATGTGGTCGAAGTGGCTCGTAGAGACACCAAAGAAAAAGTCTCCATGCCTCTTGATGGCCTTGCTAATAACATAGAGAAACTACTTGCAGACATTCAAATGAACTTGTTGAACAAAGCAAGGGACCTTAGAAGCTCTAATAGTCATGAAGCAGCATCTTATGATGTATTCAAATCTATTCTTGAAGAAAAAGGAGGTTTTATCTATGCTAACTGGGATGGAACGTCTGAAACTGAGCAAGCCATAAAAGACGAAACTGGTGCTACTATTAGATGTATCCCTGATGAAGGGCATGAACCTACAGGTAAGTGCATGTATTCAGGCAAAGATGGAAAATATCGAGTGCTATACGCTAAGGCTTA
>JAHDEL010000057.1:0-12698 GCA_020628855.1 Saprospiraceae bacterium | reverse complement strand
ATATTGTCTTGATCAGTGTAATCGTATTGATGAATTTCATCCTGCCCCATGACTAGGAGTAAACCATTTGCCGCTATTACATCTCTCGCACTGAAACCAGTATCTGAGTAAATTTGAGTTGGATTACTTTCATCCGTAATATCAAAAACTCGAATCCCATTTGTATTCTCACAAATAAATAACAAGTCACCATCTAAGGCAATTCCTTTAGGCTCTTCCATTTGCCTTGTACTGACCAAGTTTGGTTGATTCACATCACTGATATCATATACTCTAAGTTCATTAATCTGTATCCATCTTTGACAAGGACCGCCATTTGCTACAGTAGTACTCAAAGTACTAAATGCGAAATTATCATTTGCCGTAATAGGATCACATGGAAGTACTTCTTGCCATGTCTCGTATTCTGTAACACTTTCGAATTGAGGAAGACCATCATCATCAATTGAGTAGATATACATCCCTTGAGGTGAACCTACAAAAAGGTATTCTTGATTAAAAAATAGTGACTCTATCGATTGTGTCACACTAGTACTTGCCATCTGCTGTGGGTTGTCAATATCACTAATGTCTAAAGTATTCAATGTAGATTCTGTCAACAAATACAATCTATCTCCAATTGCAAGCATTCTTGCATAAGATCCAGAAAGGACCTCACCTGCTGACCCTTCTAAAGTTGAAGAAGAATCACTAGAGCAAGATACCATTAAGATTATGACTGATACTATAGCTAAAATGTATGTGGTTAATTTCATGATTTTTCTTAGTTAGTTCTACATTCAGGGTTCATCAAAATTTCTTCTTGCCATCCTACCACAAGTCCTTTGGTAGGGTCCACACATTCATAAAAACCATCAAAATTGGGTGGGACTATTTGGTCTAATGTCTGTGACTCGTCAAAATAGTTGACATTTCTGCTTACTTCTGTTAAATTATCGTTTGCATACTTTAAGGTCACAATATCACGACCAGTGACAGCATAGATATTATCTCCTTTTAAAGTAAAATTATTACACCCTGGGATGCTAATGAATGCTGTCTTCTCAGGGTTGAAAGGGTCGCTATTATCGACAACATGAAGTCCTCTGTAACTTTCATTGAGGAATATGTAAGGTGATTTGTAAACGATACCACCTAAATTTTCATAATTCCTACTGTTCCCTAATGTGATAGCTTGTTCATCACCTGAAGCATAAATCGGTTTCATTCCGACAGCTTCTGTAACAGTCAGCTGAGGATCACAGCTGATCAAAAGAATCATACCCAGCAAGAGTGCTCCAAATATGTTTATGCGTGTCATAATTAAGATATATTTAACATCTAATACTTCTAACGTTAGAGAAGTAATTCATCTTGGGTCAATTTATCATTTTAGAACTATTATTTTTGAGCAATGCTCTACTTGCTCCTCAAATCTCTGCACATCTTTGGATTCACTGCATGGTTCTCAGGGTTATTTTATCTGGGTCGAATTTTTGTTTATCATAAAGAAGCTATCGAGCAAGAAGAAAATAGTTCGACCAATTATTCTTTGATGGAAACTAGAGCATATAAGATAATTTGTAATCCAGCAATGATAATTACGTGGACTTGCGGTCTTGCTATGTTGTATAATAATGGATTAGAGTGGCTCAACGCAAACCCTTGGATGTATCAGAAATTAGTATTGCTGATTGCATTAACACTCTATCATATTTCTCTGAAAAGGACAATAAATAGATTACAAGAAGCTGCAGAAAAGGCAAACAGTTTCCAGTATAGATTATTGAATGAATTACCCACACTTTTTCTTCTGAGTATAGTCTTACTTGCTGTTTTCAAAAATGGATTAAACACATTAATCGCCGGAGTTTGTATCATTTGTTTTGGTGGAATACTCTATGCTATCACAAAATGGTACAAAGCATATAGGGAAAACAATGCCGCTTCTTAGATGCTTTTTGTAAGACTCTGAATTATTTTAAATCCACTCAAGAATTCCTTAGCTATCACACGAAAGACAGTATAAGCAGGAATCGCAACTACCATCCCAAGGATTCCACCAATCTTAGCTCCTACTAAAACAACAATAAATATTTCAAGTGGATGAGCTTTGACACTTCTTGAAAAGATATTCGGCTGTAGAATGAAGTTGTCCAGTAATTGCATAATCAAAAACACCAATGCTACCTTACCAAGAAGGGGTAACATCTCGGAATAGAATGATAGTTCAAGGTTCGAAGAGATAGTGATGAGGAAAGCAAATGCAGCTCCAAATAATGGTCCTAGGTAAGGTATCACATTCATTAACGCAGCAAAAAAACCAATGAGTAATGCATTCTTCACACCCAATATTGACAAAAGAATGCTGACAAAGATCGTGATTACAGTAATCTGCAAAATGACCCCAATGAAGTATCTTATCAAAAGTCTACTACTACTATGTATGGAATGTAAAGTCTTATCAACATACTTATCAGGGACTACAGATGTCAAAATTGAATCAAACAAGCCATTCTCTCTCAAAAAGAAAAAAGCTATAAAGAATATTGACATGATAGCTACAAGAAAATTTGAAAAGAACCCAAAAACAGATCCAAAAACAGCAGGAATCTGTGACGGATCTAGATATCTTGAAAGACTGTTCTGCACAGCTTCGAAAACATCTGACTCGGCTTCTATAGGCTCTGCAACTTCATGAAGATGCTCTGGGTGTACATTAACGACAATATTAATTGGTGATGTGGAAGTGTCTCCTCGTGCATGCAAAAGACTGTCCAACATAACTATTTCTGTAACAACATGGTCTTTATCATCTAATGATTCTTGCAAGTCAGAGTGAGAGATATCTTCTTGTTCGGAAAGTAAACCTCTTCGTGTTAACCAATCATTCCAATCATTAATTGGCTCTTCTAAGCTTGACATGATTGTGGTGTAATCTATACCAGCAAGATTTCTAGCTTGTTGGACTATTGTAGGTACAAACATCCAGATAAGGAGGAAAAATAAGAGGGCAAAGATAAATAGGGTTAGCCCTGCAGAAACTGAAGGACTAAGTTTCTTATTAAACAACCTCACAAAGGGAGCCCCAATCATTGATAGAATCCAAGCGAAGACTATGTACCCAACTATATCACTGAAGTAATAGATAATAGCACCAACTATCAATATCGAAAGTCCAGCAATGAGATATCTTGGATTCAGCTTCATTCTAATCTTAAAAGTACTTGATTATTCTTTGGTAATGAAATCGATATTTCGCTTCAAACCAGAATATTTAGTCCGCTTCACAGCTGACTCTTTGAATACTTTTCTAAATACTTCATCTGTAATCTCTGTCCAGTCTGCGTCCTTGAAAGTTCTCAATTCATCATTCATGACAAATGCTGGTTCTTGATGTTGTTGAGAAAAGCGATTCCAAGGACAGACATCTTGGCAAATATCACATCCAAAAATCCAACCTTCCATTCTATTCTTAAATTCTTGTGGAATGGCTTCTTTGAGTTCGATGGTAAGATATGATATGCACTTGCTGCTATCAAGAATATATCCATCTTCACTAATTGCTTCTGTTGGGCACGCATCAATACATCTTGTGCAGGTTCCACAATGATCGCTTATTGGAGAATCATAGTCTAGTTCAAGATCGATGATTAGTTCTGCTAAGAAGAAATATGAACCTTTCTTTTTGTTGAGTAACAATGTATTCTTACCTATCCATCCAAGTCCAGCTCGCTTCGCCCAATCTCTTTCTAAAACAGGTGCAGAATCTACAAAGCATCTACCTTCTATGCTTCCAAAATTACTTCGCAAATCATCTAAAAGACCAAAGAGCTTGGACTTAATGATTTGGTGATAGTCCTTTCCATAAGCATACTTTGCCATCTTCAAAGTATTTTGCTCATGTGGGTTTTCTTCAGGATAGTAATTATACATAAGACTCACTACTGACTTTGCTCCATTTACCAATTTTGTCGGATCAACTCTTTTGTCGAAATGATTCGCCATGTAAGACATCGTCCCATGATAATCTTGATTAAGCCAAGCTTCAAGTTTGCGTGCTTCATCTTCCATAAATTCAGCACGAGCAATTGCAACATGATCAAAGCCATGTCTTTCTGCTATCTTCTTTAATATGTTAGATTTTTCTTTGAGATCCATAATTATGGCTTGATCTCAAATAACAAGCCTTTGTTATAGTCCTTCTTGGAGTGCTTTGTGCGCGTCATCTAAAAGTGATCTGACTTTAGCACTATCAGCTGCTTGGGCATACACTCTGAGGACAGGTTCTGTTCCAGAAGGTCTCACCATTAACCATTCATCACCCATATAAAACTTGTAGCCATCAATATCCTCTGTCTTTTCTACTGCTCTACTACCAATTGAGTGAATTGATCCGTTGGCACATTTATCGATAATAGCTAATTTCTTTGCATCCGTGAGGTGTAGATCATCCCTATCAAAGGCAAATGAGCCAACCTTTTCGTATACTTCGTTGATTAATTGTTCTAGTGTCTTATTGGTCTTTGCCATAAATTCTAGAATGGTAAGACCTATCCAGATACCGTCTCTCTCTGGTATGTGACCTTTTATTGCTAGACCTCCTGATTCTTCGCCTCCAACTAGCACATCTTCCTTTGTCATTATTTCGGCAATGTATTTGAATCCAATTTTGGTTACCTCGATTTCTAGCCCATAATGCTCTGCCAATTTTCTCATTTTATCAGTAACTGAAAATGTGATAACAACTTTGCCTGTCATCTTCTTGTACTCAAATAAATAATACAGGAGTAAAAGCAAAATATGATGAGAATCTACAAAGTCCCCATTGGAATTATACAATCCTATTCTATCCGCATCTCCATCATTTGCTAATCCAAATGCCAACTTATAATCTGTAGCCATTAAATGAGACATTTCTTGGAGATTCCTGTGAATTGGCTCTGGTGCCTGACCCATGAATGAAGGATTGTAATCACAGTGCAATAAATGTGCATCCGGCAATATTCTTGGTAGTATTTTCTGCCCAGCACCATACATCGCATCATAGGCTATTGCTATTTCGCTAGATTCGATGAGGTTGAGGTCGAAGTTAGCTTTGACATGGTCCAGATACAGTTGCTCCAGGTCAACAAATTCCAATTTCCCTTCTGCTTCTAATTCTTTTGCTGATTTGAGCTTACCAAGGCAAGTGTCAGGTATCAATGCTTCTATCTCAGAAATTTCACTTGGAATGGTAGGTCCTCCATATGCTGATTTGAGCTTATACCCATTATAGGAAGGCGGGTTATGACTCGCCGTTATTACAATACCCATATCACAACCCAACTTAACTGTAGCTAATGAGATCATAGGTGTTGTCACAAAGTCAGATGAAAGCTTTATTTCAAACCCAAAATTACCAAACACACTAGCTGCAGTCTCGGCAAACATCTTTCCACCAAACCTTGTATCATAACCTATGACGACTTTGCTCATTTGCTTTTTTGCCATCCAATGACACACTGCCTCAGACACTCTCTTGACATTATCGACTGTATATTCCTTAGCTATAATTGCTCTCCAACCGTCTGTTCCAAATTTTATTTGAGTCATGTTTCGTAATTATCTGACAAAAATAGGTTTTATAACTTAAATATGGCGATAACATATTAAAAAAATAATTAATGTGTTAGATTTGTGTTTATCAATGGATTAGTCATGGTCAAAGGAAGAAGAGACAACTACAAATTAAAAGGATTGCGATTGCATATGGTCAAGCACCTGATGCACTTGGGGATTGACGATGTCAAAGTCCTACAAGCAATGTTGGAGATACCTAGACATTATTTTGTCGAGAGTGGCTTTGAGGAATGGGCATATAAAGACCAAGCTTTCCCGATTGCGTCAGACCAGACAATTAGTAGGCCCTACACAGTAGCACTACAGACATCTCTTTTGAAATTAACAGGGAGTGAAAAGGTATTAGAAATTGGAACAGGCTCAGGATATCAGGCGAGTATTCTTTCTCTCTTAACACAAAAAATATATACCATTGAGCGCCATGACACCTTGTTCAAACAAAGTCATAAGTTATTCCAACAACTAGAGCTGTTCAATATTAGAAACTATCATGGAGATGGGTATAAAGGATTACCAAAGAGAGCTCCTTTTGACAGAATTATTGTAACTGCTGGTGCTCAAGAAGTTCCAGGTGCTCTAGTAGACCAATTGGCTCCAAGTGGCTGGATGGTAATTCCAGTTCAATCAATTGACAAGCAAGAGATGTTAGTTGTTGAAAAAAAGCAAAGAGGTACCACTCAGGTTACCCAATATGGTGAGTGTGAATTTGTTCCTTTCTTGGAAGGTAAGGTTGGAAGATTAGAACATCAGTAAGGAGTTACTTTGGTTGAAGATTTTCATCTATAGGTTCCCAGAGCTCTATCTTATTACCATCATTATCCATAATGTGGACAAATTTGCCATAAGGGTAAGTCTCAATTTTGTCCAACACTGTCACGCCTTCTTCTTTCAGTTTTTCAACAAGCCATTCTAAATCCTCAACACGATAATTTATCATGAATGCTTTTTCAGAGGGTCGAAAATATTCAGTATCAGCAGTAAAAGGACTCCATTGAAGATAACCAATCTTGTCAGGGTCTTCTCTTTTCCGAAAACCAAATGTACATCCCCATTGATCAAAATCAAATCCTAGATGTCTTTGATACCATTGCTTAGTCTGGTCTGGATCAGTAGTCTTAAAAAACACGCCTCCTACTCCTGTTACTCTCTTCTTTTCCATTCTTAGAGATTGAAATCTGATTCAAAAAATATGACATCAAACCACTCATCAATTGATCTGACAGGCATGAAATTCGCATCTTGGTAATAGGTGCTAACAATTGAAAACTGTTTGGGCTTATTGCCATTTGACTGTAATTCAATTGAAATATTTCCAAACAGTTGATCTGCCTTCAGGCCCGATTGGAGCTTGACACTTGGCTTGAGATAATATTTATAATATTCTATCTGCTCTTTCTTGCGATATTCTGACATCTTACAGATATACCCTACCTCTTGACACCGTTCTTTTATACTTTTTGCGTAAGCTTGAATAGAGTGGATATCTACGTTAGAAATGGGAGAAATTGCCACACCTCTATATCCTGCTTTATCGGTGATATAACTCTTTGTATTATTTGCAGGACTAACTTGATAATCCTTTATAGATTCTTTGATTAATTCTTTGAATGCAAAAGCTGGATGACTTGATTGGGCAACTTTGGTTGTGTCGATAGCAGTATCAACGTACACCCTCCTTGTTTCAGGAATAGATTTCTTATTACCAAGTAATATTTTAATCCAACTCAATTCTCGTCATTTAAAAGCGGCTCAGATTTCTCCTTTAATTGATCCATCCCATCTAGCATGTTAGTCCAATACTTCTTCATTTCAGGTTGAATCTTTTGAGCAATTTGCATTGCCTGACTACTTAACGGCTCGATTACCGGATAGGTTGCAGATTCAGTAAATACTGTTTGATCAACAATTTCTAGATCTTTCACCAGTCCTGTGATCATACTTACCATGATACCGTATATAATCGCCATGACAACACCTCCTGCCAGTTTGTTCACAAAATTAATTTGCAGTGCGCTTAACAATGCTTCTATTCTGTTGCCAATAAATCTGATGAAGATTAAGAACAGGAAGAATGTCAATATTAGTGCTACAATTAATGCAACATTGCCCTTCATACTGAATGTATTAACAAGAATATCAGCCAGTACTGGAGATAATTTTATAGCAGCAGCGATGCTAATTATTATAGAAACAAAGGAAAATAAGGTCTTAATTATGCCTTTATTGTAGCCTGAGTAAAATCCAAATGCAATTAATAATATGATTAGTATATCTAATACCATGATTACGGATTATATTTGTTAATCTTATTTTAAATAAAGAGTAATCAAAATTATTTGTTTCTTAGCAGAGTTTAGATGCCAAAGCAAATAATTAACTGTGGTTTCGGTTTTCGCAATTATTACAGATCGTAAGAATCGGTCAAAAGTAAGCTACGACTTTGAATATTGTACTGAAACTATGATTTGACTATGAATTTTGCAAGAGCTATATTCTTCCAAGTTGTTTTATTGACTTTCTGTACTGCTACGTTTTGTCAGCAGGATACCATTCCATCTGTCTTTATGATCGGTGAATATGAACTCGAATATGAGTCTTTGGTTGTAGAATGTGAAGACATTCTCTTGCAGGTCTGTGATGACTCTATGGAAGAAGCCTATGAGCATTGGTTGCTGATGCTTCATGATATGGAGAAATTTGCAAAAGAAGAAGAAATAGAAATACGAGGAGTAAAGCTCTGGCTCAATACCTTTTGGAATCCAGATGGCACCATCAAAAACATAGTTTATTACCCAAAACCGAACTGTAGAAATATGGATTTTTCAAAACTGGGTAATTTCTTTAATAAGTTTGTCGATAACTACGCTTTCACAAAAACAAATATTGATTGTTTTGCCCATTATGGAAGTGCTTCTTTTCCAACCCATACGGAACTACTCTTTAATCAAAAAGAAGATTAACTTGTCCTTAACCTGAATGGGGAAATCAAACTTACCATTCTCATGTTATTATTTAACAAAGGAATTACTATGAGACAGTTATTCATTATTCTCTTCAGTCTGTATTGTTCAATCACTTTTGGCCAACAATACAACAGTGCTCAAGAATCGGATCCTAAATGCATTGCGCTTCTTGACCAGGTGAGCACCACATATTTTCAGGATAAGGAATACAATTTGGATTATACCATTGCTATGGAAATCCCAGGCTATCCTCTTGAACAGTTTTCTGGTGAGATTACCCAGTCTGGTGATAATTATAAACTCACTTTTGGTAATCAAGAAGTCTATGCATTTGAAGACACTCAATGGACTTATTCAAAAGAGAAAAATGAAGTCTTGGTAGACGAAAGATTAGACGAAAATGGTTCTGTCTTCTTTACCCCAAATACCATACTTGACTTCTATAAAAGTGGAGATTTCATCGCAATGATAGCAAATTCTGAGGCCTTAGGAACAGCTACTAGGTATTATGTAGAATTCAAGCCTATATCTACAGAGTCCGAATATTCGAAAATACGATTTGAGATTACGCAGGATGTTAATAGTGAGCTGGAAAAGATTTCTTTATTTGCAAAAGATGGAAGTAAGTACAAGATTACCATTAATGAAATACAGCTTCTTGAAGATCTTGCAGATTCTACTTTTATCTTTGATGCTGAACAATACCCTGATGTTCACATTGAGGACATCAGACTCTAACTATTAAAAGTCCGGCCGTAATGCCACTACTATTTAGCTTACTTTTTTTATTCATAAATCTGCATGATTACCACGTGAGCAAATGTGAAGTTGGCTATAATCCTGAAAAATCAAGATTAGAAATAACTCAATATATATTTCTTGATGATCTAGATATTGCCATTGAAGAAGCATTTGGTCAAAAACAGCACTATTGTACTCTAAAAGAAGAAAATACAGCTGATAGCTTATTACAGATTTACATCAATAGTACAATCAAATTGACATCAAATGGTGATACAATTAACCTCTCCCTGCTTGGCAAAGAAATTACTGAAGACCTTGCTGCTGTAAATGTCTATTTGTATTCGGATTCTATTGAACTCAAATCATTAAGAATAAAGCACGATCTCCTCATGGAGGTCTATGATGACCAAGCAAATTTAATCTACTGGACGAGCGGGTCAGGGAAGAAAGCCTATGCTGTAATGGAACAAAGTGGTACTTCTAAGCTATTTGATAATGACTAGAATTCTTAGCGGTTTACTTATCTTATTTGTTAGGGTATATCAAAAAATACTCTCACCTTTACTACCCAATAGTTGTAGGTATGAGCCAAGTTGTTCGCAGTATATGATTGAAGCAATTCGAGAATGGGGCGCATTTAGAGGAACATGGCTTGGATTGGTTAGAATAGTCAGATGCAACCCTTGGGGAGGACATGGATTTGACCCAGTTCCAAAACGTAAAAACAATGCAAATAAGACCGCGAAGAAATAGAGTATCTCCTTCTATCAGAGGGCTTGTAAGAGAAACCAAACTTCATGTCGATGATTTGATACTACCTTTATTCCTAGTTGAAGGCGAAGGAATTAATGATCAAATTTCTTCTTTACCAATTGCAAAAAGACAAAGTCTTGATCACATTCTTTCAGAGATCAAATCTTGTTTGAATGTGGGCTTGCGTCATTTTATTCTATTTCCTGCAATTCCAGAATCCTTAAAAGACAAAACAGCAAGTTATTCATACAGCTCAGATAATTTTTATCTCAAAGCAGCATCTGCTATTAAAGAAAAGTATCCTAATATCACTCTCATCTCTGATGTAGCTATGGATCCTTATAGCAGTGATGGTCATGATGGCCTTGTAAAAGATGGTAAAATTCTTAATGACCAAACACTTCCAATATTGGCGAGAATGTCTGTTGCTCAAGCAAAAGCTGGTTTTGATATCGTAGGTCCAAGTGACATGATGGATGGCAGAGTTGGTGTAATACGGGACGCGTTAGATGAAGCAAATTTTCAAGACGTGGGAATTATGTCTTATACAGCAAAGTACGCTAGTGCATTTTATGGTCCATTCCGTGATGCTTTGGACTCGGCTCCTAAGAGTGGAGATAAGAAAACGTACCAAATGGATCCAGCAAATCGAATCGAAGCTATTAGGGAAGCGGAATTGGATATCGCTGAGGGAGCAGATTTTATCATGGTCAAACCTGCACTACACTATCTTGATATTATTTCAGATCTTAAGTCATCATTTGATATTCCAATTGCTGCTTATCATGTTTCCGGTGAATGTTCTCAGATACTAGCGGCTGCAAAGCTAGGTTGGCTGGACCTAGAATTAGCTATGCATGAAGCAGTTACAAGTATTAAAAGAGCAGGAGCAGACTGCATACTCACATATTTTGCTAAAGAAATTGCTAAATCCCTCTAAGACTTTCTATGCGAGCTCTTTCTTATATTGAGCACTAGCTTCAACATACTTTTTTGCAGTCCAAATGATTTGTTCCTCCACTTGTTTTTTGTCTAATGCTTTTATTTTCTTTGCTGGTACACCAGCATAGAGAAAGCCGGGTTCGAATTTACTTCTAGGAGATACCACTGCGCCAGCAGCAATGATACAGAAAGAAGGTATTACTGCTTCATCTAGGATGATAGCCCCCATACCTATTAAGCAATTATCCTGCAACTCGCAACCATGAATAATAGCCCCATGTCCTATGGTAACATTATCACCAATGATGGTATCAATGCCTCCTGTGGAACCATGAATTATACAACCATCTTGAATGTTAGAATTCTTACCAATACGTATTCGATTCACGTCACCTCTAATCACTGATTTGAACCATACTGAGGAATTCTCTCCTATGGTAACATCGCCTGTGATTACACAATCATCAGCAACCCAAGCAGTATCCTCTATTATTGGTTTGATTCCATTTATTGCGTGAATACCCATTACTAGATGCGTTTCATTGGATCCTTTAAAATTGGAGTAACAGTATAGCCTGCAAGCCTTAAGAGATGTATAACTCCTTTTTCACCAGCTAAGTGTCCCGCACCGACTGCGAAGAATGTTGGCTGCTCTGTCATCATTTCAGACATGATTGGTATCCAGTTAGCATTCCTATCATTGAGTAAGATATCTTCGAATTGACCATACTCTTCATTCGAGCCAATAGATTGAACGAGTGATTCAATATCTTGCGCCTTATAAGCTTCTACCAACTGCTCCATTTCCTCACTACCTGAGTCTGTGGATCGGATTGCCTCTAATAACATTTCAGCTTGAGCCTCATAAGGTATTGCATCAAATACTTCAAGTTGGTAATCTATAGTTTCAAGACCATTCGTTGAAAGCTCTTCTGATTTTGCAATTTCGTAAAACTCCATTTCATACGATTTGATACTCGAATTTTGACCTTGACTAAACATATCCATAGATTCTAGATCAAATTCAGTCATTGCAGAAAGAAATAAAGGCTTAATGCGTTGGACAAACATCATGGGAAGACCTTTCCCATCAAAGTATTCCCTCACCTCTTTAAAATCATCTTCGTTTAATAAATCCTTTAATGTCAAACCATCCTTCATGAATATCTTACCAAGCATTGACATTTGAGCTCCCATAGAGTTCATTTTTGCCATATCAATCTCAAAAACCATTTGCTTTGATTGACTAATAGCTTGCTGAGTGCCTTCAGGCAAGAAAAAATCTTGCGCATCTATCATGTGAATAGTTCCAAACAAATATGAGTCTAAGCCTGTATCATTCTTGGATGCGATTTTCCAAAGTAATGCCTTTTCTAGAGGTTGGTACTTAATACTATTAACCTCTTCTTCTATTGGTGTTACTTCAGCAATTTTCTTTTGTGGAGAACACTGTATGAAGCAAAATGCTATACAAATGAGACATACCTTAAAGAACCTGAGTTTCTGTATTGTCATTATGAATTATTAAATGTGTGACTCAAAGATAGTCTCTAACTCAGTCTAGTCTATAATTATACCATAAAGATGTTGCAAGAATAGCATATAGCCTTACAAGTAAGAAGAGTGACGTTATGGGAAAAGGATTAGGTAAAAATGGTATGTCTTTGAGGTCTAGCGCGGGAGAGTAGGTCGTTG
>JAHDEL010000056.1 GCA_020628855.1 Saprospiraceae bacterium | reverse complement strand
ACGTTGCAGCAGCACAATCATCGGCTACCGTTACTGTTGCAGTTTTTTCATAGATACAACCATCAGCGTCTTGAGCTGAAAACGTATAAGTGTAAACTCCAGGTGTATTGAAAGGACCAACATTAATCGTATTTGTTATTTCATTTCCATCACAACCATCAGTTGGAGTAACATTGGCGCATGCTGGATCTGTACTATTGCAAGGTACAGAGGTATTTGTCTGTGCTGCCGGTACTGGCACTGAAGAAGGGTTACCAGCATTTTCTGACCAGACTGATGTTCCATCTGTATTGATGTCTGGATTGTTTGCTAATAAATCTGCATAGCATGAGGGATCAAAAGTCAAACTTGCTCCATCTATAGATCCATCATCTGACGCTGCATCATCAAGAATTGTAATTGTCCATACTCCATTGAGCTCAGCGCCAATTAATTCTGTCCATCCTGCTGAGCCTGTCGCATCATAAGTACCTGCAGGAACATAGTTTCCTGCTCCTGACATTTCACAAGCACCCATATAGGTTGCACATGTACCTACTGGCGGTATTGTCGCTGCATCATCTAAATTACCAGTGCCTGCACCTAATTGAAAACAATATTCTGCAGTACATCCTGGTACTCCATCACTTGCTGGATTGGTACATTCTCCTAAAAATGTAAATCCTCCTGCTCCATCATGCAGTTCTAATGACTCTCCCGATGGTGCCACAAGGTCAATATTCAAATCCCCGAGAAAGCTGTGCTCAAGATTCATGCAAATCAGCGGCATGCAAGTTGCGTCGTCTATAGTAGCTCCAGGTGGGAATAATCCAGTATAGTCCAATGTAATATCATAAGAAACACCAGCACCGTCAGGCAATGTGGTAGGTGGTATTGTCACTGTCGGAGGTGTCTGGATAACTGCTTGAGATTTAACAGTTGCCGTTAGAGTTGTACTACCACCACAACTGATACTTTGGTTCATAACAGCGCACATAGGTGGTTCATTATAAACAACATAAGTGGTAGCTGCATTGGTGCTAGCACATCCAGCTGCATCAAGATCTGTATTATCGTCAAATACAGTAAGACTAACCAAGTATGCGCCTGGCGCAGTGTAAGTATGACTAGTTGTAGATGCTACAGTAGATGCTGTATTGCCATCTCCAAAATCCCATACATAAGTCATGATTGTTTGACCTGCAGCAGCAGTAGAACCTGATCCATCAAAGTTGACAGTAAATACTCCAGGGTTAGTCGCTTCAGGCGGACAAATAAATGTAGTAGTCACAGGTGCCAAATCAGCAACAGGATCAACACATGGAGAGACGCAAGATATTGTCCCTTCCCAACCTATATCTGTGACACTTCCATCTGATTGAAACTGAAAGGTAATACATCCAGATGCATCATTAGAACATACAGTAACTCCATTCAGCTCTGTACCAGTCGCAGTACTTTGAGGAGTACCACCGGTGCCCATTCCTTGAAATATATTTAAAAAGTCAAATCCACTCTCAACATCAAAAACAGTAAATTCAACACAGATAAGTTGGCCAGCAGCCATTCCAGCTGCATCTGGACAAATTACTGACGTCAAGTTTTCTCCAGAAGTATAATTACCACCTGCTCCTCCTGAATCAGTAAAAGTTCCGGAACAAGCATTGATATCTGTACCAATAGCTTGTGAAAATCCTATTGTTGCAACACTGCAAAATAGGATTAAAGTGCTTAGTATAGTTTTGGTTCTCATAGGTTAGTTGGTATAGTTCTGAAGGATTAATTTAATTTCTGATTTAAGAGCGTTTAACTCCGCCACATACTCCTCTCTTAGGGATTGGCTAAGTGATGCATCTTTAAGCACACAATCAATTTCTGCTTTTCTATCCAAAGTCGAACGAAAGGCAGGTTGGTCCTTGATTATTTGTTCAAATACGTAATTGATTTTCTTAGAAGCCTCAATTTGTTCATGATCCAAACCATGATGAATACCATTTTGGCATTCAGGTTGAATGTATTGACCATGCAAATCTGAAAACAGAAGCATTACTAAAAAACAAAAAGAAAATTTGTACATAATTTTCATAATAGAGTTTTTGATCTCAGCTAAACTAATCTTTGGAGGTACCATGAAACCAATGTAAATAACGGGTTACGTTATAAACACAGAGGTCTAGTATTCAATAAAATGTATGAAAAAGATGTATGGTAGGACATCCTCAGATTGAGTTTTGGTTGTAAAATAATTGGAGGTTTCCCTCCATTGGTTCTTCAGTATTGTGAAAGTAGCTTACACTTTCACCTGACAAATATAATTACCTAGTTATTTATTTTATAAGAAAATGTAGCATTTATATATATTATTTATTTCTATACAAATAATATTTGGTCACTAGTAAGTTACATATTGACTTCTCATAAATATGTTAATTCACTAACCTAATATGTACCTGATATTACTATTTTTGCACAAAATTTAGGATATGGGTCGTGCATTTGAATTTCGTAAAGCAAGAAAGTTTAAGCGTTGGGCTGCGATGGCCAAGACGTTTAGTCGTATTGGTAAAGAGATAGTAATTGCTATTAGAGAAGGTGGTCCTGATCCAGAGACTAACTCTAGATTGCGAGCAGCAATACAGAATGCAAAAGCTGCAAATATGCCACTTGACAATGTCAATAGAGCAATTAAGAAAGCGACAGATAAGGATACATCCGATTATAAGGAGACAATATTTGAAGGTTATGCACCGCACGGTATAGCTGTACTGGTTGAAACAGCAACAGACAATAATCAGCGTACTGTAGCAAATGTGAGATCTTACTTTAATAAATGTAATGGAAGCTTAGGGACATCTGGATCTGTAAGTTTTATGTTTGATCATCAGTGTAATTTTAAAATTGAAAACACAGGCCAGGATCTTGAAGAATTAGAGCTTGAGCTTATTGATTATGGTGCTGAAGAAATCTTTACAGAAGAGGATGGGATTCTCATTTATGCGGCATTTGCAGACTTTGGCAAACTGCAAGGCTATCTGGAGACTAATGACATGAAGATTATCAGCTCTGGCTTTGAAAGAATACCTCAAACTACTAAAGAGTTAAACGCTGAGCAGATAGCAGAAGTCGAAAAACTGATCGAGAAGATAGAAGAAGATGATGATGTTCAGAATGTTTATCACAACATGACCTATCCAGAAGGCTATGTAGCACCTGAGTAAGAGAGCTAATCCAATTGCTTTAAGAAAGTATCGTAATCACCTTTCTTGATAAATCGTAGTGAAACCGAGTTGACGCAATGTCTTTTACCCGTAGGAGGAGGTCCATCATCAAAGACGTGTCCCAAATGTCCATCACACCTAGCACAAAGAATTTCAGTTCTTGCATATCCTATATCATAGTCTGTGCTTGTAGCGATTCTGTTTTCTTCAATCGGTGCATAGTAACTTGGCCAACCAGTACCTGATTTGAATTTTGTTTCTGAACTATAGAGAGGTAAGTTACAGCCATTACATACATAGATTCCATCTTCTTTATTGTCCCAATATTCTCCAGTAAATGCTCTTTCTGTTCCCTTTTCTCGTAGGACATAATACTCCATTTCATTCAGTTCTTCTTTCCAGGCTCCCTCATCTAATTCCAGTCTACTTAAGACTAGATTCTCCCCTATCTTGAATTGTGGTGTCTGAGTGACCTGAGTCGAACTTTGTGTTTGATTAGCTAAATTTTGAGTTTTAGATGTGCATCCAATAAACAACAACATGAGAATAGCTATCGGTATAATATCTTTCATCTATCTACTTTTCTGAACTTTATAACAAGATAATGTTGTTATTGATTTATAGAATGTGTTAATATGCTAATCAAAGTATTAAAAGCAATTTCAAGAACAACAGGCTTTCTTGCTAAAACTATGGATAAAAGTAGCAAGAAAACTGAGGATATACTGGAGACAGAATATTTGCATAATATTGCTGAGTATGTAAAAGAAAAAAGTGGTGATTTAGTTGAAAAAGCTGGGTATGCCACTGGTAAAATAGAAGAATTTATCGAAGAGAAATTAGAAGAAAAATCAAATTGATTCTTTAGTTTTTGCTTCGTTCCAAAGCATATCCATTTCATCTAGAGACATTTCGATCAGGTTTTTCTTAGCATTGTCTTCTATGTATTCGAATCTAGTTTTGAATTTCTTATTAATCTTTTCCAAAGCGGTTTCTGGATCAACATTTAAAAATCGACCATAATTAATGAGTGCAAATAGTACATCTCCAAACTCTTCTTCGATTTTCTCTTGATTTCTTGTTAATCTTGCTTCCTTCAACTCTTCAATTTCTTCCTCTACTTTTTCATAGACTTGTTCTATGTTATCCCATTCAAAGCCCACCTGAGCGGTTTTCTCTTGCATTCGGTAAGCTTTTACTAACGCTGGAAGACTATTAGGCACCCCAGAAAGCACTGATTTCTTACCTTCTTTCAATTTCAGTTGTTCCCAATTTTTCTTCACATCTTCAGCATTATCTACACTTGAATCTCCATAGATGTGCGGATGCCTTTTGATTAGCTTATCGCAAACGTCATTAATTGCATCTGCAATGGTGAACAAATTTGTCTCGGAAGCAATCTTTGCATAGAAGACAAGGTGCAACATCACGTCACCTAACTCTTCTCTAATTCCTTGTGTGTCTTTTTCTATAATTGCATCAGCTAATTCATATACTTCCTCGATTGTCAAATTGCGCAGCGACTCAAATGTTTGTTTTCTATCCCATGGACATTTCTCTCTCAAGTCATCCATGATATTGAGTAATCTTTCAAAGGCTTGTGTAGAATTAGACATTGTGGGCAACCAAATTTGGTTAATTTTGTATAGATTACTAAAGTATCAGATATATGCAACAATTTGCTTACTCTCTCCTCATAATCTTTTGCGTTTTTGGCATTTCTTTTATGCTAATCAACCTGCGTCATATAGTCACAGGAAATGAGTTTAGAGGTACTTGTGCAAGTAACAACCCAATGTTAAAAGATGAGCTAGGAGAATGTAGTCTTTGCGGTAAAAAACCAGAAGAAGAATGCCAAATGCCTGAAGCACATGAATCTACCGTCTAAATAATCTAGAGTTCTGAAGAAGAGAGAAGGTCACAATAGCAAAACATGTGACAAGGAAAATTCCGCCAATTATCATTGTTAGTTCGTTTCCTTAAAGTTGCAAATATTCCCATTGGATTTTTTATTTACACTTTTATTTAACATATTTAATTTCAAGGTATTTATTATAAGTTGATATTATGAGATTTACATATTGTGTTTTCTGTGTCTTTCTGATTGCATCGCTCACACAGCGTTCTAGTGCACAAAAACCTCAACAACTGAATAGCACTGAAATCTATAACGCATTAGAAAAGCTGAATACGCTATTATCGGTGCTTTATGTTGCAGCTCATCCCGACGATGAAAATCAACGCATAATTTCATATTTTTCTAATAAAGAGCATGCCTATACTTCTTATCTATCACTCACAAGAGGTGATGGAGGTCAGAATCTTTTAGGTACTGAAATTGGCCCGCTATTAGGAGTATTAAGAACCCACGAGCTATTGGGCGCAAGATCCATTGATGGAGGCAATCAATACTTTACTAGAGCTATTGACTTTGGCTATTCAAAACATCCTGATGAAACGTTTGGCTTCTGGAATAAATCAGAAGTATTAAGTGACGTCATTAGAATAATAAGAGAAGTCAAACCTGATATTATTATTAATAGATTTGATCATAGAACTCCAGGAAAGACTCATGGACATCATACGGCTTCAGCAATGTTAAGTGTGGAAGCATTTGATTTAGCAGGACAAGAAAATAAATATGACAAAGAAACCGGTCTTGCTCCATGGCAACCTTCCAAACTCTACTTTAATACTTCCTGGTGGTTTTATGGAGGGAAAGATAAATTTGCTAAAGCTGATAAATCAAATCTAACATCTGTAGACATAGCTACTTACTACCCTCTTCTTGGTCAATCCAATAGTGAGATAGCTGCGTATTCAAGAAGCATGCATAGATGTCAAGGGTTTGGCAATGCTTCTTACAGAGGTAGTAGACAAGAATATTTAGAATTGCTCAAAACAGCCAACGATCTAGACAAAACTCCTCTAGAGGGTATTAATACTTCATGGTCAAGATTAACTGATGGTGCTCCGATTGGTAAGGCTATCGAAGAAATTATCAGTGGTTATGACTTCACAAACCCAATGCAATCCCTCGATCAATTATTGGCGCTTTACACCGATATGCAATCGATTTCGGATGATTTTTGGAGAGAACAAAAATTGGAAGAACTGCGCTTGATCATACAAAGCATTACTGGTTTATTTTTAGAAGCAACAACCGAGAATACTACCATTATCGACAAAGACTCTATTGAAATTAAAATCGAAGCTACAAACAGATCGCAAGCTGATATCATATTGCAGTCATACTCACTCCCAGAATTGAACACAGGAGCTTCACCAAATACAAGATTGGAGCTAATTACAGAGAATACCTGGTTTGAAAAAGCAAAGTTTAACAACAAAGCAATTAGTAACCATTATTGGCTAACACAACAATCAGATTATGGATCCTATAATATATCTGATAAGAACCTTATTGGTCAAGCAATAAGCAATCCTTTAATTTCAGTTGATTTTGAATTGCTGATTAATGGAGTCCCGATATCCTTTACAAGACCGGTGACCTCACTTAATATTTTAAGAGAGAAAGGTGAAGATTACAAACCACTTTCTCAAGTACCTGAAGCTTCTTTGAGTTTGGATAGTGAAACCTATGTATTTCAAGAAAATACGCCAAAAGAGATTCGAGTGACAATAGAAGCTTTGAAAAACTCGATTAGTGGTTCACTGCGACTTAAAGCAAGTTCTGACTGGCAAATAACCCCTAAAACAATACCTATACAAATTGACAATAAGGGGGTAAGCCAAACACACACCTTTCAGGTTACACCTGGATCAAATGCTAAAACCATCTTGCAACCAGTTCTCGATCTGAATAGCAATCAAGTGATCAATACTCAGGTACATACTATAGAATATGATCACATTCCATTACAGAAAGTTGTGATGCCTGCCAAAGCGAATGCAGTGGAAATTGATGTGGTAAGAAAAGGTAAAGAAAAAGTAGCTTACATTATGGGAGCTGGAGATCAGGTGCCTGAGTGCTTAGAAAACATTGGATATTCAGTAGATCTCTTAGAATTGGAATCTTTAAATAGTACTGATCTTACTCAATATCAAGCAGTCTTATTAGGCATAAGACTGTATAATGTTAACAATGAAATAGGTGCTTATCAGGACGTCTTGTTCGATTATGTTAAGGAAGGTGGCAACTTGATTACCCAATACACTACCACATGGAGTCTTCAGGTTGATGAAATTGCGCCAGTTCCTTTAGAATTAGGAAGGGGAAGAGTAAGTGATGAAACAGCAGAAGTTAGAATCTTGAATGCCAATCATCCAGCCATGTTTTGGCCGAATGCTATTTCTAATCAAGACTTTGATGGTTGGGTCCAAGAAAGAGGTCTCTACTTTGCGAAGTCATTTGACGAAAGTCTTGAACCAATGTTAAGCATGAATGATGTGGGTGAAGATGAACAATTAGGATCATTACTCATCATGAAATATGGTGAAGGTTACTATGTCTATAGTGGTCTTTCCTTTTTCAGAGAATTACCAGCTGGTGTTTCTGGAGCTTACAGAATACTTGCTAATTTGATAAGTTTAGGTACTAACCGAAAGTGAGAGTTTCTAAAAAATGGTATTGGTTATTGCTAGTAGTCAACATGGTCTACATTCTTATTTTTGGTGTAATAACAATGTTATAGTATGCTATCAAACATCGATTGGATAGTATTATTTGGCACCCTATTTTGCATTGTGGGATATGGTATGTGGAAGACTCGGTTGCAGTCAAGTCTCAATCAATACTTATTAGGTGGTAACGAAGCTTCATGGTTTACTGTAGGGTTATCAGTGATGGCAACGCAAGCAAGTGCAATCACATTTATAAGTACACCAGGTCAAGCGTATCATGATGGCTTAGGATTTGTGCAATTCTATTTTGGTCTACCTATAGCAATGATCATTATATGTTTGTTTTTCATTCCGTTGTATAAATCGTTGAAAGTGTATACAGCTTATGAGTACTTGGAACAAAGGTTTGATAAGAAAACGAGGACCTTTACTGCAATACTCTTCTTAATACAACGTGGCTTGGCTGCTGGAATAACTATCTATGCACCTAGCATTATTTTGTCGTCAATTTTTGGATGGAATTTGTCCTTGACAATAACTTTAACAGGATTACTAGTCATCATTTACACTCTAACCGGAGGTACCAAGGCAGTGAGTGTCACGCAAAAACTCCAGATGGGTGTGATCTTTCTTGGTTTGATCATTGCATTTATGAGTGCCTTGCATTTCATAATTAACAGTGTTGGACTGGATGGAGCCTGGGATATAGCTAAGTCAGCTAATAAGACAAGTGTGCTTGATTTTTCTTTTGATTTGGAGAATAGATATACTGTATGGTCGGGACTGATTGGCGGAACATTCTTAGCTCTCTCCTACTTTGGCACTGATCAATCACAAGTGCAACGCTATCTGAGTAGTCGATCTACTTCCGAAAGCCAGAAAGGACTGATTATGAATGGTCTACTAAAAATTCCTATGCAATTCTTCATTCTTGCAATAGGTGTCATGGTTTTCATAGTATTAAGAGTTGATAAGAGCCCTATTTTCTTTAATACTACAGTAGTTAATGAAGCACATTCTACGCAATATTCGGCTGAGCTTGCAGCATTAGAGTTGAGCTATGCAGAAAATTTCAATTCTAGCAGTGAAGAGGACAAAAAACAAATTAAGCAGGAATACAAATCTGTATTACAGAAAGCACTACCCCAAGCAGAGTTGAATGATAAGGATTATGTCTTCTTGTATTATATACTCAATTATTTACCGAAAGGTGTCATTGGTTTATTGCTAGCTATGATTTTCTGTGCTGCGATGTCTTCCACGGCTTCAGAACTCAATGCCTTGGCATCTACCTCCGCAATTGACTTGGTAAGATCATTTACAGAGCATCGTTTTGATGATGGTCAGATGGTCACCATTTCAAAGATACTAACATTGGCATGGGGTCTTATTGCTATAGCTTTTGCTTGTTATGGTACATTATTCGAGAATCTTATCCAGTTTGTCAATATTATCGGCTCAATTTTCTACGGCACCATTTTAGGTGTTTTTGTAGCTGGTTTCTTCATTGATTACATTAAGTCAAGAGCCATCTTTACAGCGGCAATAGTTGCGGAATGTAGTATTATATTTCTTTGGTGGATAGATTTTGTTCCATTCTTATGGTTAAACCTCATTGGCTGTATACTCACCGTTATTCTTGCCTTAGCATTCCAATCTCTCCTTCCTAAAACATATAAAGCAAAGACATAATACGTTTGGCATGGTGTTTGCACCTTTATAAGTGTAGTTTTCTTATGTTAAATTGCGACTGTTAAAACCAACAACTAAGCCTCAAGTCTAATAGTAGAACTGAGGCTTTTTTTATTTCCCACCTTATTATTTTGAGATTATTCTAACCCTTGGACAAGCAGTACTAAAGTGAGTATAGACACTGCTTGAGCAACAGTATCACTCAGAACTTGTCCCCAATCAACATCCTCTTTATTGGCATCATCTTCCTGATCAGCTTCTTTTTCTCTGACCTTAATGGTACTCCCTTTGCGAACTTTAGGCGTGGAAGTAAAGAAGAGTAAGTTAGATGATCGTTTCACTTCTCCATTCGGATACTCTACAAATATTCCATTTCTATCTGCCTCTTCTGACAGTCCACCAGCATATTCATTAATATAATATAGTGCTCTTTTCCCTTTTGTAAATGGAACATGAATACGATTGTTGAAGTTTACTGCATCATCTGAAAGTACAGTTTCCGCTTTTGTAGCGCCTTCAATTGTGACAAATTCTTTTTGCTTAGGTATAAAGACAACATCTCCATCTTTGAGGATAAAATTGAATTCTGAATTCTCATTCTCAACAACTTCATCAAGCTTTATCACCACTGCACCTAAGTTATCTTCTACTCGAGTAAGAGTTGCCCCACTTGGAAAAGCTTCTGGGCTTAATCCTCCAGAACGATCGATCAAATTTGAGAGTCTTTCATTATCATTAATAATTGTATACCTCCCTGGAAATATTACTTCACCTTTAATTTCTACTCTTTTTTGCAACTCGAAATCTGGGACATATCTGACTGTTACTACATCAAATGGCTTCAATTGATAAGAAGGGTTACCACCAATAATATTGAAATCTTGATCGATTGAAACATTTGCAATATTAATCTTGGTGGGTTTATTATCCTCAATGATTACCCTTGAGACCTCTACTCTATTGAGCGCTGCGTTCATTCTGACTCCTCCAGCTAATACAAGTAAATCTTTGAGAGTCATATCAACTCCAAACTGGTAATCTCCTGGGTAGTTAACAGCCCCTTCAATGCTGACATTTGCTTCATCTAGAAATTCTTGCTCAGAATACACATAGATACTATCAAATGGACTTAAAGAAACATTGATATTCTGATTCTGTCCATAGACAATATCTTGGAGATTAGTAATAGTGAGATAGCGCTTTACTTTGGGGTTGAGTGGGTCTTTTCTGTGAATAATTGCTAGATCTGAGGCATCTCTTCTCAAGCCTCCAGAAAGTAATATGGCTTCTCTCAACTTGACATTATTACTCACATCATAGCCAACTGTGTTCTCCTTTCTCACAGCTCCTGAGACCTTTACTATTGATTGGTCAGAGAAATTCTTTAAATACCAAATAGTCAGTTTATCTTTTGATTGCAAAAAGATATTATCTCTTGCATCTTTATCTTTCAAAATCATCTCAAGATCCAGCTCTTCATAACTGTATGTACTATCCTGGTTTACTCTCTGTAGAAAAGCGATATCAGTTCTTGCTTCATCTTTAATTTTTGCTTTTTCTAAGAGATCACTGATTCGCATACCACGTTCGTATTCAAATCTTCCTTCTTGAAAAACTGCTCCTTCTATTTCTACAAAATCTTGCAATAGAGAGTCTACTCTATCGACAAAGATGGAATCTCCGTTCATTAATCTAAATCGGTCAGATTCTGTTTTATAGTTAACATCTACTATTTTCAAGATGCCATTATCATATCTCTTAACTTTGATATATTCCTGATTGGCATCACCATTGAATCCCCCAGCAAAGGACAAAAGGTCACTCATACTTTCATTTGGGAGCATTTCATACTCTGTTGGTCTTCTTACAGCACCTGATATCGATACTATATTTTCAGCCGGAGGTACAAGAATGACATCACCATCTTGTAAAAAATATTTATCCTTGGATTGAGGATTACTCAGATACTTATAAATATCCATTTCTTCCTTTCTACCATCAGCTCCAATAAGTTGGATTTTCCTGAGTGTCCCGATATCTGTCGGTCCATCTGAAGAAGCTAAAATAGCAAATGCATCATTCAATGCACTGGCTGTGACGGGTCCTGGTTTATAAACTTCACCATAGACATTGACTTGTACAGTCCGAGAATAAGACAATGCAACATTAAATTGTCCTTCCTTGAAATTGTAATATTGGCGATATAAGGATTTGAGTTTTTCTTCAGCTGCTTCTAAGGTTAATCCTTTAACGAATACTTTAGAACTGCCGTTATTAACCTTCAAATAACCATCTGAAGAAACGTTATATTTTTCATCCAAATATGACTTACCAAATATTGAGATTGCCACTTCATCACCAGGCCCTAGTAAGTAACCTGCTGGGGCTTTGACACCTTTTACATCTTGATAAAATTGGATGACTCTATCCCTGAATATTGATTGGCCATACCGTCTTGGCGGAGGTAAATCATCCAGAGAGTCTTTAGTTACTCTTTCTGTATTTTCTGATAGACTATCAAGCGACGTGATAGGCAAATCTGTAACAGGTAGAGTATCTAGATATTGACTTTCTTTTTCTTGTTCTAATTCAACAATAATGCTTTCTAAAGCCTTAATTTGGAGAGGAGTAAAGTAAGTAACACTATCAATATTAAGATTTGAGGCTTTTGCTCTTTGTCTAAGCTCAGTTTCTGAGATATTCCTTTTCTTGAGCTCTCTTGTAATATCAGACTGATTCACACCTGAATACACTTGTGCTTGGATTGATATAGCGAACAATATCAATACCATCACACTCAGGCTACGTGATAGGTTGCGAATCATATTATAAAAATATCTCATAAAAGTAGAGAAGTAATCCTAGAGGACAGCTTAAATTCTACTTTTTATTCAATTATTAACAGAAAGTGTTCCAAAAATGCTAAGTCCATTTTACATTTTTAATTTTATGTCATTATCTATTCAAGGATCTCATAGGGGTAGTAAGAATATTTGCTGTTTATTTGTATGATGTTATTTACAAGAATTGTTGTATTAAGTATTCTCGTTAGCTTGAGTTTCTCTAATGTAAAAAGTCAAGCTGTCACTAAATATATGTTTGGCTTTGGGCATGGTGGAGGTATACCGATGGGAGATCTCAAAACCAGATTTGGCAACCAATTTGAATCAACATTTGGAATATACCGTTATGGCCTGAAAAAGGATTGGATTGTTGGTATAGAAGCGAATATCTTTTATGGCAAAGTAGTCAAAGAAGATGTTTTGGCTCCTTTACGTGTTGATGACAATCCACTTTTAGGGATTAATGAAACTTTTAGTTCAATTTTATTGAGAGAAAGAGGGAGTTCTGGTTATTTGACGGTCGAGAAGGTCTTTAGCTTCCAAGAAGAGTCTACACACAGAGGATTGAAAATAGGTCTAGGTGCTGGATTAATGCAGCATTTTGTCCGTATTCAAGATGATACACAGAACAATAGTTACTTACAAGGTGATTACATTAAAGGGTTTGATAGATTTACATTTGGTCCAGCCATTAAACAAGCAGTTGGTTATCATTTTTATAGTGATGCTTTTACGTACAATTTTAGTTTGATGTTAGAATTTGAACAAGGCTTTACAAAAAACATTCGGAATGTAAATTTTGATACTATGATGCAAGATTCCGCCAGACGCCTTGATATGATGATTAATCTCAAAGCTAAATTCTATATTGTCGCTTTTTCATCAGGAGATGCAGAGGATATTTATTATTAATGTATGTCATTCTTATACTCTGTTTGTCTTAGACTATACTACTCTTTTATTAGGTGTGCTTCCCTCTTCAATACTCGAGCTAAGTTCTTTTTTCAGAGCCGAGCTAAGGAGGCACCAATATTCTCAAGAATAGATCCATCAAAATCAAACCTTCTCATTCACTGTGCAAGTCATGGTGAGTATGAAACAGCTAAACCACTCATTGAAAGATATAAGGAAAAATTCAATATCCATCTAACATTTTATTCAGCAAATGGTTTCAGCATTGCAAAAAAAGAGAGCACCTGGTCGAGCCTACAATATTTACCTTTAGATTATGATCAGATTTCGTTAGATAAATTTCTTGGCAGACTTTCTCCTGACTTGGTCATCATTGTTCAATATGAATACTGGTACAATTTCCTCAAAGCACTCAATAGTAGACAAATCCCATTCTTGTTTTATAATATTAGCATTGCTTCTTCCAGTTGGCTATTCCATCCTATAAATAGATTTGTTTTTGATCAAGTAAAGCGAGCAAAAGCTTTCTTCGTCAGGAACTCTACTACTTCTGCTCTTTTAAGCAAATATTTACAAGAGGATAGTATCTCCGAAACAGGAGATACTAGATGGTTACGAGCAGACCAAATACAGTTTGACAAAAGACTTCGGATACTGTCCTCTCCTGAAATAAAAACGATAGTCCTAGGTAGTGTCTGGAAAGAAGATGTGGACATTTGGCATTCTAGTATACTTAAGCATTGTAATGATAAACATGTCTTGCTTGCACCACATGAAGTAGATATCAATACCATCAATGATCTTTGTTCAAACTTCCCTTCTGCTAAACTGAGATCAAATTGTGGATTAGATTTTTCTGTTCCGGGCATCACAATATTAGACACTATTGGTGAGCTCAAACATTGTTATCGAGAAGCTTCATATGCTTATGTTGGAGGTGGTCTTGGTAACGGTCAACATAATTACATTGAAGCCTGTATACATCAAATTCCTGTTTTTGTTGGTTCACATCAGACAAGAGATCCACTACTTATAGAATTACTTCAAAAAGGTTATGTGATTGGAGTTGAAACTGAAGAAGAAATTGAACAGCATCTCACATTGGATCGCAGGAATTCGATTATTAATGATGATTATGGAACATATCTTGCAGCTCAAGTCTCTAGAGCTAAATTAGGATTACAAAAACTTGATGAACTCATACAAAAGCATGTTTGACTTTTCTAAGTATAAGATACTGGTGCTTGGTGACATCATGCTTGATCAATACATACACGGTCAAGTAACTAGGATTAGTCCCGAAGCACCTGTTCCAATAGTGGAACATGAGAACAGAGAATATAAACTCGGCGGAGCAGCGAATGTAGCTGCAAATATTGAGGCACTAGGAGCCAAAGCAATTCTTGCTGGTGTTGTTGGTGATGATGAAGAGAAGAAAATTGTCCACACTTTGCTTGATGATTTAGAAGTTGATGCTGTGATCCAAACCGATAAATCAAGAGTAACCACCTTAAAAACTAGGATACTTGCAGGGCATCAGCAAATACTCAGAGTTGATAAAGAAGATCGTCATTCAATAAGTGAAGAAATAAACCAAGAGCTTTATCAAAAGATTGTTGAAACACATGAAACATCAGGTATTCATGCTGTTATTTTCGAGGATTACAATAAAGGCCTATTGTCTGTGGAGTTTACTCAAAGAATCATTGAGTATTGTTCGTCTAACGGAATCTTCACCAGTGCAGATCCAAAATTCAGAGATTTAGAAAAGTTTCACAAAGTCAATCTGTTCAAGCCAAATCTTAAAGAGGCTGCCGCATTCTTACAAGTTAGTGAATCTGAGATTCTAGAATCAAAAGCCGCTTATTCTAAGCAGATTAGAGACAGATTATCAGCAGATGAAATTTGGATTACCTTAGGCGCCAAAGGAATCTGCGGACTTTCTGCTGATGAGTTTAAATATCATCCAACTGAAGTCAAAAAAGTCATCGATGTTTGTGGAGCTGGAGATGCAGTCATAGTCTTATTGACTTTATTACATATCAGTGGCTCTGATTTATCAGAGAAAGCAACATTATCCAATCTTTTAGGAGGCTTAGTCTGTTCTAGACCAGGAGTCACAAACATTACACTTGAAGAATTAATTCAAGCAAGAAATTAATTCATAGATTCAAGTTTCTGAATTTGTTCATTCAATAGTTGAATTCTAGCCTGACCATCACTGAGCTTTTTACGCTCCATAGCAACAACTTGTTCCGGCGCATTATTAACAAAGCCTTGGTTAGAAAGCTTTTTTTCAACACTTGCTACAAAGCCTGTTTGATATTCTACTTCCTCTTTCAATTTAGATAACTCTGCCTCTATATCTAATTCTTCATTGGACTCGAGATAAAACTTAGACTTACCAACTATAAACGCATAACCTTCACCCTCCCCCTCTGCAACGAGTTCAATAGATTCTAGGAAGCCTAGCTTTTGTACCATTTCTCTGCAACCTGGAACCTTGAAGAGCGTTGTAACGACATCATCTGTCTGGATGGACAAAGGTAACTCTTCTTTAGGCTTGAGTTGATTCTGGTTTCTAGTATCCCGGATACTGCTTACAATATCTTTTAGCATAGAGACATTATCTATTACGTCTTTTTGATACTCTGATTCTTTAGGGTATCTGCTTACCATGCAATCTGGTTCGTTCTCCTCTTTGAGTATCTGGTAGACTTCTTCTGTAATAAATGGCATAAAAGGGTGTAACATAATGCTGATCTCCTTTAATATTTTACGCGCAGCTACCTTCGTAGACTGATCTATTGGTGACTGATACGAGGGCTTAATCATTTCTAAATACCAAGAGCAGAAATCATCCCAGACAAAGCTATAGAGTTGCATCAACGCGTCAGACAATCTATATTCATTGATTCGAGCATGGGTGTCAGAGAGTGTCTGATGGAATCTATTTGTGATCCAAGAAGTTGCTAATGTATTAACATCTGAAGTATGCAGAGCATCGGCAACATCCCAAGACTCTATCAACTTCAATGCATTCCAAATTTTATTGCAAAAGTTTCTTCCTTGCTCACAGAGTTTTTCATCAAAGAGCAAATCTCCACCTGCAGGCGAGCAAGATAGCATACCAAACCTTACTCCATCAGCACCATAATCGGCAATTAACTTGAGTGCGTCTGGGCTATTACCAAGAGACTTACTCATTTTACGTCTCTTTTTGTCCCTAACCATTCCAGTAAAGTAGACATCTTTAAATGGGAAAGTGCCATGCCATTCGTATCCTGCCATAACCATTCTAGCCACCCATAAGAATATGATATCCCACCCAGTCACTAATACCGTTGTCGGAAAGTAGTATTCAAATTCCTTTTTATCAAACCACCCATTGAAGACTGACATTGGCCATAACCAAGAAGAAAACCAAGTATCAAGTACATCTTCATCCTGTTTGATATCTTCTATTGATAAATTGCTATCTCCAGTCTTTTCTCTTAGAATATTCAAAGCATCATTAGCTGATTGGGCAACGGCTACTTCATCTTTATAGTAATAAGCTGGAATTCTATGTCCCCACCACAATTGTCTCGAAATACACCAGTCTCGGATATTTTCCATCCAATGCCGATAGGTGTTTTTCATATTCTTAGGAAAAAACTCAACCTCATCAGACTCTACTGCCTCGAGCGCAGGTTTTGCAATGGAAGGCATATCGACATACCATTGCAAAGAAAGCTTAGGCTCAACCACAGAATTTGTTCTTTCAGATCTACCTACGTTGTGGCTATAATCTTCCACATCTTCTAAGTGCTCTGCTTCTTTGAGGTCTTTTACAATTGATTTTCTAACATCAAACCTATCTTGACCAACGTATAGAACTCCTGAAGAGCTGATTGTTCCGTTATCCTCAAAGATGTCAATGACTTCAAGGTCATATTTTTTACCCAACTCATAATCATTGATATCGTGTGCCGGCGTAACTTTCAAGGCACCTGTTCCAAATTCTTGCTCAACATAGTCATCAAAGATTATGGGAACTTCCCTATTCACTAGAGGCACAATGACTTGTTTGCCCTTGAGATGTTGATATCGAGGGTCTTCTGGGTGAACAGCAACAGCAGTATCTCCCAGTAAGGTCTCAGGTCTAGTTGTTGCGATAGTAATAAATTGATTATCACTACCTGCTATCTTATATCTGATATGATATAACTTTCCTTGCTCTTCTTTATATAAGACTTCTTCGTTAGAGAGAACTGTTTCTGCCTCTGGATCCCAATTTACCATTCTTAAGCCACGATACAGCTTTCCTTTATTATACAGATCTATGAAAGCTTGAATCACATGCTCAGACCTCGTGTCGTCCATAGTGAAAGCAGTCCTTTTCCAATCACAAGAAGCACCTAAATTTCTTAATTGTTTAAGTATTATTCCTCCATACTCTTCTTTCCACTGCCAAGCATATTCCAAGAACTGTTCACGAGTTAAGTCTGACTTCTTGATACCTTCAGCTCTCAGTTTTTTAACAACCTTTGCCTCTGTAGCTATCGAGGCATGATCAGTCCCTGGTACCCAGCAAGCATTTTTACCTTGAAGCCGTGCTCTTCTAATTAAGACATCTTGAATTGTGATATTGAGCATATGTCCCATATGCAAGACTCCGGTCACATTTGGAGGAGGAATTAATATTGTGAATGGTTCTCTCTCGTCCGGTGTCGAGTCAAAATAGTGTTGTTTCTCCCAATAAGAATACCATTTAGACTCAGCTTTTTCTGATTCAAAATGTTTGCTTAATTCTGTCATCTCGATTAATTTGAAAGACAAAGATACATTTACAAGCAGTTGTGATACACCAAAATCACGTGGTATTGCATCTATTATTTAGATTCTTATGATATGAAATTTCCGAAGTACCATATCGAAGCATGTATCAAAGGCGATAGAACCGCCCAGAAAGCGCTTTATACTAGTCTTTCTCCAGTTCTAAATGCTATTTGTAGAAGATATATGCCAAGTCTTGAAGATGCAGAAGATGTTCTCGTTGATGCTTTCATGAGAATATTTTCAAATTTATCAAAATACAAAGGAGAAGGAAGTTTTGAAGGTTGGGCTAGGAAAATTACTGTAAATGAATGTTTGATGGCACTAAGAAAGCGTCAAGTTTTCCTCACACCACTTGACCAAGCATTTTCTTTGCATTCTGATGAAGTTGACATTCATTCAAGGCTAGCCTATGATGCAATTATCAATCTACTAGATGAGTTGCCTATTGGTTATCGGACTGTTTTTAACTTATACGTCGTGGAAGGTTATAAACATAAAGAGATTGCAGAATCATTGAATATTAGTATTAATACAAGTAAATCACAGTTAATACAAGCTAAGAAGAAACTTGCATCACTCATTAAAAAAAAACATAGTCAATGTTTAGGCTCATGAAAGAGAACAGTTTTCAAGATATTAAAGACACTTTAAGACAAGCTAAGGACATTCCTCAGGATACTGTTTGGAGTCGTATAGATTATGGACTGCAACTAGAAGAAAAGGATGAGGTGATAAAGAGACTTTCGATTCAAAAATGGGTATTAGCAAGTGCAGCCAGTATACTCTTAGGCGTAGTCATAATACAGAACAGTTTTGACTCTTCAGAATCACAACAGATTACTTTAGCATCCTCTGAAGCTCAATTAGATGACATCTATTCCATTAAAAATGTCAGAAGGATACATAGCGTTTATAATTAAGTCGCTCAGTATTACCTTTATGCTTGATGGAGGAATTGAATTTAAAATTTGGTGTTATTGGTTATGGCAGACTTGGTAAGTCAATAGCTGAACAAGCAACACAGCGAGGTCACAGTGTACATCTACTCATTTCTTCTGCAAATGTTCATGAATTGACAATAGAGAATCTCAAGTCATGCGATGTACTCATTGAATGTTCAACCCCAGACAGCGTTATAGATAATCTTCAGCTTTGTGCTACTTCTGGCGTGCCTACTTTGTGTGGTACAACAGGTTGGACGAAACAATATACAAGCATTTGTGAGGCCTTTAATGCTCACAACTCTGCTTTTCTCTACGCTTCAAATTTTAGCGTAGGCATGAATATTACATTCATATTAAATTCAATGCTAGCGCAGTTAACCTCAAAAAGCAACTATACCTTTCGTATAGATGAAATCCATCACACTGCAAAGCTTGACAAACCAAGTGGTACTGCAATCACGCTTGCGGAGGAAATTATTTCAGAAAGTAATTACAGTAACTGGTCATTGGAGACAAACACAGATGAATCAAATCTGTACATTAATTCAGAGAGAATTCCCAATGTTGTAGGTGATCATACTATACATGCTCACTCTGAGGTAGATCAAATATCAATCATTCACAAAGCGCATTCTCGGGATGGTTTTGGTTTGGGAGCAGTACTTGCAGCCGAATTCCTATATGACAAAAAAGGAATTTACACAATGAAAGATGTGCTTGGTTTTAAGAGCTAATTACTGCTTTGTAAATTTCAGCGTAGTTATTCGATCAGCAGAAATCAGTTTAAGATAATACAACCCAGAATGTAGATGCATAATTGGAATTGCATTCTTTTGACTGTAATTTAATGGAGCGGCTGTTATCACCTCACCATTATTCCCTATAATCTGATATTGCGAAAAAAGCTCAATGTTTTCTCCAATCAAGTGAAGTTTATCATAAGCAGGCACAGGCATTAGACTGACAGAAACACTATTCTGCTCAACTGTATTACTTGATATATTAGCACTCATTCTACCAGTAATCTGAATTCCAATCTCTTGTCCAAGAGTATCTGTAATGCTATTTTCCGTAAATTCAAGCAAAGACTCTTTGTCGTCTTCGGTGACGAACTTGTAAGTTGTCATTGCTGAATTTTCTCCAAATCCACCACCATCTTCTCCTAAGAAAGCTGAAGCATCAAACCAAATAACCTGTCCCAATACTCCTAATCCAGCCTCTATAATTGTAGCAGTAGAATCAACAATTTGTAATTGTAAGACATCAAAATTATTTCCCATTAAGTCTAGTTTACCCCACCCAATTGCCTCTTCTTGACGGTAGATAACATTTGTAAATCTTAGAGAATCCAATGTAGCTCCTGGGATTGGAAGTTCTATTGAGTCAAGACCAGGTATTAGAGCAGCATCAAAGGCAAATTGAATTGCAAAGTCGCTTTCGATTTTGTCCTCATAGGTAAATGGGACTTGCCTTAACACAAATGGATCTTCTAATCTATTAGACGATTCGTCTCCTAGGAATCCTTGTGCTTCAACAGGTCCTGTACCAATTATCTCAATAGCATTCTCAGACCCAATAGCTGCAGCTTCAAATGGGCCAAATGTCAAAAGCATATTAGCATCAGGAAAAGTATCTTTCAAATCAAAGTTTTGAATGTCTAAATAAGCCTCTTCACTCATTCCTGTGAATATAAATTGGCTTAATGACCAGGTCATATCCTCACCCTGAATTGAATAATCTTCGGAAGCACCAGCGTACTCAAAGTCGTTATACATGAGAACATCATTTACTTGTGGAATAGTTGAAGTAGACAATGTAATCTGAGAAAATGTAAACTCAAGATTGAATGTAAAAAGTAAAAGAAGTATGAGGCAAAGTGTCTTAGAATTCATAGGTGTGTCATTTACATTAAAGGTACGCATACTTACTTATTAGCGGATATTGGACAAAAAATAAAACAAAAAAGAAAAAAATATTATAAAAAATTGTCATGCAGCGCAATAAAAGTCGGCGTATCTTAGCTTTATGTTTGAGCTTAGGCTCATTTGTTTTATTTTATTTTAATTTTTTTTTATGAACATTTTTGTTGCGAAGTTAAACTTCGACACTAGAGAAGCAGAATTACAACAAGCATTTGAACAATTTGGCGCTGTTGACTCTGCAAAAATTATTTTTGACAAATTCAATAATCGATCAAAAGGTTTTGGTTTCGTCGAAATGCCTAATGATGATGAAGCACTTAGTGCTATCGAAGCGCTTAATGACAGCGAATTAGATGGTAGAACTATCGTCGTTAAAAAAGCACAGCCGAGAGAAAACAACAATCGTAGAGATTTCGGTAGAGACAACCAAAGAAATAATTATAATAGAAGATACTAATCGATCTAATATTTTTAATTCTAAAGGAGAGGCAGTTGTTCATTCAACTGCCTTTTTTTCTGTAAGTCTATTCCATTACTACCATATTAAAATGTAAGAATGAG
>JAHDEL010000012.1:86184-89769 GCA_020628855.1 Saprospiraceae bacterium | reverse complement strand
TGATGCTTGCATTATCCACTTCCAAGAAGAATATCTCATGACGTATACATCTAACTATCTCTACAGAATTAGTCTGATATGGGTCTTCTTTTTTATCTGGAAGAATGGTTACACTCAAAGAAGTGTAGAAATTAGTCAGTTGGTTGAACAGAACGTAAAAAAAATCTTCTCAGCCAAATTATCTGATAAAGCAAGTGTTTTTGCTAGCTATGAATTTACAACAGAAACCAAAAAAATATTATCGAACGGAAAGCAGCTTAACCTCTCGTTTGATTACAGTAAAAAGCAGTTCAAAACTTTGAATAGAGTGGATGCAATTACGAGTTTTGATACATTCCTCGAAAAAAATAATTTCAAGAAAATTTACCAAAATGAAAATCTATCTGTTGTCACATATATTAGAGATAAAATAAGCGTTGAACCAGATTACTTGGAATTATACCTACCAGTAGATAAAAAACATCTCATTGAAATAGTGATTTCTTATCAATATGACTCTGAAGTCAAACCTATCACTAGACCTCCAATTGAACCGCAATTTGAGAGCATGTTAGATACAATAAGTTTTGACTGCGAGGATAAGGCAATGATGCCAAATGTTTTCGCAAATTTGAGCAAATCTTACTTTCTCTATATTGGTGATAATAAAGAACAAGTTGGTGTGTCTCATGTCAAAATTCCTAAAAACGATCATAATCACGAATGGAAAAAAGTGGGTCCAAATCATAACTGTAGAAAAGATGACCCTAGTAAATGTGAAGCATATTACAGATACTTAGTTCCTATCATATATGAAGACATGTATATAGTCACCGACACAATTAATATCAAGGATTTTGTCATTACTTCTTTTGAGTCAAAAAACTTGATTCGAAAAGGAGAATATTCTCCAACTGCAGTGCTTTGTATAGAGAATCAGTCACCAGAAATTATTCAAGCATTACAGCAGCGTTTGATTTCACTCAACTATTATTCTGGAGAAATCTCTGATGAGCTGACTGTTGAAACATTCAATGCTTTGATTCAATTTCAAAAAGATTATCATTTACCTCTAGGCCTTTTAGATTATCAAACTCTTTCTTACTTATTCTGAAGTCTCATTCAGATAATTCAAAAAATGCTAACTCACTGCTCCATTCCAGTAGAGTAATATTTTTTACTTTGAGTGAATAAATCAATTTACATGAGAAGTCTTTACCTGATTATATCCATCTTATGCATCGCTGCATACTCCTTTGGTCAAACAATCCTACCAAAAGGTTTTGCTCCTGGTGAGTCAAAGTTGATGCAGGAATATATCCAACATATTACTACACAACAGCGCAGTACGACTGATGCACCTGAAGGACCTGTGAGAACCATGGCAGAGTGGGAAGAATTAGATGCAATAGTTGTTGCTTGGACTTCATTTCCAGAGATTTTAACTGAGATTATCAGAGCTGCAAGAGAAGAAGTGAATGTGATTGTCGTTTGCAGAAATCAAGCACAAGCAGAGAATTACTTACTTAATGCAGGAGTAGACCTATCCAGCAATGTCACCTTCGTAGTGGAAGACTACGATTCAATATGGATAAGAGATTATGGACCGAACTCAGCTTATATTAATGATGTAGACAGCCTCATCTTCATTGACTGGATTTATAACAGACCTCGATTCAAAGACAATGCGATACCCGCTATTCTTGGAGAGACGCTTGATATTCCAGTGTATTCCACAACAGAAGCACCAAATGATTTAGTCAATACTGGTGGAAATTTTATGGCTGATGGCCTTGGTAATGGTTATTCTTCTGAGCTAGTGATAGAAGAAAATGGCGCATTTAACCAATGGGGAATTAGCAACCATTCAGAAGCAGATGTTGATAGAATTATGGGCGACTATATGGGCTTGGAAGAATATAGGAAAATGGAAGTTTTGCCTTGGGATCTCATTCACCACATTGATATGCATATGAAATTATTGGACGAGCGGACCTTGCTTGTCGGAGAATATCCTGAAGGCATTGCAGATGGCCCACAAATAGAAGCAAACATCCAATATCTTATCAATCAATTTGAGACAGTTTTTGGAACAGAATTCAGGGTCGTCAGAATTCCAATGCCGCCAGATGAGTTTGGAAGATATCCGAGCAACAATGGTGATTATAGAACTTATACAAACTCTCTACTTGTCAATAATACAATCCTGATTCCTACCTACCAAGAACAGTACGATACTACTGCAATGCGCATCTGGGGAGAACTTATGCCAGGGTATAAATTAGTTGGTATAGATTGCAATGATATTATTCCACTCAGTGGTGCGATACACTGTATAACGAAAGAGATCGGAACTCAAGATCCACTCCAAATAGCCCATGCAAGGCATCACGATGTAGAGGCAGATGCAAATTCTGACTATAGCTTAAGTGCATTAATAAAACACACAAGCGGTATTCAAGAAGCTTCCATTTTCTACCGAATTGTAGGAGAGGCCGACTATGATGAAGTCGCTATGCAACAAGATTCTGGAGATTCAGATTTTTGGAACACCATAATACCCCAGCAACCTGCAGGTACAGTTATAGAATACTATATAGATGCTACTGCAAATAGTGGAAAAACTCAAACTCGTCCTCTTGCAGCTCCAGAAGGCTACTTTGATTTTACGATATTACATGGAGAAGAGTTATCATCCACTTTAGAATCTGATGAATTAATTTTTGAAGAAGTCTACCCTAATCCTGCTAAAGCAATTACAGCAATTCCTTTACATTCCAAATCACAACAATCAGTCAGTATCCAATTAAGAGATAATACTGGAAAATTGGTTGAAGTCGTTTATCAAGGTAGGATAAAAAGCGGAGACAATATGTTCTTTTTGGATGCAAGACAGTATTCTCCTGGACTGTATTTTGTTCATGTCCAGGGAGAGAATGTTCAACTTGTTCAGGAGATCATAATAGAGCAGTATTAAGTAGATAAAAAATATGTGTGTGTTCAAGAAAGGCACTTTTGGCAGAGCAAACTGTGCCTTGGATAAAATAAATTGAATTGAAATGGTTATCTTACTATCAAAAAGATGAAAAATCTCTTCTGTTTCATATTTGTTTTTGCTTTTCTCGCTAGTTGTTCTGATGAAGTCCAAGAGCCAGCAGTTGTAATTTCTTGTGAGGATGATTATGCTGAATGTACCATCAATGATCAGTTATTCACTACTGGATTTTCTGAAGAACCTTCTGAGTTTCTCACAACTACAGATGCAAATTGTGGTATTGCGGCAGTTTTAGATACCAATACTGACATTTTAATAATGCATGTTTTTGACGAAAATCATCATATAACTATGCGCATGGAAGTTGCAGATATGAACGAACCTATCGAATTCTTAAGTGTTCGCTATTCGGCTTCTGATTCTGATGCTCTACATGATCAACCATTAGAAGATGCTAACAATTATATCCAATTCGAGCAGCATGACTCTACCGATGAGTTTCTGAAAGGAGAATTTAACTTTAGAGTGAAGAATGCACAAGGAAATGTGGTCGCTGTAACAAATGGTTCTTTCAAGTGTAATTACCACTCATTCTAAATTATATTGATTAA
>JAHDEL010000012.1:0-86084 GCA_020628855.1 Saprospiraceae bacterium | reverse complement strand
TAACAAATGGTTCTTTCAAGTGTAATTACCACTCATTCTAAATTATATTGATTAACATTTATAGTATTTGGATAAAATGTTCAGTGTACAAATCTGATAGTCTCGCACTGATTGGAATTACTAAACATAAAACCATTTTGTAGTTGAGTCGTTGAGCTTCCATTTCTTTGGACTATGGTATTTAGCTTAGACATTGTTTTAGTCACCTGCATTGTATCATTTATAATTGACACTTCTCCTTGTTCTATATCAAAATTGATTGTGACTTGACCTTGATTAGAGTGAAAGATGGCAGTTTCCAAGGTTGCCAACTTAAGTTCAATATTTTCGATGCTTTCATCCAATACGATGCAGGTCTGATATGTCATTTCACAAGAAAGACTTATTTCACTAGGTTTTACAAATTTGAAACTATATCTCCTTTGCTCCTGTATATTACTTTTTGCATCTTTTAATACCAATAAACAAAATCCTAAATCACCATCGCACTTGCTGCATTCAAGGACACTTTCAGTCTTAAAAATTGGCACCCTGTGTTGTTCAGTATTAGGAGAAGGAAAACTAACAAAGACTATTCCATCGTCTTCTTGTATAATTGAGAATCTTGGGGAAATACTTATCGCAGACCCAGAAAAAAATAAAATCAAGAAAATTACCCAACTCTTTGCCATGTCAATTGTCTTAAATCAAACGAGAGAATGCAATAACAAGTATTACCAAGAATGAAACATTCACCATTTAGCTTCTTTGTTTACTATACTGCCCAAATTCTAATCGCTGGAATATTTCTTATTGGGGTACTATTCATTGTAGTTGATGTAGGTAAAAATCTAGATATTGATGCCTTCAGAAAAATGCATATTGGATATGGGCATGGCATAGCAATACTCTATGTAACTATTGCATCGGGCTATATTGTCTTTGCTTCAATTTTTCAGAACAGACTTCGTCTCAAACGCATAGGGTTGTCATCTCTCATAGCTCTTCTCACTTTTGGCATCAGCCAGTATGTATTACTGCATTGAATTACTATGATTCTGGAATTCCCCATAAGTTAAACTGCATTATCTAAGGCAAGATCAACAATGTAGAGCTGAACACCCCATTGTAAGTTTTGAATTGCAAAGAATAAAGCCCAGGTTGAATTTCAATAGGTAATATTAGACTACCGCTATTTTCCGCAGCATACAATACTTGTCTTCCACTCAAATCCGAGATCTCAACACTTCCTTGAACTTGATCTTTTTCCATCTCTAAGTAGACATGACCACCTTGACTAACTGGATTAGGGTACATTGAAAAATTACTCTCTTGTTCATCACTAGTATTTACAAGATCACATTGCCCAAAAAGATTATTATCTAACCACGTCAATCGTCCTTCCAAGTACTCTTTCAAATAATTAATCTCTCCTTGAAAACTTCCTGTTACGACAGGATTTGGCCAGATTTCTTGATTCAATATTGGCCAACGGTCAAAATTTCTTTCTGCTGGTGCTGACAACAACTCTGCTTGCTCGTCGATATAACCAAATAAAGCAGCATCACTCCAAGGTCCAGATCGCAATTCCTCCCATCTACATTTAGCTAAGTTCTTAAAATTGGAATCTAAGATTAATTCACCCCACCAAAATGGATTAGCCCTTGCACAATGTTCGAAGTACATGTAACCAAAGTCTTCGGCTGCATTACAATCATCTTGATTGCCAAAGGCTATATTAAAATCCCAAACGGGACCTGCTTTTAATCGGCCATCCTTACTGTCTTTATCCTTATGAAAATAACTGCTTAGGCGATATGCATCTACATCTTTGGATATCTCTGTTAACAGAAAATGATCTATAAAGGATGATCTATCGATAAACTCTGTGTAGTGTTTTCCCGCAAATACACCATTCCATGCAGCAAACGCCTGCTCCATACTATCTATATAAGATTGAATGTATTCTTCTTGTTTTGGGACTATTGCTGATGCTTGTGGAGATACATATTGGTAAGTTAATTTTGTACCTGGAGTTTCGGCAACATCATATCTAGAATACCAATCTGGCTCACCCTTATCAATTTTTATAATATACCCACCAGTCAAATCATCTCCTGAGATTTCTTCTGGTCTAAGCTTAGCGATATCTACTCGATTATCATCACGCTTGATACGTTCCATAATAAGATAGAGTCCCTCATAGTTCTCATTAATAAACAGCTCTACAGCTTGCATCCGGCTGGCATATTGACCCATTTGTCTTGCTAGAAACATAGCTAAGGCATTCCTCAAAAACGTCTTATCAGAATAGGGGCCATGGAGAATCCAATCTTCCTCTGCTGGAAAATCCAAAAATTCTATATCCATATCTTCACCTTCCGGATTCTTCGATTCAAAGCCAAAATTATTTTTTGGAAATACCCAGAGTGAACTTTGCCCACGACGTTCAATCTCAATGTCAACATCTAGTTCATTTGCAGGATCAGTAATGTGATTCGGCTGTCCATCTCCATTATAGACTATCTCAATTCTTCCTGGGATGGATGGTTCGTCTGGAATTCCAACCCCACCAGTAAATATTCGGACAATTGGCAATTGACTACTCCAGTCCAAGTCCGGAAACCAATTTGGCGTTTGACCAAATACAAACTGTGTATCCGATACTCCTGCACTGAGCCAAAACAAAGCACTCATATCCGAGCTATTCAATCCTTCATAATTATGGACCTGAATGGCTAGTGTATTTTGCCCTGATACTAGCAGAGATTCTACGATATCCTGTTGCAATAGGAATCCTTCCGGAAGCCCGCCTTGATACATTAATGCCTCACGATACTCTAGTGAAGAGGCATCGTATGCCGGCAGTACGCCATCTATATTTGCTCTTGCTATCTCTACGCCATTCAGAAATGCCACAAACGCATCATCGTAATCAGCATGCAAATACAAGTTAACAATTCTCTCAAGATCAGCAATGTCAAATGTAGTTCTCAGATACACGGATGGAGTATTTGGAATAATTGTCTGATCATCTCCATCTCCGTAACCAAATCCACCTGGACCTACTTCCCATGTGGCATCATTATACTCTTGAGATCTCCAATCATCAGCTATGCTGGCATTATCGACATGATACTTCCAATTATCGCTGGCGTAAATAAGCGTTTCCCAATGATCTATCTGAGCAAAACTAGAGGTGAGAAAAGCAAAACACATAGCCACAAAAATCCAATACTTATACAGGTGCATAGCATCTAATATAAGTGCTCTTTTAGAATTTTCTTGTCCCCAACTTCTAATCTTTCATTTTTGCAAATGCATAGTTGACACCTAGGCCGAGAGTATAACTCGTAAAAGTCTGTTCTTGGATATCTAGACGCATTTGAGGACTTCGCCTTACAGCAGCACTCACAAAAAAATGGTGCCGTTTTGCTAATGGGTAATATAGCCTGACTCCAAGATTCAGACCTAATCTATTTATGAGACTGTAATCATAATCAAGCCCACTGCTTACAACTTGAGTCTCTCCTAAAGGAGATGCATCTAAATACCTGCCACTATACCTCTGTGCAAAAGTATAACTGACACCCACTCGACCTTCTATTCTGAGTTTTCTCCACTGACTTTGATAGGCTACAGACAACGGAATGGTGTATAACTTATGGCTGTTATAGTGTCTTACATTCCTTTGAATCGTACGGTTAACAGTGATACTATCGTAGACATAAGTAGTATCTTGCCTATCTACAATGTAATAATTATAGTCAGTTTTCTGCATCTTAAAAGTCTCCTGTTGAGCATCTACATATCTAAAGATTTCCTTCACTTCAAAATATTCAAATCCAGTCTCTATTGACCAGTCAGTATGAAATCTATATCCAGTGCCAACACCAAATGTATAAGCAAGTATTGGCGCCTCAAGACTTTCGCTTTCCTTCAATAATTGAATAAAATCTGAATCCTCACTATTAAATGTTCTCTGTCTACTCACCGGCCCTAAATCACTGGATAGAGACAAATACCATTTTGATTGATCCTCGAATTGATATTGACTTTGACTCAAGGAATCCAGTAAGAAGACGAGAGGTATTTTGGCGTCTTTACTACTCTCCAAATACATATCCATGGACAATACTGTAAATGATTCTATGTCATCTTTCTTCCTTAAGGCTCCTAGATGTTTTGCGCTGGACGCCTCACTTTCTAGCTTTGTTAAGCTTGTATTTGTTTGCTGAATTGGCATCACTAGATTGGTTCTTCTAGTTTTCTCACGCCTTTGTTTTCTTCCTTGGTTTGCAGAGATAGTCTGTTGTTTTCTTTGAATTGATGTTTGATTGTTGATGAGATTTTCATTGGTGTTTTCTGGCTCTTGAGTACTTTTCGATCGTTCAATTTTAGCTCTTTGGTCACCTTTCTTTTGTGAGCCATCTGAGGTATTCTGATCAAATTTCGATGCATTGATTATCTGTGCTTGTTGTGCACCATCCTCCTGATCAATAGGGGCATTATTTGCCTTGATACTTTCGAGTTTATTCTGTGCATTGTTATCTCTGTGCTCATCTCTTGATTCCGAATAGTGCGTTGTAAGCATCCAAGTACTAAGTGCAACTACGGGTAGCAAGAAATACCATAAAGACCTTCTCTTCCTAGCAGGAGGATGCAGTTCTTTCTTCAAGTTTGGGAGTAATTCTTTCTTATCCCATTCTACTTTGTACTGTTCTAATTTATTTTTGAATTGTTCTTCCATTTTAAACACTGCGGTCTTTATCCATTATACTATACTTGATTTCCTCTGAAACATTCTTCTGTTATCCGATTGAGATCTCTTCTTGAGTGCTTGACGTAATAGTTGTTTTGCTCTTGTCAGTTGAGAGCGAGATGCACTTGCAGTTATTGACAATAGCTTGGCAATTTCATCGTGGGTATAGCCTTCTATCACCTTCATGTTGAATATGATCCTACAACCTTTTGGCAAGCCATGGAGCAGTTTTAAAACATCCTCCGCTTCTAGTTCTTGAATGATGGTTGCTTCAGCTATGTCTTCATGTTCTCCTTGGATAATACTATGATATTCTATCCTTTGACTCTTACGCAAATCTGCATAAGATTTATTGATTAGAATGCGTCTCAACCATGCTCCAAAAGCTCCCTTTGCTTCTTTATATTGATGTATATTTTGAAATGCCGACAAGAAAGTATCTTGGACTAGGTCTTTCGCTGAGTTGTAACCATTAGCGTATCGCATCGCTACCTGCATCATTTCATCAGCAAAGAGTAGGTAAAGCCCTTCTTGAGCTTCCCACTCTTGCTGTTTACACTGTTCGATTAATTGCGTTATGTTGGCTTTGTCACCCAATATTCTCTATTATGTCAACCTTCAAATTGACTACTGAATTATCACATTTGTAGGTAACTCATATGTGTCGTCGAATTTAAAAATTCGTGTGTTCGAAGCTGGTACAAAATCAGGGGCATCGGGATCTATTGCTATACCATAGACAAATGAAAAACTTCCAATCTCATTATTGATGATTGGGCTCTGCACTTTATTGCCTGGTATTTCGATAGTACTCTGAATCTCTAAGTCATGATCAAGTAAAGACATGAGCATATTCTTACTGCTTTCTGGTTCAGTCTGTACTAGACATATCCGCTCACTATTGATCTGCATATACGGGGACCAACGCTCTTGACTATCGAAGGTGATAGTGTTAAGTACGCTTCCGGCTTCATCTACCAAGGCTACGTATGTTGATTTGTCTGGATCGACGAAAGTGGACATCCTTCCTGCTATGTAATACCCTTGACCTGGAATATACTTTGCATCTGAGATTATAAATTGATCAAGTTCCTCTTGTAGTAGGATGTTGAGATCATTGTCCAAAAGCACGAAATTATTTCTTGTTGAACTTGCAGTGCAGAAATAATCGCCTGTATCTGCAATGTGTAAGTTTGTCGGACTAGTTCCTGTTGTACTCAATACTTGTTCTGCCAACAAACCACTATTCAAGTGCACCTTCTTTAAGGTCATTGTTGATGCATCTACATTATAAGAAAGCAGTCCAAATACTTCATCACTTTCTATTTCTACATCGTAAATGAGTCCTTTCGTATCAAGCTCATACTCTCCTTGTAAGATAAAGTCCAGATCATAGATGTCGAGCTTCACAGGAAGATTGGGATCAAAATTTTGGAACTCATTCTCTGTATGAAAACGATAAATCTTATCATCATAGATTTTTATAATATCATCATTATCATCATCATAATTCAAAATAATCATTGCATCGAGAGTCCCAGCACTACTTACTTTCAATAACCTTGAATCGGAAATAGCGATATAGTCCCCATTATCCTGCATATATAATTCATACCTCCAGTAATCTTCTTCAAATGACTGCATATTACATATCCATGCATCTGTAATTAGAATCGAGTTCTCATCATCAATATCAGTAGTGATTGTTTCATCCAAATTAGAACATTGTGTAAATAACAACATCCCACAAAGTTGGAGGCAAAGAAGAAGTGTGCTCTTGTATCTGTTTTTAAATTTTTTCATGTGTTTTGTGTTTTAATAAAGTCATAAACAGCGAAAAATTCCGGAATAAAGTAACGCCATACATCTATACTATGCTCAGCATCCCCAAAACGCTTGAAAGCATCGCAACTTTTTTTTTGCATTTGGATTATTTCAAACTCCAAAGGCTTATAGTTTACACATGAAAAAGGCAGCCAATTCGCTCTTAGTAGTGGCTTATTTACTTAGAGTTCTTTGTACACATTCTTGCCAATGTTTATACAATTCCATTCTATTCTGATTATCCATTTTGCTACTAAAGACTCTTTCTATTTGTCTATTAGCTTTGACAATTTCAGCATCCCATAGTCCCAATGTTATACCTGCTAGATAAGCTGCACCCATCGCTGTTGACTCAATATTTTGGGGACGCTCCACTTCTGTGTTGAGCAGATCACACTGGAATTGCATCAAGTAATTATTCTTACATGCTCCTCCATCTACTTTGAGTACTTCTAATTGGATACCGCTGTCCGCAACCATCGACTCAAGTACATCTTTGGTGCGATAAGCCATAGAATCTAAAGTTGCTTTTACCAAATGAGCAACTTCAGTGCCTCTGGTCAGGCCATAAATTGCTCCCTTGCATTCCATATCCCAATACGGAGCACCCAATCCAGCAAATGCAGGAACTACAATTACTGAATGATCATCTTCTACTTGTTTTGCCAGCGGTTCTGCCTCTGAAGAATCGGAAATAATCCTAAGTCCATCTCTCAACCATTGGATTGCCGCTCCTGCCATAAAAATGCTCCCTTCCAAAGCATAACCAACAGTGCCATCACTGTTACAGGCCAAAGTAGTCAAGAGACCATGTTTTGATTCGACATATTCCTTGCCGACATGCATCAACATAAAACATCCAGTTCCGTAGGTGTTCTTTGCCATCCCTTTTTCAAAACAAGCCTGTCCAAACAAAGCAGCTTGTTGATCACCAGCAACACCAGTAATTGGGATATTAACACCTTGATAAGTATAGTGTCCAAATTGTGATGCTGATGCTTGTACTTTGGGAAGCATTCCTTTGGGAATATCCAGTGCACTAAGAATTCGATCATCCCATGCCAATGACTTGATATTATACAGCATGGTTCTCGAAGCATTGGTATAGTCTGTCACATGATTACGTCCATTTGTCATCTTCCAAATTAGCCAGCTATCAATAGTGCCAAAACAAAGATCCTCTGGATTATCATCGCAATTGTCTAGAATCCATCTAATCTTAGTTGCAGAAAAATAAGTATCTATTGGCAAACCTGTATTCTGATAAATGTAATCTGATAATCCCTGATCTGATAATGCTGCACAATATTCAGTAGTCCTCTTATCTTGCCAAACCAAGGCATTGTAGACTGGCTTACCTGTCTGCCGATTCCAGACAACTGTGGTTTCTCTTTGGTTAGTTATGCCTATACATCGTATTTGCTGCGCAGAGTCCACATTGTTATCGATAAGTTCTTGGACCAATCCTATCTGAACTTGCCAAATTTCATTGGCATCATGTTCTACCCAACCAGTTTGAGGAAAGTGTTGAGTAAATTCTTTCTGCACGATTGCTGTTATCTTACCTTCTGTATTTACTAAAGCTGCTCTACAGCTGCTAGTACCTTGATCTATTGCAATGATATAGTGTTCCATATATTCAATTTCTCCTTTTTACCTCATACCAAATTACATATCTGAGCTAACAAGCTCTACCCCATTCCCTATACTTATAGAGTAAGGAGTAGCATCTATATTAGTCTGTTTATGATAAGCCTGGCAAATGGCTTGTATGGTGCTTTCTTTATTCTTTTGGAGGAGGAGATTCAGAGTACAGCCTCCGAAACCACCACCCATCATTCTTGCACCAAGGACCGAATTGTGCTCTTTAGTGATACTCACTAAAATATCTAACTCTTTACAGCTCACTTCATAAAGTCTACTCAACCCATCATGGCAATCATAGAGTATTTCTCCAAGGCGTGAGTGATCATGCATTAACATTGCTTCTTTAAATGCTAAAACTCTTACATTCTCTTCTAAAATAAAAAGTGCTCTATTATAGAGAACACGACTCAGATGAGGCTTAATAGCTTTGAGTTGTTCATGAGTAAGTTCACTCAAGTGTTGTAATGTTATATTGTGCTGATTTGCTATTTCGAGGATTGCTTTGCATTCACTTGGTCTATCATTATATCCTGAAGACAGATGGGAATGCTTTACATTAGTATTGATCAACACTAAGCAATAAGGATCCAAATCGATAGGATAATACTCGAAAGTCTGTGTACTACAATCCATCAACATTGCTGAGTTAGCCTTACCAAAAAGTGAAGAAAACTGATCCAGTATCCCACTTTGTATTCCAAGAAAATTATTCTCTGAGCGATTTCCTATCCTTGCTAGCTCCCATCTATCTAAGTTGCTGCCAATAAGATGATCAATTCCCTTGGCAAAACCACACTCCAAAGCTGCAGATGAACTTACACCAGCACCAATAGGTATCTCACTCATGAAAAGACAATCAAAACCTATTACCGATAACTGGAGTTTTTGGAACTCACTGATGACACCCAAGCAGTATCTACCCCAAAGAATATCAGACACTAAATCATCTAACTTGACTGATATTCTTGCTGATTTATCTTGAGCAACAATATTTACTAATTGACTACCATTTGGTCGAAAGGCAAAATACATACACTTGTCTATCGCCGCTGGAAAGACTAGACCTCCATTATAATCAGTGTGCTCACCTATAAGGTTTATTCTGCCAGGAGCCTTTACAATTAGAGTTGGCTCTGTTGAAAATGCTGCAGTAAATGCTTGTTTTAATTTTGGCACCATAGATAATTCAATTGTGTCGATCTTATTCAAATTGAGAGACTGTCTGTATGTCCTCTTTACATTTTATAAGCATTGCTGCCTTGATAGTATCATCCCAATCAAAATGCTTGGCAAATTCATCAATGATAACTTTTGCGTATTTCTGTACAGATGCAATATCGAAGTATAATCGACCAGTCCTTCTATTAAAATAATCATCCGGGAAGTAGCACGATTCATGTTGGATGCAAAATGCTATCTCACTTGCTAGAATGGCTTCTTCCTGAGATAAAGACCACTTACTTGCTAACTCTAGAATCCCCAAGGCATTCTTACCATACGTCGTTGCAAGATACCAAGCATCATAATTTGAAATCTCAAAACCTTCAACATGGACTTGAAGCGAGCTTTGAAACTGCTGGAATGAAGCATAATTTTCAAAAGAATCACTGTGAATCTTGTAAGTCTTCGTGGTGCATCTTTGTTGTTCAAATTGCTCATTTTGATCTAGGACTAGGTCTACAACTCGCTGTGCCATCTTTCGGAAGCCTGTTAGCTTACCCCCAGCAATTGAAATCAGACCACTATCTGACAAAAAGATCTCATCTTTCCTTGAGAGTTCTGAAGGTGACTTTCCCTCTTCGTGGATAAGGGGTCTGAGACCCGCCCAACTAGAGATGATGTCTGACATGATAATTTGATCCACCTCAAACATAACATTGATTGCTCGAAGAAGATAACTAGCATCTTCCTTTGTACAAAGGACTTTGTCTTTATCACCAGAATATTGCGTGTCAGAAGTACCTACATAAGTGACGTTACCTCTTGGTATGGCAAAGAGCATCCTTCCTTCGAAATCATCAAAGTAAACTGAAGTCTTGAGAGGTAATCTTTGTTTTGGCAATACAATGTGCACTCCTTTTGTTAATTGAAGCGTCTTCCCTCTTTTTGAATTATTAATTGATCGAAGCGCATCTACCCAAGGTCCGGCTGCCGAAACCACTTGGACTGCACTAAACTCCAAGACATCACCACTAATATGGTCAGTACAAATAACACCTTTGACTCTTCCATTCTCATACTTGAAGTCTGAGACTTCCAGATAATTATATGCTTCTCCACCATTGCGAATTGATGCTTTGACTAATTCAATCGTCAGTCTGGCATCATCTGTTCTATATTCAGAATATTGAATGCTTGACTTCAGAAGATCTGGCTTCAACAGTGGTTCTTGCTCTAATGTTTGTTGCTTATCAAAAGCAACTTTTCTATCCTCATCTGGAACCCTAGCAAGTCTATCATAGACTGAGATCGCAAACGAAGCAGAAAGTTTGCCAAAAGTGCCGCGCTCAACAATTGGTAATAGCATCTTCTCAGGGTGAACTAAATGTGGAATATTATGATGAGCAACTGCTCTCTCAAGTCCTGTTTCCTTAACTAGGCCAAACTCTAATTGCTTGAGATAGCGAAGACCTCCATGAATGAGTTTTGTGGACTTACTACTTGTCCCTGAAGCAAAATCCAGTTTTTCCACTAATAGTGTCTTTAGTCCTCTCAATGCAGCATCGCAGGCTATACCTGCCCCTGTAATTCCACCTCCTACTATGATCAGGTCATAGTGTGTATTCACACTTTGAGACAATCGCTTGGAACGATCTCTATTGTCAAAATGAACATCTTTGGTATGAAACTCTTTTATCGCTTCTTGCATCTAGACTCTTTATAAGAAAAAGTAATTAAATATCTAATTTATTAGGTTGTAGACCAAGAAATTCAGTCCATCTATCGTTTATAATGTATGAGATACACCATACTACTTAGTGTCTGCTTTCTTGCCGTGATAATCTTTGGTTGTAAGGAAGAGAATGATTGCACGGACGATACCACTAGTGTTCACTTTTTAGAGAACAGCGCCCTTGTCAACGTCTCTTTAGACTCAACCATCTTAAATTATACTGTGATTGATGGAGATAATGTTGTTTTTATACTCAATCACGATGGAGCACAATGCAATAATGTAACAGATGATGAATGGGGCGAACACCTCAAGTTCGAAGTTACTAATGGTACCGACCAATTTACTTTTGAAAATGATGGATTAGCTACAGCCAAGTGTATCTATAATCAATCTGGTGCTTGGGTTCCGTCGACTCAACAAGAGATTACCCAAGGCCTCATTATTGGTCAACAAATTGATGCATCTACTTGGGATCTAAACATTACTGTTACCTTGTCAACACCTAACACTCAAGGTGATCTTCAACTCACCTTTTCAGGTCTTGCTACCTTAAACTAATTCTTGCTTTCACATTGGCATTAATTCTCAAGTTTCTTCTCTTGTGAGAACCCATCTCTTGCTGGTAGAACAGATTTATTTTAGTTACCTTGAGACTTACTTGAAAAGAGTTTGCTCTTGAAAAACACACTACCACAAATCAAGTTTGAAAATAAGATAAACCCAAAGTCATTCTTTGATATTGTCAGAATTGAAGATCTTTTTAATAGAGCACTTGATCATAATGTTGAAGAAAATCATCTCGTCAAATTCTACATTATCTTTTATGTCTATGAAGGTAAAGGAGTCCATGCTATTGACTTTCATGACTACAAATACTCGCCTGGCACCGTGCTTATTATCCGTAAAGATCAAGTACATAAATTTTTCAAAAACAAGAGCATCAAGGGTTATCTCTTAGTTTTTACTGAAGAATTTATTATTAGTCACTTGAATCAAATGGAAGCTTCTAAGACAATGCAGCTCTTTAATGATTCTTTGAGCAATCCAGTCATTACTTTCAATACAGATGAGGAGTTTAACGACTTTACTGTCTTGGTAAAGCATATGGAATCAGAATACCAACTCAAGGATGATTTTTCGATTGGGATTACTAGAAGTGTTCTGCACATAGTTATCACCAAATTATTTCGCGTCAAAGCAAAAAAAGGCCAGTTCATCGATAAGAAAAAATACATGGCTCGATTCATTGAGTTTCAAAAGCTTGTCGAAGCAGAATGTTTTGAGAGCAAAAAGGTGAGTTATTATGCTAAGAAATTGGGTGTTTCTGCAAAGACACTCAACACCATCTCGAATTCCATAGTTAATACCACTGCTAAAGCATTCATAGACGAACGAGTTATGATGCAAGTCAAACGACTGATCATAACTACTGATCACTCAATTAAAGAAATCGCTTTCTTAGCTGGATTTAGTGATCCTTCAAATTTCTATAAATACTTCAAGAAGTTTGCCCATATCTCGCCTGAGGTATTCAGAAAACAACATTAAGTTTTCTTTCCCATTTTGACAGTCCTTTTCCTGATTCTTACCATGATCAGAGGGTGCATACCCAAATACCTTTGATGAATTAATTCATCTAATCTTATTTCAATGAAAATTGCAAAACTTAAATTCGGTCTACTAGGACTTTTACTTCCCACATTAGTTCTTTTTTCTTGCAACGAAGATGAAGAGCCAAATCCAATTAGTTCTGGCGCTTCTGTAACAGTTACTAATACATTTCAATCTGATGCTTTCACTGATGGAGCAGAATTAGCAATCGAAGATCTGTTTATGCTCGATGCTGGCGCATTAGCTGCAACTGCAACTGTTGGAAGCGGTGTTGAATTTTCCGCATATTTACTTAATCTCTATGATATTGATATCTCAGAAAACAGTATACGTTTCGAAGTTGTGGCACAAGAAGGTGATCCTACTTACGGAGACTTATTCAGAATTTTAGAAGCTGGTACTGTGGACAGATACTATCTCACATTTGATGAAAATCAAAATGTTAGCAGTGCGAGCTCAACCAATGCCGCTGTCAACTTGAGGCTAGATTCTGATAAGGTGCTTGTTGTAGAGATTGGTGAGGGATACGACTTCAAGCCTGGACAAAACTTTACCCTCACTCTAAATTAGTAGATGATGCAAAAATCATTTTCCATGCTGTGGATTATTGTCACATGCATCAGCATATTTAGCTGTACTAATCAAAATAAATCAGAGTCAATTACTATGGAGCATAATCAAATTATGGAGGTGACAACATTTAGAATAAAACCTTCAATAGATCCTCAAGTTTTCTCTGCAAGAGATGCCGAAGTAGAACAAGATTTTACGAGCAAACAACCTGGATTTGTCAAACGCCAAAGTGGTATTGATGGAGAAGGTAATTATGTCGTAGTAGTTTTCTGGGAGAGCAAGCAAGAGGCAGATGCTTCAATGAATAAATTTATGAGCGATCCTTCAGTGGAGGACTATGCTGCTTTTATCGATCCTTCTTCTATGAAAATGTCACGATATACATTGGATAATCCTTTCTCAGCAGAGGACAGTCATTTTGTAGAAATCATGGCCTTCAACGTAATCGACGGTACAGACAAAGATGCTTTTAGCAAGGTCAACAAACGTGTCGAAACTGAGTTTACCGGAAAGAGAAATGGTTTTAAGCAACGTCTTACTGGGTCTGATGATTCCGGAAAACAAGTAGTGGCTGTGTATTGGCTTGATAAGAAAACATCTGATGCTTCTTTGCAACCATTCATGGATGCACCAATAGCGAAAGAATTCATGCAGCAGATGGACCAATCTACTATGTCTATGGGTCGCTATGCGTTTTTAAATCAATAACCAACAAAATTGAACAGTATGACAAATGAATCACAACTCATTCCAAAATGGATAATTATCTATTTGTGGATTACAGCCTTTATTACTCTAGGAGCCAGCATGGCCGGATATTTTAAGCCTGATGCATTACTAGGCACTTGGGAAGCCATTACTGCAGGTGGAGCATTATCCTTAGCAGGACCACTCGGTCTATTTGTCTCAAGAAATATGGCAACAGCTGCGGTCACAATTTTTGCTCTTTTGAAGCGCAATATTTCAATGATAAAAATTGTGCTCATCTTGAGGATAGTAAGTGATGGTCTTGATCTAGTGAACAATCTGATAGCAGGTAACATGCAGGTTGCAATAATGGGTGGGGTGATGTGTGCAATAGAAATCTTTGCATTACTGCAGCTGAATAAAAAATGAAATAATTAATTGCTAGTGTAATTTGGGATTAGGCCTCAGCCTAATCCCTTTTTTTATATAGCTAGGATTCTACTCATGTATGTTCCCTCTTTCAGAGATCTGATTAGCCTCTTCGGCAATGCCAAGTGCTCTCAATATTGATAAACACACACTTCTTCTCATTTGCACTATTTTGAATACTTGGTTCTAAATTGACCTTGTTTATGCTGATTCTGACATTGTTTCGAATCACCAGATAGCTGAATTTTGTATCAGAATCAATCAAATACAGATTATGACAAATACACAACAGCAAAAAATTAAAGCTACCATCAATGAACTCTACTCAGACTCTAAGTTTGATGGAGTAAAGATGATGAAGGGTGCAGCCAAGAGTATGTTTAGACCTATTCAACCTAAGGACTTCGAAGATGTCTATCTCTCTATATCAAGTCATCAAGGAGAACATCTGAGAGAACTCATCATTGCTAAAGGTATAAAACATGTTGTGGAGTTCGGTACATCATTTGGCATCTCCACACTCTACCTAGCACAAGGAGTTGGAGTAACAGGTGGACACATTATTACTACTGAGCTCTTAGCATCAAAAGCAAAGAAAGCAGCTGAAAATTTTAAGAAAGCAGGAGTTCAAGATCTCATTGAAATCAGAACGGGTGACGCAATGGAAACTCTAAAAAATCACAATCAGCCGGTCGATCTACTTTTGTTAGATGGTTGGAAAGACTTATATCTCCCTCTATTTAGAATGCTTGAACCTAACTTTCATTCTCAAACGGTTGTCTATGTCGATAATGCTAATATGGCTGATAGCCAAGTATTTCTGAATACTATTAAACTCAATGGGAGTTACGAAATACAGAAAATGTACAACGGTTCTGTTGCGTTGATTACTGTTAATTAATACAACACAAAATGAAGATTAAGGTCCAAGATCATGGGATTGCTTTCATTATAGAAATCTATTCTACTTGCACCTTAATCTCAATTGATTTGGCCATTTCATATTTCTAAGCGCACAAGTAAATCCGAAAAAGACAGCAACATAATTTGAAAATATGTTCTTTTGTTTAGGCAAAACAAGTAGTATGAACATACTTATGATGAAAGTCCAATTCGTAACCCTATTGATCTTATTCAATATTTTCAACTGCATTGCACAAGGCCCTCCTCCACCTCCACCTCCACCTCAAACATTAAGTTCAGACCTTTTACCTATAGCTACCCAAAAGGATGCTTATACATTTACGGGATTAGATGAATTAGTTTGGATAATAGCTGTAGAAGATGGATACAAATTCTATTACCTAGAAACTGACAAACAATCAGGCTTCACTTTTGAGACTATAAAACAACAAAGAGAGTTCATAAATAGAACATTAACATGGTACGATTCAAACCAGAAATATTACATAATATCAAAGGGTAAGCAGAAGGGCCTAGTTGATAAAAAGGGTAGTCTACTCATTGATATGAACTACAGTTCACTATCAGCTTATACAGCAAAAAAAAATGGCAAGCGCGGAGTTGTAAACTTTGAAAATGAGGAAATAATACCATTCATCTATGACGGCTTACAAAGTTGCGCTAGATCTTCAAGATTGATAGCTAAGATTGATACCCTGTATGGAATTCTAGATTCAGTGGGGAACCAACTGATTCCAATAGAATATGCGTATTTAAATGAATGCAATAGATCTTATTATACATTCTCAACGGAATCAGTCAATCTCATTCATAAAGAAAATACATTTGGTGTTTTAGATTCAAACAACAGAATCGTCATTCCAGAGTCTTATAGAAAGATTGAACATCTAACCAAGGATGCATTTATCATCGAAACACCATCAAAGAAAGTGGGTATCTATCAAGCAGGTGAAGGCTATCTCATTCAGCCAGTTTATGATTTGTTAGAAGAAACAACATTTCCTTTTGTTCTGATTGCGCAGCAAGAAAATTCATTCGTTGTCTTAAATATCTACGGAGAAAAGTTGAGCGAACTTGCTTACGACTCGATGGAAGAAAAACTTACCATTCTGAAAGTATCAAAAAATGGAAAATTTGGATTCTTGGCTCCAACTAATGGAAAATATGAAGAAGCTACAGAACTAATATTTGATACATTAGATGACTTCAGCCTCACTCGAAAAATGCATTTTACAGTTGGTGAACAATCAGGGTATCTCACTTTCGACTCCGACTCAAATACTTTCAATGTACATTGGAAAAACCAACGGAAGTAAGTGTGGTTATTTAATAACAATGATCTTTTTCTGTTATCAAAAGATCTGGCTCAAACAAGGCTGTCCGAAACCAGATCTTTGACTTAGAGTATAACTAAAAATTAGGTGTTTACAATGTTGACTAGTGCTTTGCGAACACAATTGGAAGAGTATATTTTTCAAGTGTTTCCAATTCTTTTGCTCCGATTTTTCTATAATTCAGTTTTGCTTTGATATAATCATCTAATTCAGAGTCCGAAGTAGAAATAACCATCAGTTCTGATTTTTCATTGATCATAAAATCTATGAGCACTTTCTCTGGTAAATTGCTCTTTTCTAATTGTTCAAAGTCATTGAGATAACTGATAATTTTTTCTTTCCATGGCTTTGGCTCATGCATGTTTGCAGCTGAAGTAGTTGTAGCTAAAAAGCAGAGTAAGAGGAATAACGTAAATGCGATTTTAAAACTTTGCATAATGATTAATTTATGGGTTAATAGATGTAATTTCTTATGAATGTCATGAAGTATTGCAACTCTCTTTCAATTCATAATTCAAATGTATTCTCACTTTGAGGATAAAGTTGTTTACCAGTTGTCAACACTTGTTAAACACTCGTTAATCTGATTACAGTAAGGATGGTCACAGTTTACAGTAAGGTCGTATTTTTGAGAATGGCACATCAACTAATCAAAACATTGATATGAATCTTAATCAAGTAACGATTCCAAGTTTAGATGTCGAGCAGTCGGTCTTGTTCTACCAGAAACTAGGATTGATTCTTATTGTAAAAGCACTACCCCACTATGCCAGATTCGAATGTCCTGATGGCGAGTCTACTTTCTCAATACATGCAGTAGATAAGCTGGCTAAGATTAATGGTGTCAGTATCTACTTTGAATGTGATGACCTGGATAATACGGTCAAATCTCTCAAATCCCAAGGTTTACAGTTTGATCTCGAACCCACTGATCAGAGTTGGTTATGGAGAGAAGCTAGATTAAAAGATCTTGATGGCAATCAACTTATTCTCTATTATGCAGGAGAGAACAGAAAGTATCCGCCTTGGAGAATAGAATAATTTCTACATTGCATTTTACTTTCTCATGAAAATTATCTCTTCTAAATCTCAGATGAACATTATTGTAATGGAAGTCAATTGTTTAAAGCTTAATCCATGTCTTTAGACCAAGGTATTACCTATCCAGAGATAGCCGCTACTCTTATTCGAATGCAGAATAACGATCTGGCAATGCGAGAGCAGCTCATAGCCAAGAAAGCGCTAAATACTGGGTATCATTCTGATATGGAAGCCTTGCATATTAAACATGCAAACGCACTGTCACTCATTATTGAGCAAATTGGTTATCCTTCAATTTCTCTTGTAGGTACACAAGGGGCAAATGCTGCTTGGATTATCATTCAACATGCAATCAGTCTTCCTCAATTTATGAAGGATTGCTTCACTCTTTTGAAGCTGGCAGTATCAAAAAAAGATGCAAATCCACTACATCTTGCCTATCTCGAAGATCGAATTGCGACTTTCGAAGGTAGACCTCAGAGTTATGGGACAGCTTTTGACTGGGATGAAGAAGGAATACTTAGTCCTTTACCATATGATAGCATTGACAAACTTAATGAAAGAAGAAAAGCACTTGGCCTGAATTCATTACAAGAGCAAACCCAAATAATGCGTGAGCAAGCTAAACTTGAGCAAGCTTCTCCACCTGAAAACTATAAGCAAAACAGAAGCGATTTCGATCAATGGAGAGAGAAAGTTGGTTGGTTAAATGCAGTCAATAATTAACGCAAAAACGGTTTGCCATTCTCGGCATCAATGAAGAACTGTTTGCCATCCTTGGTACAGATGATAAACCCAAGTTCCATATACTTATCAGTAAAAGAAGGCGAACCTACTGAATTTGGTAATTCAAACAGAAAATTGCCTTGCTGATCAAAGAGAGAATACTCAGTATCTCCTCTAGTATAAAACTTGTCTCCTACTGCATTAAACTTGACGTAAGAATTCAGATCTTCATATTTGACATTCAGTTTTTCATCAAGCAGCATATGATGATATTCTGCTTTTCGGATTGCAAATAACTTGATATCCTCATGCCACACAATATCTTGGTATTTGAATGGGATAAGCACTTTGCCTTGCTCACTAATTATGCCATAATCATGGAGATCTTTTGCAATGTAGTAGTCTGAATCAGCTTCAATAGGATACACTTCTGCATAAGGGAATGTGTTTGTAATTTTTCCTGCATTATCAAGTATTGTACAGGACAACATTGGATCTCTCTTATCCCGAACAACAATATAATCCTCAGATGTTCTTAGCACATCTGTGTATGTTTTCTCTGATATTTTCTGATTAGTCTTGTGATAGATGTCAATTGTCGCATCCTCACTATTTGAGCAAATAACATAATCCTCTTTACTGGAATAGGAATTATAATTACCATTAGAAACTTGCTTGAAATTTTCATCATAGATAGTGATACCAGCAGCATTTCTGACAATGCAATATCCTGCTCCTAAACTCACTTGTTGCTTACTTTGAGGTTGTATTTTAATATTACCCTCAAGATCAATGACTCCTTCATCTCTTTCAGTATTCTCAATCGAGTAATACCGTCTTTCTCCAAGATTGATATAGCCATCCAAACTATATCCTTGTGGAGAAATTTGATTCAGATTTCGGTCAACAAGTATCTTCTGACGGTTTTCAAGACGCTCTACAAGATAGACTGTCTTATTATGGACAGAAACATCTATCTTTCTTGACTTAGGGTAGGTGATTTCGCTTCCATCTGGCAGGCTAACCGTTGCAGTTTGCTCTTCATTATTGTACTTCGTACTGAGATTTACTGTATTCTTTTTCTCTGTTGGAGGAAATGTCTTGGTCGATCTATTCTCCCAATTATCTTGTATGGTAATCTGTTCTTTGTGATTTGATAATATTACTTCATTTCTAACCCAAGATCCGTTTACTACTCTATAGACGATTTGATAATCCCCAGGTGTAACATCCCATGATTTGGTATCCATGTTATAAATTCCATGATTGAATTGGTCTGCAACAAAGAGTCTATTGCCCATATTGAGGAATTCTACCATTTTTAATTTCCCATCCAGAATTGGGTTCCCTTTACGATCAAATAACATCTGGACATTCTGATCTTGGATGATCACAAAATCTGATCGAAATGTCTTTACAAAGCTTTTCTCAGAAAGTCCAAATAATGCATTCCCATGTTCATCGATTAACGTTCTTTGTTCAGAGTCCTTAATAATTGCATAGCCTCTACCAAATCCAGGTTTGTCAAGAGTAAATGGTCCAGCTATTTGTTTTCCAACTTCCGTTACAATAGAGCTTCCTTCTTCATTGGTGATAAGAAATGTATTACTATGATGTTCTTGTATGTTCTTATAATCAAATCCTGTGGTAAACCCATCGTTGATTGAATAAATTGCCTTCGAACTACTGGAATCAACTGCAAAGAATTCGTCATTCAAAAACTTAATATCCCTATAGATTGGATCCAAAAGAACCTTGCCATCTTTTCCTGTAAGACCCTTGGTTCTACTATAACCTGATTCTTCTTTCAGCTCTGAAATGAAATAATTCGAAAGACCTGAATATTCCAAGCTGTGATAATCAAAATCGGTAAAGCTCTTGCCCTTTGCATCGATTAATCGACACTTACCTTCGGTATTATATTCTGAGAAAAGACCAGAACCGAGTTGTTCACCATCGTAAATATCTTGAGCTAATACTTCAGCAAATGTCGTATCTATGAAGTTGACTTTGCCTGACTCTCTGACAACTCTCACATAACCTAAATAGAATTTATCATAATCAAGATTCTTCGCATTGTAAGAGATTTGATCTTCCTGCGGACTCTTGTGTTTCTTATAGCGTTTTGAAGTGATGTAGGAATTTGTTGTGTTATCGTATTTATAAAAAAGATAGTCCTTCGATTTGTAATTATCCACTCGGTAAATACCTATTAGCCATTCGCCTGTTAAAGATTCTTCTGTATTCTGACATGGTCGCATCCGATCTTCCGACAAAGAACTTTCTATTGCTGGTACGACCATCTTTCCACTCTTGTCAATCAATCCTTCAAGTCCAAATTGCTTGACTCTTGCAAATCCTCTATTGTCAAAAAACTGTGCTGCTTCATAATCAGGTTGGATGACGACTTTACCAGATCTGTCCATATATCCATAGAGGTCACCATCTGGAAAAGGCACTAAAGAGTTATCATAATCTGCTCCATCAGCATTCATATCTAGAAATTGTGCATCTGTAGATAGAGCAGTCATACTAAAACAGAGAATCAAAATCAATTGATGCAAGTATCTGATTTGTAAACGGCTTAAAGAGATATTGTTTAACTTGGGGTCTATCAAAGTACTTGAAGCAAGATTCAGAGATATGAAAAATTTAGGTATTGTCTTCGTTATCATTCTTTTACCAATTTTACTCGTTGGTCAACAATCAGACTATCTGATTTTCAAACAAGCAATTGACAATTTACAAAAGAAAACAGTAGCACAGAAGGAAGCAGTCATTGAAAAAGCACAGTCTTCTTCTGACCAACTCAATACAATGTCAGATGAAGGACAGGTCATAGTAATGGGTGGTAGTCCAGAACAAAACAAACAACTAGAAGAAGCAGTGATGGAAGCATTATCGGAAGTGACCAATTCGGAGAAATCGAATAGCTCAAAGTCCAATAAACCCAAAGAAGAAAACATCCAGTTTAGAACAACTCCAATGTTTCCCGATGAGGTAAAAGGCAAGGAATTCATTTACAAAGAAAGACCAGAAACAGAAAAGATTGAGTGGGTTACTACTGATGTGATTACTACCACAGAAGTTATTGAAATTGATGATATTCCAGACCCAGAAAAAAGACAGCAGTATAAAGACATAGCTACTCATCAAACAAATATTGCAAAGGCGAATGAAATCGGATTTATTGAAGCAATCCAAAGAGAATGTAATTCAAAGACCCAATATGATCAATTGATGCGTGACCTTAAAGAACAAGGTTTTGACTTTGCACCATACTTTAAACAAGCTAGCATTCTTGATTCCGATCAGGAAAAAGTGAGTTTTATTCAATCAAAAATTGAAGCTGTTGTCCAAAAAGTAATTTATCAATGATTCGATCAATTTACCTTCTATTCGTATTAGTCTGCGCAAGTATTCTCTGTTATAGTCAGACTTTCACTCCAGTGAATGCAACATTTCTTGCAAAGGGTATCGCTGATTGGAATGATGGTCAAGTAGTTGTCTATGGCAGCGGATTGATGTTTGTTGATAGCAATGGCGAAATCTTTGATCAAGTACGCATCTTGGAAGGTCTGAGTAATGTTGACTTCATTGATGCTCAATTAGATTCGAGTGGTAATCTTTGGATAATATCTCATTCTGAACTAGCAGTAATAAACCCTCAAAAACAAGCCACTTCAGTACTTTCTTGTGAAGAGTATGATTGTGGAAGTTTTCGTGAGATTCGTATCGGCCGAAATGACGAAGTCTATGTCTTAAGTCAAAAGCAAGTAATCCAAATTGATGCAAACAGAGATCATTCTATAGCTCTAGCACCAAAGGATCAGAATACGAGATATCGTCATATGACTATTGCTCCAAATGGAGATTTGTGGGTTCTAGGATCTCAAGAAATGCTACTCAAGCGATCCAATGGTGAAGAACAAGAATATCCATTTACAAATCGATTCAATAGTCAAAAACTGGTTGCTACTTCTGATGGTAAAGTGTTATTGGTAGATTACAAAAACATCTATGAGTTCAAGGATGGTACATTCGACTACTTCCTGAAAGGACACTTACTTGTCAGAGGATTAAAAATCTATACCGCAGTTTTCAACTCATCAAATGATTACTGGATTTATGCAAATGAAGGTAATGCATTTCATAATTCAAATGGAACATGGACTAATTATACACCTCCTTTCGGACTCAAAACAGGCAATTTCGGCGAAGGTATGCACTTAGCCAAAAATGGAGATGTTTGGATGAGCCTAAAGAAACAGATACTTCTCCGCTTTGATGGTAGCAAATGGAAACGCATTGAGAGTACCGAACAAGCGCCAGTACCGCAACTAGGAAATGCTGAACTTCTTGGTGGTAAGAAGCTAATAGTCAAGAGAGCAGACTTAAAGAATTATGCCACTTTGGATGCCTCCGGCTTGAAACATCTTCCAGGAATTCCAGGTGAAGGAGTGAATGATATCAAAATGCATGAGGGAGTCATTTACTATGGAACCAAACAAGGTATCTATCGTGTCGAAAGTGGACAAGATCGAAAAGTGGTTGATGCGCCTAATCTGAGCAAGTTCGGTGTGACTGACAAAGGCTTTATTTATACAGATAAAAACTTCCTCTATGAAGTTGTCAATTCTGTTTCAACGAAACTCGCAAACAATGAGCACTTTATGGGATGGGAAAACAAAATATATCCTGAGATTGCACAGCTTGACAATGGTAAACTTGCGGCATTCTCCAATAAGCGAGCTGGGCTCATTAGTTTTTATGAAGATGGTCAATGGAGAAAAGTGATTGATGCTGATGGCAAAAAAATTCATAAAATAACTGATATCATCTTTGTCAATGATGAAACATTTATCCTGAATGAACAAGGTAGTTTGCTCTCCTATAAAGATGGCAAACTAGTGTATTTGTATGAGGCACCTTACCAAGAACGTCCAGGTTATATCAACCTACTTGCCTGCCCAGATAAGTCTCTTTGGATTAAGTCTTCACAAAATGATCTTGCAGTTTGGAAGGATAACATCTACCAAGCACTTGAGTTTCCAATTAAAAAAAGTGGAAATACAATTCGTGCGATTGTTCCTCAGGATGACCCAAATGTCTATCACATCTATACCGGCAATGAAATCATTGAGTGTAACCTAGAGCGATAAACTAGTTACAATTTTCTCTCAGTTTTAGCTTGTCGCACTGCTCATGGTTATCATAAAAACTTGATGAGATACCATTGTTCATCGCATCACAAATACCTATAAACTCACAAGCTTCTAAAAGCGGATTATAAGTCACATTGAGATTAGCTGATGGTAGGAACTTGAATGCAGAACTAGATACACTTTTAAGAAGTTTGTTAGACCCAATGTATAGCTTGTTTATTGGACTTTCTAAGTGGATCGCCAGTGTTGTAAGCTCGTTATTGTTAGATATTGCTAACTCTTTAATAATACTGTGACAACTCCCTTGAAAAGTTTCTCCTTTGCAATTGATGATGTCAAGCTTAGAGATTGACAAACCCTGCTTCAAACTGTCCAATGGCAAGAATTTATTAGCCCTCTCATAACGCCAATGGTTTATGGTGTCAATAGAATTTGCTAACTCGAAACATCCTGCATTTGAACAATGCAACCTATTCACTTTGGTCAGAAAACGTTGCTCAGTATTCTGTACTGTATAATTATACACATTGAATTTATCGACATAATCCAGATTTGGTAATGATTCCGTGATATTCGCATTCCAATGGTGTACAGTTAATTCTGCAAGGCTATCAATTAATTCAAGTCCTTTGAGTGGACTTTCGAATTTGGCTCTCAGACTCAATGTCTCTTTGACAGAAATCTGTCTTAAATATCCTTCTTCCTTAACCACCCCTTCAATCGTCAGATGATTCACTTCCTTAAGCGAGGGAAAGAGAGATTCCAATTTGGGATTCCCTAGAGCCAAGGTAACACGACCCACGTGTTCTAAGTTTTGGAAAATAGGAATAGACTCTGAACCGCCATAGACATACATATTTATGCCACCTTCGATTTTCCACAAATTCGGAAAAGGATCATATTCGAATTTGTCTCCATTGACATAGATATCTTTTGCTTTTATTAAATGATCAAAATGCATCTCTATTCCATGATAACTGCCCACTTCATAGTAGTAGAGATAACCTACTTTGATCAAATTGGAATGAAATACTTTATCTGCTTCTTTATGCAGACCTCCGACTGAATAGTCTCCATCAACCACTTCAATACCTTCCAATGATTGAATTGATCTCAGGAAAGGATTGGATGTTACCTTGAGGTCTCCATGTATACTTCTTATCTTATGCAATCCTGATATATCAGTAATCCGTGTTGAAGCCATTGTTGGCAATGGGCCTATAATGAGACTGGAATCTAGTTCAGTACAGTTTGGGTACGCCTTGATGAATGCTTTGACTGTCTCGTCCGAATGCAAATGCACTATCCCTTCTGGACATTGAGCGTATCCTAAGCTCAATGACACTGAACCAAAAATGCAGAAAGAGAACACTATTCTTAATATGTGTGTAATAAGTCTAAAATTATGCATACCCAAGAGACAAAAACATTAGCTAGTAACTCAAAGTAGAAAATGCACAGGAATAGTACTAACTTTCTATTGAATTTATCAAAAACCAATCTTATGAAACTCAAAGTGACCTGTAGGAACTGCAGAGAAGAATTCGATCTGAAAAAAACCTATCTTACTAGACCAGAGATGATAGATGATTTGGGTGAATATTTTTCATATCCTTGCTCACATTGTGCTACCACATCCGAATATCATGTCAATGATGCAACAGCATATTCAGGAGGCATAGCCTCAGTAGTGGGGATCATCGCAGGAATTCTTATTATGATAATTTCCACACTACTCTTTCTTTCTATCGGTTATATTTCTACAATAGGATATGTAATTGGACTTCTCATTATAAATGCAAGTAGAGGTAGATCTAATACTTCTAATATTAGAATATTCAATAGCTACAAAATCACTCGAAATCCAAAAACATAAGTATGCAAATAATGCCATGCACTAGTGCCGATGTTGAGAGAATAGCTGAAATGTATAGCCTAGCTACACAGTATATGCGGTCAAAGAATCAAGTAGCATGGCCACAATTTTCTCATTCTTTGATAACTGAAGCCATCAAAGAAAATCGTCAATGGAAGATAGACATTAACACAGAGATAGCATGTATCTGGACAATAACTTTTGAAGATCCTCTAATATGGAAGAACTCTTCCAATGACAAAGCTCTGTATATCCATAGAATTGCAACACACCCTAATTTTAGAGGGCGTAATCTAGTAAAGACCCTGATGGATTGGGCAAATGCATATTGCAGAAAACAACAGTTACGCTGTATCAGAATGGATACTGTCGGCAATAATGCAGGATTGATTAAGCACTACGGCAAATTGGGGTTTGAGTTTCTGGGTCTGCATACACTTGATGAGACTGATAGTTTGCCTGCGCATTATAAAGATGGCCCAGTTTGCCTCTTTGAGAAAAATGTCACTGCTTCCTAACTTGGCTCCTCTAATAGTGCTTAAGCTTTCTCTAATAATTGCTTCCCATCATGAATCAATTCTACGACTTGAGGACTCGATTCGCTGATTGTATTAAGAATCGAATTTGCTCGAGATAGATTTGCTGTATCTTCTGTAAGTTCAAGAATTTCGAGTGTTAATAACCAGACATCATTCTGCTCTTTTTGGCACTCATCCAGTATTGAAGACAACCTAGATTCATTGACTGTATTACTGTTTCGCATTGCTCTTACTTCTGCGTATAACTGCTCTAAGTCTCGCTGCTCAATTGTGCCTGCTTCTTTCATCGTTAAGGTATCAGAAGCCTGATAAAGATTGGGAAAAGCATTAGGATCAGCAGCTCCTGCAAATGCCGAAACTATAGCTGTGCCAATAACCATATTATAGATGCCTTGATTGGGGTGGTGGAGGATTTCATCTCCATAAGTCACAGTGCAATCGCTTAATTGGATAAGCATGAGTTTACCCTGTACATTTCTTATTCCAGTGACATTCAGGCCTTCTACTTTTATCCCACTTTCAAATTCGAAAGACAACCATTTCCCATCATAAAAGTTATAAGCCTTCAGGTCATATGGCCCCATATCTTCTATTGCAAGACTAATATTCTTAAGCTTACCCAAAGGAGAACTAAACCCATCAATATGAGTGTCTATACCATGACCAATGAGTTCCTTTTCTCGATATGCAAGCGCTGTTTTTCCTTTCGTTTTGAAGTAGACAACTTCTTTATCATCATCTAAGATCGCTCGATCAAAAAGTCCGGAGACTTGTAATCCTGTCGTTAGTTCAATAGTACCAACCATCTGCGAATCGATTAACCTGAGTAGCCCTACACTACCGCCTTTCCTGAGACTGAGAGAATTGGCAAATTCTTCAAGAACTTGCATCAAGTAAGAAAAGTCTGGAGTGACAAATAGGTGTGGTTGAGGTTGGGTAATATCAAAGCTTTGCTTTGCTGCTTCAAGAGAATAAGGCAGTTTGGCTACTTTATCACTCATACACCACTTACTCTCCCCTATTGAAGAAAGTAACCCAGCTCCATAGATTTTAGGTTGATCCATACTTCCTATGAGTCCATATTCAACGGTCCACCACTGGAGGTTTCGCATCATGGCCATTTCAGAAAGTTCATGGTCTTCGGCTTGTAAGGTATTCACTCTTTGCTCAGCCTGTTGTATCAATACTGGGTCAACACCTTTCGCTTCTTTCAAAATTGACAATTTCCTTACAGCTTCATACAGTTCAATATCATAACTTGACAAGATCGCCTTAGCTCCGATATCACCTAACCTCCTTAGGTATTCGGCATAATCAGGATTAGCAATTATTGGCGCATGACCGGCAGCTTCATGTATAATATCTGGTGCAGGAGTATATTGAATGTTTTGCAGTTGTCTAATATCAGATGCAATGACCAATACTTTGTATGCTTGGAATTCCATAAAAGCATTTGGAGGAATGAATCCATCAACCGCCACTGCTGCCCAACCTATATCTTTTAAGATTCTATTCATCCCATACATGCTTGGGATACTATCAATGGCAATACCTGTCTTTGCTAAACCTGAAACATAAGATCCATGCGCAACCTGAGAAAGATAGTCCACATTCTTTCGCATGACATAACGCCAAACAGCTTGATCAATAGAACCGTAATCAGCATAATTCTGTGGCTTGATAAATTGTTTGAGATGCTTAGGTAATCTATCAATCAATGGGTTGCTTTGATAATGCAAATGTTGGGTCTCCATATTAAGCTATTACAGTTTTCAATTGCCTCACTTTGCTGACGAGTTTTGCAAAATCTTCAAACCCTATAGTTTGTTGAGCATCAGTCGCTGCTTTTGAAGGCGTTTTATGTATTTCAATAATTAAGCCATCTGCTCCTACTGCTGCACCTGCCAGAGACATTGCGTAAACATGTTTTCTTATGCCAATCCCATGAGATGGATCAACAATGACAGGAAGGTGTGATTTTTCTTTCAAGATTGAAACAGCATTTAAGTCTAGGGTATTACGATAGGCAGTTTCGAATGTCCTAATACCTCTTTCGCACAAGATGAGTTTTTCATTTCCATTCTTGAAGACATATTCAGCTGAAAAGAGCAGTTCATCAATAGTTCCACTGATACCTCTCTTCAACAGTATGGGCTTATCAACATTTCCTAATGCTTCCAATAAATTAAAGTTCTGAGAGTTCCTTGCACCAACTTGAAAGATGTCGACATAGTCATGCATAGCTTCTATTTGATTCGGTTCCATGACCTCAGTGATGATTCGTATCCCATTTTCCGAACATGCCTTATAAAACATCTTGAGTCCTTCCATACCTAGCCCCATAAAGCTATATGGACTTGTTCTTGGTTTGAATACGCCGCCACGCATAATTTTAACATTGTTTTCCTTCAAGCAGGCAATTGTATTCTCGATTTGTTCTTCGCTTTCTATACTGCAAGGACCCGCCATGAAAGTAAATTCATCCCCTCCTATGACTAGCTCTTCATCAACTTGAATTATCGAACGATCAACTTTCCATCTATGGCTGACCATTTTGTGTTTACCGCTTACCCTATGCACATCACGTATTCCTGAAAGATGCCCAATCTTTCGAATGTCAAATTCTTGTTGAGGCGTGCATATTCTGTAATTACCTAGCTGTGTTTTTACAGGATAATATGTGATATTCAATTCGTCAAGTGTCTGCTGAATTATTTCAAGTTCCTTTTGCTGTATCGTTGTTTCTAATTGTATAATCATGATCTTATTGCTTTAATAAATTGATGGGTTGTTTCTTTAATGTCTTTGCTCTTTTCTAGAGCCAGTAAAAAAGCACTGCCAATTATTCCACCAGCTGCATAATCGCATACAAAGTCAAAGTCATCTGAGGTCTTAATATTGAAGCCTACCATGAGCGGACTAGATAACTGCATCGATTGTATTCGCTGTAAGTAATCTGCAGCATCTTTTACCGATTTGTTTTTACCTGTTGTACTCGAGCTACTTACTGCATAAATGAAAGAACTTGAGTGTAAATCAATCTGCCTAATTCTCTCCTCTGAGGTCTCTGGAGTTATTAGACAAATATTATGAAGTGCATACTTCTTGAATATAGGAACATACCTATTCAGGTAGAGATCCAGTGGTAAATCTGGTAATATCACACCGGAAACTCCAACATCATGACACCGTTTACAAAATGCTTCTACCCCAAACTGTAAGACTGTATTAAAATAACCCATCAAGATGAGAGGTGTCTTAACCGGACAAGCACTGATTTGATCAAAGATAGTATCGACTGTAATGCCGTTTTCCAAAGCGATGCTATTGCTCCTTTGAATCGTAGGACCATCAGCTATTGGATCAGAATACGGGATTCCTATTTCTATGATATCAACTCCTGATGCCTCCAATGCCGGCAAAATAGTGCCTAAACTTTCAAGCTTTGGATAGCCTGCACTTATGTAGATATTTAGTACCCGTTGGTTTGCACCAAATACTTCATTCAGTTTCATCTGATATTCCATTTGTGAGTGTTGCCAAATCTTTATCCCCTCTCCCACTCAAATTAATAATGATTGTCTGACCACTATTGTGATCCATGTTGTTTAGATATGCGAGTGCATGTGCTGACTCCAGTGCTGGTATAATACCTTCTAATCGACTTAATTGATGAGCAGCTTTCATCGCTTCTTGATCTGTAACAGAATGATATAGCACTCTACCTGTATCGCTGAGATGAGCATGCAATGGACCAATGCCAGGATAATCAAGTCCTGCAGAAATACTATGAGGCTCGATAACTTGTCCATCTATTGTTTGCATTACTCTTGTCATGGAGGCATGAAGAACACCAGGAGTACCTAAAGCTAATGTGGCAGCTGTCATGCTTGTATCTATACCATGCCCAGCAGCTTCAACCCCGATAAGTTGTACTTCTTCATCGTCCAAGTAATGATAGAATGCACCAATAGCATTACTGCCACCCCCAACACAAGCAATGATGTGTGTCGGTTTCTTCTTTGCTTGCTCTTGTATCTCTTTACTAATTATAGCTTGGAGTAGTGTGACCATCTCAGGGTATGGATGAGGTCCTACCACAGACCCAATAATGTAATGGGTATCTACAGGATTATTGATCCAATCTCTGATTGCCTCATTAGTGGCGTCTTTGAGTGTCTTACTTCCACTTTCTACTGATACTATTTCAGCTCCCAACATTTGCATTCGGGATACGTTTGGACGCTGTCTATCAATATCTTTCGCTCCCATATAGATAATGCATGGTAGCCCTCTTAATGCACAAGCCGTGGCAGTGGCAACCCCATGCTGGCCAGCACCTGTCTCTGCAATTATCCTAGTCTTACCTAATTTCTCTGCTAATAATACTTGACCAATGGCATTATTAATCTTATGTGCTCCTGTGTGACATAAATCTTCACGTTTGAGAAAGATTGTTGACCCATACTCAGCACTTAATCTTGTTGCATTATAGAGGGGAGTTGGTCTCCCAACATAATGCTTGAGAAGTTGGATAAACTCTTGCTGAAAATCATCACTTTGAATAATATTAAGATACTGAGACTTAAGTTGCTCAATATTTGGGTAAAGCATTTCTGGTATAAAAGCTCCACCGTATTCACCATAGAATCCACTCTCACTTGCTTGATATAACGTACTCATTTCTGATAGTTTTAATTATCGAATCTACCAGGTTAATAGCTTTCTTGCCTGGCTCAATTTCTACTTTACTGTTGATATCAACTCCGGCTAAAAGATGATGTCTGTTTGTCAGTGCCTCCTGTATAGTATCAGGACCAAGCCCTCCACTGAGAAAGAATGGAATATCCTCTGCATATTGGTCCAGCAACGACCAATTGAAGGTCCTACCACTGCCGCCATATGCCTGAGTGTAAGTGTCAAATAAATAATAGGAAACCAAATCTCTAAAATCCTCTAATCTTTTCCATTCAAAGGAATCATGTATTCCAAACGCTTTCAGTATGTGTATACCTGCCTTTCTGATTCTATAGACATATTCAGGGGTTTCATTTCCATGCAGTTGAACAAAATCCAATTGCATTTGATCAACTGATTCTATGATTTGACTCTCATCAGCATTAACAAAAACGCCAACTTTCTTTGCGTTAATCTCACTGTTTTTGACATACCGGATAGTTTCTGAATCACCGCACCTTGGAGATTTGTCGTAAAAAATAAACCCTACATAATCTGGGTGACAATCCAAGACTGCTTCAATATTCTTCGGATATTTTAGACCACACACCTTAACTTTCATAGCTATCAGAATTATAAGATGTAATCAATCCATGACAAGCGGCTGCAGGATCTGTACTTTGCATAAATGTTGTTCCAATAAGAAATCCATCAAAGCCAGCATTGGTTAATCGATGTAAGTCTTCTGCTTGGCTGATTCCACTTTCACTAATCTTGCACAATCCTGAAGGAATATGTTCTGCAAGCATCAAGCTGGTGTCTATACTAGTTGTAAAGCTCTTGAGGTCTCTATTATTAATGCCAACAATATCTACAAACTCATTCAGGTATGTGTCTATCTCTTGCTTGTCATGCACTTCCAGTAAGACTTCGAGTTGGAGAGACTTGGCTAATTCTGCAAGTGTCTGACATTGCTTAGGAGTAAGGCAACTTGCTATGAGTAACATACAATCGGCACCGTTAGCCTTTGTTTCATGTACTTGATATTCATCAATGATAAAGTCCTTCCTCAGGATTGGACAATAATTATACTTTCTTGCAATCTTGAGATCGTTGGTGCTCCCTTGAAAATACTGCTCATCGGTGAGTACTGATAGTGCAGAAGCACCAGATTGCATATAACCCACACTAAGTCTTTCTACATCGACCTCGGCATTGATAATTCCTCTACTCGGCGATGCACGTTTGATTTCTGCAATTATTCCAACTTTATCTGTTCTTTTGAGATAGGTGGTCAGAGAGACTGTAGATGAATTATAAAAGATGCTTTGTTCAAGTCTTTTCAATGGTGTAAGTGCTTTTCGCTCTTCTACTTCTTCCCGCTTGGTTTTTATTATCTGTTCTAAAATGTTCATGTGTCTAATAATTTCTTTAATGTGCGAATTGCTTTGCCACTTTCTAATGCTTCTCTTGCCTCTTCATAAGCTGCAGAGAGCGACTTATTGGCATCATAGCACTGAATCGCTAGTGCTGCATTGGTTAAGAGTACTTGATTCTGTGCTTGAGAACCATTGTGAGATAAGACATTCACCAGGATATCAGCTGAATCAGCAATAGAGGTGCCACCAATCAGATCAAGTGGATCTATTGGAGTAGCTCCTACCATTTGAGGCTTAAGAATATATTCACCTTTAGGGGTAACTACCTTGGCTTCATCTGTTAGTGTTACTTCATCATAGCCATCTAAGGCATGGATGATCCGATAGTCTTTATCCTCGTTTTGATATAAGTATTTGTAATACCGTTGCAGGCTTAAGGAATATACGCCTACGAGTTGTTTCTTGGGTTGAGCAGGATTAACCATTGGGCCAAGCATATTAAAGAATGTCCTCACCCCAAGTGCTTTTCTAATTGGACCGACAGCCTTCATCGCAGGATGAAATAAAGGCGCATGCAAAAAGGTAATATTGTAATTCTCTATTTCTTGCTTTAATGCACTTGCTTTAGTTTTAAAAGTATAACCAAGATGCTCTAGCACATTGGAGGATCCACAGATGGAACTGACCCCATAATTACCATGTTTTGCAACTTGATACCCAGCTCCAGCTAGAATAAATGCAGTCGCAGTACTTATGTTAAAAGTGTTTTTACCATCACCACCGGTACCACACAAATCGATACAGTCATAGTTAGAAAGATCGATTTTTATACATCTCTCCCTTAAACAATCTCTGAATCCAGTAAGCTCTTCGACTGTGATATTCCGCATTTTAAAAACGGTAAGAAACGAGCTGATTTGATGTGGCTCATGCTTGCCATCTGATATTTCTCCAAGCACTTGCTTGGCTTCATCTCGAGACAGAGTCTGTTGATCATAGAGGTAATTCAGTAACTCTTGCATAATTATGATTGTATTACCAGGTTGATAAAATTCTGAATGATTGTAGACCCTTGCGGCGTCATAATGCTCTCTGGATGAAATTGAACACCATAGAGTTTCTTCTCCGTATGTTGTATTCCCATGATATTGCCTTCTGTGTCGGTAGCAGTAATGTCGCATGCTCCATTTGGCAGACTTGCAGACTCAATAATCCAAGAGTGGTACCTACCTGCATTGAAGAATGGTGGAAGTTTACTAAGTAGTGGAGAACTCTTGTCGGATAACAAAATCTTGGATTCTACTCCATGATACACATGTTCCATATTCGTGAGTTTACCACCTAAATACTCTCCTATTGCCTGATGCCCCAAACAAATACCAAGAATAGGAATTTGCCCAGCGCAATGCGTTATAATATCCATCATATTGCCGGCTTCACTAGGGATTCCTGGCCCAGGGGATAAGACTATTCCTTCATAAGAAGAGCATTCTTGAGCTGTAATCTTATCATTCCTTATTACATCATACTCAACACTTTCCTGCTTGATACAGTGGACAAGATTATAAGTAAAGCTGTCGTAATTATCTAAGATTAAAATCTTCATAGGGCATTCGCTTTATTGATTGCTAATCTGATTGCAGACAACTTATTATTGACTTCATTTAACTCTCCTTCTGGTGAGCTCTCACTGACAATTCCTGCTCCTGCTTGATAGACAAGAGTATTATTTTTACTTAAGAGCGATCTGATGATTATTGCATGATTTACAGATCCATCAAAACCTAAAAAACCGAGAGCACCACCATAAAAGTTGCGACTAACATTCTCATTCTCTCCAATAATTTCGAGGGCTCGATATTTAGGTGCCCCACTCAATGTCCCTGCCGGAAAAGTATCACAAAAAACTCGGAGGCCATTACTGCTCGTATTTAATGTTCCTGTGACCTTGCTCACCATATGAATAACTTGAGAGAAATATTGAATCTCACCATACACTTCAACATCTACGTCATCAGAAGACTTACTGAGATCATTTCTCGCAAGATCCACAAGCATGACATGTTCTGCTTTCTCCTTAGGGTTGTTCTGCAATTCTTCTGCTAAATTTTGATCCTCCTCATTGTTGTGACCTCTTTTTACAGTTCCTGCTATGGGGTTAATAGTCGCTTTACCATCATTGACTTGGAGTTGGGATTCTGGTGATGAACCAAATATGCGGAATGCTCCATAATCAAAGTAAAAGAGATATGGCGATGGACTGATACTTCTTAGACTTCTATATAAGCAAAAATCGTCCCCTGTAAATCCCTGACTGAACTGACGAGAAAGAACCACTTGAAAACAGTCTCCTCTCTTACAATGACTAATTCCTCGAGACACCATTGACATAAATTCAGCATCAGTTACATTGGACTGCTCGGTATTAGTACTCTTAAATTGAAACATGCCCATATCATTTGAGCCAAGAATTCTCAAAATGTCATCTATCTCAGTATCTTCCTTAATCTGGGACCCAACTTGAGTTTGAATGATATCTATCTCTTTTTTGAAATGATCAAATACCAAAGTGAACTTATATAGGTGGTATTTGAGGTCGGGGTTAAGCTTGAGATCGGAAGAACGGTCTGGTAAGACTATATCTTCCATATATTGAACAGCTTCAAAAGAAGTATATCCCCAAATTCCTGAAGCCAAATCATTACCATCTACTTTTGAAACCTTGAAGGCATTGACAAAATCAGTAAACTGAGGCAGAACTTCTGCATATGAATCGAGTAATATTGATTGGACCTCCGAGCCAGGATATTGAACACTACAATGTAAACCTTGTGCTTCGAAACCTGCCAAGGGGCAGAGACAAACAATACTCTTATTATCTGTCCTATCATGATAATCAGCACTCTCTAACAGAATGGAATATGGAAAGCGATCTCTTAACTTAGCGTAGACACTTACAGGTGTATAGAGATCAGCTAGCTGTGTTTTTTTTCTATGGTATAGTGTATATTTCATTTGACTTTAGTGCAAAAAAAAAGCCTGCAAGAAGCAGGCTTTTAAATTATATTATAGAATAGCATGAACTTCTCAGGATATAGCATCAAGAGTTGTCCACCACCAATAAGCATTTGTATTGTGATTCAAAGAATTTGTATCTCTGTTATATTGTAACATTATAAATCAAAGATAGCGTCAATTAAAATTCTTAAACAAGTGGTATCTTATATTTTTTATCTGAACATATATTATTTGTTGAATAACATGTGTTCATCTCATTCATGTCACATGGATAGAACATTAAAGTTATAAAATAGACTAAAGGATTTGTTATCTCTTATAAAATTGAACCGCATTTGGTGACAACAAAGCAATACTCCCTACACTTCACCAGCGTAGTGTTTCTAGCGCTGTGGTTACCTGCTAATATTGTCTCTGGTCAATCCAATATCACTATCGGATATATAGATAGGAATCTAGTGGAGGTAGATCCTGTGACGGGAGATATTACGACAATTGCACAATGCAATGTACCAGATGATATCAGGATACTCAATTTAGTGCAAGGAAATCATCCGTGCAAACTCTATGGAATTCAAGAAGGAGGTACAGAACCTGCCTTAGTTTCAATAGACTTTGAAGGCAATTACGACTATATTGCCAGATTGACAATGCCAGGCGAAACAGTGTTCTCTTGTGAGGCACTGACCTACAATCCAGATGATGAAATCTATTATGTCTCACTCAGTTTAAATGGTAATCCTGCTGTCCAAGATTTCTATACAGAAACCTTAGCTACAGTAGATATAAAAACTGGAGTATGCACATTTGTGTCGCAACTTCAGCAAGGGAGCACATACCAGACCGATATGGATTGGCTTCATATTACTGACAATATCCTTTACATAATAGATAACCGACCATCAACGGTCACTGGATTTTACTCTATTCCATTATCTGGAATAGCAAATCCGTTTAATCCTATAGAAGCCTTCAGCGTCAGTCCTTATGTTACTGCACGAGATCTCACTGACTATAATGGAAACTTAATCTATGCTACCAGCGACCGTGAACTCATAATATGGGATATTTCAACTAATACAACTTTGCTCTTTGGCACCACTCATATTGCATCCGAATACAATGGCGTTTTCATCGATGGCTTAGAATTTACTCAAGATTACATCGTCCCTTGTATAATCGAGTGCACAGATTCTAATTCTACACCTACTCCTTGCGATGATGGCGATCCGTGTACTATGAATGACATTGAGGTTATCCTTGATATTGACTGCTCTATCTGTATACCTTGTCAAGGTGAACCTGTTGACTGTACCGTAGGAGAGTTTATTAGTATGCCATGTAATGATAATGATCCATGTACTTCAGACGACGAAGAATTGTTCCTCCTTTGTGATAATACAGTCTGCTTACCTTGTCAAGGAGATACTGCAACTTGTGAAAATGGAGAAGTGACCGTTCTTGATTGTGATGATAATAATCCCTGTACCATTAATGATAAAGTCACGACCTTAGACTGCGATGGGGCCATTTGTATTCCTTGTCAAGGAGAACTCATTATGTGTGACAGCGAAGAGATAAGTTTTCTGGATTGTGATGACAATAATCCCTGTACAATTAATGACACAGAAGTGATTCTTGATTGTGATGGTTCAATCTGCCAACCTTGTCTAGGTGAATCTATTAATTGTATTGAAGATGGCACCTTCTTTGTCGAATGCGATGACAATAACCCATGCACTTCAAATGATAGAGTAGAACTATCAAACTGCGATGGTTCTGTGTGTGTTCCTTGCATTGGTGCGTATACAGACAAGCAGATTTTTATGCCTAACATTATTTACAGTCAGGCTGACAATGGAAACAATCTGTTCCAAGTCAAAGCTTCAGAAGAAATTGAAATTATCTTCCTTTATATTTTTGATCGCTGGGGCAACAAGATTTTCTCAGCTGAGAATACTACTAACCTATCAACAGATGCCATTTGGAATGGTAATTTCGATAATCAAACTGTCATTCCAGGAGTCTATACTCTGATCTTACAACACGAATGTCAAGCCCAAGAACAAATGATTACCCATGATATCCTAATTCTCCATTAACTTTAAGAGCAGAACATCATTGTATTTATCATGAAAAAGTATCAAAAAGACGATATCGATATTGTATGGAAATCTGAAAAATGTATTCATTCTGGTTTCTGTGCTAGACAATTATCTGAGGTATTCAAACCCAAAGACAGACCGTGGGTTCAGCCAGATGGAGCAACAAAAGAACGTATTATAGAACAAGTAAAGAAGTGTCCTTCTGGTGCTTTATCTATTGAATCCATTCATTGAGCCGAAAGGCAAATACTTTTTTATTCCTTCGTTAAAATAGCCTAGATGAAATCGTGCTTTACTTTACTCTTATGCATAGTCATATACTGTTTATCATATGCTCAGAATGATTTGACCAATCTATCAGATTTAAATTTGACTATTATCTGGGAGCAAGAACCTCAAGGTTGGGAATATGAGACCTTCATACATGTACCTAGTTCAGAGCCTCCAGCTACTGGCTTTCCTGTTTGTATAGCCTTACATGGTAATGGCGGTAATGGTCAAGGCATGCTCAATACTATTAAAAACCTCTTGGAGTGCCATATCATCATAGCACCATCTGGATATGCAAATAGTTGGAATATTTGTAGCGAACAGAGTGATGCACCAGATGTAGAAGTTATCACACAACTAGTGGAAAGCTTGTCTATGTTTACCAATATAGACCAAAAAAAGATTAAGCTACTTGGGTCATCAAATGGTGCTGCACTTACCAATAGACTCTTTATTGAAAACCCGAATGAGAACATATCACAGTTTGTGGCTATCGTATCTCAGCTCACAAGTAATCAAATTAGAGATAATATCTTCTATGGTCCGCAGGCAGAAACTTCAAATCAATTAGAATTTTGTGGTTATGACAAAACATATGAAGTTGCCCAAGGCAGAAAATATCTCTCTGTTTGTAATATCAATGACCCTGTTATACCTTACTCTGGTGGTACCTCAGTAGGTACTTCTTTTATAGATGCAGAAAATTCCATCTATACTATAGCTTTAAGCCAAGGTTTCATTGGCTCTCAGATTACTGAAGGCATACTCCAAGAAAATTCAGACAACTCACTCTTTTCTTACTTGGATGATCAGGTAATGCTTCTTAATGGAACAGCTGGCCACACAACAAATGCTGAGCAAAGAGCCTTCATTGCATCATTTATGGATGACTGTGTTATTCCATCTAGTACATTTGAGATCGAAAAGGCTGACTTATGCAAAATATTTCCTAATCCAACTTCAGATATTATTCGGATCTCTAACACTAAGACAATGGAGCTAGATGCCAAACTGTATAATGCTTTAGGTCAATTACTCCAAACTCAAGTAAGTAATCTACCCGTATTACAATTCGATTTGTCAACTTATAAGTCAGGGCTATATTTCTTGAGATTGAATACTAACGAAACAAAAACAGTCATTAGGCTATAATATCAATGCTATGATAAATTTCATTTTTAAGAAGTGGCTTTCTTACAGTCAAATGATTCTGACAGTTTCTATTTTACTTTTTGTCTCTCGTGGTATAGGGTTTACTCAAACCGAGACCTGTATGCAAAATCTAAATCATCCAAATCTGCATACATTAGATCAAGTCACAGCTGATGGAACCATTATGAGAGAATATATTCTCTATGTATCAGCTAACTATGATCCTAGTCTGTCTTCACCACTGATTATTAATATGCATGGCTTTGGAGACTGTGCTTCTGATTATGCACAAACCATAGGAGAATTTTATGCATTTGATGAGCTTGCAGATCAAGAAAACTGCATTGTTGCCTACCCTCAAGGTGCATACAGGCCTGAAAAAGAAGATACCTATTGGGAACCTGGAGATACTGGCTTTGAAGATATTTATCAGAATGATGTTTACTTTATCGAACAACTTATAGGACAAATAAGGGAAGAATATACAATTGATGAAAACAAGATTTATGCTTGTGGTTATTCTAACGGCGGGATGATGGCGTATAGCTTAGCATGTAATAATACAGGACTCTTCAAGGCTATTGGTATTATGTCAGGTACAATGCTAGAAGAGGAATGTTCTGCAACTGTCACTACACCTATAATAGTCTTTCATGGAATTGCAGATGAAGTACTGCCTTATGAAGGAAATCTTTGGTATCAATCAGTTGGAGAGGTAATAGATTTTTGGCTTGATCAAAATGCTATTTCAGCTAACAGTAAATTATCTTCTGAGCTGAATGATGGCAAAGTGATTTTAGATGAATACTCAAATAATGATGAAAACACTTGTTTGAGTCTATACACTATCTATGAAGAGCATGATAAACCTGGTGATCATGTCTGGTTCAGTGATTTAATTGGTGATGATTCTCCAAATCAGGTGATGTATAATTTCTTTGATGACAATTGCAGCTCAGTAAGTACAAACACGTCAGAAACAATGCCTTCATTAACTCATGTCTATCCTAACCCCTTTGATGACAAGCTTACAATCGTGACTAAAAATGAAGCAATTGGCAAATATTCAATTTATAATTCTCTTGGTCTCATCGTCAGCAATGGTGAACAAATGAGCAATCAATTAGTCGTTTCTCTAGAAGAGTTACCAGCAGGGATTTACTCCATGTACATAGAAACACAACTCTTCAGAATCCTCAAACAATGATATTACTTTTAGAAAAGGCATTGTATAACGTAAGACAAAACTGATTGAAAAAATCAATTCGTGTCTGGTGTCGTGACAAGAATTCGGTTACCTTGTAACTAGCAGTATGACTTGGTTATATGTCTCCATATTGAGTCTATTCATTTGTCTATCAGGTAATAGTCAGCGTCTAGAAATTATGCTTATTCCCTATGAAGACCAAGGCCTATGGGGCTATGTGAATGCAAAAGATTCAATTATCCTCCAGCCCAAATTCGAAGAAGCCTATCCTACTTATGATCTGCGAGGAAGAATCAAGCTCAAAGGCAAATATGGCTACATCAACGAAAAAGGTAAGGTTGTCATCAAGCCTAAATACGAAACTGCAACAGATTATATGCATGGCATTGCTTCTGTCACCCACAAAGGGAAAGTCATGATAATAAATACAGAAGGTAAGGTAAACACCCGAGGTATAGCACTGTGTGGTGGAGTCTACCGGAATTGCCTTCAGCCTAAGAGCTTGTATGGAATAGATACAGTTGCAGTAAATGATGGATACTTGGTAAGTTATAATCGAAGAGATACTAGTGCAAACAGCTATGCCTATGACAGAGATACTTTGGATATGACGTTTGACGCAATTGAGTCCTTAGGAAGGCAATATATTATTGCATCGAAGGATGGCAAAAAGGCTCTATTCTTTGACTCGAAGAGATATCGAGATGCCACTCATCTTGATACTTCCATTGTTTTCAAATATCAAGACTTCAAATTCTTTCCTTGTCAAGACGAAGCTTATCCAAAAGAGGTGTTTGGTTTCAAGCGGAATGACAAATGGGGCTATATCAGACTTTTCTACGAACCTAAAGAAATTGTTGAGGCGAAATATTACTCTATCAGTGATATGAATAGAGGACTAGCCTTGGTAGAATATGAACCAGATAAATACGGGTATATCTCACTACAAGGCCAAGAATTCTTTACGAGAAGAACGATACAATCAGATTCGAAATAGTCTATGTTGATCAAGCCATTAAATACAATCAAACAGGACGAAATCATTGCTTGCTTTATACAAGCATTCGAAAACTATTACGTCCCAATGCCTACATCTTACGATTATTACATAGAACGCTGGAAAGCTGCCGGAGTAGACTATGCACTCTCTTATGGAATGTTTGATAATAATCTACTTGTTGGTTTTATTATACACGCAATTGATAAGCGTAATGACTATATCACAGCATATAACACTGGAACAGGGGTGATCCCTGATTATAGAGGCAATAGAATTGTCAAATCTATCTATGAATTTGCAATACATGACTTAAAAGCAAATGGCATTCAGAAGAGTACATTAGAAGTTATTCAAGACAATGAAAAAGCGATTAAAGCATACCAAGGAGTAGGATTCGAGATATGCAAATCTTATGATGCATTCTCAGGCAAGATTGAGTTAGATGAAGTACTGGCTTGCGATATTGTTCCCATTGCCAAAGAGGCATTTGACTGGCAAATCATCCCCAACCGTGCATATTACTCCTGGGACTTTCAAAAAGAAACGCTACTTCGAAGAGAGTACAAGTACTATTACGTGATGCATAATCAAGAGATTGAGTCCTTTTTTATGTATCATACAGAGACGAACTACATTGGTCAGTTCGATGTACTCATGCCAAATGAAGATGCATGGTTAAGACTATTGAGCGCTATTGCTCAAACAACTGACACAGTAAAAATTATCAATGTGGATAGTCGTTTGACAGCAAAATTAGAAGCTCTTCAACAAAGTAAATTGAAGAATATTATTAAGCAATATGAGATGGAACTAGATCTCCAATAACAAAGAAGTTTGTTCTAGACTTACCCTTACTGCTTACTTTTATTGAATATTTCAAAGAATAACACAGATACAATGAATCTGAATTATCTAGCGTTTTTTCTGATCGCATTTATTCCTTTACTCATTGGTGCTTATTGGTACCATCCTAAGACTTGGATGAGTAGATATTCTGGAGTTAGCTTTGTCAATCCAAAAGAACTTTCAGTAGGTAAGGTTATAGTGCTATTCATACTCAGTTTCACTTTAGTGTATGGTTACATTAATCTTATTATTCATCAGATGGGCTTCTATGAGCTCTTCTTTACTGATATCATGCAAGGAAATGCAGCATCTGAAAAAGTTGTCAAAGATTTCTTAGCAGTCTATGGTGATAAGCATAGACACTTTGGTCATGGTGTATTTCATGGGATCATTAATGCATTTGTTTTTGCACTTCCTTTTGTTGCAATTGCAGCAATCCTTGAGAATAAGACAATGAAATATGTTATTCACCATTTCACTTATTGGTTAATTACAAGTGCAATCATTGGAGGCTGTATTTCAGAATTTGTCTAACTTGATTGTGTTATTCTTAAGACATATCTTTTCACTATTGAGATACCAAAATGGATGTTATCATTCTTTGTGGACCACCTGCAGCAGGTAAAATGACAGTAGGTAAGGAGCTAAAAGCACTTACTGGTTATAAGCTCTTGCACAATCATATGTCCCTTGAACTCGTCCATCAATTTTTTGATTTCGGTACAGAACATTTTAGAAATCTGGATAAAGCACTTCGGTTTCGAATATTCGAAGAGGTCGCTAGGTCATCAATTGAAGGCTTCATATTTACGATGGTTTGGGCATTTGATCAGAAATCAGACGAAGACTATATTGATGAAATTATTAGTGTGTTTGAAAAAACTCAGGCAAGGGTTTGTATCACTGAACTCAATTGTCATTTAGAACAAAGACTACAACGCAATCGCCATCCTGAACGTCTGGCTGAAAAACCAAGCAAACGAGATGTTGAAGCCTCTGAACAGCGCTTATTAAAGCATGAGTCTCAATACCGAATGCAATCATTGGACAATGAATTTCCTGATAAGCCAATATTCAAGGTAAACAATACACACCTTACGGCAAATGCCACTGCCATGAAAATAATCCAGTATTTCAAATTAAAACAACTTTGATTTCATGTCGTCACTGACTAGTTTAGAGTTGTAACTATGCAAAAGTGGTTTACTTTTTAAAACATGCAGACAGATAGATTTACTCTTAGCCCTATCATTGATACAGATATAGAAAACATCTACAGAGGTCTATCAAATCCTCTTGTGACAAGGTATTATGATGTGCACTTCCCCACTTTGGAAGCGACCAAAGAACAGATGGAATGGTATAGAAACCTAGTAGAAAGAGGTACAGGAGCCTGGTGGACTATTAGCGCTAAGGCAAAGAATACATTTGTTGGTGCATGTGGCTTCAATGGACTAGACAAAACTCATCGAAAAGCTGAAGTAGGATTATGGTTGCTTCCTGAATTTTGGGGAATAGGTATTCTAAAAGAAGTGATGCCATTAGTTTTTGATATAGGTTTTAACACACTTGACATCAACAGAATTGAGGGATTTGTAGATGGTCAAAATAGCAAGTGCAAAGCCGCTCTAGAAAAAATACACTTCACCCATGAAGGCACAATGCGTGAATGTGAATTCAAAAATGGAGCTTGGTTAGATGTCGATATCTATGCCATTCTCAAATCAGAGTGGCAAAACAAGAGAATGTAATGCAAAAACAAAGACTCAATACGGCTATATGGACTATCAGTTTGTCCTTAATCACCTTGCTGGTAATCAGCTGTGTGCCAAGACAAGCCAATCTTGACACTTCAAGTTTCAGCTCGCATCATCAACTTGGAGATTGTGAAGAAAAGTTAGGCTTCAGTTATAACACTGCTAACAGATCATGGGTCTACTATAGTAAGAATTGGCAATTTGCCAAACTAGACATAGCCTCCTTTGAACAAGTCACTGATAGCATGTTGACTAGTATCGACTTTGACAAAACGCCATTTCATGATCTTCCTGACAATCGATTGAACATTGGAAAAAATGAATTCGTTGCTGCTAAACATGCTTCACGCATTCATAATTATTATGTGTTCACTTTGGTTGATCAAGTGTATGAAAAAGTAAAACTGGACCATCAGGTATACCGTATCCACTCTGACAGATATTACAGATTAGATGCCGTTGGTCAATTGAGGCAATGTCTGAGATATTCTGATGTACAAACATTAAAAGAAGCTACAGAGTCTGGGATAAATATTGATACTTGTGCAAAATTTCTACAAGTCACTATGACACCTTTGATGGTTGCCATGAGCAGTAAGGATACTCTATTATTCAATACATTGCTTGATCTAGGGGCTAATGTGGATCAGGTTTGCAGGGGCAACAGAACGGCATTAATGAAAGCAGCAGGAGAATCCAATGACTATTACTTCAGACAATTGCTTTCTCGTAACGCCAACATAAATATGACAGACGATGAAGGCAGGTCTGTACGTGATTATATTGAATATTATGGCAATCTCAGACTCTTGGAATTATTGGATTGATGAATTTGTCAAGCTAAAACCAATGAAATAACTGAATGATGAAACTAGTGAAATGGACAATTACAATAGGGTTAGTGATGTGCTTTGTGCATATGGTCTTGGGTCAAGAAGCAGTCCTATCTAATGCCTATAACAGAAAGTGTTTAAGTCTTGATGGTCATTGGAAATACATTGTTGATCCCTATGAAAATGGTTTTTATAATTATCGTTATGAACCCTTTGAATATCAATCTAACCCTGGTAATGGAGCATTCTTTACAAACGCTAAGCGAAAATCACCTGCTGACCTTGTAGAATATGATTTTGATAAAATGGATAGCCTGATTGTTCCAGGCGATTGGAATTCTCAAGATGATAAGTTGTTCTATTATGAAGGTACAGTCTGGTATAAAAAGTCGTTTGATTATATCAAATCAGAAGAATCAAATTCTGTTATTCTTTACTTTGGTGCCATCAATTACACAGCTGATGTCTACTTCAATAGTAAGAAACTTGGGAGGCATGTTGGAGGTTTTACACCATTCCAATTTGATGTTACTGAACTATTGAGAGAAACAGATAATTATCTCATCATCAAAGTTGATAACAAAAGAGCAAAGGAAGGTGTGCCAACCCTGAATACCGACTGGTGGAATTATGGTGGCATAACCAGAAGCATCAAGGTTATCGAATTGCCCCAAACCCACATAGCTGATTATACCATAGGTCTAGCGGATGACATGTCTGGAATTCATGGAACAATACAACTGCAAGGAAACTCAAAAGCGCGACAGCAAGTACAATTACAAATAGATGAATTAGATATAGACACTTCTCTTATCACGAATGCTTCAGGTCAGGTTGATTATACTATTATCGCTGATGATATCAAGTATTGGTCACCAGATTCTCCAAAACGTTATGCCATTACATTGACCACAGATGCAGATAGTATTGTCGACACGATAGGGTTCAGAACTATTACGACTGCTGGCTCTGATATCATGCTCAATGGGGAACCGATTTTTTTAAAAGGCATCTCTATTCACGAAGAGAGCCCCATCAGAGGAGGCAGAGCAAACACTAGAGAAGATGCTGAAATGCTGCTTGGGTGGGCAAAAGAACTTGGGTGCAATTTTGTGCGCCTTGCTCATTATCCGCATAATGAACATATGATTAGACTTGCTGATGAAATTGGGTTGATGATTTGGGAGGAGATTCCTGTCTACTGGACAATAGATTGGACAAATCCAGACACCTACAATAATGCCGAAAATCAACTCTCTGAGGTACTTAGTCGCGATAAAAATCGAGCCTGTGTTATTATTTGGTCTATGGCAAACGAAACACCCGTCAGTGAAGCAAGAAATACATTTTTAAGTAAGTTGGCTACCTTCATAAAACATAAAGATTCAACTAGATTAATCAGTGCAGCACTAGAACAAAAAAATTACAATGGTAATCCGTTGGTGAGAACCATTGAGGATCCTTTTGCAGAAATTGTTGATGTTCTCAGCTTCAATCAATATATCGGTTGGTATGACGGAAATATAGAGAAGTGTCAAACAATTTCATGGCACATAGATCAAAACAAACCAGTAATTATCTCAGAGTTTGGTGCTGGTGCGAAGTATGGGTTACATGGACCAAGAGACGAGCGTTGGACAGAAGAATACCAAGAGTATTTGTATCAAGAAACAATACAAATGATTGATCAAATCGATCAACTCAGAGGCGTATCTCCATGGTTGCTTGTTGATTTCAAGTCTCCGAGAAGAGTGCTGCCAAACATTCAAGACAACTATAATCGCAAAGGTCTGATTTCAGAAAAAGGTGAAAAGAAAAAAGCTTTCTTCGTGCTTCGTGACTATTACAACTCAAAAGAATAGGCATTCACAAGCCTGATGTTACCTGATTTGGGTTAAAGATTTGTATATTTTAAATAGAAATAACAAAGTCATGGGAATACGAATAGTTGCTTTGCTCATACTGTTATCCTTAGGTTGTACACAGACGCAAGATTCTGACTACGCTCTCAATCCTTCGGATCAACTCACGGTAACCACAGATTTGGCCAACTTTTATACTGCATTTGATAGCATAAGAGGTGATGCTAATCCTAGAAATCATAAGCACATTCTAGAGACTTTATTTTTAGCTAAAGCATCACCTGGCCAACGTTCTATGATTGATGTGAGAAGATACAAGGACTCTGAATACTTGGAAAATATTGCACGCTATCCTAAATTCTATGAATCATTAAGACCTACCATCCTAGCTACTGATAGTATTGCTGCACAGATAGAGAGTAAACTCAAGAAACTTCAGGAGCTCTACCCCAATCTGAAACCTGCTCAAATCTTCTTTACTATGGGTGCATTCAGATCTAATGGCACAACCTTGCAAGACAGAGTGTTGATTGGTTCAGAGCTAGCACTTGTCAGTCAAACAACTGATCTTTCTGAATTCCCAAAAGATTATTGGGCAAGAGAATATTGGAAATCACGACCTCTCGATCACATCGTTAAACTGAATATTCATGAATACGTGCATACACAACAAAAAGAAAGTCTGAATACTCCACTCTTTGTCACAGCTTTGCGTGAAGGAGCTGCAGAGTTTATTACTGATATAGTCATGAACATACCTAAAGAAGAAAACCATGAGCCAAGCATTCAGTATGGAATTCAACATGAAACAGAAGTCATGGATGCTTTTGTACAAGACATGTTCAATACGGACTATGGTTATTGGCTGTGGAGTAATGCCAATAATCCATTCGGAACTCGAGACCTTGCTTATTTTGTAGGCTACATACTATCAGAAAAATTCTATAACTCACATGCAAATAGTGTAGAGGCTATTGCAGCCCTGATAGAACTTAACTATTCTAATCCACAAACTGTGCAACAGTTTATTGATGAGATTGGATACTTTCCGAGACCACTTAATTCGTATCAGTAGATGATGATATTCAAGCGAACAATGACTTTCTAAGCTTGCTCTTAAGAAGCTGTAGGTAATAGATCAACCCTCCAGGTTCAGTTAAGTCGCCTTCAGCATCTTTTCCGCTCCTCAACACATGTTTGGTGAATGTAGATGTCGTCATGCCCCACTTTTGCAAAAATTGTTTTCTGCCGTTGTTCTTTTTCACCCTGCCGGTCGACTTCGATCCAAAGTGATAAACTCTGCTTGTACTTATGCCTTTAAAATCTCTGACACCTACTTCCCAGAGTTTCTTTGAGAAATCTGGATCAGATGCCATCCCAGGTGAGAACTCGATACTGTACCCTCCTACCTCATCCCACAGAGATTTATGAACAATATTCGGTGGCCATGTTGCCCCATACCAATCTGATTTCTTCGCTCTAGCAAAGTTCTGTATCAAACCAGTCTCATCAAAACTGTCTATGCCATCACCATAATCGAATGGAGCAATTACACATGCATTTCCCGTCAGGGTCGGCTCAATCATTGTGGAAGAGTAGAAAAACTGGTTATTCCCTTTTGCCTCGATAGCTTTCCAAAGCTCAAGGTCCCATTCAGGACAAACAAACATATCATCATTCATATAGACGAGATAGTTTGTGCTCATGATTTCTGAAAGGGCATTCAAAGCATGACAAATACCAATATTCTGATCAGAATATGTGTAACTTATATTCTGCGATTCGAGCCACTCCAAGGTACCATCCGAGCCATCATTGACATGAATGAGTACTTCATGCTGAAAATGTGAATATTGCTTGATACTTCTCAAGCAAAGTTGCAAATATGGCAGATTATTCCATGTTGGAATCAATATCGAGAATTTCGCATGCTTTGGCGGCGGTACTTGATGTTTCGAAATTTGCAGCATATGCGAATATGTAAAAATTCTTCATCATTTGTCCTTGCACTAGCTGGCTAGTATAACCCATAATGTCATTGTATCTTCACAACTAACAGCAAGTATTTTATGTCAATAGAAAAAGTCAGCTTAAACGAAAAATTTGCGAGATTCGATGATCATTGGAGCCCTAAGATTATAGGTGCACTGAATGGCCAACATGTCAAAATTGCTAAGCTTAAAGGCGATTTTATTTGGCATCATCATGAAGACGAAGATGAACTGTTCTTAGTCATAAATGGAATACTTCACATTGCTTTGAAGGAAAAGACACTTACTCTGCATCCTGGAGAGTTTGTTATTATTCCTAAAGGTGTTGAACACAAGCCTTATGCTGAAGAAGAGGTAGAAGTATTACTATTTGAGCCTGCTACTACATTGAATACTGGAAATACAACCGGACCACTAACAAAACACAATCTTGATGTCCTTTAATCAAAAATTAGTTTAAACAATTCAGTTCCAATGCATCAAGTCAAACACTTTAAAGCTTTTGAAGGACAACATTGCGAAACTACCGCAACAGGAAGTCTGCTTAAACATCTTGGGATTAATATTTCTGAAGCCATGTTATTTGGTATTGGGGAAGGTCTAGGATACATTTATTGGAAGATGAAAAATATGGATTTTCCGTTCATTGGAGGAAGAATAAAGACGGATATTCTTACACAAAACATTTGCAAGAACCTTAATCTCAAGCTAGAAATCAAGGAGACTGGCTCAATGAAGAAAGCTTGGGAAAATGTTGTAAATACCATTGATCAAGATCAGGTCGTTGGACTTAAATTAGATTGCTACCATCTTGATTATTTCACCAATAAGATTCATTTTGCAGGTCATTATGTTGCCATGTATGGCTATGATGAAAGTCAAGCATATCTTGTTGATACAGTGCAACAAGGTGGCATGGTATCTACTAGTTTATCCAATTTGGCTCTGGCTAGAAACGAAAGAGGTCCCATGTCTTCTAAAAATCTGAGTTATACAATTACAAAAAATGCTGCATTGCCTGCAATGAAGCATGTCATCACAGCTGCTATCTACCGCAATGCTATAGACTATCTCAATCCGCCTATCAAAAACTTTGGTTTTAAAGGAATTGCAAAAACAGCATCCGAAATATATAAGTGGTTTGATACAAGCAAGAATGTCAAATATGAATTTGAGACAAGTGCAATGCTGATGGAAAGAGCTGGGACTGGAGGTGCATTATTCAGAAATCTGTATAGAGATTTTTTGAAAGTATCTATCGAAAAACATACGCTAAACATGCTGCAACCGGCATACGAGCGCTTCATTGAACATGCAAAAGACTGGAGCCAATTAGCTGAACTCTTTGCTACAATAGGAAAAACTGGAAATAGACAATATATGGACGAGGCTGCACAGCTTTTGAGATCATTATCAGAAGCAGAAAAACAATCTATGGAGCTTTTACAACAGGTTTGTAGGCCAGACTAATTCAAAACATTCTTGTCGAATGAAAGAAATTCAATTGTATAACATTTAGAGAAATCAATCATGAATTTATCAAATAGCATAGCCGTAATTTGTAGTCTTCTTTTTTTGACAATAGGGCTAGATAAGTTTTTCAATTTTATGGAGCCACCTTGCTCATTAATGGATGCCATCTCACCAATGGTTTGGAAAGGACTTGGCACACTTCAATTAATTGGGGCTATCTGTATATTGCTACCCAAGTTTAGGAGGTCAACAGCTATTTTCTTTACTGGTTTTATGCTCTTCTTTACTTGCTATCACATACTATCAAGCACCTATGACATTGGAGGTTCTGTCTTTATTGCCATACTCTTACTCCTTCTCATTTGGAATCCTCCGTTTATCAGGACCAGAAAAATTTCTAACACCTAAGTATGACCTTCTTCTTTTTGAAAAACTACAATAAACTCTCTTGATTTCTCTTGTCTTATGCCAACATCAATCACCTTCAAAGGAATACCCAATTCGTAGCGCATTCTGAACATATGCTCAACGAAATCCTCGCATCTCCAAGCGTGAAAATGAATATTCGGCACATCTCTTATACTTTTCTCAATCTGAGCTTCTAATTGTTCGGGTGTATAGGTCTTCTTCAAATGCTTGACATTGACATTAGTGACCCAATCTCGATAATGTTGTGGTCTAGATTGCTCAAAACCATGATGATATTCTTCAGCCAAATGCTCATAAGTTACTGCCTCTCTAAATCTATCAAAAGTGAAACGCTTGTCAGGAACAGCCATATAGAGAATTCCACCAGGTTTGAGGATATTACAAAAATTCTCTAAAGTTTGAAATGTTCCTTCTGTATGCTCTATAAGGTGATTGGCTATGATGAAATCTTGAGAATTATGCTCAAGGTCAAGACTTTCTGCTTTGCCAACTAATCCGACTTCAACTAATTTATGGACAGCTAGATTAGGATAGAGTTGGCGTAACTCAGGTGTAGTTTTCCTATCAAGATATGTGATCTTCGTAACTGTATCTGGAAGTGGCAATAGAGGTCTATGGAGGGCACCTATCTCAATACCTTCGCCATACAGATGACGCGCAAGTTTAATTCTTTGCGCAGAAACAGGAACGTAAGATTTTTGCTGGGACATAGTGTAGTATTTCTCTTGAAATCTCACACAAATTACATTATTAAATATCAACTAGTACTCACCTTTTTTATCAAATGATGTGATTTTTTTGACTGAGTCACCCAACTTATTACGAGATAATCTCGTCTTTGCAATTAGACACCTAAACTTTACTATCATGAAACAAGTAACTCACATTTTCTTATTTGGCCTCTTAGTTTTTCTTTGGCAATCATGTACACCTGACCCAGATACAATTCCTTCTGCGCTGACAGATTGTGTTTTTATTGAGTCTCCTGATGATAAAGATGGTTTGCTGGATGAAAATGAATCCGAAATCCTCGATGAAATACATGATAACTCACTCACATCAGACGATCTCATTTCTGAAAATTTACTTGGTGAATGGTCTATTTCTGGCTTTGCCGCAGGATGGATTGCATCAAAGACTCAACCATGTGGTTATCTCATTTTCAAAGAAGACGAACTCTTTTTCGAGTTTCATGATGCATACATTGATACGGTATATACACATACTTGGAGTATTGAGAATAATTACCTAAAACTGACTCCAACGAACCCATATCTTGAAATGTCAAAATTTCATGAATCGTATATGTATGGACCACATTTCATCGCAGATGCAGATATATACATCTACGAGAAAATCCGATAAAGCATGAGATTGAAAGGAATGTGTAAATTAGTTATCTAAATACGCACTATGCTTCGTAATACATCTCTTTTGTTTGTCATATTTCTATGGTTACAACTTGCTCACATTGCTGCACAGGATACTGAAGAGATTGTCTTTAGTGATAATAGATTTCATGCAGAAGGCACTTACAATATCTTCGCAAATACGGTTACGCTGAGTTATGAGAAGCATATTGGGATGACTAAAAATCAAAAAGCTCAGATACTAGGTAGAGTTGGGCTCAGGTGGAGAAATGCACATAATGCCATAGTGAGACAACCGTATAATGGTTATGGCCTAGTTGTAGGTACATCTTTCATTTTTGCCCCTACAAAACCAGCTCACTTTGAGTTATATACTGGCGTGGGTCTTGAGCAAGGCTATAGAATAAATGATACAAACTCTGATCCTTTCATGAGAGTATTTTATCTGGTTGATGTTGGGTTTCGCTATCAACAACCTGAGGGTGGACTCATCTTTCGGACAAAAGCTGGCCTGTCAGGTCTAGGCTTGGGAATAGGGTATGCTATTCCGGTAGAACAGCAGAACACCACCAAGAAAAGAAAGAAAAAAAGGAGGAAGTAAATCAATCTTATAATCATTGGACGCAAGAGCATCATTCCTCTTTCAAACTAACGTCAAAGGCACTCAGAAAACGCTCTATTTATTTGTGTTTTTCCTCATTGCTATTTTTTCACCTCTCACTTTGAGAAGTCAATCCGAAACAACTGTACGATATGCTACAAGAATGTTACATACAGAATTCTCTTCAGGTCTGAGTCATGCTATCACATTGAACTACGAATTCTTTAAGAAAGTAGACAAAAAAAAGCAATCCACAATATTGCTTAGAACTGGAGTGAGATATAGAGTTGATACGTCAGTGAATGAATTTTTAGATTATGACGCCATCGGGTTCCATATAGGCCCTGCATTTCTTATTCCTCCTGGTAAAAATCTTTCTATAGAATTTGTTACCGGTCTTGGTGCAGACATCCCAATAAACTCTTCGCTAATTGGAGTAATACCATATTTGATATTCGATTTTGGAGTGAGATATCAAATACCTGAAGGTGGTCCTATAATTCGATTGAAGATTGGTTTCTCTGGGTTTGGTCTTGGGATCGGGTATGCTTTTAAAGAATGAAGTTATAGAGCTAATAGCTCACTAATAGACTGCATTGAATGATAAGATCGTTGTATTGAAGGCATCTCTAGAGTTATGAAAGGCAAAACAGTAAGAAGACTCATTCTATACACTTTACTCACTTACTGTCTTTGTTGTATCCTGACCCCGTTTAACAGCCTACTTCTCGAGCGTAGTCTGAAAAACCAACTCTCTCACTTACAAGAAAAATTTGCAAATGGTGCTGATGTAGTATTACAAGAACGCTATCCAGAAGGTATGACCTTTGCTAATGCAATTTTTGCTTTGAGTTTGCTCAATCTTATAGATTCTCCAATCCTTGATAATCAACAGCTGAGCAATCAGATCGAATACAGCTTGAAGCAACTACAAAGCCAAACAAACCGTGATAATTTTCAAGATAATCTTACTCTTCCCTATGGTGCTTTCTATCAAGGGTGGACCAATTATGTAATCAAACAATATCTAGATTCTCCACTTTCCAAGCATTCTGCAGATCAATCTGGATTAATGGAAGACCATCAAAAAACTTGTCAATTGTTTGAAGAAAAATTTACAGATAGTCAGTCGCTTTTTGAAACTTATCATGGCTCTATTTGGCCAGCTGACAACTTAGTTTGTATTGCAAGTTTGCCAGATTCTTCCGCCTTCCGGCAAATGTGGCTTGATACTATCCTAAAGACAAGCACAACACCAACTGGTCTAATTCATCACATCCAAGAGGATACTCATCATGCAAGAGGATCTTCGCAGAGCCTAATACTTTACTTCTTGCACGATATTGATCATGAACTCGCAAAGAAGCATTACACGATATTTCAAGACAGCTTTGTACATCCAGTATTATCAGTTCAATTCGTCAAAGAGGGTGATGAGATGGATATAGATTCAGGACCAATTCTATTTGGAGTAGGGAGTGTCGCGACAATCATGCATATGATTACTCAAGAAAGATATCAAGCTGTCTCAAAGTCAACAATGGCTCTTTTCAATTTACTTGGTATACCTATCCACTGGGGTTCAAAAAAGTATTACCTCTTTGAGCAAGAAATGATGTTTGATCTCTTCATGTTCTGGACACTATCAACCCTATATATGCATAATAGTCATTGAGAGAAGTCAGTCTTCTGATGATTGCGTATATTGGAACAGAAGTCCTATTCCTTGACAAATACATATGAAACAAATGATACAACGAATCTGCTTTTCACTCTGCTTTATTCTGACTTCGATTAGCTTCCTATCGAGTCAAGACTATAAGCCTACTTGGGGCCCAGAATACAAATTTGGTGGCATGTACTCTATCTTCTCTTTGGTAGGTATCGAAGGAGATTATTACTATGTACTCTTACACCCTAAAAGATCGAATACACTCTTACAATATGACATGGACCACAAACTTGTCAACTCGACAGAACTCGATCACACCTACAACAAAAAAAATGTCAATATATCTGATATTATTCATACTCGTTCGGGTACTTATGGCTATATGTACTACTATGATAAAAAGGAAAAAAAGCAAAGAGTATTTACGAGCAAATTTCGAGATGGTAAATTTGGGAAATTAGAAGAGTTGTATAATTATGATTACAGAACGCAAATTAACATCTCTCTCTTCGGACCGAATTTCAATTCAGACAGAGGAGAATTATTAGTAAGTAGAGATAGCTCTATTGTTGCAGTCACTGGAATTGGGGCGTCGCTAGATAATAATCAGAAGGAAACAATGTCTATTGGGGTCTTTAATGAACAGATGGAATTACTCTGGAAGAAAAAACAAACCTTCAATTTTAAAGATAAAAACCTCAGATTGCAGAAAACCGTTGTCGATAACAATGGCGTCATCTACATTCTTGCAAAAAAGTATCAAAAGCGCATGAAAAAATCAGACGATGACGTGCCTGGTGGTTATAAAATATTTCGAGTGACAAAAGAAGACATGCAGTCTTATGACCTCGATTTGGGTGAAGGGAAAATTCCTGTAGACGTAGGAATCTTTTTTCCGCAAGAAGATGCTGATTTTATCTTATCAGGATTCTATAATGATGGTGAAAAAGCCAATGCGATCAAAGGAGTCTTCTATGCTTCCGGTGTTGCTGAAGAAGGTATAACTTCCAAAAACTTCAACAAGTTTGATGCAGATTTTATGGAAGGTCTGACGAAGAAAAGCAGAATAAAGAAAGACAAAGGCTTAAGAACAACCTATGATATTGACAATTTCATTGAATATTATGATGGCTCGATTGGATTCATTGCCGAGGAGTATTATGTCACAAGTTCTACAACTACAACGAATGGACGAACAACAACCACATATACCTACCATTCAAATGATTTGATTATCCCTCGTTTTTCGACTTCTGGTGAGATGATAAGTCTTCAAAAAATCCCCAAGACATTTAGAAGCCGTTCACCACGAAATGCTTCTTACACATTGGCTGTCTACAATAGCAAAGTGTATCTAGTCTTCAACGATTATAAGAATCGCGAAGAACGCAAAGACTTAGGAGTCAAAGCAAAATCTGGTTGGAGATATACAGACATGGTTGTCATCAATGCTGATGGTGAAATTGAATACAATGAGACTATGTTCAATAGCAAAGAAATCGAACTTGAATTTGTGCCGTTCCTTTCTGACTACTGTGCCGGTAGGTTTCTCATCGGGAGTATGAACGCGAGGAAGTATGCTTTCGGATTAATTAATTTGGATTAAATCGAAAGTACCCATTTCATGAAAAGCATCGCGGTCTTTTGTGGTTCGAGCATGGGAAATGTTCCATCTTATGAGCAAGCAGCAAGATCACTTGGACAATACTTAGCAAAGCATAAGATCCAAATAATATATGGAGGCGCGAAAGTTGGTTTGATGGGCTGTGTCGCAAATGGCGCACTAGAGCATGGAGGCTCTGTTATTGGTGTCATTCCAAAATTTTTGACAGCAAAAGAGATAGTTCATGATCATCTCACAGAATTAATTGTCGTTGACACGATGCAACAACGCAAGACAAAAATGCATGAACTTTGTGACGGCATCATTGCCTTACCTGGAGGATATGGCACCTTGGAAGAATTGTTTGAAGTACTGACATGGGGGCAGCTAGGTCTTCACATTAATCCAATTGGATTATTGAATATTGAAGGATACTTTGATAATCTCATTGGGATGCTAAGAAATATGGTGAAGTCCGGTTTTCTCAAACAGGTGCATCAAGATATGCTCACTATCGATACATCTATTGAACATCTACTTAGTCAAATGCAATGCTATATTGCCCCCGAAAAACCTAAATGGATTACATAACTCAACGTAGAAATTAGAGAACATATGACTCGTATAATTTTTCTGCTTCACGCTATTACATTTCCAATCTTGCTCTTTTCTCAACTCGAAACAGAAGCGGTAACTTATGACTACCAAATCGCATATTGTGTTGGTGAGTCTCCCTCAACAGCTTGGATTGGCGAATCAGTTGTGGTAATGATTGAAGGAGAGACAGCTAATGATAGAGATCCTGCGATTATGGAAACTATCGTCAATACTTTTGAAGACATCATTAACACCTATGAGGAAATCACTGGACTCATTGATTTACCAATTGCTTCATCTTATCAAGGCAAGCCTGTGATCGAGGTAGTTATTGATAACTGCGGTGCGGGTGGACTAGCTAGTCATGGAGTGCTTGGAATGTCAACAGGCACTTATTTTCTTAATGAGTTTTATGATCTCGTCATGCAAGGAAATATTGCAGTGCCTCAAGTCTTTCTCTATGAATTGAATAGAAATTTTTGGGCTTCTGGTATGGATGGGTTTAATGGCAAATTCGATTGGGCAATGAATGATGAAGCCCAAAATTATGGGTGGTGGACAGTAGGTATGAATAATGCTCAAGCTTACATCATTCCTAAAATCCTTGATATAGGCATGTACTACTTTGGAAATGACATTGACTATTGGGAAAATAGGATGGTGAAAGAACTCCAAGACTACATGGATGATACCCAATATGACTTTGATTATGGCTGGCGACAGTCTCTCATGCCTTGGCATCCAACTGAAAGCATTAATGATCTGATGTCCGGTCTACTGATTTATTCTTATAATAATTTTGGTGGTGAAAATTGGATCAGAGGATTTTATACTCAGATGCAGAATGAAGCAATACTAAATCGGAGCAATGTATTTGCCTATCAAGAATGTAGGGATAATGTGTATAAGGTTTGGAGCTTGGCCGCTAATACAGATTTAATAGACTTCTTCATTGATGACTTAAGATGGTTTATTTCAGAAGATGCTCAGGACTTTGTCAAGAATAATCTAACTGTCTCAAATGTCGCTTCGATAGATTTAGGTGAAATACCGACTGTGTTTCCGAATCCCGCTAGTGAAAATCTTACTATTAGAGGAATTGGAAAATCTCACAAGACCATAACCATTACTTCAGCGAGTGGGAAAGTAATAGATCATATTAATAGCGATGGAAATATGCATCAAGTTATAATTAGTAATTATGATCCCGGTCTATACTTTGCCTTGATTGGAGAGCACTGCATCAAATTTGTGATACAATAATGACTTGTCACAAATAAGTTAATCCAAGAACACACGAAATTGATTGCTTTGAAATCAATCACGCTAAAACAATGGTTTATTCTAGACGGACTCGGTGCAACTCTATCTGCTGTCTTGTTAGGTGTTGTAGTCGTGAGTTTCGAAGCATTCTTTGGTATTCCAAAGGATGTTCTTTATATCCTTGCATCCATTCCTTGTTTCTTTATTCTTTATGATGTTTTTGCATTTTTCCAGTCTCCTTCCAATCAAGTTAGCCTTCTGAAGGGAATTGCGTTTCTTAATATTGCATATTGCATCTGCTCACTATCTCTGATCCTAACCCACTCTAGTACTACTACCCTTTGGGGATGGTTATATATAATAGGAGAGGTGATATTACTGATTATCATTGCATCTTTGGAATATACCTCCGCTCGGTTCATTAGAAAGTCTTTGAATTCATGAAGCATCTCATCCATTGTCTGTGTGTTCTACAGTTGTTACTCTGTTCTGTTGAGTGTCAGGGTCAAGAATTGCAAACACAACCGAATTATAGCATACTAAGTGTTGATCCATTTGTCTCAGTTACAAAGGATAAAGTACAGAATGCAAGGCGTTTGGTAGATTTGAACCCAAGATATGAGCAAGACTGGATTGAGGAATATCTTTCTGTATCCTTGGTTGGACTATGTGATGCCGAGAAGCGCACAATTATGACATCAAATGACTCACTAACAGTTGACCAAAAGTCCTTAATACTGCAGGCTGATTATGGAGAACCTCTATCATTTGACATTACCTACTATCCTGATAATGGGCTATCTCTTAATGATGAAAAGCACCTTTCATTCGATATCTATATGCTACCTGATAAATCCGCTATGTTCCCATCTGATGAACAAGGGTTTGATACTTACATTCAAGAAAATATTTTGAGTACTCTACCACCAAATGCCTATCAAGACTATGATATCACTGTAATTACATTTACAGTCAGTGCCGACGGAAGTATTAGGAATACCACCCTATTTGCTGAAGATTATAATTCTTCGCCTGGCGAAGAGATTGATAATCTCATATTACAAGAGATTAGTTCAATGCCCAATTGGATACCAGCTGCTTTCGAAGATGGGACTTGCATAGCTCAGGATTTTGCATTCCTCTTGGGTAACCATGATAACTGTGTCACTCACATGTTAACCATTAAAGAGTAAAAATCTAGCCAAAAAGAGCTCAATACTTCTTGAGGAATCAGGAAATTGTCCTTATATCTAGTGATAACACAGAATTTGTACCTTTGCGCCACAGGTTGCTTTCAAAATTAACTTATAGGAAGGTGTTGCTATTAGCTTGAGTTTGTATGTGGCTTATTATTCATACAAACAATGCGCATTTCTATGGCAGAAAGTTTCAATAAGAAAGAAAGAGAAAAAAAGAGAAAAAAAAGAAAGAAGGACAAACTCGAGAGAAAACTTGAGAAGAAAAAACTAGGTATTAAGCCACCAGAATTTACCTATATTGATGAAAACGGCAATTTCACCACTGAGCCGCCAGATCCCAATAAAAGAGAAAAGATAAAAGCTGAAGATATTCAGATTAGCACACCAAAAGGTAATAGAGTAAATACTCCTCTAAGACGAAGAGGTTTTGTCAAGTTCATCAATGAAGCAAAGAAATTTGGCTTTGTTAAGGACTCTATCACCAATGCAGAATTTTATTTTCAGACTGATCGACTAGACATTGATTTGAGGGAACACGATAAAATCACATTTGACACCATCAAAGGACCGAAAGGAAAGATAGCAGTCAACATAGAACTTTCGTAGGCACTTCCACATTCATTTTTCATTCGCATTTTCTGAAAACATTTCTTCTATTTTGTAGCTTCAAGAGATGAATGCTAGATTCCTAGTGGCTGGAGGTCTTATCCTTCTCATTCTTAGTCAAGTATTACTTGCACAAGGTTATGACTTCCTCATGGCACAAAAACCTATTGATTTTGCTCATTGGGCAATGTTGATAGCTTCAGTTTTACTCTTTGCTCTTTGGTTTTCTTTGCCCGCTAACTTTACAAAAAAAGCAGGTTTGCTTATCATGTCTCTGGGTATAGCAGGCATAGCAGGAATGTGTGTTATTGACTTTATTCTTTGGTCACTGCATGGACAACCTGACCTCAAACATCAGATATTTACCCATATTACTAGCACTCCTTCATTACGACTACCTTTCTTAATTATTGGACCGGCGCTCTTCTATTCAGGTATATGTATAGCTACATATGGTTTAATCCAAAGGTATACTTGGCAAGTAGTGACTCTTAATATTGGTGGATTGATGATTGGTTTAGGTCATATGATAATGCAAAATGCCTTGATACCTGCCATTGGCGCAATCCTTCTTACAGGTGGTATGTTAGCAATACTATTTAACAAAAAAACGCAGTATGGTGCTTTATAAATACATTGTTTGTATAGTTACTTTTCTTCCTTTAGCAAACACTTTTGGACAATCATTAGATGACGCTCTTGAGGATTTACGTCTCGAACGAAATATTCCAGGCATGGCAGTAGGACTGGTAAGTAATGGAGAGTTGCTTTATGAAGGATATTTTGGTATGGCTAATATTGAACTTGAAGTTCCAGTTAGCGAAAATACAGGATTCATGCTTGCAAGTGTGAGCAAGCACTACACTCACTTTGGTGCTTTGATGGCTTTAGATGATGGGTCGATTACTTCTTTTGATGATCCTGTTAATGATTATCTCCCTTTTGAGGTGAACCATCCTACTGATAATACAGCTATCACTATTGATCAATTAATAAATCACACCTCTTCTATAAGAGATAACTGGGATGAGATGCCTTATGTGAGTCACGATGACCTCACGATTCCGCTCAAAGAATACTTAGAATCTTATCTGGTGCCTGATGGAGAAATCTATTTTGAAGATCTCAACTTTTGGCCTGAAGGTATTGGTGGAGAGCACTACTCGAACATAGGTTTTGCTCTGCTAGGCCTTGTAGTTGAATCTGCCGTAGGAATGGACTTTGCCCAATACATGCAAGAGAAACTCTTCGATCCACTTTGTATGTCCAATACATCCTTTCTTATGGAAGACCTTGACCTCGACAAAGTTGCTATGCCGTATAATGTCAATGGTCAAAATTTTTCTCCAATTGGACATTACAGCTACAGTGACTATCCTGCTGGTAGATTAAGGTCAACAGTAAGAGACATGGCAAATTATGCAATTGCTTGCCTTAATTTAGGAAGTATGGATGATGTTACTGTCCTTACACCTCCTGTGAGTTATCAAATATTCAATGGTCATGGAGGAGGCGACAGGGGAGTTACTACTGGTCTAAGTCTTGATAAGAATAATAAGAGAGCTACCATTATCATGATTAATGCTAGTGGGAATATCGGAGATATCGCATCAATGATGCTTGATGCAGAATCAATATTAGAGTCAAGTGGGCCTGATTCATTAGATTGTACAGTGGCAAGTAATTTGGAGGAAGCGTTACATGATAACACACTGCTTACTCTTCAAAACCCAGTATCACAAAGCCTGAGTCTTAGCGATGCAAACATCAAAGGAGTTTCGTTGTGGTCACTCAATAACGAGCAAGTCTATTCTATAGCTTCGCAGGCACCAATTCGCTCAGTGGATCTCAGCCACCTACAATCAGGAATGTATATTATACAATGTCAACTGGATAATCAATTGGTACACCGGCAAAAACTTATAGTTATTAATGATTGAAACTGACCGTTAACTAATCTGGAAGACTTGGAAGAATTATTACAGGCAATTCAAGCATGTAAAATATGTTTACCCCATTTGAAAGATGGTGTTAACCCTGTGCTCAGTGTTTCTTCCAAAAGCAAAATCATCATCATTGGACAGGCTCCAGGAAAGAAGGTGCATCATTCTGGAATACCATGGCAAGATAAGAGTGGAGAGAGGTTAAGAGATTGGCTTGCTGTTACCTCAGAACAATTCTACAATCCAGATAACTTTGGCATTCTACCGATGGGCTTTTGTTATCCAGGTAAAGGAAAGTCTGGAGATTTGCCGCCGAGAACAGAATGTGCTCCACTTTGGCATCAACAGGTGATGGACAACCTTACATCTTCTCATCTGACATTATTAATTGGCACTTATGCTCAACACTATTATTTGGGTTCGAAAGCTAAGCCCACGTTGACTCAAACAGTCCAAGATTATCAAGCTTATCTACCTACATACCTCCCTCTCCCTCACCCCTCGCCCAGGAACAATATCTGGTTAAGAAAAAATCCGTGGTTCGAAATAGAGGTCTTACCTATCTTAAAAAGTCGAATCAAAGAAATTCTGAAATAAGTTAATAGGTTTGATTGGATTCCGTCAATGTTTTGGTGATTACTATAAATCAAGTAAATTGATGCATAAAACTTAAAATTATGACAACGCAAGAAATAGCAAATCGCTTAGTGGAACTTTGCAGAAAAGGTGACTATGAAACTGTGTATAAGGAATTATACTCTCCTGATTGTGTAAGTCTTGAACCAAAAGGAGCTATGATGGAAGTCTGTAATGGACTTGAAGAAATGGCAGCAAAAGGGAAAGCATGGAATGAGATGATGGAAGAGTACCATGGCTCTTCAGTAAGCGAACCAATGGTAGCAGATAACCACTTTTGTATTCAGATGACAATGGATGCAACTTTCAAAGATGTAGGGCGAGAGAAAATGAATGAGATTTGTGTCTATCAGGTGAAGGATGGCAAAATTGTCAAAGAGCAATTTTTCTATCAATTACCTCAACAATAAGCAGAGTTGGAAATCAAAAGATTAGAACTTTTCAGCCCTAATCTCCAAAGTCAAAAGCACTTTTATCATGAAGTTCTAGGATTTGATTTAGTAACAGATCAGAGAACTAGCTTTTCGGTAAGTATTGGTCAGAGTATTCTTGTTTTTAAAGAGAAGGAAAGTACTGTGCCCTATCACTTCGCTTTTAATATTCCAAGCTACCAAGAACAAGAAGCACTTGCTTGGTTAAAGTCGAAAGTAGATGTCTTAACTTTTGGAGAAGAAGAAATACAATATTTTGACTTTTGGGATGCCTATGCCATCTACTTTCTTGATGCAGATGGCAACATTGCTGAACTCATCGCTAGACGAACACTAGCAAAAAATAACGCTATCAATTTTGATCAAAATGCCATCCTTAATATTTCAGAAATGGGAGTGGCCACTCATTCGATTGAAAAATTATACAACGAACTCACTACAGGTTATCAACTGCCTATTTATTCTGGAACTTTTGAACGATTCTGTGCAGTCGGAGACCCAAATGGATTGTTTATTCTCATCAATAAAACCGAAAAGCACACTTGGTTTCCAACTGAAATTAAGACAGAAAGCCCCGAGTTTTCAATTGAAATTGAACAAGGAGCTGTGCAAAAGAAATATGTGTTTGAGAATGATTCTTTCACTGTACTGTAGTGAATGCCAGGAGACAATGCAGAAGTGTGTATTTTGAGGAAGTAACACATTTATCTTAAAGCCAATTATGAGAATAACACTAGCCCTAATCGGAATACTTCTGAGCCAGCTTAGTTTGGCACAAACCATCATAAAGACTCCAATTCCTGAATGGGTCGATATCAGAGATACATTACTTGAATCTCAGGTGAATACTTATGATGTTCAAGATGGCTATTACTATCTCAATTATGATCAATGCACACATCATGCTTCTGAGACCTTTTTTATCAGATCTAAGGCAAAAATTCTTAATACAGCCGGAGTTGATAACCTTTCTCAAATAAATATCAGTATTGATACTTCCTATCAGACAATAGAATTTCACTCCTTGATAATTGATCGAAATGGAAAGAAAATCGACAGAACACAAGATGTAGAATTTAAGCTGATAAATGACGAAATGGCAATGAAAGAAAATGTGTTTAGTGGTGTTATGTTAGCCAATACAATACTTGTTGATATTCGCAAAGGTGATATTGTAGAGGTAGCCTATTCGACCATTGGAGTCAATCCTTTGTACAAAGATCAATTGCATCAACTCTATTATTTGCAAGGTTTTAATCATGTTGATCACATGTCTTTTCGATTCATAGCTCCTCGGGGCTTAGATTTTGATTCCAGAATACTCGTCACTGACCACCTTGACATCGCCAAATATTCTACTGAAGCTGATACAATCATTGACATTCATGGTTACCATATTGAGCCTGCTTATCTTGAAGAATCCATGTCGTTTTCAGCAGACCCTTTCAACCTTATTGAATTGAGCTCACATGCCACTTGGGCCAGTGTAGTAACATGGGCAGAAAGTCTGTTTGTCAAAGGAGATTATGCGGAGGTTGATAGCATATTTGAAGAGGTAACAACTGGTAAAAAGACCCTACTCGAAAAAGCAACAAGCATTCTAGACCATGTGCAGAATACGATTAGATACACTTCTGTAAATGGAGGAATTGGTAGTCTCAAAGCAACTCCATCGGGAGAAGTTATCAGAAGAAATTATGGCGATTGCAAAGACAAAAGTCTTTTGCTGTATCAACTGCTTGACAAACTCACTTTTGATGATGTGTCATTAGTTCTGGTAAATTCTTCTTATGGTAAATCCTTAAACAAACATTTACCTGGCACCGCACTGTTTGATCATGTGATTGTTAGGTGTCAAAAGGGAAAAGAGACTTACTGGGTGGATCCTTCACTTTACTTGCAAGGTGGCTCCTTCGAGGATAGACATTCTTATGATTATGGATATGGTCTTGTCATCAATGAGCAAACTCAGCAATTGACGCGTATGGATATTACCACAGATGTCTCAAGAACAGAAGTCTATGAAACTTTCGATCTCAGTAATGTAAATGGTGATGGAACCTTGCAAGTTGTCTCTAAATTCAAAGGAAAAAATGCAGATTATTTTCGAAACCTATTTGATCAATATTCTCCAAAAGATCTGGCTGAATCATTCAAAGAAGCCTATTCAACCATCTTTCTGAATGTGAAATCGGAATCTAGTCTTTCGATTGAAGACGATTATGAAAATAATGTACTTACGATGAAAGAAAGCTACATTTTAGTTGAGCCCTGGAAGAAAAATGAGGAAAAGGGAATTGAGGTCTATATGATTTCCTTTGAACCAATGAATCTATACAATTATGTACAACCTATCTCTTGTGATAGTATACTCTATCCAATAGATGTGGATAAGAATGTCACATATCTTCAGAAAACGTCGATGAAACTCCCCAAAGATGCTTTATACAAACTGAATAATTTTGAAACGGAAAATGCTATTTATTCATTCAATAAATCTCAGACAATCCAAAGCTTAAAGGCAACAGAAATTGTCTATGATATAATGTATCATAAAGACCAAATCCTACCAGAAGATTATGATGCTTACTGCCGAGACATGAATGATGATTGTAGAAATTTACTCATGAATCTTGTCTGGTTCAAACAATAATAACAATGACCAAAAAGACAATTCATCTCACTCTTCTCCTAGTAGCTATTAGCCTATCTTATGGTTATTCTCAAAACAAGCGTGGTCTTGCTTATGGATACCATTCGCCTGAAGATATAGCAGCTTTGACGCCTGAAGTATCATGGTGGTATAATTGGACTGTATCCCCTGATAATGGTGTTGCAGAGATTTTTTCAACAACTGGTTACGAATATGTGCCAATGACATGGAATGGAGCTTTTGATGAAACAAGACTCCGTAACTTCCTTGATTCTCACCCCGAAACCAAATACTTGCTTGGATTCAATGAACCAAATTTTACAGAACAAGCTAACATGACCCCTTCTCAAGTTGCTGCTCAATGGCCTAGGCTTGAAGAAATTGCCGATGAGTATAACTTAGAAATAGTAGGACCTGCGGTTAACTTTTGTGGAAATTGTGTCACAGAAAATGGTGTTACTTACACCAACCCATTCGACTACTTAGACGATTTCTTTGCAGCTTGCGAAAACTGCAGAGTTGATCATATCGCTGTCCATAGTTACATGAATACTGTGAGTGCTCTCAGTTGGTTTATAGGAGAATTTGAGAAATACAATAAACCTATCTGGGTCACTGAATTTGCTGGTTGGGAAGCAAATGGTAATATTAACTCAATCAATGATCAGATAAATTTTATGGTCGGTGCAGTAGATTACCTTGAAGCTAACCCTAATGTTTATAGATATGCTTGGTTCATAGGTAGAGGACAAGGTATCTCAAATTATCCGCATATTGATATACTAGGTGATAATGGTAGCCTAACAGAATTAGGAGCTATCTATAAGCAAATGCCAACACATGACCCCAATAATGTAGTAACAATTCCAGCAAGAATTCAAGCAGAAGAATACAATAGCATGCATGGTATGCTACTAGAACTCACCGATGATGTGAATGGGTTTGCAAATGTGGGATGGGTTGACCCTGGAGATTGGCTAGAGTACAAAATAGAAGTTCCAGAATCTGGCATTTATGAATGTTCCTTTCGAATAGCATCAACAAAAACTGCTGCACTAAATATGGTTCTCAATACTAGTAATCTGATCCACACACAAGAAATTGATAATTCAGGTGGATGGCAAGAATGGAGAACTTATGAGTCAACCATTGAGTTGGATGCTGGAATACACACTTTGCGGCTAGTGCCAGCAACAGATGGTTTTAATATTAATTGGTTTCAGATTGGTAATGTGATGACTAGTCTAGATGAACAATCGCAAGTCAATCAAGACATACAAATCTATCCAAACCCAGCTTACAATGAGGTGACAATCTTATCCAATGACGATGAGCTAAAGCAAGCGACAATTGTGAATCATCATGGACAAGTCATCGTATCAGAACACATGAACCAGAAAATTTCACTCTCATTATCAAACATTCCAAAAGGTCTATACTTAGTAAGATTACTGACACAAAAAGGTGTCATCACTAAAAAGTTATGGATTGAATCCTTATGGTAATCCAGTAGCCTCTGTCAGCACTTCTAATATCACGTTCAAAAAAAGATTCTATCTGGTTTGTAGTATGAATGTAGTCGGAGTTTAGTAGCTTAATCTGTCAAAATCAAAACAACCAGAAATGAAAGCTTTAAAAATCTTAGGCTTCCTACTATTAGGTCTCATCTTAGCCTTCTTCCTTTTCGGAATCTTGTGTCCTTCATTTTCTTATGGACATGAAATCACAGTTAACAAACCCATAGAAGAAGCATGGGCTGTGCATCAAGATGCTTCTAAATATAATCAATGGCTTGATGGATTTAAGAGCATAGAATTGCTCGAAGGCGAGCAGAGTGCTGTCGGAAGCAAATACAAAGTAGTCGTCGATCTCGATGGTGAGAATCCATTCGAAATGATCGAGACTATCAAGTCAATTAAAGAAAACGACCATATTGAACTCCAATTCGATAGTGACTTTTCCATCTTTGATCAAAAAGCTGAATTTCAAACAAAAGACGGGAAGACAGCAGTCAAAACAACAAATACAGTCCACGGTAAAGGCATAATAAATAGATCGATGTTTGCAGCAATGCATATCCTAGGTGGCACTTTTCAAAAGCAAGAAGAAAAACACATCAACGCTTTGAAAACAGTCATCGAATCTAATACCACGAATTATTTTCCTGCGCCAGAGATCCTTGAAGAAAATACCGCTACTACAACACAAGAATAATTTAGATTATGTCAAATACAGAACCGAAAAAAGGTAGAATAACCAGAATACTGAATGTTATAGAAAAGGTAGGTAACAAATTGCCTGATCCGGCTATTCTGTTCTTATTCTGTTTGATACTTGTATGGGTAATTTCTGCTATGCTTGCACCTGTAGAGTTTGCAGAAATAAATCCACGTGATGGTAATCCTATCCGAATCAAAAATCTTCTTACTGGGGAGTCAATGGCTTCTTTTTTGTCTAACATGGTGAACACGTTCACGAGTTTTGCTCCACTAGGAGTCGTCTTAGTAGCTATGTTAGGCGTTGGAGTCGCAGATGGTTCTGGGTATATTAATACTGGGCTCAAAATGATGCTCAATAAGACTCCTAATTTCCTACTTACACCAATGGTAATCTTTGTTGGTATCATTTCGCACTCTGCAATTGATGCTGGTTATGTATTAGTTATTCCATTGGGTGGTATTATTTTTTATGCTGCCGGCAGGCATCCTCTTGCTGGTATAGCGGCAGCGTTTGCTGGTGTATCTGGTGGTTTTAGTGCTAATCCTTTACCTTCTGCTCTGGATCCCCTTCTGCAAGGGTTTACTCAACCTGCTGCTCAAATTCTTGACGCTGGAATAGAGATTAATCCTCTGTGCAACTATTACTTTACAGCTTGTTCAAGTGTGTTAATTACATTACTTGGTTGGTATATTACAGATAAGATAATAGAACCAAGACTCCTAAAGACTGCGCCCGTAGATGAAGATGCAGAGAAAGCTCCAGAAATGAGTACGATTACACCACAGGAGAAAAAAGGATTCTGGGTAGCTACAGCAGTGACATTGATTCTCTTTGTATTGTTTTGTCTTACACTCTCTCCAGCTGATTCACCATTTAGAGATGAAAGCGGGAGCTTGACCTCGTTCTCTGCGCCTATAATGCGATCTATTGTACCATTGATCTTTTTATTTTTCCTCTTACCAGGAGTAATTCATGGGTATATTTCAAAACAGTACACCACTGGCAAAGATGTCATTGATGATATGACTAAGTCTATGAATGGCATGGCATACTACATAGTGATGGCATTCTTTTGTGCGTTGTTTATCAATGCATTCGCAAGTTCTAACTTGGGTGCTTTGATGGCTATCAAGGGAGCAAATGGTCTAAAAGCTCTAAATTTACCTGGACCTGTAACTATCACTGGAATTATTTTCTTAGCAGGATTTGTCAATTTATTTGTTGGGTCTGCTTCTGCTAAATGGGCTTTATTGGCACCAATTTTTGTACCTATGTTGATGCAACTAGGCTACTCAGCTGAGCTTACTCAAGCTGCTTATAGAGTGGGTGATTCCTCTACAAATATCATAACACCGTTGATGCCATATTTTCCACTCGTCGTTGTCTTTTGTCAACGCTATGTCAAGAAGACTGGTATCGGCACCTTGGTGTCACTCATGATTCCATATTCGATAGCATTCTTGATTATTTGGACAGCATTCTTAGTGATTTTCTGGGTTGTTGGTATGCCGCTGGGTCTCCAAGCAGTCTATACCTATGGATAGAAACTATGATTAATGAAGGCTTGAGTTTGAGTTGAGATGCAGGACTACATTCAGTTTGCACAAAAAAATCGTGTCCAATTAATTGACTCTGGACCTTGCCAATTCTGTGGAGCTAAAACAAAGAGGGGCATTCATGAATGTCTCGAAATCTTTAATCTAGGTTTCCAAGAAATTGATTATTCTCTCATTGAAAATCACATATATCGATTCTTGATAGTCGATGCTCATACTCTCCAACATCCTGAGATTCATGGTAGATGGAATAACCACTTCCATCTATCAAGATTACATCTCATCTTAGCTCATAACGTGACATGGACTTATGATTTATCGTCTAGATTTAGTGATTATCTGAAGAGTTATAAAGTCGGGAAAGAGCATGAGTATTTGACACCCCCACCAGTCCTAGAAAGAGGTCATTTAACAACAACTGACATATTAGCAAATTCGCATAATCAAGATGCATGCAAAGCAATAATCCGATTGTGGGCAAGAGATGTCTATCAGGCTTGGGGTAACTCACATCCCATTGTTGACAGCCTCAGCAAGGACTTTCTAGACAAGTGGTAAGTCATCAAGGGATTGTCGGAATCTTTCGAAAAGGATCACTTTGTGAAAGAATATCTTGAAATATGCAATATTGCTACATAACTTAGGCATGAATTCATAACGAGAACTTTCTCGATTATACAAACACAACAAATGCCTAGACTTACTGTATTGAGTTGCCTCTTTCTTGCAACTCAACTTCTTATCGGACAATCATCATCTCTTTGGAGCTCTATCGATGAAAGTGCACTCTCTCGTTCACAACAAACAAGGCAGATCATCCCAGATCGCTTTCAACTCTTTGAAGTAGATTTTCAGAGGTTAAAATCAGAACTGGATCCTGCGCCACTCAGGTTTTCTGAAGAATCTACAAAGATGTCTCTTCCAATTGTAGAGTTTCCAATGCCTGATGGGACCATCCAGTCTTTCCAAATGATGGAATCTCATGTTATGCACCCTGAACTCAGTGCAAAATATCCTGAGATCAAAACTTTTGTAGGTGTTGCAGTTCATGACCCATCAATAACAATGCATTGTGGATATTCTCATAAGGGTCTACATGCTATGGTAAGAAGCGCAGGAAGGCATACTTCTTATATTGACACCTATGCCGTCGGCACAGTAAATACATATATCAGCTACTATCGATCTGATTACACTCATCAGCAACCTTTCGAATGTCATGTAAAAGCTGAAAAAAGCACTACCGATGAGCCCACCTTCCTGAATAAACTTGAAGGTGATTGCCAACTTCGAGTCTATGAGCTTGCTTTAGCTTGCACAGCAGAATATGCAAATTTTCATGGAGGAACAATACCTGATGTGATGGCTGCTTATGCCACATCCATGACGAGAGTTAATGGTATCTATGAGACCGACGTTAACCTCACTATGGTTCTTATCCCTAACACTGATCAACTTATCTTTTTTGACCCAGTTAATGATCCTTACACCAATGGTAATGGAGGCACTATGCTTGGAGAAAACCAAGCAACCATTGATAACATTATCGGCTTAAACAACTATGATATCGGTCACGTCTTCTCGACTGGTGGAGGTGGTGTTGCAAGCCTAAGAAGTCCATGTACCAATGGAAGAGCAAGAGGAGTCACAGGTCAAGGCACACCAGTAGGAGACCCATTTTGGGTAGACTATGTTTGTCATGAAATGGGTCATCAATTTGGTGGCAACCATACACAAAATAATGATTGCAACAGAGCAGGTCCAGCGGCTGTAGAGCCAGGAAGTGCTAGTACAATTATGGGGTATGCTGGGATTTGTACACCTAATGTTCAAAGCAATAGTGATGATCATTTTCATGCTTACAGCATTACTGAAATGAGCAACTTCATCACAGGGAATGGGAACAGTTGTGCCGATCTTATGCCAAATGGCAATTTACCGCCAGAAATTTTAACTGCGGCTTCTGATTTCACCTTACCCATAAGTACACCTTTCGTACTTACTGTCGAAGCCAGTGACCCTGATCCTGATAATGTCCTATCCTATTGTTGGGAGCAAATGGATAGTGAAGTGGCTACAATGCCACCATTGTCAACAAATACAGGTGGTCCAGCTTTTCGATCTAATAGTCCTATTACAGAACCAAGTCGTTACTTCCCTAACCTCGAAGCAACCATTAACAATATAACGCCTCAATGGGAAGTACTCCCTTCAGTATCGAGAAATATGGATTTTCGGTGTACTGTTAGAGATAATAATTTTGGTGGAGGTTGTACTGATGAGGTAGACTTTGATATTTCCTTTACAGCACAAGCAGGGCCTTTTCTCGTTCTTGAGCCCAACACTTCAGATGTTACTTGGACTTTCGGGTCGAGTGCAACGATTAGTTGGGATGTTGCCAACACCAATAACCCTCCTGTGAATGCAGAGTTTGTTGATATATTCCTTTCGACTGATGGTGGTTTTACATACCCTATCCTACTTGCCGAAGCTACCCCAAATGATGGAACCCATGATTTAGATGTTCCTAATCAATATACTGATGAAGCAAGAATAATGATCAAAGGGAATAACTCTGTTTTCTTCGATATTTCAGATGAAAATTTCACTATTCTAGCACCTACTTTTGTGATGAATGTAGATCCACAGTTTACATCTCTGTGTCCTGAAAAAAATGACTCGATTGATCTTGCTTTCGAAGGGCTTGTAGGGTTTGAGGATCCTATCACCATTTCTATTCTTGATATCCCTGAAGGACTCACCACTGAAATCGTGGACAACCCAATCGTCCCTGATGCAAATACTGAACTCATCATTAATAGCACAGAAAATGTTGAACCAGGCCAATATGATATCACTGTATATGCTGAATCTGGAGAAATTACCAGAACACAAAATATTACCCTCTATATTCCTGCTCCATTAGAACCACCAATTGTGTTATCTCCAGAAAATGGAGCAAAGAACATTAATCCGAATAATGCAGAACTCACTTGGGAATTTATTGAAGATGCTGATGCATACTTCTTTGAAATTAGCACGGATCCTGGGTTCGAGACTTTAACTCTGGACACTACGATTTTCGAGAGTGTACTTGATTTGGATGGCCTAAACTTTTCCACTGTGTATTATTGGAGAGTGAAAGGTATCAATAGTTGCGAGGATCCACCATTTGCTTCAATATCTGCTTTCCAAACATTAAGAGACATTCAATGCGAAATCTATGAAAGCAATGATAATTTTCCATTGCCTATTCCGCCAGACCAAAGTTCTTCAATAGATGTCTTTGATGATGAGCAAATAGTATCTCTAAAAGTTGAGATAGATTGTGCGCATGAATGGACAGGCGACTTAGAGCTGGCTCTTATTGGACCAGACGGGACAGAAGCAAGACTTATAGATCGTCCTGGTGTCCCTGAGTCACAATTTGGATGTGAGTTTGATGACTTGCAAGTCTTGCTCTATGATACTGCAGAAGCCACTGCAAGTCAATTAGAATCCACGTGCAATGAAACATTTCCAAGTATTAACGGAGACTTCCAACCAATTACACCTTTCTCGGTATTTACTGGAATGCAGAGCTCAGGTACTTGGAGATTGAGTGTACTTGATCTTTACCCAAGTGCTGATGATGGACAATTGAACTATTGGTCTTTAGAAATTTGTACTGGTACTACCATTGGCTCACCATTACTAGTGGATAATACCATTCTTCAAGTTCCAAGAGGAAAGACTGAGACTTTGACTGCAGAGTCACTATTAGTTGCTGGAGAAGCTGAAGCAATTACCTATTCTTTGAGGACATTACCAGCAAATGGTACAATTAATTTAAATGCGACTCCTCTAGCCATAGGTCAACAGTTTACCCAGCAAGATTTGAATACTCAAGCAGTGAGTTATACCCACAATGGAGAAGAAGGGGTTTCGGATACTTTCCAGTTTGACATAGTAGATGAAATGGGCAGATGGCTTCCAGATCAGACATTTACAATCACCGTCATTGAAAACAACTTGGTAGCTTCGGCAAACGTACTTCATCTTCTTTCTTGTTTTGATGCATCAGATGCCAGTATTGAAATCATAACAACGGAAGGCTTTCCTCCTTTTGAGTACAGCTTGAATATGACTGTGCAAGCAGAATCTGTGTTTGAGAATCTCACAGAAGGAACATATATACCAAAGGTTACGGATAGATATGGATGCGAATTTATCTTAGAAGAAGTCCTCATAGAAAACCCTGACCAAATACTTGTGACAATTGAGGTCAATAGCAACTCAATTTCTGTCTCCACAACAGGAACACAAGGAGAAGTAGAATATCAGCTAGATAATGGCGAATTTGGACAAAGCAATACATTCAATAATCTAGAAAATGGAGAATATTTAATTACTGTTCAGGATGAAACTGGTTGCACAGCTAGCACAACTGTAATTATTAATGTTGAAGGACTACAATCAACTATTGCAATAAGCCAACCTATCACTTGCTACGATGGTGAGGATGGCTCGTTGACCATTACTCCTCAAGGTGGCATTCCTCCCTATGAGTTTAGCATTAACGAAGGCCCTTATCAAGAAGAAAGCATCTTCGAAAACCTAAATGCAGGAACCTACATGTTTACAGTTAGAGACTCACAAGGTACAGTTGTTGGCCAAACATTAACCTTAGAAAATCCACCTGAAATTGTGGCTACAGTAGAAGTGAATTTTGACCAGATAATCATCAATGCATCTGGTGGGACTGGAGAGCTTAATTACCAGCTGTTTGATGGAAATCCACAATCATCAAATACATTTGAAGGTTTAGAAAACTCGAATTATACCATTACTGTTATTGATGAAAATGGGTGCTCTATTCAACTAACAGCTGAAGTAAATGTCGGTGTACTTTCGCTGCAAACTTTGCTTGTCGATCCTATCGATTGCCATGATAATGCTACTGCAACAGTGGAATGTGTCGTTGATGGTGGAGTGCCTCCATACAGTTACAGGATAGTCGGTAGTCCATTCCAAGACAATCCAATATTTACTAACCTTGCTGCTGGAGATTACACCTTTAGAGTAAAAGATGCACAATCGACTGTCTTCAATATTCAACTCACCATTGATAATCCTGAATTAATTACTGGGTCTATCGATGTCATAGATAATACTATAACCGTAAATGCAAGTGGCGGAACAGGTACCTTATTCTTTAGTATTGATGGCGAATTATTCCAACCATCTAATACCTTTATGAATCTTTCTAATGGAGAATATATCATACTGGTTCAGGACGAAAATGGTTGTCAACTTTCTCTTTCTGCTGAGGTAATAATTATTCCTTTGAGTGGAAGTACAGAAGTGGTCAAGTTAATATCCTGTTTCGAAGGCAATGATGGGGTCTTATCTATCAGTCTTACAGGAGGAATCGAACCCTATGAATACAGCATTGATGGTGTCAATTTCCAAAATGATTCTACTTTCTCTAACCTACCTTCTGGCATTTATACACCTGTCGTAAGAGATCAAAGTAATCAATTGATTGAACTGGATCCTATCAGTTTAGAAAACCCAGAAGAATTAACAGGCAGTGTGTCAATCTTCGGTTCTGAGCTTACAGTAAGTGGAATGGGAGGTACAGGTGAATACACATATAGTATTGATGGCATGACATTCCAATCCTCCGGCCTATTTATGTTAGAATCAGAAGGAGCTTACACAATCACCATTCAAGATAGTAATGGTTGTATCACTACTCTTGAAGCAGCTGTGAGTTTGATTAATTCTATCGAATACGAAGCAAATAATGTCAGATGTTTTGGTGAGGATAGCGGCAGTATTATCATTCTTAATGTTGAAGGAGGGCTACAACCATTTATGTACTCCCTAGATGGAGTCAATTATATGAATGAAGGCGTCTTTACTGGCCTTGCCCCGAATGATTATCAAATATTCATACAGGATAGCAATGGGTTTGTTTGGGAAGGTCCTTTCCTGACTCTTACTGAGCCTGAAGAGTTAACCTTATCTACAGAAATCGTTGATAACACAGTCACAGTAAGTGCGAATGGAGGAACACCTGAGTATGAATTCTCTATTGATGGTGGAATGACATGGCAGACAGAAGGGGAGTTCACTAACCTCCCGAACGATGAATACACAATAGTAGTCAGTGATGCAAATCTTTGTCTAAGTTCAACAACAGTGATTGTTGACTTCACAAGTAATACAAGTGATATTGTTACTACTTCTTCTTTAGTATTGAGCCCAAATCCCAATCCAGGAGCATTCTCAATTCTGTTAGAAAGTAAAGACTTGAGAACTGTAGAGTTGCAGATTTATAATATCAATGGTCAGCTAGTTTTTAGTCAAAATCAGGAATTGGTGAATGGGCAAGCAGATCTCAAATTGGATTTGGAGAATGGTCAATACTTTCTAAAGATTGCCGATGAAGACTATTCGAAAGTTGCAAGACTTGTGATTATTAGGTAATTTATACTTGACTTTTCGCAGAGAGTTAAGCATACTACTAGTAGTCATAAAGGATGAATGCTGGATTAGAACACGAAAAATACTGGTATCAGCAGCTCTGCCGAGAAGAGATAACAATCTTAACCGTTATTCTATGTCTGATTCAAGTGCTACAAAACAGTTCAGCGGAATACTTCTGCTTATCCTATTCACCGTACAGCTTTCTAGTCAAAAAAGCTTCATCATAACTGCATCGAATGACACAATTCACATAGATAAAGTATTGCAGAATTACTCAGATGAAGATGGCATTATCTATAAAAAACAGAAAGAAAGGATTGCCCTATCAGCAGAAGAAGTACTCAGTTATTATGATGAAGGTAGGGTGACAAGAATTCAAGTTGAGGATGCTTATAAGCTGGTCAAGATTTTAATTAATCTCGACGTCAAATTTGCAGTTGGTCAAGATAAGTTTAGAAATCAAAACTATTATATCTTCTATGCAGGCCATTGGAAGGCACTTGATGCGCATAAAAGGGATATAAATACCTATCTCTATACAACCATACCCCAATTAAATGAAGCAAACGACGGTAAACGCATTTCCTATTCAATGAAATCTATAGGAAATGCCTTGCTCAAATACAATGCATTTATAAACAAAGACATTAGAATATATAGCGAAATCAAATACACTGAAAGATTTCAGACCAGCTTGACTGGTTCAGCCTCAATTTCATTTATTGATAGTCCAAATCGCATGGTCATAGATGGCGGACAATTGAATGGTTTTACATTTGGTGCATCTGGTCTCATCAGATATAATAGGTATTTTTTTACTACAGCTTCATTGCTCTACAATCATGCCTCCCGCCAAAATACAGAGTGGAATATCAAGCTTTCTTCACTTTCTTTAGGAGCAGCAATTAACTCAAGAGTTTTGCAAAAGAAAGGCATACTTGATCTCTCAATTGGTATAGGAGCAAAGGTTCATCTTGGCATCAATTCCACAATTGATTATCCGACTCAACCAACATTAATTTCATCTGAGTTAGAACAACTCGAAATCGAAAATCTTTGGACTGGAATTTACTTTCTTGTCGAAAATCAATTCAATAACAACCTTGGAGTTCGTGTTAGGATGGGAAGAGATTACACCATAACATCAGATAATTTTGGAGTATTTAATTCAGAAAGAGTCATCTTTAATATGAATACTTTTGCACTCGGTCTTTTCTATAGATTTTGAAACCAGGCCCTCAAGCAAACTTTCTAACTCATTAAAGAAACTGGAACAACTAAAACATATCCAATTCTCAAACCAGCAAAACCCCTCTGCTGAATTTGATATGGTTCGGTTCGAGGAACTCATCCAAAGAGACTTTGCTAATCATACACCATTCGAATTGCATAGGGTGGAATTCTATGTCATGCTATTAATCGAAGAAGGTCAAGGAACTCACATCATTGATTTTGAAGAATACTCATTATGCAGAGGCAGTTTGGTGACAATAAGAAAGGACCAAATTCACATGTTTTCGAACAGTCAGAGTTTAAAAGGATGGGTCTTGTTATTTACTGACAATTTCCTGATTTCATATTTAGAAGAACTTGAAGCCATCAAGACATTACAGCTCTTTAATGAGATTATTGGAAAACAAATGATTCAACTTAATGAACGAGCTTTCCAAGAGATTCAAGAAATTACCTCGAAAGTGAATACAGAATATTTTGACATCAGAGATGAATATTCGTTAGGTATTATCCGCAGTCAACTACATATCCTGATTACCTACCTCTATAGAATTAAGGCTGAATCTAAACAAGTCGTATCATCTCGTAAATATCTCAAAGAGTTTATTGAATTTCAGCATTTAGTTGAAGCCAATGTGAGTACACACAAGCAAGTTAATTATTATGCTCAGCAACTGGGAATAAGTACAAAAACATTAAATACAATCACAAAGAGCATTCTGAATAAATCAGCAAAATCTATTATTGATCAAATCGCTTTGACTCAAATTCAGCGTCTACTCATTAATACCGAACTCTCGATTAAAGAGATTGCATTTGCTTCAGGCTTTGCCGAAACAACAAACTTCTATAAATTTTTCAAAAGGCTTACTACTGTTACTCCTGAAGCTTTTCGTGCATTCCGTTGATAATTTCCCATTTCTACAGTCATTAAGCGTATTCTTATAATAGATGACACTCTTCTTTGGGTGAATTTTGCAGTATTACTAAAACAAAAAAGTAGAGCAAAATGAAAACTCAAATTTTATCAAGCTTATTTGCCTTAGTGCTAATTGCAACAGGCTGTAACTCAAATAAGCAAACCAATATTGAATCACAAAAAACTGTAACAATGGAATTATCAAACAAACAAAAAGCTATTGCTGTCATTGAAAGTTTAGAAACAGGAGATAAAACAGCGGTTAGCTACATTAATCCACAAAAGTACATTCAACATAACCTTGCTGTTGGAGATGGCTTAGAAGGATTTGGACAAGTTCTTGCCAATGCCCCTGAAGGTGGCTTCAAAGCTAAAGTAGTTAGAGCTTTCGAAGATGGAGACTATGTTTTCTTGCATAACGAATATGACTTTTTTGGACCTAAAGCTGCATTTGATGTCTTCAGATTTGAAGATGGTAAGATTGTAGAGCACTGGGATAACCTAACCCAAATAACACCACCAAATCCTAGCGGAAGAACTCAGTTAGATGGAACAACGACAATCACAGATACTGATAAAACTGCTGCAAACAAAGCGCTAGTGAAAGGGTTTATTGATGACGTGTTAATCAATGGAAAAAATGAAAAAGTAACAGATTACGTTAGTACTTCTCAATATCTCCAACATAACTCAGCTGTCGCTGACGGCCTCGATGGATTAGGTGCAGCCCTAAAGTATTTTGCAGAAAATGGCTTAGTTATGGAATATTCTAAAGTACATAAAGTGCTTGGCGAAGGAAACTTCGTATTAACAATGAGCGAAGGCAAATTCGGCAAAGGTGATCAAGTTGCTTACTACGATTTATTCAGAGTTGAAGACAACAAAATTGTCGAGCATTGGGACATCATAGAAAATATACCTGCAGAATCAGAGTGGAAAAATTCTAACGGAAAATTCTAATTGCATTCAGGCTGATCTTAATCAATCAACTTACTCTAGTTGTATGACATTAAGATTAGCCTGCTTTTTTTCTTTACCACGTAGTGTAAGAATCAAATTCCTGTGTCTTTCTATTAGCAAATAGGGATTTTTTTTGATTATCAAGATGTTAGAATATTGTATTCTAGCATAATTGATGATCCTGTTTGATTTTTGCAATAGCGACACATGACCCCATCAAATAAAAGCGTGCAAGACAGACTCGCTCAGCTTGAAGAAAAACTTAAACACCAAAAAGTCATTCATGACTTTGTCAAAGAAGTCCTTCAAAGGAACTCTATTGACGAAATACTTTGGTCTATTTGTCAGAATGTTATCTCGAAACTTGGTCTCGAAGATTGTGTAATCTACTTGGTAGATGAAAGAAGAAATGTTCTGGTTCAGAAAGCTGCTTATGGCCCGAAGAATCCAATCGATCAAGAAATAGCTGGACAAATTACAATACCTATTGGGCAAGGGGTTGTTGGCACCGTTGCAAAAACAGGAGTATCTGAAATTATTGATGACACCTCCAAAGATCCAAGATATATTGTTGATGATGACTTTAGATTTTCCGAGATCGCAGTACCTATTATTTATGATAATCAGGTCATTGGTGTCATAGATTCTGAACATTCTGAGAAGGGTTTCTATACTGAATTTCATCTGGAAATGTTGCAAACAATATCTTCACTTTGTGCAACAAGAATAGGATATGCTGTCGCCAATGAAAACCTAAAAACTTATAAGGACCAACTTGAGATTACAGTCCAAAAAAGAACAGCTGAACTCAATCAGGCTAATGAGCAATTAAGAATATCGAACAAAAGTCTACAGCGATATGCACATATAGTATCACACGACTTGAAGTCTCCACTGAAAACTATATCTGCATTCATTAAGCTAATCGAAAAAAAAGAAACCAACCTTCAAGAGAAGTCTAAAGAATACCTCGATATCGTCAAAGATGCTGCAAATAGATTGACCCTACTTCTTGACGAAACCTTGAATACATCTCTACATGAAACTGAACAATCTCAAAGTTCAAGAATAGATCTCAACTTGGTGCTCAATAAAGTGGTCAATGATCTCAGCTATGCAATTACTCAAAATGAAGTCACCATTCTTAAAATGACAAAGCTTCCAATCATTCAGGGCTTCGAAAGTCATTTTCTTCAAATATTCCAAAATCTCATTGCCAACAGTATTAAATACAAGCAGATTGAGAAGGATCAAAAGATCATCATTTCTTGTAAAAAGAAAGAAGGGTATGCATTCATCGAATTCCAAGATTTTGGTATTGGTATCAAACCTGAATACTCCACTTCTATATTCGACTTAGGAGAAAGAAGAATGTTCGACCAAGAAGGAAAAGGCATTGGTTTACATACATGTAAGCGAATGATTGAATATTATGAAGGAAGTATTTCAGCTCACTCAGAAGGATTAAACAAAGGAATGACAATAACAATCAAACTTCCGCTCTCAGAGTAAATACTACAGCGATTTAGAAATACTGAAAGTGAACTGGCTCCCTACGTTTGGAGTAGAGTCCAACCAAATTTTACCATGATGAATTTCAGCAACTTTTTTACAAATTGCTAACCCTATACCAGACCCCTTATTTACAGAAGTTCGATTTGCTTGACTAAAAATTGTGAAGATGTCTTCAAAAACCTCTTGGCTAATTCCTATGCCATTGTCTTGAACAGAAAACAGATGAGACTCTTCTTGAGACTGATAGCCCAAGTTGATTTCTGGTCGTCTTTGATCATCCCTATATTTAATGGCATTCTTAATGAGATTCTGAAAGAGCAAATACAGATAAGTTCGATTGCCTTGAATAATTTCGGGCATCCCCCTTTCAACTTTAATAATAGCGCCAGATTCTTCAATCAGAGGTCCTAAGTCATCTAAAATCTCTTTGATGAGATAGGATGTCACGATAGGTTCAAAGGTGATTGACTCATAATTAACTAATGAATATTGGAGGATATCTGTTATTAGTCCAGAAAGTTTTGAGCCAGCGTTGATAACATAATCCAAATACTTCTCTTGTTCTTTGCGATCCGTGTTTCCAAGATTCCTCTTCAGCAATTTTGCAAATGAAATTATGCTGATTAAGGGTTCTTTTAAATCATGAGAAGTCACATAGGCGAAATTTTCTAGCTCCTTATTCATCGCTTGAAGTTCCTCCATTTTAGCCTTGAGTGCTTGTCTTGCTACAATCTTTTGGGTAACATCAGTAGTAACCTGTTTTATAAACATGGTCTCGTTCCTGAAAAATGGAATCAATACAACTTCAACATAGATCTGCTTTCCATCTTTACTCTTATGGCTTGACTCAAAACTGACAGTCTCTCCTTTTATCAATCTGTCAATATTATCTTGATAGCGTAAAGCATACACATTTCTATCACCAACATCCCATGTAATATCTAATGCGGATATCTGATTGAGATCTAACTTTTCATAACCGTAAATCTCTGTAAATCTCTTATTACAATCGATGTAATGATGCTTGCGTATATCATAGATTCCAATAGCATTCAAAGAATGATCAAATAACTGCCGATATTTACTTTCGCTGTCCTCTAACTGATGCTCAGAAAGCTTATGCTCTGATATATCAACAATAGCCGCAAGTGCAACCTGATGCTCATTGATCAAGACGAAATCAAAATTCCCCCAAAAAGAAGAACCATCGTTCCTAACGAATTTCATCACACAAGTGAAAGATGAAATGTGTCCAGCTCTTACTTCTGCAATATATTTCTCCAAAACCTTCGTTTCGAGACCAAGATATTTGTAGAGAGATTGGCCGTTTCCGTTTTGGGGATCATATTGGAGGATATCTAAAAAAGCTGTATTGGTGTCAAGAATAGATAGAGAGCCTGTGTCCAATAAACACTGAGCTATTGAAGATTTTTTAAACAGAACCTGATACAGAGATGTGTTCATAGTTAAGCGTATCTATCACTTCTATCTGTTACAAATTAAGCCAAATGTCTGTCTTCCACTAAAAAAGCTTATTAAAGAACCAACTGAATTAGATAGCTAAAATTCGTATTTTACAAAAGAGTAAATGGATAGCCAATGAAATTTCAAGTAGAACAAGAAGTAAAAAAACAGATAGAACAACTCCTTTTAGAAGGCAACTCAAAGGATGGAATTACTGCTTACTTACTCAACGAAGGGCACTCTAAGTTTGATGCTCAAAATGTCATTCCCAAAGCAATTAATAGAATCTATGAGAACCACGAAGAAGACCTGATGCACTATATAGGGAATCTTGAAAACACTCCTCCTGCTAGCATTGCACAATTTGACAAAGGAATACAACAATTACTCATTGATAAGACTAAAAAAGCGATCACCCCACGAAGCAAAAAAATAGTAAAAAAGCTAGTGGAAGAAAAGGTTGGATTTGATGCAATTAGAAAACAAGTCTTTCCGATAGTGCCTGATAGTAAAATCCAAGAGTGGATGAAGCAACTCGATGGTAAGAAGAAAGAACTTGAAGAAGAACTCAAAGCAAAACAACGATCTCAAAACATTATTTTTGTCTTACTCGCATTGAAAGCCGTAGTCATTTTAGGGAAGCTAAGTACAGGATCTGGTGTTTCTATCTACCTTGTTACTTTTGTTTTGTTGATTGGTTTTGTCTTCTATCAAGCAAGTGAAATCACAACTATCAAAAACAAATTAAGAGCATTCTAAATCAACTTTCAGCCCGGAATGTTTAGCCAGTCGCCATGCATTCATCACACGATTTAATTAGAATAACATGAATTCTCACTTGAAAATAGTAATGATCACATTGGTGTATGTGGGATGTCTAGTCTTGTCTTCCTGCGAAACAGGATGCATAACCAATAAGGAAGACTTACTTGGCGAATGGCAAGTAGACAGCTGGATTATCGAATCATCAGGCAAATCTAGATCAAATCAAATGGATATGCAGTTTATTAATTCTGGTGCTTATTCTGTTGATTATGGCGTGGAACTCGAAGAAGGCACTTATCGTATTGACTGTCAATATCTCCATACTCAAGAAAATGGACAAGCTGAAAAGAAGGTCTTAATTCAGAGTCTTTCTGCAGATACCTTAGTCATCCAAATGAATAGAAGTGGATCCTTAGAGCAAGTGAAACTCATAAAAAAACCATGAGTTACATTCTGAGAAAAGCTATAAAGAATGATCTTCCAAAGTTGATTGACCTTTGCAAACAGCATGCAGCGTATGAGCAAGCTGACTATCATGAAGGAGGCAAACAATCCTTATTAGAAAAAGCCATTTTTAGCAAGCCACAAATCTGCCATTGCCTTGTCATAGAGTATCAGAATACCCTTGTCGGATACGCAACTTACCTCCAGCAATTTTCAACATGGGATGGAGCTTATTACATCTACATGGATTGTCTATTTGTAGAAGAGGAACATAGAAGCAAAGGGTTAGGTAATTTGCTAATTGAACGGATTAAAGCAGATGGCAAATCACTAGGCTGTAGTCATATTCAATGGCAAACTCCCACATTCAATACTAGAGCGATGAAGTTCTACGATCGAATTGGCGGTACATCAAAATCGAAAGAGCGTTACTTTTTACCTATCTAATATACCTTTACCTTAGTCAATTATTTCTACTGAACAAAGCAGCAACACTCTATGTCTTCAATAAAGTATGCTATCTCGAGTGGGCATAAAGTAACCTCTGAAGTAGCCCAGTCAATCCTAGAGAATGGTGGTAATGCATTCGATGCTGCTGTAAGCGCTTATTTAGCTTCTTTTGTTTCAGAACCAATGATGGCTTCGGCAGGAGCTGGAGGCTTTGCAAATATCCTTACGGCAAATGGAAAGAATATTATCCTCGACTTCTTCTGTCAAACACCTCAGAATAAGGCAATTCAAAATCCAAATTACAAGACTATTATAGTTGACTTTGGTGAAAGCCAAGAAACATTCTATGCTGGACCTGCATCAATGGCAGTACCAGGAGCAATGGCATGTATTCAACACTTAGCGAAATACTATTGTGATTTACCATTAAAAGAACTCATTCAGCCTGCTCAAGCTATTGCAAAAAATGGAATTGCTTATACTTCTTTTCAGGCTCTAGATACGGCACTACTAGCACCAATCTTAGAACTATCTGAAATAGGTAAGTCTTTATTTTTCGAATCAGACAAAACACTTTCGACTGGTAGTCACTTTGCGATGCCAAAGTATGCTGATTTCTTAGAAGTATTTGCGAGGGAGGAGTCAGATTGGTTCTATATTGGTGAAATAGCAAAACAACTTTCTTCGCATAGTATTGATAATGGTGGTTACCTCACTCTTGAGGATCTTGCTGCATATCAAGTTATCGAAAGGGAACCCCACTCTATTGATTGGAAAGGATTAAGAATTAGCACGCCTGGATTACCTAGTATGGGAGGTGGATTAATGCAATTATTCCTCTCGCAAATCAAAGAGAAGCAACCTAAGATTTTGAGTAATAAACATTTTATGGCTTTACGAGTTGCTTTCGCACAATGTCTACCCTATGTGAGCAATCCAGATGCATTATGGAAGTACCTATCAAATCCAGAAGGAGGTCCTCAATTTAATAAACATACGAGCGGTACATCTCATTTTAATATTCTGGATTCAAAAGGAAACGCAATTGCGCTTTCTACATCAATTGGAGAAGGCTCTGGTTACTTCTTGCCAGAGACACATATGCAAATGAACAACATGTTAGGAGAACCTGGATTAATGCCAAATGGTCTAGGGTCATGGACGAGTGGATCTAGGCTGAACTCTATGATGTGCCCTACACTTTGCTTCGATCGGAATATGCAACTTCAACTCATGATAGGTTCTGGCGGTTCTTCTAGGATTCCATTTTCAATTGCCCAAGTTATTTTCAATCAGTTTCAGTTAGGGTTGAATCTTGATAAGGCTATCCATCTTCCAAGAATTTTTGAAAGTGATCAGCGAATTTATTTAGAAAAAGGCTTTGCATATGATCCTGCTTTAATAGAAAAAACGAAAACTGAATGGCAAGATCTGCACTTGGTTTTTGGTGGTACTCATGCCATTGATCTTGCCTCAAAAACAGCAAGTGGAGATAATCGCAGAGAGGGACATGCTATCATTACCTATACATAACTAGCCTTAGACTAATTCTAAATTTTATGTAGCTCATCACTTGAACAGAATACGTGCTAATTTTGTACTACTTGTAGTAATATCTTCAAATCAATAACTAAATCTTTTTCTATGTTCTCAAAGAGAATGCAAGAAGCTCTGAATGAGCAAATAAAAATAGAAGCAGAGTCTTCACAAGTCTATCTCGCCATGGCCTCATGGGCAGAAATTCAACCTGGAATCGATAATGTCACTTCCTTTTTCTATAAGCATAGTGAAGAAGAAAGGCAACACATGCTTAAGCTTATACACTTTGTCAATGAGAGAGGTGGATTTGCAACTATACCTGCTCTTCCTCAGCCTCAGTTAACCTTTCCTTCGATAAAGCACGCATTTGCAGCATTATTAAAACATGAGATGTTTGTCTCACAGAGTATTAATAAATGCGTTGATATTGCATTGGAAGAAAAAGATTACGCAACACATAACTTTCTCCAATGGTATGTCGCTGAACAGATAGAAGAAGAAGCTTTGGCTCGTACGATGAATGACAAACTGGAACTTATTGGAGATGATAAGAGTGGTATGTATATGTTTGATCGTGACATACTTACCATAAGCATGGGTATAGAAGAAGGCAAATAAGCAATTTGTCTCTCCCAAGTTTTATTAATATCTTGATACAAATCAATCAACTATGAAACTTGGAGCATTCTCGATTAGTCTAAGCGTAAAAGACCTCAGCGCTTCACAAGCATTCTATGAAACTTTAGGCTTTTCACTATTTGCTGGAGATCATGCAATGCATTATTTAATAATGAAAAATGGTGATACTCTGATTGGACTATTCGAAAACATGTTCGAAGGTAATATCATCACGTTCAATCCTGGATGGGACCAAAATGCACAAAACCTTGAAGACTTTGATGATGTGAGGACTATTCAGCAGCATCTCAAATCTCAGAATATTGCTCTAACCACTACAGTAGACGAATCGACATCAGGACCAGGCAGCTTCACATTTGTTGATCCAGATGGGAATGTTATACTCATTGATCAACATCGATAGCTTTTGAAATTCCATGTTCTATACTTCGCTTTGCTCATTGTATGCATACATTGTACTGAGTCGGTAAAGCAACCCATCCCAATCAGTGACAATAGAAAGCTTGCTGGACTGCATTGCAGTGGTACTGAACCATTCTGGAGTCTCGTATTTAATGAGCATGATGTTGTATTCAGCAATATGGCAGTTGAGCTTCAAGAAACTTTGAAATACGGAGAATCTATCAACGCAACCGGAAGACCAGAAGACTTCATCCAAGTAGTATCACTCTATGACAACGAGAGCATATTTGGACAAGTGGTAATCCAAAAATCACCCCAGTGCTTATGCTCTGATGGTATGTCTGATATCCTCTATCCCTACTCTATACTTCTCTTGCTGCAAAAGGATACAGTTCTAGAAGGGTGTGCCAGATTTCGAAAACAAGAAAACAACGAAGAGAATAAAAACAATGGCTAAAGAACAGAGTAAGATTCTAGCATCAAGATTCAGAGAAGTAATCCTTAATGGGACATGGATTGCTAATACAAATTATAGCAAGCTGCTTTCGGATATAACTGTAGAGGAAGCCAATCAAAAAGTGAGCTCCTTGAATACTATTGCCTTACTCACCTGTCATATCAACTATTACATAGCTGGAGTTCTCCAAGTACTGCATGGTGGAAGTCTCGATATCCGAGATAAATATAGTTTCGATATGCCTGAGGTTACATCTGCAGAACAATGGAATCAACTCAAAGAGGCCTTGTTTGATAATGCAAACTCTTTTGCTGATGCTGTTGAGAAGCTTAGTGACAAACAACTTCAGGCGGGTTTTGTAAAGGAAGAGTATGGAAGCTATAGCAGAAATATTGAAGGTATGATAGAGCATTGCTATTATCATATGGGACAAATTTCTATTATCAAGAAAATGATTCGAA
>JAHDEL010000011.1:88484-91415 GCA_020628855.1 Saprospiraceae bacterium | reverse complement strand
TTTTTATACCTTTTTCTTAGAAGAATTTTGTAACTGCTTAATTCCAAACCAAACCAGGAAAGTGGATGTGAGCAATATGAAAGAAGATGCTAAATATGATGCTCCAGGGTAATACACTTTGTCTGGAGTTTGTGTGTAATAATAGAAGAGTGATGTAGCTATGGCAGGACCAATTATCGTAGTGATACTCATCAATGCAGTCAAACCACCTTGTAATTTTCCTTGTTGATCTGCATTCACTGTATTGGACATCAATCCTTGCAATGTCGGGCCTGCGATGCCGCCGAGAGCATAAGGAATCATAAATGCATATAGCATCCAACCTTGACCAGCCTGTGAGAAGAGAAACATACCCAAACTCCAAAAGGCGAAGCCAATGAGAATCGTTCTGAATTCTCCCATTGTCTTGACTGCTTTACTCACAAGCCCACCCTGTACTAGAGCAACCATTAGGCCGACAAACATCAAACTAAACCCAATTTGCGATTCACCCCAGCTGAAAACTTCCATGGCGTGGTACGACCAGATAGAGGGTAGGGCTTGACCTGCAATGTGCGCCAAGAAGAACGCAAGGATCAGTAGGATCAATCCTTGGAATTTTGTCAGATCAATCAATGCTATCCCTGGTATCATTTTTTGTGGTTCTATTTCTCTGCGGTGTTCTATTTTAAGAGATTCAGGAACAATGAAATACCCAAATAGAAAGTTAGCTAAGGCCAAGCCAGATGCGATGTAAAAAGGCAGTCTGATATCAATATCTCCAAATATTCCGCCTATTGCTGGTCCGATAATAAATCCCATACCAAAAGCTGCTCCTAGATATCCAAAATTCTTGGCTTTTTCATCAGGGTCAGAGATATCAGCTACATAAGCATTAGCAGTAGTATGACTAGCACCACAAATTCCAGCAAGGATACGACCTATAAACAGCCAAAAGATAGTTGGTGCCAGAGCATGGAGAAGATAGTCTATACTCAGACCCAATAAGCTAATCAAAAGAATAGGTCTGCGACCATATTTGTCACTCAACTCACCTAGAATTGGTGAAAAGATAAATTGCATTAAGGCATAGGCAACCATAAGCATACCTCCATAGGCAGAGGCAGTACTGATGGAGTCGCCTGTTAACTCTTCTATTAATGATGGGATAACTGGTAATATAATGCCAACACCAATCATGTCAATCATTACAGTAGCAACGATAAAAAAGAGCGAAGCCTTTTTCTTCATGGTGCGAAGGTCGACATTTTCTTCATCTAAAAACAAAGAGATTTAGGATGTTTATAAGAACTTTGTTATAGATCAAAACTATCTATTCCATGTTTCAAACGATGAAAGGCATTCAATTGACAAGTTATGGCAATAGTGATCAAGCATTTACAATTACAGAGTTGCCCATTCCGAAGCCTGGAGATTATGATGTCATTATAGCTAGTGAAGCATCGGGTTTGAATTTTGCTGATGTAGTTGCCCGCAGAGGTCTATATCCGGATGCGCCGAAGAATCCTGCGCTCTTAGGCTATGATGTAGCTGGTCGAATTCATACAATTGGTGCCAAGGTAGAAGACTTCAAAGTCGGTGATCGAGTAACTGCATTATGTAGATTTGGAGGTTATGCAGAATATGTGAGCACCAATGTTGCAGGTGTCGCTAAGGTTCCAGACTCTTTGGATTATCCAGAAGCAACAACATTGGCAACACAAGCATGCACAGCTATGTTTTGTGCGACAGAGGCAGTAAGCTTACATCCTAGTGATAAGGTGCTCGTCCAAGCAGCAGCCGGAGGAGTGGGAATTATGCTTACACAGATAGCAAAGCACTTAGGTTGTGAGGTGTTTGGGACGTGCTCGACTTCCAAATTAGATTTTGTCAAAAAGAATGGTGTAGATCATGCAATAGATTATCGAAATGAAAATTTTGCTGAAGCTATCCGAACTCTTATAGGGAAACGTGGCATAGATGTTATCTTCGATAGCCTAGGAGGCAAAGCTTATAAGGATGGAAAAGGCTTACTCGCGCATGGAGGAAGGATGGTCAATTTTGGGGCTGCAGAGCAAATCAGAGGCTCAAAGACAAACAAAATTGGTGCATTAAGAGCTGCTTGGCGCTTTGGATTCCATTCGCCTATTCCTCTTCTGATGGGATCAAAAGCAATGATTGGAGTGAATATGTTGAGGATTTCAGATTCTAGGCCTGATATATTCAATGTTGTGCTCAAGAGGGTTGTAGATTACTATGAACAAGGAATCCTCAAGCCTGTAGTCAGTAAAGTATTTTCTGCTGAGCAAATAGCAGAAGCTCATGATCATCTTGAGAATCGTCAATCGATTGGAAAAGTTGCCATTGTATGGAAATGACTGAATGGAATGAAATAAGCGGAATATTGGGAAAAAGATTGCAGACAGATCCTAGAGTAGAGACAGTGTTTCATGCTTACCCAGATAAGGTTAAGCAGCCAATGTTAGACCTGCGCAAGTTAGTCTTGACTACAGTCAAATACATGGATGAAGAGGTTATACTTGAGGAAACATTAAAATGGGGAGAACCTAGCTATTTAACAAAACATGGTAGTACGCTTAGAATGGATTGGAAGTCTAGGTCGCCAGACCAATATGCGTTATATTTTAAATGTACAAGTAAGTTAGTACCAGCATTTAAGTCGGTATATGGCGATAGACTTCAATACGAAACAACACGTGCCATCATTTTCAAAATAGAAGAAAGTATAGATACTGATCTTATTAGTCGATGCATCGAAGTATGTTTGCGCTATCATAAAGTAAAGCAGTACCCCAATCTTGGTTTAGAACCCATTAAATAGATAAGTAAAATGAAGACTTTTGCCGCGATTTTTGTTTGTATTGTCATTAGCTGTGGTCAGCTCCATGCCCAAATAGTAACTGATAGACCAGATCAAACGGAAAGTTCTCT
>JAHDEL010000011.1:83901-88384 GCA_020628855.1 Saprospiraceae bacterium | reverse complement strand
TTAGGCTATAATATTGGATATAATTATTTAGGTCAAGGCAATGGTGACTTGACATACTCGCTTTCCCTAGCTAAATCTGTCTCTGATAAGGTTGGGGTCTATGCAGAGCCATATGGTCAGCTAACTAACTTTGAAGACCTGGTTTTGAGTTTTGATGCAGGATTTACTTTTTTATTCTCGAATAACATCCAAGGTGATATTTCCTTCGGCACAGGAGTTAATCATACCATGAATTACTTTGCAGTAGGTTGTAGTTGGTTATTTGCTGATCAAAGTGTAAATAGTAAGTAGCGCTGTTCATTCAAAGAGTCCAGGTAAGCCTTCGCGAATTTCAAGGTGTCAAGTTTAGCTTTGAATTGATTATTTAGTCTTTGATTGAGTAAGAAAACTGAGCTTTCGCCCAATTCAAATTTGAAGGTTTCTGCCTCTAATAAAGTTTGTGTCAATTGTTCATTTTGGAGCATTGTTTGATAAGCTTCGAATTGGATAGTAAGCGCATTTGTCAGAAAACTTATCTTTTGCTGAAGCTCATTTTGCTTTTCCAGCATTTTCAAATCTAATGACTCTTGCTTTAATGCATTTATAGTTAGGTCGGATCGAGCTTTTCGATTGAGTATTGGGTATGCAAACTTAGCGCCGAACTTATAATCATTGATATGATAAAGCGCTTGGTTGGATGCATCTCCCAAGGAGAGTAAAGGACGAAACTGCAAATCCAAATCTGGTTTGAGGTTCTCCTTTAGTAATCTCTGCTTGAGTTGTAGTCTTTTTGAAGCGAGAGAAAATTGACGCATTAAAGGATTATCATCAGTTAATTCTTGTAGTATATTATTCTCACCTATAGAAGAATTGAAGAGATCAAAGAACCATTCCGGTCTGACATTACTTAACAGCTCTAATGGAGTTCTGCTCTCATCCCAAAGAAACATATTGACACTTTGTTTAGCTTTTTGAAGAGATATACTCGCAGTATAAAGTTCGCTTTGAGCTTTGAGAACATTAATAGATGATTCTATAGTGTCGATCGCTGGAGCTGATCCATTGATATAGAGTTCTTTTGTAAACTCGTGCCTTTCTTGAAGTTGCTGCAAAAAGTCCTTTGCTATAGCTTCATAAGCTGCTGCTTTGCTCCAATTGATATAACTAGTTATCGCGTGGTAGAGCAGTTCGTTCAAGATGATTTCTGCTTGAATTGTATTTTCGATTGCGATGTATGAAGCATCTTGTAATTCAAATCTAGTCTTATCAAACAAGAGTCCTCTTAACAATGATAAATTAACTCCCCCGTAGAATAGACCATGAGTTGGAAGTGTAGCTTCAGGATTAAGAAAGACTCCATCCGATTGCTCATATCCGAAGTCAAAACTGAGCGGAGTTCTTGTTGGAATATTGACTTGTCCGTTCCAATATTGAAAGTAACGTTTGTTGTCAAATGATTTTGTGGATAATCCTCCACTAAGCTTAGGGTCCAGATTACCCTTTGCCCGCATTTGTTCGGCATCAGACAACTGCAAGATAATTTCAGCTTGCTGAGCAACTGGATGATATGTCAAGACTACCTCTTTGAATTTGTTTAGAGTCAAAGTATCTTGGCTCCAAAGAGTAATTGTACTCGACAAAAGAATAAGAGTGTAATAAAAGAAACGCCTCATATTTACGTGCTTTCTTGTTTATTTATCATTTGTAAAGTAACATTATGAGGCGAAGGTTTTTCATTATCATCAATTTTCACAAATACGATTTCATCAATCGCGATAATATCTTTCTTTGAAAACATATTCCTGACTTTACAAGAGAAGGTTATACTGGTCCGACCTATTGCTCTAAATTCAAGTCCTATTTCAATGACATCACCTTGTTTTGAAGAATTGATGAAATTTATTTCTGAAATATATTTAGTTACGACTTTTTTGGTTCCAAGTTTGGTCATTGCGTAAATACCTGCTGCTTCATCAATCCACTTGAGTAATGCACCCCCAAATAGTGTGTTATTAGCATTTAGGTCAGGTGGCTTTATGAGTTTTCTTGTATAATATTTCATTATTTTAATTTTCTTAACGGGGCTTTGTTTTTTACTGATTTTTTTTCTGTAGGCTCGTAGAAATCTGGGGGGAAGCCATTAAGTTTACGCCACAATTCATAGTAAACTTTGACATCATTGAGAAGGAGTAGTCCCCTTGCACCAGAACCAATTCTTATAAGCTCTGGCCATGATTTTTCTGAATCATCTTCTATAACAAGAATGCGATATTTACCATTGTCACTGATGTCATTATCGATAGCAAAAACTTTACCTCCAAATGTCCCAAAGGAGTTGTTCGGCCAGCCGCTAAATACAATAGCTGGCCAACCATCAAATTGCAGTCTTACCTTCTTTCCTTCTTTAATCAGTGGCATGTCATAGGGTTGGATATAGAGCTCCACAGCTCTTTGGAATTTTAATGGTACAATAGTGGCGATACTCTCTTGTGGTTTAACATATTCACCAATTCCATTCTTCAAAACCTTGGTTATTCTGCCTTCAACAGGTGAGGTGATTACATACGATTGTTGCCTTTGTTCAATTTGATTAAACTTAGATTGAAGCTTTGTTGACTCTCCTAATAATGTATAACGATAAGAGTCGGCACTTTGAATATCTGCTTCAATTTTTGAAGATTTTTGATTGAAATCTGTAGTGGTAATTGTCACCTCTTGCTTAAGAGCCAAGAGTTCATTGTCAAGGTCAGAGAGTTTGTTTTCAATAGTAATGAGTTTGGCTTGTGCTTCTCTGTTAGTGAGCTTTTTCGTTTCCAGATCTGTTAACGATTTTATTCCTTTCTCAAACATTTCTTGCATTCTTGTAAGCTGTTGACTTGCATTTTCAGCATAAGTTTTGGCAGCTTTCAATTCTGATTCTGTCGTCTGTTGCTTTAGCTTAATCTGGTTTGCTTTTATGGTTAGCTGTTGCAGTTTTGATGATTGATTTTCAGTTAAAGCATTGAGTTGATCTTGAAGTAAATTGCGCTTCTCTAGATAGGCAGCTGCTGACTTAACTTTAGCATCTTGTTGTTCCTTTGTATTAGCAAGGATGGCAGGATCTAGGTAATCTGCCTTTGCTTCTTCAAGCAGGGCGATAGTGTCACCCACCTGGACAATATCTCCTTCTTTGATATACCATGCGTTGATTTTACCACCAATTAGCGGTTGGATTGCTTGTGGTTTATCAAAAGGGTTAAGTGTTGTTACATAGCCATTCGATCGAATGTTTTGAGTCCACGGCAAAAACATGCTAAGGACAAAGAGAGCAAAAGTTAGCCCTAGAATCTTTAAGATTGCTTTTGAGTTCTTGCGCTGTTGTAAGTTTTGGAAGGCTGTAAACTCCTGTTTGTTAATTTGGGATGCTATTGAGTATGTGCTAATGTTGAGCATTATAAATCGTTTGATGGTTGAGTTAGAGATCCAGAATCTAGGTTGATCTCATTTGTGATAAATTCAGTCCAGACTTTGTCCACGGATGAGACGATGATACTCCACCTATTTTCTTTGTCAGATAGCGCTTTTATAATTGTTCTCTTTTCGTCGACATTCACATGATCCAAGGGGTCTTCCAGGATTAGTAATTTAGGGTTAGTCGCAATTGCTCTTGCAAGCAAGATTCTATTTTGAATATTGCGAGGTGTCTTTTTCCCTTCTGGATCTATGATCGAATTCAGTCCTTGAGTGCGTTCTGAAATGAATGACGATAGTCCTGTGATGGCTATTGCTTTATTGATATTTTCTGGGCTTGCATTTTCTCTGCCTAGCGAAATATTCTCCAAGATTGTTCCATGAAAGATTTCGTTATAGGTGATACAGAAACCAATCTCTTTTTTGATTTCTTCAAAGTTTATGGACTGTAAAGGAAAGCCGTTGTACTTGACTATTCCGTCAGTTGGCTCCAGGATGCCAGCAATGAGTTTAAGAAGAGTCGATTTGCCCGAACTTGGTGGTCCAGAAATCAGTGTTGATGTGTTTTTAGGAATTTTAAGCTGAGGTATTGATAAGTTTTCTTTCGGGGCATTAGCATATCTGTAAGAAAGATTCTCAACCTCTATAGAGTAGGAGTTATCATCCTTTTTGAGAGAAAGACCATCCAGCTCATCCATAGGTTTGTCAAACACAAAGCCAATCTTTGCCAGAGCTGTCAGGATATCGTAAATAGAGTCTATTGTCTTTATGATCTTTTCTACTGATGCAATTATTAGGATTATTATAATCTCTGCAGCTACGAATTGACCAATATTCATTTGCTCATTAAACACAAGCATACTGCCAGTTATAAGTAGTCCAGCCCCTACTAGGACTTTGAAAATGATGAGATAAATAGATTGGTGAATTATCACACCAAAATGACTTTCTCTGGATTTGAGGTAATCTGAAACGTGATTATCTGTCCGATTTAGACTGAGAGTATTATCACTAGCCAATTTGAATGAAAGCTTAGTCCGTGCTATTTCTTCTA
>JAHDEL010000011.1:64668-83801 GCA_020628855.1 Saprospiraceae bacterium | reverse complement strand
AAGGCTTCGTATTTGATTCTTGGAATTCTAAATGCAAACTCAAATGAAGCCTTGGTGAAAACACGTTGGGCAAGGTTCTCTACAATCCGTAATTGAAGGAGTTGTAGAATACCAGTCATCATAATTCCTACGATCACCAGAGCTACAAGCACATACCATGATGTGGTAATTTGACCACCTTGTATAAGATTTACAATAGCTTGTATTCCAAGAGGTAAAGTTAAATTAACGACACCGTTAAAGAATGCATAAATATAGACTTGTGAAATTGCTGACCTATCTAACTGTAAGAGTTTTCTAAGTCTTTTAACTGGCGTTAATTGCATGTTTTAGATTGATGATAAGACTCTTTAATATTCAAAAAGTAAAATTAGTGTAAGGTTACATTATAAAAATTCTACTTGACCAGATCTCATATCATAAATAGCTCCCACAATATCTATTTCCCCCTTAGTGTAAAGATTTTTTAACTTGGGGCTTTTTTGCAGAATTTCAGAAATACTATTTTCAACATTTGCTTTAATAACATTATTTACATACTCAGCATTTTGATTTGTTTTTGGACCAAATACTCGCTTTGACTTTTCTACTGCTGGAAGAATTTTGTAAGTTAAAAAACTTACATTTCCGTCCTTCTCCTTATCAATCGCATTTCTTATCGATGTGCAATTTTTGTGTCCAAGAACTACAATAAGCTTTGATCCAAATTCTTCTGCACCATATTCCATTGATCCTAGAATGTCTTGGTTTACAATATTCCCTCCTACGCGAAGTACTAAAAGATCTCCCATCCCTTGACTAAATATATCTTCGACAGGAATTCTACTATCAAAACATGACAATATAGTAGCACTTGGATATTGCTTTGAGAGATTACTTCTTTCATTCAATGAATGATCTCGAGATGTATATATGCTGTTAACAAACTTCGAATTACCATTCTTCAATGCGGCTAGAACATTCTGAGATTGTAAGTTTTTATGTGTGTTTTTATCTAGCCCAGAATAGTGAACTACTTCATTCGAGTTAATTGGACGGCTATTACTGCCGCTACTATTTTGGCAACTTGATGAAAGCAACGATATTGTGATAATCAGTATCGGATAATTTTTTAATAATTTTAATTTCATGGGTAAATATTTTTGAATAGAAGTTAATGTCTTATCGTAATCTCCTTTGTACTTTTTTGTCTGACTGCTTTCTAAGTTGTTGTTTTACTTTTCGTGACAATACAGACCACAATTGGTTAAGATTATCAGATTTTGCACTAATAATTATATCTGGCCCTGCTACTCCAAGCTTTATTGTTGCAGAATAAAGTTGTGGTCTGTTTCCTTCAGATTTGATAAAAATTTCTGAATAAAGTACTTGTTGGAAAGTTTTATTCAGAGCTCTAATTTTCCACTTGGCAAATCTGATATATTTGTTAGCTATTCTAGCATTATTTCTTATTATGAATTTCATAGTATTTAGTTTAAAAGTTGAGTATTGGTTTCTGATCTCAAGTCTAAGATTTCATAACTACCTAATATGTTCATGAGAATTTAGGAAGATATAGATTTGAGTAAACTATATTGCCTACCTATTAAATGCAAGCATAGTTGAATGTTTTCTAATGACTTTTACGGGCCTAATCTCACTTTGTTCCGCTTACTCAAATTATTTCTTTAATTAGGCCATCAAAATCACTCAGTTCAATGAGCAACTGGTGGTGTTGCTATTATCCTGATTTATACTGTTTTTTTCTTTAATAATTTGTTGATAAAAAGATTGATCCATAACAATGGGTATACTAAGATTTGGAATCTGGACGTAATACAACCCATTGATTTCACATATGAGTTTGAATGATTCAGTATACTTCATGATTATTATTTTAGTTAATCCCAGGTGAAAGAATTATTTGAGCAAAAGGCATCATAAGCCTCATTTTTCGAAGTAGTATCGAATTCGGTTAGACTTTCTTCTAAATCTAAACAACCCTCATAAGTCTGCCCATTAAGTATTTTAGCGAGACCTCTATTATAGTAAGCAGAACTACAGTCATCAGAAATGGAGATGTAATCGTTGTAAAGATTGATAGCCTCATTGTATTCACCATAAATAAAGTGTATTCCCGCTAATACAAATACGCCTTCTTTTTCATTGTCCATCGCGTATTCATTTGATAGTGCAATTCCTTCTTTATACTCGCCAAGATCTTTTAAAAGGTTTGCATAATTGATCTTTGCTTTGGCATAATCATTATTAAGTTCTAAGGCTTTACTGTAGGAGTCCAACGCATAATGTTTTTTTGAGAGCTCTTTGTACAATTTTGCTTTTGTAAAGTGAAATTGGGAAATTTCATTATTCAATTCAATTGCTTTATAAATGTCATTTCTTGCTTTTTCAAAATCATCTGTGTATAAGTAGCAAACACTTCTGTTGTGGTATGAAATTGGAAAGGCACTATTCTGATGAATTGCTGTTGTGAACCATTCGATTGCTTGGTCAAAATCACCCAACTTCAAAGCTTGAATACCATAGAGGTCTGATTCTAACCACTCAAGTCTATGTCCTTTTTCAATAGTTTCAAAAGCTGAATTTAATGATAGAGTAGGATTAGTTTTCATTGACTGAATTATCCAGTCATACTCTTCAAATTGATTTTCCTCGTATTGTTTCTCTATTAAGCTTCTATAACTGCTAGATTGGATTGGTGATTTATAAAATGTTTCACCAGTTTTATTATAGCCAAAATTGAGTTTAGCAAGAGCTTTGCTTCTAAATATTGGCTCTATGTAGAGTAAACTCATGGGGTTGTAACTCAGAGCTTGCTCTAAATAGAAATTACTCTTTGAAGAAATTCCTTTAGTCCTATAAATTTCAGACTTCATGAGATAAGCAAGGTGATCGTTAGGCTGATGTTCAAGATGACCATCAAGTATTGTGCTTGCTAATTCAAGATTCCCTTGTCTGATCTGTAAATCGGCAGCAGTGAGTCTTTCACTTTGCCCAAATAAACTCATACATAATATTGTACTCAATATGGAAAAGAATAGTCTCATAACATTTTGTTTTAAGAGACCTGGATGAGAACTTTTTCCCACCCAGGTAAAGTCTATAATTTATTTTATTTATCACTTAGAATGATAGGCATATCTCCATCGCTAATGATCACCTTAGCATTCGGCGAATTTGAAAGTTTATCAAATGCTTCCAATGATTTGAACTGTAGAACTTTATCATTTAATCCTTCAGAAATGATGATTTGTGCATCCCTAATACCTTTTGCTTCTATTCTCTTTTGCTCGGCTTGTCTTTCTGACTGTGTCAAAACGAATTGCATCCGTTCGGCTTGTTGCTCTGCTTCCAACTTGTCTTCTATGGCCCTTGAAAGGCTTTTCGGTAATTGGATTGACTTAAGCAGCACAGCTTCAACTGTGATACCTTTTTCCTCTAAGTAAGTCATCATTCGCTCCTTAATGGAGTTTTCGATACTAGACCGCTCGCCCGTGTGCATATCTTTTGCATAATATTGTGCAGATACATCAGATACTGCGGAACGAAATACAGGCAGGATTACATTTGACTCATACTCCGTGCCAATGTTCCTGAGAAGTTCAGGAGCATTTCTTGGGTCAATATTGTATAGAATACTTACTTCAGAAACAATATTTAGCCCTTCTTTAGATGGAATATTGAGTCCAACTTCCAGATTCTCTGTTTGCGTAGAGATTTTAATAATTCTTGTAGTTAACGGATTGAATATTTTCAAGCCTTCAGTATATCCTTTGTCTTCAAAGGTTCCAAGCTTGCGCTTTACTCCTACTTCTCCTTGCTTTATCGTCATACAACTTTGAGTCAAAATCGCAAATAGTAGGATAATTCCGAATTGAACGAATTTTAAGTTAGTCATAATAGGTTATTTTAGGTTATGTAGAATGTTTAGTTTTCTGAGCTTTCAAGTTTGAAATGACTAAAGAGTAAAGCATTTCAAACAGATTTTTTTTCATAACATCAATGTCGTCAGTCATTTCAATATCAGTTAGTCTTGGAAGGTGCTTTGCAAAATAGATGTTGTTATTACCAACCTCAATTAAGGTTGAGGCCAGTGATTTTGGATATTTGTAATTTCGATTTAATTCCAGAAACACTTGACTAATTTTTTTGCAAAGTGACTTGTAGGAGAGAAAGAAACCATACATATTGTCATCGTCAACTAATTTGTGGTGATAAGCTTTAGTGCCTTCTCTGACTACAATTCTATGCAAAACTTCTTCATCGATAAATGGAACTTCTACATTCATAAATGAAGCTTCAATTAATGTTTTTATAATATTCTTAATCTTCATTTCAGGATCTGTCAGGTTCAGAATAGCAACATCAATTCTCGTGGAAGTCCATTCCCAATACCAATTAATAAGATAGATAAACAAGTAGTGTTTGTTTTCAAAGTATCTATAAATCGAAGACTCAGTAGACTGAATTTTTCTAGATAGTTTTTTAAAATTGAAATCTTCAAGACCTAATTCATCGATGAGTAGTATACTATTTGTTAGAATATTCCTACCTAGATCTGTATTAATTGGATCTTTGATAAAAGTTTTTTCGTTGATGTTGAATCCAAGAGTAATCATGACTATTATATATGTGATTTTAATAAAGACTTTAATTGTTTTCTGCCGAGATGAATTCTACTCTTTACAGTGCCGATCGGTGTATGAGTTTTTTTCGAGATTTCTTCATATGAGTACCCTTTGATCAGAAGCAAAATAGATTCTTTATAGGCTTCTCCAATATTGTCTATTGCAGAATCTATTTCTTCTTTGAGTAGATTTAGCTCACCAGCATTTGATTCTGATAAAGCAAGATTAATATTAGGAATGCCTTCATCTATGTTAGTTGTTCTTTTTAGCTTGTTCTTTCTTAACCAATTGATGAAAGTGTTTTTTATTACGGTGTGCCCCCAGTTCTTAAAATTTGTTCCTTGTTTGAATTGATCAAATCTTGAGTACATTTTCAAAAGACTTTCTTGGAAGAGGTCTTCAGAATCATACTGGTTTCTTGTCATAAATCTGGCTACTTTTCTAAAGTAACCCTCATAAGTTTTGAATAACAAATTAAACTCTGCAGTTCTCATGGTGTATTTACTTTGATTAATAGTAGTATTACTATCATTAACCATAGTTAAGCTATTTTGTTTGAGGCTGCATCATTTTTTTTTAGTTTTTTTACTGAAATAGAAAGAAAGAAATAGATTTTGTGCCAGAAAACCTAAAATTGTATCTGTTTAACCTGCTGATAAACAACAATATAAGGCTGTGTTTATCTAGGTTGGGGTTTCTGTTTTGAAGTGATCATCCAACCAAAAAATATTGTATACTTCTAGGAGCATTATGGAATTGAGTACCCATCTGTTAAGAATGCAAAGGCATTATTTCCTATTTCACCAATCATCACAGCCTGTATTATTGGCTTTAGTGCTGGATTCCTACTACTTAAGTGGACAATGAAATTCGCACCATGACCACCAGTATCATCGTCTTTTTCGATAACATAATTGATTGATGCCATTGGTGCAAGGCCAATTGGTTTTGAAATGAAATCCCTAACCTTTATACCTTTTGTATTATAATAAGTGATTTCTGAAATGAATAAAGAATCTGTAGAACTCGAATTTCTTATGCTTAATGTCGCAGCAAGAAGTTGCTTTTGTTTAAATTGGTTCACATAGATATCCGAGTATATAGGAACATAGACAATATCGTTGTACTCCATTTTTGAATTATTTATCGGTTGCTCAACCTGAAGTAATTCAAGTTCATCTTGTCCTTCTGATGTTATATTGGGATCTGGGCGATCACATCCTACTATAGTGATAGCGAGAATTAGAAGTAGAGTTGAATATATTTTATTTATCATAGTGGTATAGATTAAATTACTAAATCTTCTTGTTCCGGTTTTATGCGCATTAATGGAGCTTTTTTAATTAATGCAAATCCAAATGTTAGCACTCCAATTCTTCCAATGAACATTAAAAAAGCTAGAATTAATTTACTTAAGGATTCTAAGTCAGATGTAATACCTAATGACAGACCAACTGTGCTTAATGCAGATGCACATTCAAAAAGAACAGAAATAAAAGATTTGTCATTGTTCTCAATTATCAAAATTAGCCAGCACGAAACTAGAAGTATGCTTATATAAAATGCTAATGAAGTAATTGCAATATATATGCTCTTTGGAGGAATACTTTTACCAAATAGTGTTATATATTTTCTTCTTCGGATCACTGAGTTGATTACTCCATAAAAGACAGTAAAAGAGGTTGTTTTTATACCCCCTCCTGTACCAGCTGGAGATGCTCCAATTACCATGATTACTATGAAGAAAAGATAACTGGGAACACCAAAATCTAGAATAGGTACACTATTAAATCCGACTGTGGTGTGTGCAGATAGAGCATTGAAAAGAATATTTGAGAAAGTGTAAGATGTATTATCCAATGCATCACTGATCCAAATAAATGTAGAACTCAACAACCAAATAATTAAGGTACTTGTAAGTATTGTTTTTGAGGTCAATGAAATTCTTTTTCTCTTTCTTATAACCTTGAGCCAAAAATCCATAAGTACGATAAACCCGATAGAACCTAAGAACGAAAGACCTCCAACAGTACTTAAGATAGTTGGCGAGTTGCTAAATTGTTCTAATGAGCTTTGGAATGAACTAAAACCTGCGGTGCAAAAAGCTGATACACTAATGAAGATAGCATGCCACAATGCATTTTCGATACCTAATTTCGAAAACTGGTAATAGAGAAGGACACTTCCCATAAACTCTATCAAAAAAGTAAAGCAAATAACCCCATAGAGAAAAGCTAGCAATGGATACCTCTGGGGTAAATGAAACTCAAGACGTAATAATCGAGCTGAAATTCTTGGAAGTTTTTCGAATGAATGAATTATGAGAAATGTGCTAAGAGCCATATAGCCTAATCCGCCAAGTTGGATAAAGAATAACGCTGCACCTTGACCAAATAGAGTATAATCTCTAGCAAAATCACCTATACACAGCCCTGTAGTACTGACGATGGAGATTGCATTGAATAATTGATCAACGAATGTTATGTTTTGCTTTGTTGAGAATGGAAGAAGTAAAAAGACAAGGCAAAATATTACAAGCATGAGGTATCCAGATAAAAGAAATAGAGTCAGACTCCTTTCATCTGTTTTCCTTGTTAATAGCCAGTTTCGCACATTTTCCATATTTCTTTTTTCATTTCGTAAGATTGCTCAACTCTTCAGATTGTTCGCAAAAACTCAATGAAAATATGGGTATTTAGTAATCCTAAATTGCTAAAGATCCAGGCCAGTATATTCTGATCTTCTCAAGTGGAGGTAAACTCATATCCAAACCATTCTTAAAGCTTTAGTGATTTGAATTTGGACTGGACTTAGAATAAAAACTGAGTCCAGTTCGAACTTTTTGGTTTTTAATGCAGTCTCTCTAGTGATGAAAACAATTACAAAACACCAAAGCGCCATAACTGGTAAGGTGAATAAACGCATCTCAAGACTTATGCCAGTTGTAAAACGGAGAGAGATTATAAAAGCACAGAGTGCTTTAAAGGTGATAATTAAAAATAAAATCAAAAGCAGTTCACTAATATGAATTTACCGACACTTAGAATATTAAAAAGCTCAGGCAAGTTTTACAATGTTAAGTACACTACCTCCAGTGCAAAGTCTAGAATATCTAAAAAAATTCTACATGACCATTTCGAGGATGGTAAAATAGACTTAATTAACCCTGAATTATTGGATATAACCTAAAATGACTTTCATGAAGAATAAACTGTTAGCAACGCTCAGAGAATCGCGTAAAGAGACTGATAACTATCTCGAATACTGTGCTCTCCTTGCACAAGATTTTAATATGAATTTAGAATTGGTGGCACAATCACCAAAGATTCTTGTGCCTTCAACTCCGGAATTTGTTACAGTGGGACCTGATGTCAATACTGGGTTTGTACAAAGGAAAATTTACAGATATAATGAGAGGATTTTAGAAGAGAAAATTGAGGCACTAAGCAATGTGCACCCGAGTGTTTTTCTCAATCATGACATTGGTGACATAAATGAGAGACTTGAGGATCAATCTATTAAGATGAATGCAGTATTATGGACACTGAACAAGGATAGCAACGACAATCTTATCAACCAATTATTTGGAACTGAAGAAACAGAATTTTCAAAGCTCACTGAACTGCCTTGTCTTAACATTCCAGAATCTACACCATATAAGAAGCCTAAAAAAATAGTCATCGTGGTAAAGGACATCCATACTATTGATATAAAGTCCATATCACAAGTAATAGATAGATTTTCATTGGCTAAAGTCTACATCATATTTGGTGATAAACGAGAAAACAGTATAAGTATGATTATGGGTTCTCTAGCAGTTAGTCTACGAAATTTTGACGGAAAAATTCATACTGTTGCAGGTGAATATGACCAAGCATACATCGATCGTATTGTTGATCTAGAGCAACCTGATTGGATAGCTTTCAACGGTTATAATAGAGAATTCTTCGAAAGATTTTATAAAATAAATACTAACGAAATAATCCTAAAAGCCGAAATCCCAACTATTATTTTTTAATCAAAAATACACTTATGAATAAGATAAAATTAAATCAAGCTACCATGAGATTAGCGACAAAGCAATTGAACATACTACTTGCTTCAATGCATGTTTATTATCAAAATCTCAGAGCCTATCATTGGACTATAAAAGGAAAAAACTTTTTTGAATTACATCGATTGTTTGAAGAATTCTACAATGATGCAAAAGTAAATGTTGATACCCTTGCAGAAAGAATTTTGACAATGAAGCAAACACCACTTTTTTCTTTATCTGAGTATCTAAAGCACTCTGAAATCAAGGAGGTCAAAGTTGATGCTGGCGATGTCCAAATGATACAATCATTGTATACTCAGCATGAGATTATTATAGACCTATGTCGAGAATGTATAGTGTTGTGCGAAAAAGCTAAAGATGAAGGAACAGTTGATTTACTTGTTTCTATGTTAAGGGAAATAGAGAAAAAGAATTGGATGCTAAGAGCTTGGTCTACCGAAAACACATATCATTATAACTAATAAAGAATATTTATACCGCTCTTTTGTTTCAAGAGGAAGTTTCATGAACTTCCTCTTTTTTAATTTCTGTATACGGCTTTTGCTTCTTGAGGAATGCTTCATTAATCTCTAATTGATACTTTAATAAATTTAAAGCTGTTTTATACAAGAATGAAGACCGCTTCTCGCCCAATTCCATATTATCATATAAGATGAGTGCATCATAGAACTTTCTTGAGGTCTTGGTTACTTCCAATATTTTCTCCAACTGGTTGTCATTTGTTCTACTTTTAGGTTCTTGATCTAGAAGAGTAAGATCAATCAGAATAAGTTCTTCAAGAGTGATTTCAAAGTAGAAAGCTATTGATATCAGTGTTTTTATATTAGGTTGAGCTGTGCCACTCTCATACGAACTAATTTGACTCCTTGTAAGACCAAGATCGTCGGCCAGTTTCTGCTGACTCAAACCTTTCTCTTTTCTAGAGTAATGTAAATTCGAACTATAAAAAAGCTTTGTTTTGTTTATCAAAATGAACTTATTTGCATCTCACACAGTCTTTTCTATAACATGGCAGAAATAAAGCAATCATATCAAGAAAAATTTGCTTCAAATCTTCGGTTTCTTAGAAAGCAAAAAAAATTAAGTCAGGCCGAATTAGCATCTATGCTTAACATTACAAGAAACAAAATCACTAGCTACGAATCTGGTAATGTTGAACCCAATCTTTCACTCATTGCTGAACTAGCAAAATTCTTCAAAATTTCGATTGATCAGCTCCTTCTAAGTAATATTGAAGAAAATATCAACCTTGACACTCGGTCAAATGTAGAAAAAATATTCATCAACACGAAGAGTCTCCCAGGATTAAAGCAGTTTGAAGAAGAAAATAAACAAATACAAACCATTCTCGAAGGCTTTGAATCTATGAGTGTTAAACAAAAAGGTAGTGGTACAGATAGTGTCGAAGCTGAAGTGCTCAAAGTGCTCAGATTATTGGTCAACACTAATAAAATATAGATAAAATCTACAAAAAATGTAGAAAAACAAAACAATTGGTCGCCAAATAGCGTTATATTGTATATAAAATCGACAATGCTATGACGACTAAAGAATTTTCAATCATGTACAAGAGTTATTATCCATCTCTAATAAGATATGCTTACAGTTTGACAAAGGATAAGTATACAAGTAAAGATCTTTTGCAAGATGCATCAATCAAGGCTTATCGAAACAAATCTACTCTTTCTAAGGTGGGAAAATTTAAGCAATGGTTTTATAAGGTTATTTATAACACATTCTTGGGTGACTACCTCAAGCGGAAACGGAGACAAGAGATAATTAACAATCTCCAAGTTGGTTCCAATTACTTTCTCTCAAGTGGTGCGGTCAGAAGCAATGTAATTGACATGTTCGCAGTGAGTAGAATAAATAATGCGATCAACAAACTTGGTAGCAAGTATTCTGAGAGTATGCAGTTATATCTTAATGGGTATTCATACAAGGAAATTAGTAAACAACAAGCTATTCCAATAGGAACAGTTAAAAGCCGGATTAATATGGCTAGAAATAAGCTGCAAGAGAGTCTAGCTGAATAGACTATTTACGAATGATTGTGTTCTATTATAGGGTGGTTTACGGACCACCTTTTTTTGTCGGTGAGTGTAGAATTGGAGATTACTGGTTAAGTAGTATATGCTGTCATTCTTTATTGTCTTTAGACAACTTAGATAAAGTATTTTCATTCTGTGAGATAATTTAGGTTGATCTTAGAATATTTACAAAATGCTATTGCCTACTCAAGCACATGTAATGGAAAGGTATATATATAATGAATATTATCCTGCTATAGTATGGTGAGCTAATTGAAAGAAGAAAACATTAAACTCAAGTTATATGTTACTTTGGATATGATGTTTAATTAATTGATTCACTGGGTAGGTAAAGATTACTACAGACTTTTCTTTGATACAATACAGCAAGAACCTTGTAATTATGAAAACAAAAAAAGCACCTTAATTAAGGTGCTTTTCTAACTATAAGAATAAAGATGGGGAGTCAATTGATAAGAGTAAAGAGTGCATGGATTCATCAAAGAGTCGTGATTTCCAATCTTTGTCAAAATTGCAATACACTATCCATTCCGGCTTTTCAGCAGAGATGATTTTGTCCAAATGATCGTTTGTATATCTCCGAACAAGATTTGCGATATTTCCAGCATACAAGACATTCTGTAAATCCAAATTTTGGTGTGTGTATCTAAGGTTAATTGAGTTTTCTTCACCAATTGTTGCTAATACAGCTCTGGCATTGAGGAACTGAAGTAATTCGTCAAATGGTCGAATGTCAAACTTCGCAATAGTATTGATTAAAAACAGGAGGGTTTTGGGTTTTGAATAGTGGGGTGTTTTTGGTAATACCAATGTTGGGACTTGACTATCTTTAACAAAACGCGTCTCTCTAGTACCTAATAATATATTAGAGAGTTGACTTGAGTTGTGTGGGCATATTATATTAAAAAGATATTGCTTGGTGTCATTATTTCTGTATTGTTCATCTTCAAAATGAACAATATCACTACATCTTACATCTAGGTAATCTTGTCTAATTTCCGCTGTAATTCTTTGCAGCTCAATCAATCTTGAATACTTCTGTTCAAGGTAGCTAACTTCCGTTTTTATTTGAGACAAACCTTCACCAAGGATTGCCACTGGCTGTAATTCATTCTTGTATCTTGGTAATAGAGTCTGCAAATGTAATTTGACTTGCAGATCTTTTGCTAAGGAAGCTAAATACTGCGTATAGGATGACTTGACAGTATATGGGTTTTGAATTATCGCCTTTACTTTATATTTTTTCATATGGATAGATTAGATTATTGAATAGCGTAGTCTGAAGTCATAATAGAAACAGGTATTTCCATCATAACATCTACTGGGTCCTCAAGAATATAACCAGGTCTCCATCCCTGCATTTTTGCAATTGAATTAACGATTGACTTTTGACAGGAGGAGCATGTCTGGCCAGTAGAATTTACATATTTGACATTAGACATACTTCCGTCTTTCCTGATAATAAATTTGACTACATTTCTACTGTAATCAGTACACACAGGTGTTGAACACAATTCAATATTTTGGTGTAAATATTGACTGATGTTAGATTTGCTACATTCTGAAGTAAATTTATTCCCACAAGCATTTCCAAAATGCGGTATTCTGTGAACTGCATTTATTGAATATACTTCGAACGATTCAGGTGCTATGTTATCTAATGTCTGAGATAGCACTTGACTTGGGCTGTCAATTGATGCAATTGTAATGGGTTCTATAGCATAGGAATACATTTCAGAGTCAGCTTCTACTTCGTATGCGCAATCTTCTTCAATGTGTAGTAAGTTATAAGTTGCTTTCACAGTCATGATATACGTGATGAAGACAAGCAAGCCTATAAATAAACTTCTAACTAATAATTTCTCTTTCATAAGCTTTTTATTTAGATGACTAAATGAAATTCTATTTTGTTCGATTTCAGGTGAAAAGAGGTGTGGTAAATGACACACCTCTTTCTACTTTTCTGTCTTATCATTGTGCGAGAACGGTGCTATCGCTTTGGTATTCTTTTTTTAAAAAGTTAAGACTCGAGAGTTGTTCTTCAATACAAATACGTTGATGACCGATCATTTGCAAAAGACCTATTGGGAGCATTTCTTGTTGTCTTAGAAGCTCATCATAAGCACCGAGTAAAAATGGCGATCCTCTTTCAATTTCTTGAATGATTGTTGCCAAGTCATCGTATTCATTATTTCCAATTTTGAGATCGATATAGGTTCTATGGACTTTGCTAAGAATTGATGGGTTGGCACCCATTAAAATATCTCTTTCCTTTAAGTAGGATAATATGTTGTCAAGATATTCAAGCCTTTGCATCCCATAATCTTTCATCCAAGAAGCCACTTTGTTATATGTTATAGCATTCTTTAGCTCCAGATATCCTAAATACGATTCTTGCAATCTGTCTACAAGATCTTGAAGATCGGTTTTAATTGGTTCCGTAAACCAAGTGTTACTTTGCTTTTGCATAGGTGATTTTTTAAATTAAATAATTACAATATTGTTGTTACCTCAGTCACTGAAGCAGAACTCAGAAAAGTTTAGGTAACCGTTTTACGAATTGAAAAAAGTGCTGCTTCGTATGGTCAGTTGTTTGCGTAGTTTGGCGTAAGCACAGATGTTATTGGGTAGGGAATTTCGATTGAGTTCCTGTCAAAAGAATCTTTGAGTAACATTATGGCTGTACTCTTTGCCTCAAGGACAGTTTTAAATTTCTTAGCATCCACCCAAAACCTTACAATGAAATTGATTGAGCTATCCCCAAATTCGGTATAGAAAAATTCTATTTCCTTACCATTTTGAGGAAAATGTTTGTTTATGATACTTTTTGTTAGTGATTGTACTTGAGTAAGATTTGAATTATATCCTACTCCACAATCTATGCTAGTCCGAACTTGCTGGGTTAAGCCATAATTCTTGAAGGGTTTCTCGACCACCAATTTATTTGGAATAATGACGATGTTGTTATCTGTTTCTCTTAAGGTAAGGTAGCGCAGATTGATGTTGACTACCGTCCCAGAATAACCATTTGTCTCCACAAAATCTCCAACATTCATGATATCCTGCACTGCAAGAAAAACACCAGAAAATGTATTAGATAGAGTACCTTGTAATGCAAGACCAACCGCAAGACCAGCAACTCCTGCTCCTGCCAAAATAGAAGTAAGCGCTTTGTCCAGATTAAGTATGCTTAGAGCTAAAAAGATTCCTATAATAACTATAAAGATTGCATTGACATTTGCAATAAGACTTCGAATAGATTCTTGCTTAATCCTCTTTACAAGACCTTGATCAATCAAAGTCTTCAGCTTTTGAGAAATAAAATAGGATATGCAAAATATGAACAGTGCAATAAGAAAATTTGGAATATTAAGAATTATAATTTCTAACCACAATTGGAGTTTGCTGAGAAGTTTGTCGATTGATATTGAGAATTGATCTTGCATATACGAGAGACTTGATCAACCAAAGATTTGTTCGATTCGTAGTGGAATAGCTTAGTCCTTTGAGGTTTTTTGTAAAGCGTTTTATAAAAAAATTAGTCATTTCGAACATTTGGTGATCTTATCCTCTCTCAATAAAAACATAAGTATGAATATCTTCATTGAGGCTCCATTCAACATAGACTTGAATCTTAAGAAATACATTGACGAAGAGCTCAATAATATTTTGAAATATGATTCAAGAATATCTGAGGTTAGAGTTTTTTTTAGTGTTCAACATAACCGTGTTGATTCTATCAAGTGCCAAATGAATCTCTTTCGGCCTGGCACACAGATTTCTTGTAATGATATGCATCGCCAAGCTGTAACTGCATTCAAAAAAGCTTTGTCTATTTTAAAAAGGCAAGTAATTAAAGAAAGTAAAATTAGAAAAGACCACTCTGCTGAACAACTTCATAATTGATAACATTTTTTGGGGGACCATTAACGATAGTTTGGTCAGAGGCTGCCCAATTGAGGGTAGCCTTTTTTTAATACACATTAATATCTAGAGGTTGAAATAAGGATATATGAAAAGCCATACTCCATTGAGTATGGCTTCATTCCATAAGGCTCATCCATCTACCTTGCAAATACTCCTAAAATGATATAAGTAGTAGGATCCACAGTTGTAATCGCTTGAAGAGGGTCATGCACAACAAAGAAACCATCATAATTTTGTGTGATCTCATCATACGACATTGAGCTAATCTGGCTGTCAAACGCCAATCCGCCATTCCCCATGATATGTGTCGCATAAACATCCGCATTCGGTGACTCTATATAAGGTGTCCCATTAGGTGTTGTCGATGGGTCTGCCATATCATGTGCATGTGTATGATACATTTCTCCATCTAGAGTATTGTCTAATCTTACTGTAATTCTTGATCTATCATCAGCTAGCTCATCGACTTGTATCCATGCAGACAGTGTAGATGGGTGTAGACCTAGATAAGCAAATGCTTCAACGAGCTGTCCACCATTAAAATCGTAACTAAATGATGCAGAAGCAAAAGTTGAATTGTTTTGTGGTCTTGCAAATGCTCCAACGACGAGATAGGTTGATATATCGGTTGTGCTGATAGATTGCAATGGATCATGGATTACAAAAAAACCAGAATAGTCATTAATGATTTCATCATAACTCATCGAAGTGGTCTGTGTGATGCTAACTGTCCCACCATTACCTGTAGCCATTTGAGCAAATAGTTCACTGTTTGGACTCTCATTATATGGAGTGCCGTTGGGTGTTGTATTTGGGTCAGCCCCATCGTGAGCATGAATATGGTATGTGGCACCAGATATTGTATTATCCAAGGATACTGTGATTTCTGTCATGCCATTTTCTAATTCAGTTAACATTAGCATAGCTGTGAAGTCAGTAGGGTGTCCTCCCTGATAGGGTGCAGTAGGTACGGTTTGGCCATTATGAATTGCATAATCATAAGAGGCTTGAGAACCCATAAAAGGATCATCTTCTCCACAAGAACTGAAGAATGTTGATAGTGAAAGAAGAATGAACAAGTTTAGAAAGAAAATTTTTAGATGTCTCATTTTAATAATATTTGCGTTAAGTAATCTGTTTACGCAAATACTTACGAGACTAGAACTCAGATTGGATTTCTAAAACTTATATTTTATGAATTAACATTAAACACGCCAATCAACTGTTCCAAATTTGGCACCTCACTTCCTCCAGTTTTTTCTATTGTGATTGCATAAGCTTGAGAAGATCCATTATATCCAGTTTCAATAAATACTTGATCTCTTTCTAAGAAAACATCCATAGGTTTTGGTGGGCCATCACCATCCAGTGACCACAGCTGGAAAGTTTGATTAGGATCAATGTCAGGTAATGTATCGACTTTAATAATGTTTTTTTGTAGGGTGTTATTTGTATACAGTGTCAATTTAGTATTTGTATACCTTTCACTTGCTTCAATGTTAACTGCTTTAGTGTTGTTATTGACGATGTAGTCTAACAATGCAATTTTCTCAAGTTGATTATTTTTCTCAGTTTCACAATCAATAATTACTTGATTTTGACTTTCAAGCTTGTGACTTGCTTGATAATTCTTCCATCCGAGAAAAAAAGTTGCTAATAACAGCGTCGCAGCAAGAGGATAAAAATAGTTGTTCTGAATTGCCTTGTTTTCTGAATTTTTTATTGTTGAATTCGACATCGTCAAACTGTCCAATACATTTTGGAGCGTGCTTTTAGGAGCTTCGATTGCATTCGCTTCTGCATATTTCAATAATGCAAATTCAATCTCTTTGAGATCTTGTTTCAGTTCTGGATACTTTTTTAGACAAGCAGAGACAAGTCTCTTGTCCTCTGCATCTATATCTCCTAAAACATAAAGTTCTAAAAGTCCGCTATTTCTTATTTCTTTTAATGTCATGATATGAAGAAATTGAGCAGGAGTAATATTGCAAGCATGCCTAAAAACAAGGATTTTTCATTTTTGAGAACAGTTCTTAATTCTAATATTCCATTTCTAATCCTTGTCTTTACAGTACCTAAAGGAATTGTTAATTCTTTTGCTATCTCACTTTGCGAATAGCCTTCTAAATAGGCTTTACGAAGTACAATTTCATGTTTTGCATCTAGATGCTTCAATAATGCATTTGTATCAATCGCACTATTTTGCATTCTAACCTCTGCATTAACTACGAGGAGTTCTTCTTGAGTGGATTTCTCATCGCTATATTTTTTGAGCCTGATTTGGTCAATTGCGGTATTCCTGGCTATTGCGCTTAGCCAAGTAAACAGCCTTCCTTTCTCAGAGTCATATAACAAGATTTTGTTCCAGACCTTTAAAAATGTTTCTTGTAGGACTTCTTGAGCTATACCTTCGTGTTTCACAGTTCTTAACACTATGCCATAAAGAGCAGCGCTATACTTTGCATGGAGTTTGGAAATTCCAGTTTCATCTCTTTTTATAATTAACTCTATAATTTGAGCATCTTGGGTCATAAAACAAAGCTAAGCAGGATTTAGTAATAAATTATTTTTCGTTAGTTATCTCTTAACTAGTAATTTGCAACTTTCAGGATAAGATGATATGATTACAAATAATGAACAGATTCTTCTACTCTTAATAAAGCATACGCCATCAGCGATTGCGATGTTTGATAATGACATGAGGTATATTGCATATAGTGATAGATGGTTACGAGACTACAATCTAGGCGATCAGAATTTAACTGGGAGGTCTCACTATGAAGTTTTTCCAGATATCAAAGAAGAATGGAAGGCTGATCACCAAAGAGTGTTGAATGGCGAAGTATATATTAATCCAGAAGATCACTGGATAAGAGATGATGGGACAGATGTCTATATCAGGTATGAATTGCGGCCTTGGAATCAAAATGATGGTTCTGTTGGTGGTATTATTATGTTGACAGAAGTCATTACCGAAATTGTGCAAACTCGAAAAAATCTTGAAAAACGGAATGATGAACTCAATAGCATATTTGATGCTTTCCCAGATCTATTCTTTAGATTGGATAAAGATGGGACTTACCTTGACTACAAAGCAGGTTTGAAAGCCCCGATGCTTCCACCAGATCAGTTTATGGGAAAGAAGATTAAAGAAGTAATGCCTCCGCCAATGGCAGATACTTTCATGTCACTCTTAAACCAAGCATTAGAAACGAAGACAATTACAAGAACAGAGTACAGTATACCAAAAGACGAAGGGATAGAGCATTTTGAGGTGAGGTTTCTGCCTCTCTTAAATGATGAAGTATTAGCAGTAATCAGAGATGTTACACAATTGAATAAGCAAAAAGAAGAGCTAAAATATACACTGGAAGAATTGCGAAGAACTAATTTGGATTTAGAACAATTTGCATATATAGCATCCCATGATCTAAAAGAACCGATTAGAATGATTAGTACGTTTTCCCAGTTACTTGATAAGCAATATGGCACCAACATGGACAGTACTGCTCAAGAATACATAAATACAATAAGAGGAGGTGCGCTGCGAATGCAGATACTGACGAATAATCTGTTGGATTATTCTAGAGTTGGAAGATTAGAAAGCGATTTTAGAAGGATCGATCTCAAAGATCAAATCGAGCAACAGTTACTTTCGTTGGCACTATTAGTGCAGGAGAAAAGTGCTCAGGTTACATTTGGAGAATTTCCAAACACTGTTTTCTGTGAACCAAACCAAATTGGCATAGTAGCTTATAATCTATTAAATAATGCCTTAAAATTCAATGACAGCAACCCCGCAATAATTAATATAAACTATGATGAATCTCCAACTCATCACATTGTGTCAATAGAAGATAATGGAATTGGAATTGATAAATCAAAAGAAGAAAAGGTCTTCAAAATATTCCAAAGACTTCATTCACAAGATGAGTATGAAGGTACAGGCATAGGCTTAGCTCTGTGCAAAAAAATTATTGATCGACATGAAGGGGAGATTTCTTTCTCTGATAATTTGGTGAAAGGCACTACATTTACTTTTACAATCAAAAAAGTATCATGAGAATCCTACACATCGAAGATAATAAGATGGACTCTTTATTAATTAAGCAAGTACTCAGAGGACTTGATACGACTGTCGATTATGATCATGTTCTGAATGGCCAAGAAGGATTAGAATATATAAAAGCAATGAATACCAATTTAGATTTAATTCTATTGGATATTAATATGCCACTGATGAATGGGAAAGAATTTTTGATTGAAAGGAATCAAGATAGAGATATGAAACACATCCCTGTTGTCATGTTAACTACGTCTGAGAATCCAAGAGATCTCAAAGAATGTTCAGAGTTAAATGCAAATGCTTATGTCATAAAGAAAATGGACTTCGAACAATATAGTGCAGATATAGAAGCTACGGTTACATTTTGGAATGAGGTGCATAAGAATAGCAGTAATTAGATAGAG
>JAHDEL010000011.1:0-64568 GCA_020628855.1 Saprospiraceae bacterium | reverse complement strand
AGGAACACCATTTTATCATCATCCTTTTTCGAAGAATAGCAATAGAACTGATGCTCGATTTTCACCGATTTTTTAGAGAATCGATGTTTAATTTAAATAAAGAACTCCAAAGGTCTGGACTAAGAGAATTCTGGCTTGCTTCTCGTTTAATTAATTCTCGAATTAACCTATCATTTTCTCCTTAGTTAAGTAATTCTATCTACCACTTTCTCTGTCGTTAAGATCCATATAGGACTAACAAGTAGAGTTAGACTTATTAAGGCCAAAGTGAAGTTATAAGCATACTCGGTGAGTATTCCTACGTTGTAAGCTGCTAAACATATCAAAAAACTTAATTCCCCTATTTGACCTAATAAAGCTCCTCCTATTGCAGCTTCTGACCAGGAATTGTTATACAACTTTAGTATAGTTGCATTAATAAAGTGATTAATTGTATAGACTGCAATCAAGGATAAAGTTAATTGCATCCAATTCTCTAGTAGAAACGGTATACTCAATTGAGCTCCAATACTGATAAAGAATACCGCCACGAAGAGAATTCGGAAAGAGTGTATTGCATGATGGATCCAATCAGTGGCTTTCCCAGCATGCATAGCAAGTCCTCCAATAAACGCACCCAAAGCTTCAGAAATATGAAACCAACTGGCAATAAGAGCACCAGAAAAGCAAAAGAAAAGGGCGAGAAAGACTTGCAATTCATGTTCTGTCTGTACAAGTCTATTTAGTGGAATTTTGATTGACCCTTTTTTATAAAGGAAGACTATGATTGATAGAAATAATAATCCTCCCAGAATTGGTAGTCCTACTGAGTTGTTAGTATCGCCACCAATCATAGCAATTATTATTAAAATGGGAGCAATCGCAATATCTTGAGCAAGTAAAATATTTGTCACATTTTGCCCAATTCTCTTATCGAATAAGTTTTTTTCTTCAAGTAATTTGAATACAACAGCACTACTAGACAAAGCAATTACCAGTCCTATCACTAAGACCCTATTGATCGGCCAATCATAAAACCATCCAAGCAAATAGATTACAGCAATACTAGATGTAAGTTGGCCTAACGTCCCAAATAGAGCAAGCCTCCATCCTTTGACAAAATGTCGCAAATCTATTTCCATTCCAATGAAAAAGAAAAGGAGTATAATGCCTAGTTCGCCAATAAACTTGATTTGTTCTTCATCTGCAATTAAATCTAATCCACTTGGCCCAATAATAACACCAATTAAGATGTATGCGATAAGATTTGGTTGCTTAATTTGCTTCAATAGGAAGCCAGAAATCACGACGGAAATACCAATTATACTTATCAGCTGTATTTCTTCAATGTAAGATGATAATAAGGGTAACATCTGATCTTAATATTTCAAGACTAAAGTTGGTATTTCAACCTGAGTTATATGATGTAACAGTGAATTTCTATCAAACAATCTCGCCCAGAATTTGCTAGGTTTACTTACTAAGACTATGGCATCACATTTTGACTTATTCAATATTCCATTATTCAGATAATCCTCAAAAGTTGATGCAGATTTCCTAAAGTTGACCCTATCTCTGCTTTTTGATTTGATGTAGGTTTTCCCTTTTTGTAACTGAATTTCTGTGACAGGATCATCGTGAAAATGAAGAACTTGTGTGACACTATTTTGAAACATATGTTGGAGCTTAATGACGTAGTCTGCTTCCTTTGAAAAGGATCGAGATAAATAACTGAATTTTATTAGTGAGGTAAATACAGTGATGTCTGGAATGATTAGAACAGGTAATTTGATTGTATTTATCAGTAAGTCTTCGTAAGTTTTTTGTGAGTCCTTCTTCAGATCCTCTTTCCCAACCAAAATAAGATCAATCATATTTTCATGAATAAACTGATTCACAACCTCATCTGATATTCCTTGGCGGATGGCAATTGTCCGCATCTTTACATCTAAAAGTTTATCAAGTTTGCTTGCAATAGACTGTGAGGTTTTTTCAATAAGAAACTCTTGGTATTTTAATGCCGCCTTAACATAATGATGTTCCGTTGAAATGAGTACTGGTTCTTTCTTTGCATCAATGTGTAGTACATGAAGTTTTAGAGAATAATATTTACAGAATGAACATGCATATTCTAAAATATTCTGATTCTCAATAGAAAGATTTGAAACTAGTAGCACATGCTTCATTGACGTTATTTTAATGGTGGTAATTCTAGAAAATGTTTAAATATATCAAAAGGAGTTACTAACCCAATAAATTTGCTTTCATCAATAATTGGTATATAATACTGTCTGTAAGTTGTAAAGAATTTCATGGCATCACGGATGCTAGATTTAATGCTCATTATTTTTACTTCATCTGCATAAAAGTCTTCAACAAGCATAGGGCTTATGTCAACTGTTGTTTTTTGAACCCTCAACAAGAAAGTATTGGCTTTTTTTACAGCACTAAAATTTTGTTTAAATAATACTCCACGAAACTCATGCCCCACTAAAACTGGAAGTAAATTTTTGTTAGTTCTATTAAAGAGCTCGGTAGCTGTTTTAATAGAGTCTTTAGGATGTAAGCTGATGATCTTTGTGTTGACTACATCGATGATCTTTGAATCTAAATTTATACTCATACTGTAACGATTTGGTAACTAATTAGAATGTTCGATGTTCTATTAATCATCAATATCAGAATCATTCAACCCTTCAATGAGTGAATCTATATTTTGTATCAAAATTTTCCTTTTTTGCCTTGCTTTCTCAATAAGCTCATTTGAGTTATTGGCATTTCCTATTTGATTGTTATAATATCCGATTACAGTACTGATAGCATTTATTTTAGCTGTCAATTCTGTTTGTTTAGCTTGCTCTTTAAGCGCTTGTTGCGAAAGCTGTTGTGCTGTGGTTGCTTTTTTTAATTCCTTTCTATTGTTCTCTATTTCCAACCTATTGAGTTTTATCTCTTCGCGTTGGAGTATTATCGTATAAATTAGGGCAGCAAATGCAAGACCAGAAAAAAGAGCGTTGACAGCACCAAACATATCTCCAATTGTGCCACGTTCTCCCCAAGCAGGCGATATTGACATAATAATAAATGCTGAGCCAATCCATAGGCCAATCACACTCGTTACTAAGACTATTAGGTAGCTTTGGTTCTTACTTTGTTCTTGATTCCTAGGATGTTTCATTTGACTGTTTTATGACAATAGATCTATATGGATAAGGTATTTCTATACCATTTTCATCAAATTGATTTTTTATTGTTTTTAATACATCCCAATGTAATTCAGTTGCTTTATCAAAATCCTCCGCCCAAACAAAAGCTCTCAGGATTACACTGTACTCTCCAAGAGAAACGAGTTTGACAGGAATAGCAGGTGTTGAATTTTGCAATTCTTCATCACTTCGATTATCAATAAAGTTGGGATGCTCAAGAATTGATTTGCGTAGTATTTCTTCCGCCTTTTCAAGATTAGCTTTATAGCCTATGCCGATATCAATATGTTTTCTAATTTTCTTATCAGTGATACTACTATTTATTATGGTATCGTCACTCATATGGCTATTAGGGATGACAATGCGTCGAAATTCATAATCCTTAATCACAGTGTGTCTCAATGTTATTTCTTCAACAATTCCTTTTTTGCCATTGGCAACTTCAATTCTATCACCAACTTTGAATGGTTTAAAAATGAGAATAAATATTCCGCCAACAATATTGGCAAACGCTTTTTGTGAAGCAAAGCCCACAATAGCAGCAAGTACCCCAGCACTGGCAAAAAGAGCTGTACCCAAATTCTTAAAATAAGGAATCTTTGAAAAGATCCAGAAAAGAGCAATGCTATAACAAATGAAGCTAATTGAGTTTTTTAAAAAAATAAAGTTAGTTGGGTCAACCCTCAGGTGATTACTACTTTGTTTAATGAAGAAATCAAATGTCTTGTTTAAGAATCTTGAAACCAACCAAGCAACAGCCAAGCTCACTATAATAAGTAAGCCGTATTCTAAATAATTATTCATGTATTGATGCTTTCATAATTTATATAAAGCTAACTGACTAGACCGTTTAGGAATTAACTTTGTTCGAAATCCCATCAGTTTTTTCACAATTGCTTGTGCTAATATTATAGAGTTATGATTATAACATTTATTAGTATTGTTCGCCTCGCTCCACTCCGTTTCTCTCCGCGCCATACGAGGACGAAACTATCATTTCCAAGAAATAAATTGGAAGATTTCTAACTTACTTTCCGATACAAAAGTTAGAAAAGATAGAATCAAGCAGATCATCTGTGCTGATCTCACCAACAATCTCAGCAAGAGAATGGTTGGCATGTCTGATATCCATAGCAAGGAAGTCTGAAGTCACACCAGAATGCAGCCCTTGTTGACACTGGGTTAATGAGTCAAACGCTTGTTTGAGGCAATCGAGATGTCTAATGTTAGTTACTAGGATATTACCATATTCTTCTTCCTTAGTTTTTGCTATGACTACGAGATGCTGCTTTAGCATGTCTAATCCACTTCCTTTTTCAGCAGAAATGCTGAGCGTAGGCTTTCTGCCAAGAAGAGTGGAGACCGACTCTTCCACATCATATGCATTACAAGTGCTTGGTGCCTGGTCAATCTTATTTAAGACTATGACCATTTCCTTACTGTCATCAAATCCATGTGCTCGGTAATCTTCGACAATAGCCATATAATCTTTATTGATATCATCCAAATAACAGACTACTTGTGCTCTTTTGATAAAGCTTCTTGTCTTCTCAATACCAAGATTTTCTATTGTGTCTTCAGTTTGTCGCATACCTGCTGTATCCACAAAGCGAAAGTGGTAACCGTTAATAGTCATTGTATCTTCTATAGCATCTCTTGTGGTTCCAGGAATATCAGATACGATTGCTTTGTCCTCTTCTAATAGAGCATTCAGCAATGTTGATTTGCCAACATTGGGTGCACCAACAAGAGCAATTAGGATACCTTCTTTCATCACATTCCCTTGATTATATGAATCGATCAGCATCCTAACTTCTTCTAGTATTTGAGTAATCAGTTTACCTAATTGCTCCCGATTCGCAAATTCTACATCCTCCTCTCCGAAATCATTTTCTAACTCAAGTAAACTTGCGAATTCGATCATTTGGCCTCGAAGCGCTTTTATCTTTTTGCTGAAGCCTCCTCTCAGTTGAGACATGGCCAGAGTGTGCGCAGACTTATGTTTGGATGCAATAAGATCGGCTACTGCTTCTGCCTGAGAAAGATCGAGTTGTCCATTGAGATATGCTCTGAGAGTAAATTCACCTTTTTCAGCCAATCTCACATTGTCCTCTCGCAAAAGAAGTTTGATGACTTCGCTTAAGATATAAGGTGATCCATGACAAGAAAGCTCTACTACATCCTCTTTTGTATAGGATCGAGGAGCTCTAAATACTATAGCAACGCATTCATCTAGAATGACATCATCGGAGTCTTTAAGTTTGCCATAATGCACAGAATTACCTTCAACCTTCTGCAAATTTGCTCCATAAAACCAGTTGTCAACCGATACTATTGCTGATGGACCGGAAAGTCTGATAACTCCAATTGCTCCAGAACCAGCTGGAGTACTTAAGGCGATGATGGTATCTTGTACAATCGCTTTCATAGTCCAAAAATACAATCAAAAGCTTCCTGTTCTGACATAGCATGGAATTCTTTCGACCTAGCTGGTAGCACTTCTAGTGAGAAATGTATTAAATTAATAGGTGTGGCGGCAAGCAGCCTTTGTTCATAGAACGAGGTACTTAGATTAATAAGAAGCCTTCCTTGTTAAAGTATGCAACGAATAAACCATAATTTGACTCTTCTTACTCTGCTCTCTAGCTTTCTGATAAGCTTTATAGACCAACCATTGTTAGCTCAAGACTTTTGTGAAGATAAGTTTACTGTTACTGGATTTGTCAAATCATGCTGTGATAGACCTGTGGAAGGTGCAATTGTAACCATAGCAAATGGAATGACTGGAAACACAACATGGGTGATGACAGATCAGAATGGGTATTATGATTTAGGCTGCTTTGATAAGTTCGAAGATTATGAGATTATAGTGAGTAAACTGGATAATCAGACTGAAGGTGTCAATCTGGAAGACCTGGAAATAATACAAGATCATATTTTGGCTATTAATCAGTTTTCTGACCCTTGTCAATTCATTGCTGCTGATGCAAATGGTGATGGATCAGTGACATCTATTGATTTAGTTACTATTGATCAAGTTATAGAAGGAGTTTCTACGTTTCCGAATAATATCTCGTGGCGGTTTTTTGCTCCAAATCTAATGGGAGTTGAGGTCTATGCCCTTAATAACTATTCTTTTGATGCACTTACCTTAGATTGGGTGGGAGTAAAAATAGGTGATGTAGATTGTGATGATGAGAATTGGATTTTACAAGGTGATAATATCTGTATACAAGAAGCGGAGGAGTTCTGTGCTGTTGGGCAAGAAGAAATGGCAGAAGTCGAGTATCTCTTTTGTGAAGGTGATACTGCTATCTTCCGGAACTTATTGGAGACTGATTCATTGAGTGGTATATTAGTTTCCACTGTTTCCTATCAAGTTTTCTATCCAGATATGGTCACTGTATTATCCTCAGGACCAAATTTTAGTCAGCTGTATTTTGGAGATGAAGGACAAGACTGTCTCTGTGTTGAATATACTATTCTAGATTGGTCAAATGGATTGACATTCTTCGAGTTTGACTGTAAGTCCATCCTTGTTTTAAATAGCAGTCCCTTGGTGATCAACCATAATGGTAGTGATCAAGAATCCATAACGGTTTGTAGAGGTGAGAATTTCGAACTCACAGCGGAACTCACTAACTCAGTGGACTTAAGTTGGTCAAGTAGTGATGGTCAGCTAGTTCAAGGAAATACATTTTCCGCAGAGTATGATCAAGCTGGAATTTATCAAATCGTACTTGAGGACTTAAGTGAATGCCACTGTAGTACACCTGACACCATACAAGTTGAGGTGCTTAATGGAGACATACCTTCAATAACCTGCCTTGGTACGATCTGCGAAGGAGATACTGCAACCTACTATAGTGGTGTGATCTGTGACACTTATCTCTGGAGCGTCAGTTCTGCAGGTAATATCATTGTTGGTGGTGATCCTGATGAATCCTTCATCTCTATTGTTTGGAGTGGAAGCCCTCAAGGACAAGTCAGTCTAGAAACACCTGATTGTTTAGAAAGTGCTTGCAGCAGTACTGTTTCGGAAGATGTCAATATCATTACAAGTACGAGTACAATATCTGGCCCAACTGATGTCTGCATGGGAGACTATTCCATTTATAGTTTGCCTCCTTTGCAAGGAGTTGAGTTCAATTGGGATGTAGATATGAATGGACAGATCGTGAGCGGACAAGGAACTAATATTATCCAAGTGGAGTGGAATACTTATGCTTCTAACCCTGTCTCAACTATCATTGTCAATTATGAAAGTTGCACAGCAGGATGTAATGGGAGTGCGGCTCTTGTGGTAAATCTAAAGCCTCGCTTCGAAATAAGGGATGCTGGAAGTCAAGTTTGCATTGATGAAAATGTTTTTATATCTAATTCAAGATGGATTAATTTGGATTGGAAAATTGAATTTCCAGATGGACGAGACTCCATCATCTTGGCTGAGCAATATTTTTCATTTGATGTGAAGGAAGAGGGTACTTATACCATTACTGCTGAGAATCTTCTAGGTACCACATGTAATCTGAGAGATACCACGGAGTTTCAAGTGATTAGCCCACCTGCTTTTCCTATTGGTGGTATTACCGGTCCTAGAGTGATTTGCAAAAAGGTTCCAATGGAGTATAGCGTTCCTTTGGCGCTTGGAGAACAGGTCTCTTGGACTTTTAATGATGGGTCCAATGTATGGCAGACTAATACTAATCCCGCTATCTATACATGGCAGTCAGATGGTCCTTATAGTATTGAAGTTCAATTATTTTCTGCAGGAGGAGAGTGCCAAGGCGAAGCAGAGCTCTTCGTTTTTGATAACCAAATCGAGTTAAGTGGTTCAGATGAAGTCTGCATAAATTCAAGCTCAGACTTCAGTATTCCGAATATCATACCAACTGACATGGTTTGGTCAATTGAGCCAAACACAACAGGTTATATTGCTAGCCAACAAGATGATATGGTTACTGTATTTTGGCAAGAAGCAGGAACTCACAAATTGATTGGGAGTCTTTGTGGCGTATCGGTCGAACAGATAGTTACTGTATTGCCAGCACCGATATTTGATGTCAGTTATCCAGATGAAGTTTGTTTTGGTGAATTGGGGATGGTGACGGTGACAAACCCACCTGGATCAACCATAGAAGTCATCGATGAGAATCAGATTGTGGCTTCAACTGGTCAAATCTCATTACTAAAGCCAGGAATTTATGAAGTTGTTCTTACTGATGAAGATGGGTGTACTGATAGCACAAGGATAAAGTTTACCGAAAGGGATTCATTTGGCATATCTATCTTCTCAGCGGATGATTTGAGTTTTTGCTTACCTCACCCGGATGTCACCTTGCTTGCTGAAGTTATTCAAGGAAGTTACGATTATCAATGGTACAGAGATGGAGCAATCCTATCAACAGCCATTACTCCTAAATACAGCACCAATATTTTCGGAGATTATCAATTAAGATTGACAGATGATGCTGGATGCGAGGTATTCTCTAATATACTTACGTTAGTTGAGAACTGTGGAGGTCCTGGTGGACCTGGTACAAGTATACCAGTGGATCTGACTGCAGGATACATTGATGGACCGGATGATGACAATCTAGCTGAGTGTAATAATTATGAATTTTCAGTTGACCCTACCTTTGCTAGCACATCATTTACTTGGTATTTTGATGATCCTGAGAGTGGTCCGTTAAATAGTGCAGTAGGGCTTACAGCAACTCATGTATTTACAGAAGTTGGATACTATGATGTTGTCGCTTTTGGCAATATTAATAACGAAATCGGAAGGATGCAGGTCAGGGTTCCAGTTATGCCTGATTTTACTTTCGAAGTCAAATGCCTTACGGATCCAGTGGCGTTTACAGATCTTTCTTCATTTGTTCCAGATTTGACTGGCATAACGTATAGTTGGGACTTCGGTGATCCAGCGAGTGGGGCCGATAATGTATCAGCTCTGACAAACCCTCAACATCTGTTTTCGTCTCCAGGAACCTATGATGTAAGCCTTTTTATAGAGCATACTTCAGGTTGCACATCAATTATGACCAAGCAAGTCGAAATTATAGATTATTCTACAGTGAGCATTCTCACCGACACATTGAATTGTCAAGGAAATAGTTTACAGATGTCTTTTGATTTATTGCTTGGGGACTTCGAATATCTCTGGGTCTTTGATGATCCCCTTTCGGGAAATGCTGATACATCTGAACTTATCAAACCAGTGCATGTCTATAATAGCCCTGGGACTTATGAAGTGACACTGACGGTAACTGATATCGACGATTGTTCTTACCAAGTAACACAAGAAATAACAATAGCAAATAATACTCTTACAGGAGATATCACCCTAACTCCACCTGGTCCTAAGTGTCCAGAAGAAGTAGTAACGCTAACCTCACCAAGTCCCGGGAATATGTATCTCTGGTCAACAGGAGAAACCACACAAAGTATTTCTACCGATCAATCAGGTATATATAATGTGACGATTACTAATTCGGATGATTGTGTTTATGTGCCTGATCCAGTGACCATTACAAATATTCCAATTGACCAGCTGAGAATTTGTGGAACCTACTACATTGATGAGATAATTCCAGTTACAGATTGCGAAAGTCTAGACTTATGTTCTGGTGAGTCATTTACACTCTCAGTAGAGGAATATCCAGGAGCGACCTATCTCTGGACAACTGGTCATGTTACATCTACTTTAGATTATGCCTTCCTTTCAAGTCTCCCAACAGGCACTCATATGATCGGGGTAACTGTAAGCCTCGCTTCGGAGGGTTGTATACAGGAGATTGAGCCATTCGAAGTAAATATTAATCCTGTTCCAGCACCTATTTCGATTAGTGACAACAATGTAACGCCATGTGCAGGCGAAGTACATGTGCTCTCCATTAATAACCCAGATAGCCAATTAAGTTATAGATGGAACACAGGAGAGAGGGGCACAAGTATTGAGGTGGTTGGAGCAGGAGAGTATGTTGTTGAAGGTAGCAATGTGCATGGGTGTAAAACAGTGAGTAACACCATAGTAATTCACCCATTACCACTAGCTCCAACATGGTTGACTGGATGTCTGGAAGTCTGCTTCCCTGAGAATTATTGCTTGAGTCTCAATGAAGAAAATACGTACCAGCTATTGGAATCAGGGAATCCCGTAAGTGTTATAAGTAGCACTTCTACTGAAGTGAGCATAGATAAACCTGGAGACTACCAAATAGAAGTATCAAACGCTTTCGGATGTACAACAATCACTGATGTGCTTTCTCTGACAGCAACTCCTGATCAACAGACACTTTCTGGTGTAGTCTTCATTGATGACAATAACAATGAGATGTATGATGCTGGAGAAACCTTACTTGATAGTGTAGAAGTCTTGCTTTTGCTTGGTAACACACTATTGCAGCAGGACACAACTGACATTAATGGCCAATATGACTTTGGTGAAGTCAATTATAGCAATTTGACAGTAGTCATCGATACCTCTGGTTTAGATCTGACTTATTCTGGTGCAGTTGATAGTTTGATTACATTTTCCAATTGTATTGAAGACAAGTTGGTCGATTTTCCTCTTACTGTCTCATGCCAGAACAGTGAAGAAGAGATGATGCTTGCCGTATGTCCCGGAGAGATGGTCGAATATGGAGGTACTTTCTATTCTCAAGATGATCTGGACACGCTGAGATATGTGACTGCAACAGGATGTGATTCGACAATATTCATCGAAGTATATGCGTATCCGTTACTCGAGTTTGAGTATGCAATCCAACCGACATGTGCATTGGCTGACATTGGGCAATTCGAAATATTTAATGTTAATCAAGAGAATGTCAGTTATGTTCTGGATGGTGACAATATTGATTCTCTCACTTTAACAGAGATGCAGCTAGAGAGTGGAATGCATTCACTGCTATTGACAACAGATGATGGTTGCACGCAAGAATTGGAGTTTGAGATACTCGAAATTGACCAACCTGATATCCTATTAGATCCTGAATCAACGTGCACTGACTTAGCCTAGGGTAGTTTAGAAATAGTCCATTTGAGCAATTATCCTGTAAATATTGGACTTGATCCAGGACAGTTGTCGCTTGGTACTTCTCTGTTTCAAGACTTACCTGCTGGAGATTATACACTCTACGTGGAAGATACACTTGGATGTATGTATGAATATCCTTTTGAAATCTCAGTGTTTCAAGAGCCAATGGTCCAGATACTCGCAGAAGAGTCATGTGAAAATAGTACATCAGGGTCACTTGAGGTTACGGTTGTAGCTGGAGATCCGATGTTTTCGTTGGATTTGAATGAAACATTTAGTCAAGCAACAACATTTGATAATCTTGGAGATGGCAACTATCAATTATATATGCTGTCGGAGTTTGGTTGTTTGGATAGTCTACCTTTTGTAATTGGCACATTTGTCGAACCAAGTGTTGACATTACTATCAATACTGCGTGTGAGACCACTACGAGTGGAGCAATTGAAATAGAGTCTAATAATACAGGGCTTACTTTTTCACTTGATGGGACAACATTCCAAAGTGTAGCAGAATTTGATAACTTAAACACAGGTAGTTATACACTTTACTACCAAACACTGGAAGGATGTATTTATGAAGAACCCTTCGAAATCCAGACCGCAGTAGCTCCTGAAGTAATTGGAAACTCTAGTATGTCTTGCGAAGACTCGGAGGATGGAAGCTTGGAGATAACCATTGTTGATGGCGAAGATCTCACATTTGAGATAGAGGGTGTGACTAATGCTCAGCAGGATCTGATGTTCGAAAATTTAGGAGTTGGAAATTATAACCTATTGATAACCGATACTCTTGGTTGTCAGTATAACTTACCATTCGAAATAGAAGCATACATCGAGCCTATTGTTGACATATCATCAAGTGGTTCTTGTGAACAGCAAAATTCTGGAGAATTGAGTATTGCCACGGATGATCCATTAGCACAATTTGCTGTGGACGACTTTAATTATACTAATGTCTTAGAGTTTTACAACTTAGCTCCTGGATCACACATACTGAATATTTTGAGTCAATCAGGATGCGAATACCAAATGCCATTTGCAATCGGTGCTCACGCTACCCCAGAAATCAGCATTAATACTGAACATTCCTGCGAACTACAATCGGAAGGTACTTTGAGTATAGAGGAGCTTACAGGGAGTGCTCAATATGCTGTGGATGATGTGACACAACTTTCTGACGCATTAATTTATGAACAACTTTCTGTAGGGGATCATATGCTCTACATTATGAGCCTATTTGGGTGTCTTGATAGTCTGCCTTTTGTAATCGAATCAATGCCTACAGAAGAATTAGATATTGATCCAATCTCTAGTTGTATTGGTGAAAGTTCTGGTGGTGTGGTGATAAATAATGTTTCCGCTTTTACTAATCTGATGTTAGATTCAGATGTTATTGCAACATCTGACAGCATAACAGGATTAGAGCCTGGCACTTATATGCTAACAGGTCTTGATAACAACGGATGTGAAACTGGTACGGCATTCACTGTAGATGCCCACCCAGCACTAGAAGTTACTTGGCCTGACATTTCAGTTGATTGTGAGTCTACTAACTTGATGATCATACCAATGATTACTAGCCAGTTTGGAGAAGCCAGCTATGATTGGAATAATGGATCTCAAAATTCACAACTATTAGCAAGTCAGAATGGCACTTATGCAGTAACAATCAGTGATCAATGTTCACAAGTATCTCACGCTTGGGAGATTGAGTATGTAGAACTACTTGATGAGGAATCTGTGTTTGCACCTAATATTTTTATCGGTAATGGAGAAGCCCCTAATAATTGCTTCACAACAGGATATCCATCTGATATCGAGTTGCTTACCTTTCATCTGATCATTTTTGATAGATGGGGTAATCTCATTTTCGAAACCGATGACCCTGAAGATTGTTGGAGTGGTGACTTTGATAATCAACAAGCAGAATCAGGTGTGTATGTCTATATTAATACGATTACATATCTTGAATGTGATGGTGTCAAAGACCTCAAGAAAGTTGGTGATGTTACTTTAATATTCAACTAATTCAGGATCGATATAAATTCAACTTATTGATAATCAGACTATTGAATTTTTGACAAAAATTATTTTAATTTTTTTGTTGATTTATTCAAAGTTAAAAAGCAACTTTATATCCTAAATTGACGTCTATAGGAAGCTTAATTTTTTTGCGTCAAATTGTGAAAAAAACAAGGTTGATATTACCCGGCGATTTTGAGCCACATCATCATTGGTATGGCAAAGCACTAAATGCTACTATCCATCCAATGATTAGTTTTTTTCTAAACTTGGAGCAAGAAAGGATAGTCACCAGGTATTGTCACATGCACCCTAGCGTACAGCGTGATAAGCTAAAAGAAATACTCAATCACAAGGTTAAATACTTTCCATGGGCTGGCGCAGACCTCTTAAATGTAACTTCTGCAACTGGAAAGAGGCAAATGGTTGTAATAGAAAACAACTCATGTCCTTCAGGACAAAAATCAATGCCGTTAGTTGACGACAACCAAGAGCAAGGTAGTTATAGATTACTTATCGAGAGGACTTTCAAGCCAAGGCTTAAAAACTTAAGAAATCGGATCAACGGAGGCTTAGCCGTAATTTATGATAAGAATGAAATGGAAACTTCAGGATACGCTGAAGTTATTGCTGATGTGATGAATGAGCCTGTGTATTACGTGCCATTCTTCAAGAACGAGTGTCAAAATGTGCGATTTGTCGACGGCGTAATGGAAATCTTGTTTGAAGAAGAATGGATACCTATCCGAGCGGCTTTTCGCTATGTAACACAAAAACCGTGGAACAGGATTCCTGTAAATGCTAAGACCAGAATTATTAATCCGACACTAGCTTGTTTAGCCGGAGGTAGAAATAAAATGGTCGCTGCCAAAGCGTATGATATATTTAATGCTGAACTGATGCCTTATGGACTCAAAATCAATATCCCTGAAACGATCTGGGATGTCAGTAAGAATGAAATACCACTATGGGTTAGAAAAATGGGTGGTCATGCTGTCATAAAAGTTCCATACAGCAATGCAGGACAAGGCGTCTATACTATTGTGACAGAAGAAGAATTAGATACATTCATGGAATTGGAATTTGACTATGATCTTTTTATTGTTCAAAGCCTAATAGGTAATTCTAATTGGAGTAGCACAACATCATCAGGAAAACTGTATCATGTAGGAACTATACCTAATCAAAAAAACCAAACATTCGTAGCAGATATTCGTATGATGGTCTGTGCAACTGAGACAGGAATACAGCCGCTTTGTACTTATGCAAGAAGAGCTGAAAAGCCTCTAGTTGACAATATTCTTACAGGCACAGATAGTTGGTCAATGCTTGGTACAAACCTGTCATTTAAACATGAAGATGGATCATGGGGAAGTGATACTAATAGACTAGTACTCATGGATCGTAGAGACTTCAACAAACTTGGTATTGGTTTAGATGACTTAATTGAGGCATATATTCAGACAGTGCTGTCGATGGTAGCTATTGATAAAATGGCACAAACCTTAGTGAATAAACAAGGTCGCTTCAGGTCAAAGCTTTTTAAAAGTCTTAATGATGACCAGAGTTTACTTGATGAAATTTTAATTGATTAACACACTATGCAATTACTAAAGTCAAACATGAAAAATTTACCTACCAAAAGTAAAAAAGAAAATTACTACTGATGAAAAATACATTTTTCGATCTGATAGATCAAAGTTATTATTTTCCTCAGGAAGGTTTCGACCTGAAAAACGACTATCTCACCTTTCATGGCATATCCATAAACTACCTCATTGAAAAATATGGAACTCCATTCAAATTGATGTACTTACCCAGAATTGGAGAACAGATTAAGAAAGCCAGAAATCTATTTAACAGAGCTATTAATAAACACAAATACAAGGGGAATTACAACTATTGTTATTGTACAAAATGTTGTCATTTTTCCCATGTACTCAAAACCGCATTAAAGGAACAAGTCCAATTGGAGACATCGTCTGCTTTTGATATTGACTTAATCTTGAAACTTCTTGACGAAGGCGAGCTTACCAAGAGCACTATTATTGTGCATAATGGTTATAAGACTGAAGACTACTTGAAGAAGATAGTCTTGCTAAATCAAGTTGGGTTCAAAAATTCGATATTGGTGCTGGATTCTAAGACTGAGATTCAGCGTGTAAAAAAGTATGCAGAAGAATATCATGGTAAGTTAAAAATAGGAATACGTATTGCTATTGATGAAGAACCACAGTCTGCATATTACACGTCTCGTCTTGGGATTCGGCCCTCTGAGATTTTAGATTTTTATGCAAATGAAATTGAGCATGATGAAAACCTATCTCTCAAGATGGTGCACTTTTTTATTGATTCTGGTATAAGAGATACAGTCTATTATTGGGGTGAATTTCAGAAGGCTCTCAAACTCTTCGTTGATCTCAAGCGCGTATGTCCAGATATCAAGGCTATCAATCTGGGGGGAGGTTTTCCAATTCGAAATAATTTGGGTTTTGATTATGACTATGAATATATGATCAACGAAATTGTTGGTAACATCAAGACAGCTTGTGTAGAAGCAAACATTGATGAGCCCGACATATTTACAGAGTTCGGAAAATATACTGTTGGGGAAAGCGGAGCAATCATATTTCAAGTGTTGGAGCAGAAGTATCAAAATGATAGGGAGGTTTGGTATATGGTTGATAATAGCTTAATGAATACAATACCTGATGCTTGGTCAATTTTGGAAAAATTCATTCTTCTTCCGATTAATAAATGGGAGAATGAATACACAAAAGTCAATATAGGCGGAATTAGTTGTGATCATTCTGATTACTATAATTCCGAAGATTTCAATCAACAGCTCTTTCTGCCTAAGATTGAAGCAGACTCCACGGAGCCTCTCTATGTTGGCTTCTTTCACACAGGTGCCTATCAAGATTCAATTAGTGGATATGGAGGAATAAAGCACTGCCTCATTCCTGCTCCCAAATTGATAATAATTGATAGAGATGAGAAAGGCAACTTTGTGGACTATGTCTATCGCAACGAACAGACAGTTGATGAAATGTTATCAATTCTTGGATATAAGTAAAATAAGTATGAAAGCAAGAGCATTCGCTGGTATCCCATCTCAGTATTCAAACAAAGAAACTGCAAAGGTTATATTACAATCTATTCCATATGATGGGACTAGCACTTGGGGTAAAGGCGCAGACAAAGGATTTGAAGCATTTTTAGATGCTGCTGAGAATATGGAACTGTATGATATTGAAACAGATTCTCAAGTTTACAAAAATGGCATCTTCATACCTGATGCATGGACAAATTTCGACAGTCCTGAAGACATGTTCGAATCGACCTATCACAAAACAAAAGCCTTATTAAATACTGAGAAGTTTCTCACATTTTTTGGAGGGGAGCACTCTGTCAGTATAGGTGTCATAAAAGCATTTTACGAAAAGTATGAAAATATGACAGTCCTCCAATTAGATGCTCATGCTGATTTGAGGCCTGAGTATGAAGGTTCGAAGTATAATCATGCATGTGCCTTGTATGATGCTAGTAAAAACTGCAATCTCATTCAGGTAGGAATCAGAAGTATGGATTTCGCAGAAAAGGAGCATATGGATTATTACAAAACCTACTTTGCTGACGAAATTAAGTACACGGAGAGTTGGTTTGATGAGTCAATAAATCAAATGACTGATCAAGTCTATATTACAATAGACTTAGATGTATTTGACCCTTCTATCATGCCAGCAACTGGCACACCAGAACCAGGTGGTTTGCATTGGTATTTGGTCACTAACTACCTCCGAAAAGTATTTGAAGAGAAGAATGTAGTAGGCTTCGACATCGTGGAGTTGGCTCCAATTGATTACTTGCATAACCCGCAATATCTAGTCGCTAAACTTTATTACAAACTGTTATCCTATAAATTTTTATCATAATTATGAAGGGACCGGTCTCGCAATTTATCATCGAACACTACAAACATTTTAATGCAGCAGCATTAGTAGATGCAGCAATAGCCTATGAACAGCAGTTATTAAAGGGAAATAAGATGATGGTCACTCTTGCAGGTGCAATGAGTACTGCAGAGCTTGGAAAGTCTCTTGCTGAAATGATAAGAAAGAATAAGGTGCATGCAATAACATGCACTGGAGCTAACCTCGAGGAAGATATCTTTAACCTAGTAGCTCATAACCATTATAAAAGAATTCCCAATTATCGTGACCTTACACCTGCTCAAGAAATGGAATTGTTAGGAGAACATTTCAATCGTGTGACAGATACATGTATTCCAGAAGCTGAGGCAATGAGGGCAATCGAACAACATTTATTTAAGGCATGGAAGGCAGCAGATATTTCGGGTAATCGGTTTTTCCCTCACGAATTTTTCTATAAGATTCTACTGAGTAGGGATTTGGAGGAAAGCTATCAAATTAATCCAAAGGATAGTTGGCTATTGGCTGCAGCTGAGAAAAACATTCCACTCTTCGTACCTGGCTGGGAAGACTCAACTTGTGGCAATTTTTTCGCATCATATTGCATTGAAGGAAAATTGAATGCGAGTACGACTAAGTCAGGAATAGAATACATGATGTCCTTAGCAGAATGGTACCAGAAAGAAACAACTGGGAGTCAAATTGGATTTTTTCAAATTGGAGGAGGCATTGCTGGTGATTTTCCAATTTGTGTTGTGCCAATGCTTCATCAGGACTTACAATTAGATCATATCCCAACGTGGTCATATTTCTGTCAAATAAGTGATAGTACAACTAGTTATGGATCGTATTCAGGAGCAGTACCTAACGAAAAAATCACGTGGGGTAAACTACTTCCAGAGACTCCAAAATTTATCATTGAATCGGACGCCACTATTGTGGCTCCTTTACTATTTGCGTACTTATTAAACTGGTAAAGGATGAAAAATCTAAAAAAATTTAAAGACAGTTACTCTTCAAAGGATTCTAAAAGAAGAATTAGAAAGACAAAAGAAAAAGCAAGGTTGACTTTGAAGAAGGAGAAAAAATTTAATTCAAGGAAAATGTTAGATGAATTATTAAATGACTAGAAAATGAAACAAACTAGGTATACCAAAGCAGATCTTGAAGACTTCGAGCATCTGCTCTTAATCAAGAAAAGAAGGACCAATGAACAAATCGAAGAGTACAGCACTCAGATTCAAGAAATCAGTGAAAATGGAAAAGATGAGAATAGTATCGAGAATACGGGTTATGATACTCAGTTGAGCTATTTAATGGATACACGTGATAGAGCTCTAGTTCATTTGAGACATATAGAAGCAGCCTTAAGTAGAATAGCAAAAGGAACCTATGGAATCTGTAGTGTTACTGGAAATTTAATTGATAAGAACAGATTGCGAGCAGTACCAACAACCACGAAAAGCATTATAGCAAAACAACAAAAGAAATAAAATGAAACCTAGAATTGTAAAAGACTTTGTAAATCTCAAAGAAGAGGTGTTGTTTCAAATTAAGCTAGAATACCCCAGAGGATTTGACGAAAAATTAATTCAGTATAAGAATAAAGATGGCAAATTTGTCACAGCGCTTCCGTTCGAAACAGATGAATATTATTATTTAGTGAGAATGACGAAAGCTCAGGCACAAACAATTGTTGAGGAAGATGAAGACTATGATGACGAGGGCAACTTGACAGAAGAAGCAAAGGCTCGGATTGAAGATGAACTAGATGAAGTAGCAGAGTAATTTTGGAGATAAAGCAGACATATCGTGTTCTAATTCTTACAGATCATACTAAGCATAGTAGTGAGAATGCTTTATATGATATGGCTCTCAAGTTACTTCTTGATTCAAGAGTCACATTTGTAGATATTGCAAGTCGAAAGAATATTGAAAACCACGAGTTTTTCAATAGTGTAAATGCAAAATTGGGTGTGACTAGAGTAAATCATTTTTTTCGTTTTGATGAGATTTATAATCCACTCAATAAAATAGAATATACTGTAAACCCTCAGGATTACGATATCATTTGGTTAAGATTGCCTCCACCTCTCAGCTATGAGTTTGCTACATTTTTGGAGAGAGTATGCCCGAATATCACAATCATAAATAATCCAAGGTCTATTTATCATACAGGTACGAAGGCGTTTTTACTAAATTTTGTAGATGTTTGTCCTCCTATGGAAATTTGTAGTAATCCAGAAGATATAACGGCATTCAAGAGCAGACACCCTATTGTACTTAAGCCTTTTAGAGAATATGGAGGGAAGGGGATTGTCAAAATTGAGAATGAAGAAGTATGGATTGGTTCTAACAAATTAAGTTATGATCAGTTTATTACAAGTTTGCCAGACTCATTTGAGTATCTAGCAGTTAAGTATCTGAAAAATGTCACGAAAGGTGACAAAAGAATTATTGTTGTCAATGGGCACATTTTAGGTGCTTCTTTACGATTACCAGCAGACAATTCTTGGATTTGTAATGTTGCCATGGGTGGGACATCACATTATGCAGATGTAACCGAAGAAGAAAAGAAAATAGTTGACTCAATTAATCCCAGTCTATTAGCAAAGGGAATTGTTATGTACGGAATTGACACGCTTGTTGACGATAACGGCATACGAGTATTGTCAGAAATTAATGCAACGAGTATAGGAGGACTTCCTCAAATTGCTAAATTGACAGGAAAACCGCTTGTCGAAAAAGCAATAGCATTGCTACTTGATTACTGTGATGTCCAAAAAGCAAACCAATATGACCGAAGAACCATTAACAATTAATCAAATAAATCTTGCTTCGGTGCCGAAAGGAAAAGTGAGTCGGTATTGGTTACATCTCGTGGAAGACGGTATGGGTGTGCCTGTGAGATTACCCTTGATCATAGCAAAAGGATTTGAAGATGGGAAGGTTCTTGGTTTAACAGCAGCTATTCATGGAAATGAATTGAATGGTATCCCTGTAATTCAAAGATTATTTAAAGAGATAGACCCATTGACACTAAAAGGTTGTGTTATCGGAGTTCCAATTGTAAATGTTCCTTCCTTTCTAAGGAAGAAGAGGCGCTTTCTAGACGGTGTTGACCTTAACCATATTATGCCTGGTGCAGAAAATGGAAATGTAAGTAGTGTCTATGCTTGGAGAGTTGTCAATAAACTTCTCAAGCATCTGGACTATTTATTGGACTTACATACAGCGAGCAATGGAAGAATTAACTCCTATTATATTCGAGCAGATATGGGCAATCCAACTGTTAGAAAAATGGCATTATTGCAGAACCCACAAATAATTGTACATAATCCTCCCAATGATGGTACTTTGAGAGGAGCCGCAGATGATTTAGGAATTCCAGCAATAACTTTTGAAGTAGGCAATCCCAATTTATTTCAAAAAGGCTTAATTCGAGATGGACTCACAGGTATACACAACCTACTCAGTTATTTAGAAATGACAGATTCTGATCTTGAAGAAATTTCTAATGAAACAAAGATTTGTAAGAATTCTTATTGGATATATTCTGATTTAGGTGGACTGTTAACTGTACATCCTCAAGTGACTGAAATTGTTGAAAAGGATCAACTCATTGCTACAGTAAGAAATATTTTTGGAGATATTACAAAACAATATTTTTCCCCAGAGAAAGGAATCATCATAGGGAAGAGCGTGAGCCCAGTCAACCAGACAGGCGGTAGAATTGTACACCTCGGAATTCTTGAATAATTTCCCGAAGCTAATCCTTCATCCTTTTATTAAACTTTTCTTTTTGTTAAGGTAAAATAATTAGAAATGACATTTGTAGCGAAACTCCTTTGACTAAGGTTTTATTCAAAGTATATTATTATACATTTACGAATAGAAAAAACTAATTACATATGAGAACTACCCTAAGTTTGATTTTTACCTTTTGTTTCGTTTCTACTTTCTTATTAGCACAAAACACTGTAGGCTTACTTTCCTATACTCCAGATAGAGCCTTTGACGGTTATAATCTCTATTATCCGCATAATCAAAGTACAGTGTATCTCCTGGATAATTGTGGGGAAATTGTCCACACTTGGCCAGGAGAAGAGGGTGTCAAGCCTGGGAATATGGCATACCTCTTAGAGGATGGTAGATTGGTTATGACATCTAGACCTTCTGATGTTACTCAAGATGCTATTTGGGCAGGCGGAGGAGGAGCGAATTTGTTGATTAAGGATTGGGAGAATAATGTAGAATGGACATATACGCTCAATGATAGTTTATACCGACTGCATCATGATATAGCACCCATTGTAAAGAATGGTAAATTGACGATTTTGGCGATTGCATGGGAAAAGAAAAACCTTGAAGAAGTGATAGCTGCCGGTCGTGATACCTCGGTGCTTGATAGAGGTGAGATGTGGCCAGATTATATCTTTGAGATAGACCCTGAGACTGACGAGATAGTTTGGGAGTGGCACGCATGGGATCACTTGATACAAGACTTTGACGAAACAAAAGCAAACTATGGGATTATTTCTGAAAACCCAGAAAAGATTGATATCAATTATGACTTTGATGGCACTGGACATCCTGACTGGATGCATAGTAATGCCTTAGATTATGATCCAATTAATGATCAAGTATTACTTTGTGTTCCAACTTTTGGGGAGGTTTGGATAATAGACCACACAACTACCACTGCAGAGGCTGCAACTTCTTCAGGTGGATTCAGTGGAAGAGGTGGAGACTTAATGTACCGTTGGGGTAATCCAATAATTCATGGTGGTGGCACAGCAGAAGATCAGACATTATTCTACCCACATGATGCGCATTTTATTGATGACTTTGTATCTCCTGTTGATCCTAACTATGGAAAGATAGGAATATTCAATAATAGAGTAGGAGATGCATATTCGACGGTAAATATTTTTAATCCTGCATTTGATATGTATGACTGGCTCTTTCCTTTTGATGGAATGAATTGGCTACCATTCGAATTTGATTTGACAGAAGTCCATCCAGTTGACAGCATGCTCATGCATTCCACTGGGTTGTCCAGTATGCAATATCTTCCGAACACTAACCTTTTGATCTGTGTTGGCAGATGGGGTTACACTTTTGAAATGACTCAAGATGGAGAAATTGTTTGGGAATACAAAACACCAATTATTGGGGGTCAACAAGCTACCCAAGGTGATACACTCGCGATAAATAACAACTTAACTTTTAGAGTAACAAGATATCCTACTGACTTTGATGCTTTTGAAGGAAAAGATTTAAGTCAAAAAGGGTGGCTAGAACTGAGTCCAGATTCAACATTTTGTGATCAAATTCTTCCAGTAGACAATATCAATGTTGACTACAACATCCGAATTTATCCAAACCCAGCCACAGATATGCTTAGTCTCGAATGGGATGAATCTATGTATGTGGATATAGAGATTTTTGATAGCATCGGAAGAAGAAGGTATCTAGAAAGAAAAGTCAACGGAGGAATGAAGTATGTAGATATTTCTGACCTCAATGAGGGGGCTTATATTCTCACTCTGAATGGGCAAGATTCTAAGCGCTTTACTATCATCAGATAGTTATCAACATTTGCTAAGAACTATTTATAGGAATTTATGTATTAGATGTATTTTGCATGTCTAATCAACTCAACGAATGAAGGTGTTACGTACTCATGATTTTGCTTCTAGACACATTGGTGTTACAGATACAAGCGAACAAGAAATGTTATCCGAGATTCAGTGCGATAGTCCTGAAGAATTAATTCGACAAACGATTCCTAATGACATCCTTATCACCGGCCGCATGGACCTCCCAGTTCCATTAGCGGAACATGAATTATTGGAGCATCTCAATCAAGTTGGACAGCAGAATGTTGTGTTCAAGAATTTTATTGGTCAAGGCTATTGCGATACTATCACGCCACCAGTAATTCAGCGGAATATCTTAGAGAACCCAGGATGGTATACACAATACACTCCCTATCAAGCTGAAATAGCACAAGGGAGACTTGAGTCATTACTCAACTTCCAAACGGTTGTTGCTGACCTGACAGGTATGCCTATTGCAAATGCCTCACTTTTGGATGAAGCAACTGCAGCAGCTGAAGCGATGACTTTGCTGTTTGATGTGAGAAACAAGAAAGTACGAGACGGAAATTATATCAATAAGATCTTCGTAGATCGTTTCACCTATACACATACTATTGATGTTCTAAGAACAAGAGCCGAACCTTTAGGCATCGAAGTAGTAATTGGAGATTGGGCAGAGTTTGCTCCTGAACCGGATTCCTATTTTGCTGCCCTAGTACAATTTCCTAATGCCATTGGCGAAGTTGAAGACTACAAGGCTTTTGTAGTCAAGATGGAAGCGCAGAAGATATTTACTGTAGTAGCCGCGGATCTGTTAAGTTTAACTCTCTACGCACCACCAGGTGAATGGGGTGCGGATATTGTTGTTGGATCGACTCAAAGATTTGGCATTCCACTGGGATTTGGAGGTCCTCATGCTGCCTATTTTGCAAGTAAGGAGCAATTCAAAAGACAGATCCCAGGTAGAATTATTGGTGTATCAAAAGATCGATTGGGTACACGTGCCCTAAGGATGGCTCTCCAAACAAGAGAGCAACACATTAAGAGAGAGAAGGCTACTTCGAATATTTGTACAGCTCAAGCACTATTGGCAAATATGGCTGCGATGTATGCAGTCTATCATGGAGCTGAAGGTCTCAAAGAGATTGCTGTTAAAATATCAAATCAGGCTAATGCCTTAAGAAAAGCATTTCTGCTTGCTGAGTACACAGTGATAAACGAATCAGCATTTGATACGATTACCATAGCAGTCAATAAAGATGAACAAAAGCGCATTAGGCATCTTGCAGAAGGGAGAGGATATAATTTTTATTATCAAAAAGGATTAATAGGTATAAATATCGGAGAGTCAGCGTCAGATGATGACTTGAAGATTATCAGTGAAATTTTTGATCTTGAGATTGATCTTTCCTCTCATCATACAACAACACAAGCGCTTACTAGAGAAAGTAAGTATCTTGATCAGGAGGTGTTCCAGAGGTACCGATCTGAAACTGCCATGATGCGGTATATCAAATCTCTAGAGAACAAAGATCTTTCCTTGGTTCATTCAATGATTCCGCTTGGGAGTTGTACAATGAAGTTGAATGCGGCTGCACAGCTAATGCCATTGAGTTGGTCTAATTTTAGTAATATTCATCCATTTGCACCTGCAGATCAGGTAAGTGGATATCTAGGAATGTTGAATTCATTAGAGTCTTATCTGTGCGAAGTTACTGGATTTACAGCTTGCTCATTACAGCCAAATTCAGGTGCACAAGGTGAGTATACTGGACTGATGGTTATTAGAGAATACCATAAGCAAAGAGGGGAGGCTCATCGAAATATTGCTATTATTCCTTCATCTGCCCATGGTACTAATCCTGCCAGTGCAGTCATGTGTGGTATGAAGATAGTTGTTGTGGGTTGCGATAAGCATGGCAATATTGATTTCGATGATTTAAAAGAGAAAGCCGAACAACATAAGGAAAATTTAGCCGCTTTGATGGTCACGTATCCAAGTACGCATGGTGTATTCGAATCAAAGATTAGAGCGATGTGCAAGACAATTCATGACAATGGAGGCTTAGTCTACATGGATGGGGCAAATATGAACGCACAAGTTGGCTACACTAATCCGGCTGCGATAGGAGCCGATGTCTGCCATTTGAATTTGCACAAAACATTCGCAATACCTCATGGAGGCGGAGGTCCAGGCATGGGACCGATTTGTGTGAATGATAAATTGAAGCCTTATTTACCTGGGCATGTGTACTCTTCGTCAAATTCAGAGAACGCTATTTCAGCAGTCAGTGCAACACAGTATAGTAGTGCCAGTATCTTGCTTATTTCTTATGCCTATATCAGATTATTGGGAGATGCAGGTTTAACTAGATCTACGTATATCGCCATACTGAATGCCAATTATATCAAATCGAAGCTTGAGCAAGGATACACAGTCTTATATAAGGGTGAAGGGGGACGCTGTGCGCATGAATTAATTTTGGATTTAAGAATGTACAAAGAGCATGGCATATCAGCTGAAGATGTTGCCAAAAGATTAATTGACTATGGCTTCCATGCACCTACGTTGAGCTTTCCAGTTCCAGGAACTATCATGATAGAACCAACAGAGAGCGAAAGTAAAGAAGAGATAGATCGATTTTGCTCTGCAATGATGCAGATCAAGGTGGAAATTGATGAAATCATTCAAGGAAAGTATGATGCAGATAACAATGTCTTACATAATGCTCCGCATACATTAAGTCAACTTTCTGCTGATGCATGGGATTTTCCATACTCTAGAGAAAAAGCGGCATATCCATTACCATACCTCAAAGAAGGCAATAAATTTTGGGCAACTGTAACTAGAGTAGATAATGCCTACGGAGATCGAAACTTCATGTGTACGTGTGCTCCAATTTCTGATTATGAGAATATGCCTGTTTAGTCTGTGATTGTTGTTACTGGAGCTGCAGGTTTTATAGGATCAATGCTTGCCTTAGATTTGTCAAGGCAAGATGTTGAATTGGTCTTGGTGGATGACTTTTCAGTGGCAAAGAAAGCTACGAATCATACTTCCATCGCATGTGTACAAAAGGTAGATAGGTCAGTTTTTGAACAATGGTTAGAGGCGAATGGCTCCAAAGTAGAGCTTATCTATCATTTAGGAGCTAGAACAAATACTACAGAGATGGATAAGAGCTTGTTTGACAAGCTTAATCTAGAATATACTAAAATGGTCTGGGGAGCTTGTGTAAGGAATCAGATTCCTTTCATTTACGCTTCGAGTGCTGCGACCTATGGAAGTGGAGAACATGGGTTTTCGGACCGGCATGAAGTGGTACAATTACTTCAGCCTCTCAATCCTTATGGAGACTCAAAACAGGAATTTGATCTTTGGGCTCTTGCACAAACTGATACGCCACCAGCATGGTATGGTCTTAAGTTCTTCAATGTCTATGGTCCTCATGAGTATCATAAAGGCAGGATGGCATCAGTGATATTTCACACTTTCCGTAAGGTTAAAGATACAGGAGGTATGCAGCTTTTTCGATCTCACAATCCCAGGTTCAAGAATGGAGAACAATCAAGAGACTTTATTTATGTCAAGGATGTGATAAAGATGTGTAAATGGCTCGCGTCTAATACACCAGCATCAGGACTTTATAATATTGGCACTGGCAAGGCAAGGTCATTTAGTGACTTAGCAAATGCTACTTTTAATGCGATGCATGTCACACCCAATATTTCGTATGTCGATACTCCAATTGATATCAGAGAGAAGTATCAATATTTCACCGAAGCGGACATGAGCAAATTGAAGAGCGTGGGATATCCGCATGAGACCTACTCACTAGAAGATGGTATCAAGGATTATGTTGTAAATTATTTGAATAATCTATAGGATCTTGCTTCAGATTATGGATTCCATTCTCTTATTGGATTTAATAATAGTTGCAGTCTCAATTGTGTATATGGTATTTGAAAAGTATCTATTCTTCTCATTGGTTGTGTAGGGTTATACACAATTGGCCATCGTAATCCTAATTCAAAATTAAAATTCACACGTTGCAAATGTTTGTTTTTGGCTTTTCTGAAGATGTGACTCAGATTACGATTTAAGCCAAACGATGGATAATAATAATCTATGTAATCAGAAAGTTGACCACTATCAAATCTCTTTCCTATTATTTTGTCAAACTGGCGGATAATTGTAAATGAAAAATATTCTCCTGCATTTGAATAATGGCGGTAACCTTTTTTTACTCTTCGTGTCATACTATAATAGTATCTTATGCCAATTCTAGCATGAATGCTAAAGGCTTTTGATAATGTGCCAGCTGAATCATGAGAATTCTTGAATTGTATGAATTCGGCATTTGCTGAAAAGTTATTGAATATTTTTCGTTCTACAAAAATGCTGGCGGACCCAATCCTTTCTATTCCGAATATCCAAGGTTCTAGGTTGTCACTCTTTGAGAATTCTTGACTTTGTAGTGTATGCAGCTGCAGAATGCAGCAAATGGATACCAAGAGATGTCTTGCATATTTCATAGAGAGTCATTTAATATTGAGTAAACCTTATACAGCCCAGCCACAGACATGGCATCTGTGATGTTTCCTTCATTTATCATTTGTATTGCATTGTCTAGGCTCACTTTTTTGGTGACGATTTGTTCAGTCTCTTCTGGTTGCGCTTCCCCAAAAGATAATCCTTTGGCTACATAAATATAAGCTACTTCATCGCAGACTGCATTTGAAGTATGCAGCTTTAGAATTTCTTCATAGCTTTCAGCGTGGATACCTGTCTCTTCCAAAAGTTCTCTCTTTGCAGAGGCAAGTTTGGAAGTGCCTATGGGACATCCTCCTTCTGGTATTTCCCAGCTATACTCATCTAGTGTGTATCTATATTGGCCAACGAGATAGGTGTTGAGCGCATCATCAATAGGGATGATACCTATTGCAATGTTCTTATAGTGTACTTTACCATAGATACCCGGATTACCTGCAGGGTTGAGGACATCATGATGTTCGACATCAATCCATGGGTTAGAGTATACTCTAGCTTTTTGTAATGTTTTCCAAGGATTCTCCATTAGTGTTTGACATTTTCTAACCATCTTGATAGAAAGAGATCATAAACGAAGTAGATGCTTCCTTCTTCTGTCAGTTTTTCGTAGACCATTTCTTTATTAACAAGATAATCTAGTGACTGCTGAGCTGTACTACTTGCTATGCCATAAGTTGTTGTGAATGCCTTTGCCCTCACGGATCTGACGCTGGTTTCTTTTGCTATGGCTTTGAGCACTTCGTATTGGTTAGTTGATAGGATATTTCTGTAACTCAAAAACATCATTTGGTGTTCTTTGAGTATTTGAGATTGAACTCTTAAGAGGTCTTCTTCAGTTAATTTTGATTTATTCAGCCCAAAGAGTCGGTTGCAAATATAATGTGTATAGAAGGTGTGAGACTTGGTCCATTTGAGGATGTTATGAATAACTCTCTCATCAATGAGCTTGTCACCTTTCTTAAACATCTTTGCGATGAACTTGGAGTATTCAGGGTACGGTATCTCATGGAGCTCCATCTGATCCACAAGTGCAAACATGGGCTTTTTGGGGTCGTTGAATATGCCAAGCAATAAGTGCCTTTGACTACCACTGAATAATACTTGTACTTGCTTGGTTTGTGAAATGTACTTTCGGAGAATAGCATCTATTCTTGTTGATGAGTAACTTCCTATTTGTTGGAATTCGTCGATAGCTATGTGGATTGCTTGTTTTGATTCTGCTAGAATTTCGAATGTCGCCTCCAAGCTGAGATCAACGTCTCGTTGTGTATTGATCTCAAGCTCAATACTTGGGTTTCCAGTTAGAGTATCTATGCTAAATTTTGGTTTATACCTTCCGAAGAATTTTGTCACTTTTGACAGCATAGTCGATTGCTTGCCATAGAGTTGTTGGATACATGCATTGATAAATTGGCGTACAAAGGATTCATCAGAATAGGTGTCTAGAACATCTACATAGATAGTTGTATAGTTGTGCTTTTTGCGGAGAAGATGCTGTAAGTGATGAATGAGGCCAGTTTTCCCAAGGCGGCGCATAGAATGTAGCATCACTGATCTTTGATTTGTCGCAGCACTTATCAAATGTTCCAACTCTTGCTTTCTGTCGCAGAAGTGTTGAGGGCCTCCATATCCCTGAATGTAGAATGGGTTCTTCACATATCAAATATACTGTCATAAAATATGACACACAAATTATGACACATGAATTATGTCATAGGTGTGGGCTTGCTAGAGTTAATTGATGAAAACCCCATTACTTCTTTGTAGTAAGATTTTAGTAGGAATTTGTCACAATTCGCCACAAAAAACGGTTATATAGGGTAGACAACCTTTTTATCTTATGCTGAATCTTATGATAAACAAATTGGCTCTAGTACTTTGCTTTGTATTCTCCATAGTTGTGCTTCATGGTCAGAATGGATACTTTACACAATTTGATATGTCACCACTATCTGTCAATCCAGCATTGACAGGAGATTTTAAAGGAAGGCTGAGATTGAATGCTAACATGAGAGATCAATGGTCGCAATTGTTAGGAATTAACGATTATGACATAGGGCAAGTATCTGCTGATACTAAGTTAAAACTCAGTGAACAAACTGAACTAGGAATAGGTGTGTTAGGTAATATTTCAAAAGCGGGAAGTTTGGATTTTACAGTCCAAGAGTATGTGGTTTCGACAGCCTTACATCGATATATTGGTGATCGTTCAGGAACCTATCATAAAATCTCTCTAGGTTTGAATGGAGGGATTGGTCAAAGATCCTTATTGTTTGATGAGGATAGCCAGGGCTGGCCAAATGAAAATGGAGAAGTTGTTGTAGGTGAGCCACCAATTATGCCTCCAGATATTGATTATGATTTTGTATATCCTATATTGTCTTCAGGATTATCGTGGTCATGGCATACACTTTCAGGTGCAACCATACAGGCAGGTGTGGCAGCATATGGTTTGAATCGACCAAATATTTCCTTCAGTACTGCAAATGAGGTGAGGAGAAAAATATTTTGGTCAATGTTCGGTCAGGCTGAGATACCTGTCGGTAAGAAAGGATCCATTATCCCTGCACTTTATTATGTCAAAGCAGGCAGTCAAGATCAATTAAGTTTCGGAAGTTTTGGTAGATACTATTTTAAAGAAGTTAAAAGGAATAGGTTTATCCAAGTTGGAGTATTTAGTAAAACAGTTCGACAATTTCCTGATATCAATATAGTATTTGGTCAAGTCTCAGCTGCATTGCTAAGAGTACAATGGGATGCTTTCACAATTGGCGCAAGCTTTGATTTTCATAAACTCCATACTCAGGTACCAACATATGAATTTTCCCTAGGGTATATTCTGGGAGAAAAGCAAGTGAATTAAACAACAAAGGCTACTCAATAAGAGTAGCCTTTGACAAAAGTTGATTTCCTAGTAATACTGAGTTACTAGTCTTCTTTTTGTAAACTATGTATCAATATTGATACTTCGTTATTCAATACTTCTATGAAACCTTGCGTAATCATGAAGGTTTCTTTAGCACCTTTATCATTAATAACTCTCACTTCGCCACTACTCAATGAAGAGACGATAGCAGCGTGATCTTTCAAAATCTCAAACTGACCATTAATACCAGGCACTTTGACAGACTGGATTGGTCCATTATAGATTTCACGACCAGGAGATAACATTGTTAAATTCATAATCTTGAATTAAGCTAGTTAGATTAGTTGTTAGACTCTTCTAACATTTTCTTTCCTTTAGCAATAGCATCATCAATTGTACCCACAAGGTTAAAAGCCGCTTCTGGATACTGATCTACTTCACCATCCATAATCATATTAAACCCTCTTATCGTCTCCTCAATTGGTACTAGTACACCTTCAAGTCCAGTAAATTGCTCTGCAACATGGAATGGCTGACTTAAGAATCTCTGTACTCTTCTCGCTCTATGGACAATTTGCTTATCCTCTTCAGAAAGCTCTTCCATACCAAGGATTGCAATGATATCTTGAAGCTCTTTATATCTCTGAAGGATGTTGATTACCTTCTGTGCTGTTTGGTAGTGCTCATCTCCAACAATTGCTGGCTCAAGAATTCTAGATGTAGAATCTAGAGGATCCACAGCTGGATAGATACCAAGTGAAGCTAATTTTCTACTCAATACCGTTGTCGCATCAAGGTGAGCAAATGTTGTCGCTGGAGCTGGGTCAGTAAGGTCATCCGCAGGTACATAGACCGCTTGTACCGAAGTAATTGATCCTCGCTTCGTCGATGTAATTCTTTCTTGCATAACACCCATCTCAGTAGCTAGAGTGGGTTGGTATCCCACGGCTGAAGGCATCCTTCCTAGGAGGGCAGACACCTCTGATCCTGCTTGAGTAAACCTAAAGATGTTATCAATAAAGAAAAGAATATCTTTTCCACCATTCGGATCACTGAGATCACCATCTCTATAATATTCTGCTAGTGTAAGTCCACTAAGTGCAACTCTTGCTCTCGCACCTGGAGGCTCATTCATCTGACCAAAGACAAATGTTGCTTTTGATGTCTCTAAGGCTTTCTCGTCTACTTTAGACAGATCCCATCCACCTTCTTCCATACTATGCAAGAAGTCTTCACCATAGTTGATAATATTAGACTCTAGCATCTCTCTCAACAAGTCATTTCCTTCTCTTGTTCTCTCTCCCACACCTGCGAATACTGAGATCCCATCATATCCCTTTGCGATATTATTAATCAACTCCTGAATGAGTACTGTCTTACCAACACCAGCACCTCCAAATAATCCAATCTTTCCTCCTTTAGAATAAGGCTCAATTAAGTCGATGACCTTAATACCTGTGAAGAGAACTTCTGTCTCCGTGGACAAATCTTCATATCTAGGTGGCTTTCTATGGATAGAATAAGAATTCTCATCTTTTGTAGTTCCCTTAATACCATCTATTGGCTCACCAACTACATTAAATAATCTTCCCTTTATTTGATCTCCAATAGGCATAACTATTGTTGATCCTGTATCGACCACATCAGTACCTCTAGTAAGACCTTCTGTCGAATCCATCGCGATTGCTCTCACGCTGTCTTCTCCAAGGTGTTTCTGTACTTCAAGAACAAGAACCTCTCCTGATTCTTTCTTGATTTCTAATGCATTATAGATGTCTGGTAATTTAGAATTTTCGCCAACAAAACTAACATCGACTACTGGTCCGATTACTTGGTTTACTTTTCCAATGTTTGCCATAGGTAGGTTTGGAATTTATTGTAGTTATAAGTTCTTTGTTAAAATCGCCACAAAGGTAACAGAATATCCATTTTACGTAAATAAATATTATACTAATTCTTCATCAATTGGAAAATCTGAAACCTTAGATAACCAAAACGAATTCCTAGCTTTTCCAGGGAGTAGTTTGATTACACTCTGATTCAATAATTCCAACATCGAAAGAAAAGTAACTATAGCTTCCATTCGATCAGTAATCTCAGCAAAGATATCTTCGAACGTAGCTTTTTTGATATTTGTGAGTTTCTTGTTGAGATAGGCCTTCTGAGTCTTAATAGTATATGGATATCGAACTACACGGTGCACAATTTTTGATTCGCGCCTTTGCATTTCAAGCATGACTCTTTTATAGGTATTGAAGAGTGTAGTCAGATTGAGATTTTCTAACTCCAAATCAACAAGTGCTTTCTGCGCAATGGTCTTCAAATCGTCTTTTTGATTACCGCGTTCTGTAATCTGTGTCCGCATCTCTGCTTGGTGCATAAAATCGTCAAGCGTATCCTTAAATGCTTTGTATTCTAAGAGTTTGCTTACTAATTCTTCTCTTGGATCGATTTCTTCTCCTGCTTCATTTTTCTCCTTTCTCGGCAAGAGCATCTTTGCTTTAATTCTCATGAGTTTCGCAGCAACCAAAATGAATTCACTTGCAACATCAAGATCCAGTGATTTGCACTCCTCAAGATATAGAAGAAAGTCATCTGTAATTTTAGAGATTGGGATATCATAGATATCTAATTCATCTCTCTCAATAAAGAAAAGCAGTAAATCGAAGGGTCCTTCGAAAGAGTTAGTAACAATCTTAAATGTTTGTTCTGTCTGTATCACCCTTTATCCGATCAATCATTGACAAATAATGCTGCAATGGATTTAAACTCATGCGTATTACGGATAGCACGAGAGAATAATTTAGCACAGCTCAAGACTTCAATCTTCTCCACTTTTTCCTTTAGAGGAATAGTATCTGTAACTATGAGTTTTTCTAATTGCGAATTTCTCACATTTTCATAGGCATTGCCACTGAGGACAGCATGAGTGCATAGTGCATTGACTGACTTAGCTCCTTTGTCTTTTAATGCTTGTGCTGCCTTGCATAATGTCCCCGCAGTGTCAACAAGGTCGTCAATGAGATAGACATCCTTATCCTTGACATCACCAATCACTATGATCTTCTTTACCTTGTTTGCTACTTCTCTTTCTTTGTCACAGATAACGAGTTGCTTGTTAAACATCTTAGCATACTTTCTTGCTCGCTTAACACCTCCGACATCTGGACTAGCAAAGATGGCATTGCTCAGATCTCTGCCTTTGAGATATTGCTTATAAATTGCATCACTTTGAAGGTGATCAACTGGAATATCAAAAAATCCTTGAATTTGATCAGCATGGAGATCCATGGTCACTAGTCGATCTGCCCCGGCTGCAACAAGCATATTTGCTATAAGTTTGGCAGAAATAGGCACTCTGGGCTTATCTTTTCTGTCTTGTCTTGCATAACCGAAATAAGGTATGACAACTGTAATATAGCCTGCAGAAGCCCGCTTAGCTCCGTCAACCAGTAACAGTAATTCCATCAAATTATCAGCAGGTGGTATTGTCGATTGAATGAAGAATACATAGCTACCTCTAATTGATTCTTCTATGATTGGTTGCATTTCACCATCACTAAACTGGTTGATTTTGCACTTACCTAGCAATTCACCATAGTGATCGGCAATCTTTTCAGCAAGATATTTGGAATTTCTTCCAGAAAATAATTTTACATCCATTCCTTTAGTCAGTTGTAGGTTAGGTCAGGCAAAAATACTATAATCTGATGCCTAGCCGTATTCAGACAGAGTTTTCATTTCACATATGTTGATAACTTTAATATTTATCTTAACTAATCTAAAGAATTGGAATAATTTTCGCATTTTTGAAAGTATCTGTCTGCTCCAAAAAATGATACAGTAATTATGAAATCCACCTCCGAAAGACTTGACATGTTGTTGGAAGACTTAAAAAGTACAAATAAGTCTTCCACTTATACTTACATTCTTCTGATTCTTGTCGTCCTGTTTTTCGTAGCGATCATAGCTTTCTATATTAAGTATGGTTATTATGGGAGATTAATCTTCTACTTCTTAATACTATTAGTGGGAGTTCTCTACTACCGTTTCAATATACTAAGTGCCATTAGAGATTTGCAAGAAGCATCTCAATTCGAAGGTTTAAAGGAAGTGAATGACCGTGAGTATCTCAAGCAAAAACTCAATTATCTCAATCTAGGAATTGACTTAAAGAGAGCAAGGATTTCCCTTATCCGATCAGTCTATGTAATTATGTTTCCAGTTTTTCTTGTACTAGTGAGTGAGATCTATCATGCACCGATAGAAGGTACTAGCCACTTTCTCTGGAGATACTTGTTAGCATTTTTGCTTGGCGGAATTTTCTGGATGTTTGCTTTTAACAGTGACTTAGAGCAAATGGATAATTACGAAGATGATGCACTTATTTTAGCAAGAGCTATGAAATAGCATCAAAGATGTATCCTGCTCCAGCAAAGTGATCTAACACGTTAGGGAGAGCTTCTTTTAACACTTGAATGGACTTAAGACTATCATGAAATACCACAACTGAACCATTTCTCGTGTTCTTCACAACATTATGATAGCAATGTTCTGCACTCACTGTCGAATCAAAATCTCCACTAAGTACATCCCACATAACTATTCTATAGTACTTACTTAAGAACTTCGACTGATTTGGTGTGATTCTGCCGTAAGGCGGTCTGAAGAACGGAGTCTTTACCATTGCTGCAGCTTTGCGAACATTCCGATAGTATTCTGTATTCGATGTTGTCCAACCGCTAAGATGGTTAAAAGTATGGCTTCCAACTTGATGCCCTTTGTCAAGAATTGATTTGAACTCTTTTGGATGTTTTCTAATATTGTCACCCACACAGAAAAAAGTAGCCTTGGCGCTATATCTTTGCAAAATATCTAAGATGATTGGTGTTGTTTCGGGATTAGGACCATCATCAAAGGTCAGAAAGAGACGCTTGTCCTCAGTTTTGTAGTTCCATTCCAATTGTGGAAATGCCTGTTGCAGATAAGTGGGTGTCTTAACCAAATACATAGTTCATGAGTTATAAGTTTACTACGTATTAGAGTAAACATTACTTGGGCTTAAAATGGAAAAAAATTAAAATTATTGTATGTCTGATAAAGTAAGAGTGAGATTTGCTCCTAGTCCTACTGGGCCTTTGCATATCGGTGGAGTGAGAACAGCGTTGTATAACTATTTATTTGCTAAGAAACACGGTGGCACATTTATATTAAGAATTGAGGATACGGATCAAGTCAGATATGTCGAAGGAGCTGAGAAGTATATACAAGAAGCTCTCCATTGGTTCGGTTTGCATTACGATGAAGGACCTGAAATAGGAGGAGAGTACGGTCCATATAGACAGTCAGAGCGGAAGAACCTGTATAGCAAGTACGCTGAACAGCTCATTAATAGTGGTCATGCGTATTACGCATTTGATTCTGAAGAAGAATTAGATGCTATGAGAGAAAGAGAGAAGGCTAAGGGTAATCACTCTCCAAAGTATGATCATGCCATCAGACAATCTATGAAGAATAGTCTCACCCTTTCTCCTGAAGAGACTCAACAATACTTGGATAAAGGTGAGAACATTACAGTGCGTCTCCTGATTCCAACGGACGAGAAAATTACTTTTGAAGATCAAGTTAGAGGTGAAGTAACATTCAGCTCCAACGAACTTGACGATAAGGTCATCATCAAGAAAGATGGTATGCCAACCTACCATCTCGCGAACATTGTAGATGATCACAGTATGGCAATAACACATGTCATTAGGGGAGAGGAATGGTTGTCAAGCACTGCTCATCATGTCTTGATGTATCGTTTTTTCGAATGGTCACCACCCAAATTTGCGCACTTACCGCTTATCCTCAAGCCAAGTGGGAAAGGTAAATTGAGTAAAAGAGATGGAGCAAAGTTTGGCTTCCCAGTATTCCCTCTACAATGGGATGCAACAGAAGAAAGTTACCTGGGTTTCAGAGAATTTGGCTTTATGCCAGAAGCCGTGCTTAACTTTCTTGTCTTGCTTGGTTGGAATCCAGGTGATGATCAAGAAATGTTCGACCTAAAAACAATGGCTGATCTTTTCAGCTTAGAGCGAATTGTCAAATCTGGAGCACGGTTTGACTTCGAAAAAGCAAAGTGGTTTAATCAGCAATACATCATGAAAGCATCTAGTAGAGATGTACTTCCTGTAGTTAAAGCTAAATTTGCGGCGGAAGGTTATGTAGACTTAGATGATGACTTTTTTGTAGCTGCAATTAATTTACTCAATGAGAGAGTAGAACTCTTGGATGAATTCTTTCTGAAAGGAAGATTTTTGATTGAAACTCCAACTGAGTATGATCAAAAGACTTTCAATAAGAAATGGGATAATGCCAATAGTCAGCACTTTGCTGCTATTTATGATGGACTAGAGAGTATTGCCGAATGGAAAGAAGAAAATATAAGTCACAGTGTGAAGGATTACATTCAATCTAATGACTTGAAGTTTGGCGCTATCCTACCTATAATAAGAATCTTAATTAGCGGAACGATGAAAGGACCAGACCTATTTCCTTCGCTTGAACTTTTAGGGAAAGAAAGGGTTCTACAACGGTGGAATGCAGGTCTTGTGACACTTCTTGCAAATAATGAAACTTCTGAGTAGGACACTTTTGTTGTAGTTGTATAACATGTAAGTATTGTGAGCAAAAAGCCAGAAAAAAAGCCAGACATTCATGAAGATCTTGATGGTTTTGACATTAAGATTAACAAATTTGGTCAAATTCAATCCAACTTTGAAATTGACAAACTCAATGCATTCTTAAATGAGAATGTCGTAGACAAGAAGTTAAAAGATAGTTCTGAAGAAGAATAGTCCACATTTGTTCTATTTCGAGCGTTCTCTTATTAAGCTAGGGTAATTACTGAATATCAATTGATCAGTAATACATTATTAGGATGTTGGTAACAATATCTCTAAATTTACTTGGACCTAATGACTAAGTGTTGAATAGAAGATTACTATATCTTTTCTTCCTGAGTTTGATATTCTTCCTCAAAAGCAATGTTTTGAGAGCAGAACTTGCTATTGGAGATACTATTCCACCTGTGATTCTGAGTCCTGCATTGGATTGGACGGTACCTTGCGAATCCAGTTTTCAAGATTCTCTTATTTTTTGGTTTTCGGATGCAGCTGGATTAACAGCTTCGGATAATGATAGTGTTGCCAGTATCCAAAGCACCATTGATCCAAGTCAACTCATTGATACATTTAATGCTGTCCAAGTGGGAAATTGTATCAATTTTGGACAGTTAACACTTGGCTTTTTCCCAGTAGATACCTGCGGAAATGCAAGCATAGATACGTCCTATGCAACCTTCTCAGTAATAGATGACGACAGACCTGAAATTACTGTTCCTCCAACAGATATTACTTTGAGTTGTGACGCTTTGATTTCTCAAAACATTCAAAACTGGATTGATACTATTGGTGGAGCTGAAGCAGTAGATGCGTGCGGTGGGGTTACTTGGAGAGAGTACATTTGGGCAGATAATCAAGGCAATAATGGCTTTGCACTTTTCTCCAATCAACATGAAATCCCTATACATAGAGACATGTGTGATTGGTACATTGATGTGTCCTTTTTCGCCAGTGATGATTGTGAAAATAAGAGGGCTGCAATAGCACGTCTGTCCATCGTTGACACTATTTCGCCTTTTTTCACCGAGACCCCTATTGATAGTACAGTAAGCTGTGAGGACATTCCTGAGGTTGATTCCATGATCGTATTCGATTATTGTGATCTGACCATTACTTACATGCCTGATGAATTCACCACTCAAGTAACTGATAGTATGAGTTGTGAGTATTCACAATATTTACTCGAAAGAGTATGGGATGTGGAAGACGCATGTGGTAATGTATTAACCCATACTCAAACACTGCAAGTCATTGATACTGTTGGACCTCAAATAAGTCTGGACAATTCGATTAGCTTGAGCTGTAGTGTAGATCCCGATCAAATTGATGATTTGATTAGCGTGACAGATGGTTGTGGTAGTCATGTGACGATCACTTTTGAAGATGAGACTATTGATGAAGATAATTGCAACCCTGTAATTTCAAGACTTTATACTGCAACTGACCCTTGTGGAAATTCGAGTCAAGCAGTGCAGATGATCAATTTCATAGATTTTGATCCTCCAGTAATCACATCTGGGCCAATAGACTTAGCACTGCATTGTGATATCGGAACAGATTATAACCAATTGATTTCAAACTGGGAGGCAGATCTTGGAGGTAGTGTTCTCTCCGATGATTGTTCAGATGTTGTTGCCTTTGTAGCTGAAATTGGGTCTTTCTTGATTACAGATCCGAATACATATCCAGGAACACCACCGATAATAGAAGATAATGAAATATGCCTAGAACAAGCACTTGGTGTTGTTTACTCAGAAGATGTTGCCTTCGTTTTTCAAGATGCATGTGGTAATGTGGTTCAGGATTTTGCAAGAATCACCTTGTCGGATACTGTTCCTCCCACACTTATTAACTGCCAAGATAGCATTGAAGTATTATTAGAGGGGAGTGACTGTATAGCTGATGCAAAACTAGCCTTGCCAACAGTAATGGATAATTGCCTGCTCAGCAACAGACCCACTTCCGAAGTAGTAGTCAAGGATGTTATTTCAGATTCAGGACTTGAAGAAGAGATAGTTGATACATTGGATTATGCTTTTGTTAGTATTGATCAATCGAGATTAGCACAACAGGATCTGCACTTATCTATTGCAATGAATAATCTTGATATAGATGGAATTGAAGAATATTTTTCGATAGTTATAGAATCAGATTTTGTTGATTTTACCAAGACTATTCATAATGAGTGTGGTGACACAAGTTATCTAGTCGCAATTTTGCCATATGATGATGTCATTGGTTGGTTGAGTAATGATAGTATAGTTGTCCAACTTATTCCCAACATTCCTTTAGGGGTGAGCTCTAATGGAATAAATCCTGTCTGCCCTGGAGCAAGCATTGGCCTAACTCTCCAATGGTTTGTGACAGAAAGTACCAGTTTAGAATTACAATATTATCTTGATGGCATAGGACCAACTGACGTTTCTCACCAAGATTCGTTATTCCTTACATTAGAAGAAGGGGAATATGACATTCTTTTTGAAGCAAAAGATTGCGGCGGTAATACAGCAACATGTCAAACCGTCCTCTCCATTATAGATAATGAACCGCCACAAATTATTTGCCCTGGAGATACCATATTGTATGCAGACATTGCATGCAGTCATGAGTTTACGCTCAACAACAATTTTGTCTATTCAGATAATTGTATTTCGGCAAGTAAGATTACAGTGAGTAATCCAGCTAGCGGACCAGGTTTTCTAGAGTTTGAATTTGATCAATCTAGTGAATCATTTATCAGTGGCAACAAGCAATTCCAATTTGTTATTCCTAATGCTAGCGAAAGAGTAATAGAGAATCCTCAATTAAGAGTCGAATTTTCTGGAAACGTAACAGATTCAGAAATAGGAATTCTTGGAGAAAATGGTGAAGACCTCTTGACTATTACATCTGAAGACTTGGAGTCTTGCGGTCCATCAGGTTCATTCATTGTCCCACTGGAAGAGGATTTCTTTGCAGCTTGGCTAGAAGATGATGCAGTAGTGTTTTTATTCGAAGCTAATAACTTGCCAGCATGTGGTAATGTAAATGAAGGGTTTGATAACCAATCCTCATTGAAGCTTTTACTTACCTATAGCGATATTCAGCCAACTTATATTATCACTGGAGACACCCTAATTAGTGGTATGATTACTGATGTCATTGATCCACCAAGTCATACTTTAGATGTTGGTGATTATACAATAACCTATGAGGTATCAGATGAAACTGGCAATATGGCATCTTGCGAGTATCAAGTCTCTGTTATTGATACCATTTCACCTTCTGTTGAATGTAAAGACACAGTTGTGGTATTACAGCTTGATGGAGCTTCTTTATTTGACTTATCAGAAACATTGCTTCTGTCTAATGCTATTGATAATTGTGGAGCCTACTCATTTAATGCTAGCCCATCTGAGATTGGGTGTGATGCAACTGGATCTACTATTTCAATTCAATCCATAGTGACTGATCAATTTGGTAATTCTTCAAGTTGTTTTTCTAATGTAAGCGTCATAACACAAGCAATCAATCCAACTTTTAGCCTTGGATTATGTCAGGGCGATGACTTGCAGTTCTTTGCAAATGTCCCTCCTGGTAATGATATACAGCTCTTATCTTTTGCATGGTCTGGGCCCAATAATTTTTCTTCGGATTTGATGAATCCAGTCATTAGCTCCCCTGGACAAGTTAATTCTGGAACGTATCAATTAATCATTTCTGGATTTAATAATTGTACCAGTTCAGCGGAATTTGATGTGGTGGTTAATCAATTTCAAGATCCTCAAATCAGTACAGAATCCACAGGCTATTGTGCAAGCGAAGAGGTGACGTTAGATGCAACCAACTTCGGTACTGCTGTCCAATATACCTGGTATGAAGGCGTGCCTCCTCAAGGCATAATACTTGGTATCACTCAGACTCCATCCATTACTCTTACTCCGTTGGATGGAGAACATCATTATTATGTCGTTGCCTCATCAGAAGATTGTGTGAGTAATCCATCAAATGAGATTACAGTTTTTATTTCGGAACAGCCTGAAGCCATTATCAATACTACGTTCATATCAGTATGTGAGGGAGAAGATATTCAATTTGTAGCTGAGAATGGAAATGCCACTTTTGATTATGTCTGGACAGGTCCAGCTGGGTATATTGGCTCTGGCCCACAACCTCAAATTATAGAGAATGCATCAACTGACAATCAAGGCACTTATACATTGCAAGTAGATGACCAAGGATGTCTTTCTGATACAGTTACAGTACAAGTCATTGTTTTCACTAGACCAGATGCTCCAATTATCACCGGAGATAATCTACTTTGTGAAGGTGCCAATTTTAGCATTAATGCTCAGAATACTGGAAATGTCGATAGTTATACATGGTTGTTAGATGGGGTGTTCTTTTCTAATACGGTCACAAATTCATTAACAATTCCTAATGCCTCTTCCAATCTTTCTGGCCAATGGACATGCTTTGTAGAGCAAGACTTGTGTGAGTCTGATATTTCATTGCCATTTATGGTTACAGTCGAAAGTAGCTTACAAGTTGGTGTCAGTAATGATGGCCCTGTTTGTACTGGTGATTCGCTGCAGCTAAATGCGACTTTTATTCCAGATGCAACTTACACATGGACCAGTCCTGGAGGAGTGATGTATCAAGGACAAAGACCAAAGGTAATTGCAGAAGCTGGTGAATACGTGCTATCAATAATCACTAATGCCGGATGTAGTATTCAAGAGAGCACGCTTGTCGAGATTAATATTCCTCCAGTAATAACGGCATTAAGCAATACCGCTCCAAGTTGCGAGGGTGAAGGTCAGTCCATTGTATTTACACCGACTGTCTTTCCTCCGGGTGATTATGATTATATCTGGTCAGGACCTAATGATTTTGAATCTAGTGTAGAAAATCCTGAAATATTGAATGCGCAATTGTCCGACAATGGAGTATATACATTGCAAGTTGGCATTGGTAGTTGTATTTCAGATCCGACTACCACTGAGGTTAACATCAATGACACTCCTTTCCAACCGGTTATCAATACTATCATGAATACTTGTGAAGGAGAGATCTTGCAATTAGAGAGTAATATTCCAAGTGATGGCTCGACTTCGTATACATGGCAAACTCCAAATGGCATTTTTCAGACAAGCAACAATTTGTTTTTTAGTGCAAATGTTGGCGAAAATAATACAGGGGTATATACAGTATTAGTGGAGCAGAATGGTTGTTCAAGTATTGCATCATTGCCAGTGTTTATTGAGATAACAGAAGCACCGCAAACCCCACAATTGTCAATACCAAGTTTCGTCTGTTCTGGAGAAACGGTAGTCCTAGAAGTCTTGCAACCTGAGGTAGGAGTTACCTATTCCTGGACAGGACCAAGTGGAGATGAGTTCGAAGGGGTAACATGGATTATCCAGGATGTGAATACTTCTGATCTTGGTGCATACACAGTTGTGGCTTCAAGAGCAACATGCTCCAATGGTGAGCTAGCCAGTAAGACACTCTTTGTAATATCTTCTCCTGTGCCTCCGCAACTCCAGAGTACAGATACATTAGTTTGCTCAACTGCGCTAACCAGCTTCGAATGGTGCATAGAGGAGAACCAAGTATTTCTTTTCGATAGTTTGATCGTTGAAAATGCATCTACAAATGAAAGGTTGGAATTAATGACTACACCTTGTGTTGATTTAGATCTCAGTCAATTAGCACAGCCAATTTTTCTAGGCCTCAGAGGTTATATCCAAGGATGTGAATCCGAACTTTCAAATATTTACACTATCGGTATTGTTGAACCAGAAGGTGAGGGCGTGTTATTTGTAGACGATTCGATCCTCTTTTGTGATGATCTAGGGCAGAATGCCGAATTAATATTCGATACTAATACGGATTCCATTTCTATACAAACAAATGCAAGTAATTCAGTTGTTACTGTAGATAGTATCACACAGTCATTACAATTATCCTCAGTAGAGTCGGGCAGTATAATTATTATCGACTCTTATGATGCAGTTTGTGGACTACTAGGGAGTGATACATTATCTGTGTTTGTGGAAGAGGAAGTCCAGTTGCAGGCAGATTTGTATACTATGGACGTCGGTGCGGTCTTGACTATAGAGCCTCAAGAAAATGATAATATTCCTTCTTCGGAATTTACGATGACAATAGATGAAGGACAATTTGTAGAGAGCCAATTAGAGAGTACAATTATTACCTTAAGTAGTGGATTAGATTATATAGGACAAGATGTATTAACCTATGCAGTTTGTAGCGACCATTGTCCTCAGAATTGCGATGAAGCAGTGATTACAATAACAATAGGAAATGCTGAAGACTGTTTTGTTTCAAATCTAGTAACTCCTAATAATGATGGTTATAATGATACATTCAGAATACCGTGCCTGTCTGATAATAACTATCCTGAACACGAATTAATCATTTTTAATAGATGGGGGGATGAAGTGTACAGTGCTGCACCTTATGCTAATGATTGGATGGCTCTCTACAATGGGGAGCCATTGCCATCGGGTACCTATTACTATATTTTGAATTTGAATAATGGAGAAGAAGCTAACACAGGATTTATTACTGTAGAACGATGAGAATATACTTTACCATACTCTTGATTACTTTTCACTTGATATCAATATCAGGTCAGCAAGATGCATTGTATACTCAATTTGCTTACAATAAGATGGTCTACAATCCAGCATATTCTGCTCAATTGAAGTATGCAGATTTTACTTTATTAGTCAGAGATCAATGGAATGGTATAGAAGGAGCACCCAACACCCAACTTCTCAGTGCTGCTATACCTTTTTCAAAGCAAAACTTTGGCCTCGGTTTCATCACTTCACGACAGACCCAAGGGATTTATGAAGTTATGAACTTGCGCGGAGCATACTCCTATGCAATGCAACTTGAAGAAGGCACCTTGAGTGCTGGATTAGAGTTAGCAGGCAGGAGATATGCGCTAAACTTCAATGATGAGAGGTTAGTTGGTTTTGAAGGTGTCGAAGGTGATCCTGCAATAGATCAACTTAATCCTGTTACGTATACATTTAATGTTGGCACTGGTTTATACTTTAAATCAAGAAGGTTATTTGCGGGAGTTTCTATTCCAAGAATGCTGAATAGTAAATACCTTGATGATCTTGCTGGTTCAAGTAATGAAGTCAGGCATTTGTATGTCATGGGAGGGGCTCGTTTAGATCTGAATGCTGACTTCGAAGTTGTTCCACAATTCCTGATGAAATTTGCTCAAAACAGCCCTTATGATCTTGATATCCAAGCTGGTCTCATTTATAAGAAAGAATATCATGTTGGATTAAACTTTCGATCCGGTGGGGCGAGAACATCGATTGGAGATTCTTTTGCCTTCCTATTTGGTCTTTCGCCCGTTCAACATTTGTTTTTTGGATTTAGCTATGATATTACTTTGAGCCCATTAAGACTCTACGAAAGTGGATCTTTGGAAGTCCTGGTGAAGTATAGTCTTGGAGAAAATGAACCTGATGCAACGATAATTAATCCAAGGTATTTCTGATGCGAGTGTTGTGCATGATCATATCAATCTGTTATTTAGTTGGGCCAATCAGTAGCCAACAAATGCTGTTTTTTGACTCGTTATCTATGAGCGGTGCTACAGTCAAAAATCTTGAAAGTATTAATTCAGAAGATCTGGATTTCTCACCCATCAAGTGGAAGGATCTTTTGGTGTTTGTCACGAATCACCGTCAAGGATTACAGGTAGATGAACAAATCAATGAAAAGTTTTTTGATCTCAAGTTTGCAGATGAAAACTCAGAAGGGACATTTGAAAGAGACGCTTTTTTTCCTCCAATAATTAATTCTGCATACCACGAAGGACCGTGTACTTTTACTGAGGATGGAAATACCATGTTCTTTACTCGGGACTATATAGATAAGAACATACCTATCTATAATTCTGAGAAAGTATTACCCTTACAAATTTACAGTTCTCAGCTCCAATTTGGGAAGTGGTCAGAACCGGTGAGATGGGAACATTGTGACAAACAATTTAGTTACGCTCATCCTACCTTATCGGCTACAGGTGATACACTTATCTTTAGTAGTAATCAGAAAGGAGGGGAAGGTAAGATGGATTTATACATTGCTTTCAAGGAAGCAGGAAAATGGACAAAACCTGTAAATCTTGGTCCTCAAGTAAATACAAAGGCTAATGAATGGTTTAGCTCATTGCATGATGGACATCTCTATTTTGCATCAGAGCAAGAAAGCAAGTCTAATGACTTAGATATCTTTCTATTTGATCTCCAGAATGAAACCACATTAAGGTTACCAGAGCCTATTAATACAAGCTATGATGATTTTGGCTATTTTCAAGCGGGCAAAACTAGGGCCTATTTTAGTTCGAATAGACCAGGAGGGATTGGTAAAGATGACATTTATGTGCTTGAGGCTGTTGAAGATTTGATCAGGAAGAAGGACGCCATTAAGACATTTACTACATTCAGGTTTTTGGATAGTAAAACAAAGAATCCATTGGCAAATGCTGAAGTCATCTTTAGTATTTTGGAAGACAAAGAGACGCTGTTCAGATCATTGGTTCAAGGCTATGAAGCAAATGGCCATTTGAAATTTGTAGAGTCAGGGAAAGATACCTTGGCATATACTGGCAATGATGGACTAATTAGCATAGCAAGCGAATTTCCTATAGCATTTAATCTTGAATCTTACAATGCCGGTTATGAAGACTATATTGGAGCATTTTTATTGCAGTCAGATAGTTTGATCACAATCATGCTAGAGCAAGAGCCACCTCCTTTACCACCAAAACCAAAGCCGAAACCTGTTATAATAAAACAACAAGAGGTAAAAAAAGGGAGTGTCATTGTTTTTGAGAACATCTACTACGCATATAATAGTCATGAGATCTTACCAGGATCTGCCAAAGAGCTTGATGAATTAGTCATAGCTATGATCCAAAACCCAAAAGTGAAAGTGCAGCTCTCTGCTCACACAGATGCGAGAGGTGAGTCACTGTACAACCAACTCTTGTCAGACAAAAGGGCTGATGCAGCAAAACAATATATCATTCAGAAAGGTATAAATGCTTCAAGAATTGTTGCAATAGGGTTTGGAGAAAGTAGGATTAGGAATCAATGTGTAGATGGTGTAGAGTGCAATGATGATGAGCATCAATATAATCGCCGTACCGAAGTTAAAATTTTGGATTATTAGTTACTTCCTTCCAAAGTCGGCAGGTATTTCGCCCCAGTTTTTTGTGTCCCATTTGAGGATTGTATGATTCCAGCTATGTTGCTTCACCCAACTTTCTGCTCTGCTAATGAGCTCCCAGATTAATCTCGTCTCAGCATCTTTCTTCAGATTCGTTTTGACTTTCTTGTTGCGAAGCCAAGCCATTGCAGTTCGAGAATCACTATAGATCACCATATTGTTTTTCCCGATTTTATTGAACAGGGCAATAGCATGTACCAAGCCAAGGAATTCTCCAATATTATTGGTGCCATGGGTATATGGTCCCATTTTGAATAGTTCAGAACTATCCTTTGTCCATACACCTCGATATTCCATCTCTCCAGGATTGCCACTACAAGCTGCATCTACACAGAAACTATCAAGGATTACACCTTGGCTTTCCCATAGACTCTTGTCAATTGGTGCTTTTTTCTTTTGGGGTGAGTTGATGTCAGGACTGTCAAGATATGCTTCCTGAGCTGCTTCAAGACTCGTGTAGGATTTGTATTGTGCATTAGGGTAACCTTTCGTTTGTTGAAGGCATTCGTCCCAAGTTTCGTAGATTCCTGGTGTTACACCGACCCAAACAACATAATATTTCTTTTTTTTGCCCATAATTACGAATTACGAAGATATGCTTATTGATACTCATGCTCATCTCTATGCACAAGAACTTGCAGATAGAATAGATGAAATATTGTCTGATGCGATTACGGATGATATAGAGAAAATCTATTTACCAAATATTGATTTATCAAGCATTGACGATATGCATGCACTTGCAGATCGTTATCCTGATCATTGCTTTCCTATGATGGGACTACATCCATGTTATGTTAAGGAAGATTACAAAGACCAATTAGCGCAGATTTATGCTTACCATAAGAGCGAAAGAACCTATTGGGGTGTTGGTGAAATGGGATTGGATTATTATTGGGATCTAACATTTAAAAAGGAACAAGTGGATGCTTTCGAACAACAAATAGGTTGGGGTTTAGAATTCAATCTTCCTTTGATTATTCATTCAAGGGATAGTCTAGATGATACTATCAGTATTGTCACTCACCATCAGACTGGTGATCTGCAAGGTATTTTTCATTGCTTTAACGGTACGATTGAACAAGCGAAAAAAGCGCTTGATTCAGGTTTTTATCTTGGCCTTGGTGGTGTGATTACCTTCAAAAATGCAAAGTTAGATGATATGGTATCCTATTTACCAAAGGATAGAATATTACTGGAGACAGATAGTCCATATTTATCTCCGCATCCACATAGAGGTAAAAAGAATGAAAGCAAATACATCAAAATTATAGCAGAGAAATTGGCTCAAATTCGAGGTGAAACTTTATCGCAAGTTGCAGAATACACAACTCAAAATGCTCAGTTGCTTTTTGGCTGACCTGGTTTTCTTTTGACTAAATATATTCCGAACAGGATTAATGCAAATCCTGCTAAGTGACTCATTAAGAGTGATTCTCCGTCAATAACTGCCCAGAGTAATGCAACAATCGGAATAAGGTAACTCACCAAGGAGCCAAATATTGCATCAGTTTCTTGAACAAGTTTGTAGAAAATGATTGTCGACAGAGTCGTACCTATCAACGCTAAAAAGGTGACTGAAGCTATAGAAATCCATCTATGATCATGCGTACTAGCATGCTCTACAAAGTCTGTGTACCCAAACAAATAGACCCACGCAAACAGACCGACACTGAGGAAAGACATGATTGTAATGTCTAGAGGCTGTACATTATCGAGCTTATTATTTACAATGTTAACACTCATGCCATAACACAGAGTTGCAATTACTATGAGTAGTCCATACATCAGATGCTCTTGCTGACTAATCTGTCCAGCATTAAATAAGATAAGAAAACTAGCACCGAAGAATCCTATTAGGATACCTAAGGCTTGTAAAATATTAAACTTATGTCTGAAAAATATCCATGCTATAATTATAGTAAATAGAGGAGTCAAACTGTTGAGAACACCTGCGATCCCACTATCTATCTTGACTTCTGCATGTGCAAAAAGTAAGGCAGGAACAAGATTGCCGGTCAATCCTACAGCGAGAAATATGGGCATGTAACTCCATTGTTGCTTCTTCAGCCTAGCAATAAATAAAGGGAGAATTGCCAAAGTAGAGATACCAATCCTCAGAGTACCAACCTCATCTGGACTAAAAGCAAGCAGGGATTTCTTAATTAGAATAAACGAACTACCCCAAATGATACTGAGGACTCCTAAGACTAGCCATGGGCCATAAGTCGATTGCCAAAAAGATTTGTCTTGCGAAAAGTTTGTCAAAGTAAAAAAAATTAGGACTCCCTAAGGAGCCCCAAATGTAATTGCAATTTCGTTGCTATGTCAGAAAGTTTACTATTATCCTCTTGGTCCTCTTCCTTCACCGTCTTGGCCTCTTGGTCCTCGTTGACCATGTTCTCCCATTCTTTCCTTCACCCGAGCTAGGACTTCCTTTTTGAATCTGTCTTCAGCTCTGTAGAGCTTGAGGATTTTTCTATTAGAAATCACTCCTTTAAAATCTTGAACCATCGATCTTCTCAAATCGACTCTCGCTTGTTCTAAATCAAGTTGTTGATAAATCATAGCTTGAGCTTCTTTGTCTGAGAGATCTTCAGCACGTTCAAATTTTGGCCTAGCGCTTTCTTTCATAGCCTTCATTTTATCAGAATAACTGTTGTAGATAGGCCAAAACTTTTGAGATTCTTCTGGAGTGAGTTCCAAGGCTTTAGTCAAATAAGCCATCTTCATTGATGCAATCTGATCAGATCGCTTTCCATTTTCTGCTTGTGCAAAAATGGTTATACTCATGAGCATAAAGCATGTTATAGAGTAAAGAGTTTTCATGATTTGTAATTATAAGGTGTTTATTAAATAATTTCCATTAAGTCTTCAAGAGGAATGTCTTCATATTCGAAATGTTCTAAGAGTTCATCATCCGAATACATTGAAGGACTCTCAGATAAGAGTAATTCTCCAAGGAGGTCAGGATCTAACTCTTCAAGATCTTCGAGGTCGAATTCAAAATTCTCGAAAGACTCTTGTTGTGCCAATTGGTCTGAGATTGATTGATCATTACTCTGAATGAACAACAAACCGCTAACTAAAAGAATTCCAATTGCTGCTACTCGAAGTAATGTTGACCACTGTGTTTTGGGTGTATTACTTTCAACCTGAGAAGCCAATTTCGTTTGTACTTGATCAAAGTAATCCTCTGGCGTTTGCATCCCTTCATTGAGAAGATGTGCAGTTTGTTTTTTAAGGTGCATGTGTACCTCTTCGAAGTATCCTTCAGGAATTTGCATGCCTTCTTTATCTCGATATGATTCTAGATTATGATTCATGATGATGCACTATATGTGATTCTATCTTTTTTACAGCGTGATGATAACTTGCTTTCAACCCACCTACAGAGGTTCCTAAGATTTGAGAAATATCTTCATACTTCATGTTTTGATAGTACTTCATATTGAATACTAGCATTTGTTTTTCTGGCAATGCAGTGACAGCTTGTTTCAAAGCTACTTGGACTTTGTCTCCATCAAAGTATGGATCGTTTTTCAACCGATTAGCCACGAACTCTGACACCTCTTCTGCTTGATGTTGTTTTGCTTTTTTCAAATGAGTCAATGCTTCATTTGTACAAATTCTATACAACCAAGTATATAGCGATGCATCGCCCCTAAATTTTGCTGCGGATCGAAATACCTTGATCATACTATTTTGGAACACATCATCTGCATCTTCATGAGTTAATACAATCCTCCTAATGTGCCAGTAGAGTCGTTCTTGATATTTATGCATCAAAGCAGAAAAGCCAGCATTTTGTGTGTTGCTTCCTTTCAGTAAGTCTAGTATGTGTTGATCATCAGTCAAGTATGGAATATTTGTAAGGTTAGATACATCAGAGGTGGAAAGGTTTAATCTGAATTGAAATTATTTTTTTAAATCCAAGAAATATCGATTTATAGAACGCGATAGAGAAAATACTATGAAATAAATTAGTAATAATTTAACAAGAAGTTTATATTTGGTCAACCAATAATTGGTCAACCAATACTTTTATCTAACCAATATGCTTGAGAATCTTAATAAGATCGAGGTTCAAAATCCAGTAGACCTCATTATTAGCCAAATTAGACAACTCATCAGTTCAGGGGCTATCAAACCAGGCGAAAAGCTCCCACCAGAAAGAAAACTCGCAGAGAGACTAGGTGTAAGTCGCGGACAAGTTAGAGAAGCAATAACTAAGTTACAATTTTACGGAATAGTTAAAGTGCAACCACAGAGTGGAACAACAGTTACAGGTATTGGTATTGTAGCGCTTGAAGGACTTATAACCGATATACTAAAACTAGAAAACACAGATTTTAGATCTTTAGTCGATACGAGAATATTACTTGAGAAAGAAGCAGCAAGGCTTGCTGCAATTCACAGGACCCAAGATGATATAGTACAATTAAGTAATGCTCTTCATGAATATGAAAAGCAACTCCTGTCAAACAATTCGGCAGTTGAAGAAGATTTAATGTTTCATATTAAAATTGCCGAGGCTGGAAAGAATGCAGTGTTGAAGTCTCTCATGATCATCATAACTCCTGATATCGTAAAAAGCTTCATCAGTCTTAAAGTGTGTGATGAGAGTAAGAATAAGGCAACAATTGAAGATCATAGACAGATCTTGGATATGATTATCAAACAAGATGCTAATGGTGCTGAGAATGCTATGGCCGAGCATCTAGATGATGTAAAACAATTCAGTAGGGGCTACAATCCTTAAAACAAATAAAAAAGAGAAAGCTGCCACTTTCTCTCAATTATAAAACGATTAAAAAACTAATGAAAAAATTCACTAATTATGTACAAAACTAATCCAATACGGCTTTGTTCAAAAGCTGTGATGACTTTTTGCTTTTTACTTCTTTTTGGAAGTGGAGCGCTATATAGTCAAACTGTCTCTGGGCAGTTGCTTGATGAAGCCGGACTCCCTCTTATTGGGGCTAACGTAAGCGTTCAAGGCACTGATATTGGTACAATCACCGATGTTGATGGTAATTTCTCCATTGCAGCGAAAGAAGGTGATGTATTAGAGGTCAGTTACCTTGGGTACCAAACAATGCAATATACAGTTGCTGATGGTTCACCTATCTCAATTGCTATGTTGCCAGATTCTCAGACTTTAGATGAAGTTGTAGTTATTGGTTATGGTAAACAGAAAAAGTCACATTTGACAGGTGCTGTTTCCAAAGTAACCAATGAAACACTTGATCAAATTCCTTTATCACGTGTGGATGATGCGCTTGTGGGTCAGACTTCTGGTTTGAATATACAATCCGTCAACCCTGCAGCTGGTGAAGCACCAACAATTAGAGTGAGAGGACCAGGATCTGTTTCTTTTGGGTCAGACCCACTCATTGTTGTTGATGGAATAGCAGTAGGTAATGATGCTGACTTCTTAGCCAGTCTTGACATGACTGATGTTCAGTCCATAGAAGTATTAAAAGATGCAGCTTCTTCAGCTATTTATGGATCAAGGGGAGCAAATGGTATCATCTTAATCACAACAAAAGAAGGTAAAGAAGGACCAACTCAGTTTGAGTATAATGGCTATGTTGGTTTCAAAGATGTACCTGCTAATGATTACTTAACTTCAGTCTCTGATTGGATTAATGATGCTGAAGCATACTACGGTGGTGCGGATAATCTTCCAGAAAAATTGCAGTATGTCAAGCAACTTGGAGATCAAACAGATTGGCATGATGTTATGTTTGATGGAGGAACTATTCATAGTCACGCCCTTTCAGCGAGAGGTGGGACTAAGAATACAAAATTTAGAGCATCTGTAAGTTATCTTGACGATGAAGGTGTGCTTTTAACAGATAACTATAATAAGCTCAACTTCAGGTTGAATCTTAACACGAAGGTGAATGATAGAGTAAAGTTTGGAATAAACTTAAACCCATCTCACACTAAGCAAAGAAGATTCCCAATTGGTGTGCATGACGCAATTCGTCAAGCTCCATGGCTTCCAACGTATGTTACTGAAGACAATATTAGCTATATCAGTGAATTTACACGAGGTGGTCAATTTGCTGGAACGCAAGTTGGAGACTACGCTTGGGAAAGAATGTTTGATGATTATGATTTAGCTCTTGGAGCTCCTGATGCTGAAGGAAGTGGAACAGATATCAGTACTACAAGTAACACAAGTGCTCTTGCTAAAGTCTTAGAAAGAGAAAGATATAAGTACCAGACTAAGATTTTTGCGAATGCTTATGTTGATGTTAATTTGACAAAAGATCTTTATTTCAAGCAGACTTTTGGTGGAGATATGAGGTTCACCAGAAACACCTATTGGACAGGAACTCTAGCGACTAGAAACGGAGCTGCGGATTCTGAATCTGAGAGAAACTCCACTACACAACTTCACACAGTGAACGAGAGTACATTGAATTACTCAAAAGATGTTGGGAGACACGAAGTTTCTGCTATTGCAGGTTTTGCTTTCGAAAAATGGGATAGAGAGTATTCTGAAGTTGTTGGAGCTGGATTTGACAATGATCTTATACAGACTGTTCCTGGTGCAAATGTAGTAGGTGCTGAAACTTGGGCAAGAGAAGAGTCTTTGATTTCATACCTTTCAAGAGTGACTTATGCATTTGATGACAAATACTTGTTCTCTGTAAGTGCAAGATGGGATGGTAGTTCGAAGTTTGGACCAGACAATAAGTTTGGATTTTTCCCTGCAGTTTCTGCTGGATGGAATGTTGGAAGAGAAAATTTCTTAGCAGGAAGTAACTTAATCGAAGACTTGAAGTTTAGAGTGAGTTATGGTTTGTCAGGTAATAATAATGGTATTGGTGAATATGACCATGTCGGTCTAATTTCGCCGGTAGGTACGGGATTTGGTCAGATAGGTTTTAATGCTGATAATATTGCCAATCCTGAATTAGGATGGGAGTCATTAAGAGAGTTTAACCCAGGTTTGGATGTGTCTATCCTCAATGGAAGGTTTGGTGCTTCATTTGATTATTATGTAAGAACAAGTGATGGTCTATTACTCAATCAACCTGTTCCAGCTGTTACAGGATTTAGTTCTGCGTTAGTTAATAGAGGTGTTGTTGAAAATAAGGGTATAGAGTTAGAGTTGAGATCAAGAAATGTATCATCGGGACGTTTTTCTTGGAATACAACAGCATTATTTACACACAACAAGAATACTTTAGTTGATTTTGCAGGAGCAAGTGGATTGATTAGCATTATTGATTCAAAGAGAGCTGCTGAGTGGATAGCTTTAGAAGGTAATCCAATTGCTTCTTTCTATGGATATGTAGTTAGTCATGAAATAGAGCCTGAGTTCATAAAGGATCCTTTCTTCCCTGTTAATGGTCAGTCACAGGATATTTATGTGAAAGACTTGAATGGTGATGGATTAATTGATCCAGATGATAGAACAATTCTTGGATCACCTTATCCAGACCTTATCTGGAGTGTAAATAATGCTTTAGAGTTTGGAGATTTTGATTTCAGTTTTATGTTCCAAGGTTCTCATGGAGCTGAGGTGAGAAACATTTCTTCACAGTATATCAAGAATGAGTTTAACAGTAACCAAGATTACAATGATGAATTTACTGATGGTGACCTTGTAGTGCAAAGAATATTTACTTCAGATGATATTCAGGATGCTTCATACACAGCATTGAGAAATGTCAACTTGGGTTACACCCTTGGAGATAATATATTGAATAAGGTTGGAATTGGGAATTGCAGAATTTATTTAGGTGCACAGAACCTTATTTATATTATGGCAGAAGGTTATGAAGGTTATAACCCAGAAGGTGTTGACTTGACTAACGATGCAGAAAGAAATCCTTTAACATTTGGATATCAAAGAAGACCAGCTCCACTATATAGAACTATTTCTGGTGGTGTAAATCTTTCATTTTAAAAGCTAAGAAATCATGAATAAACATATATTAAATTCGACTTTTCTTGCAGTATTGTGTGCGATGCTTTTTGTCAACTGCTCGCAGGACGAGCTTGATTTAGCACCACTATCTGCAATTGGTGATAATGGATTTTATCAAACAACAGAAGAAGTAGAGGGTGCTGTAATAGCCATCTACGACGGACTTCAAGAAGTGCCACTTCGTGAATTTGCTCTTTCAGAAATGCGTTCTGATAACTCAAGAACAAAATCAAGTGAGGGGGATTGGGCTCAATTTCAAGAACTTGCAGTTCAGCCAACGAACTTAGTTGTAGGTTCTTATTGGGCTGCTAATTACAATGTTATATTTAGAGCAAACCGTGTTATTGAAAACCTTGATGCAGTCACAGATGCAAGTTTGAGAGATCAATTTGAAGGTGAAGCTAAATTTGCAAGAGCCCTTTGTCACTTTAACTTGGTTAGAGCGTATGGTGATGTGCCGCTTTTGGATAAGGTAATTGGTCCAGAGGAGAGTGATTACTTTAGTAGAGTTGATGCTTCAACAGTCTATGCAGCAATAGATTCAGATCTTACCGATGCAATGGGTAAATTACCTTCTGATATGGCTTTTGGACGAGCTTCAAAAGCTGCCGCACAAGGGATACTTGCTAAGGTTAAATTGACGAATGGTGATTATAGTGGGGCTCAAGCATTGTGCTCAAGCATTATAGATGGTGGAAACCATTCTTTAATGGGAGATTATCACGATGTATTCTACAATGAAGGCAATAGCGAAATTATTTTTGCCATTCCATATATAGGTGATGATGCCAATGAAAGTCAAGATTTTTCTTTTGAAATGACTGCAGGTGGAGTTGTGAGTGGATTAAATTTTTACACAGATGAGTTTGCACTTGTTGTAGAAGAAGGTGATAAAAGAGATTCTACGTTATTTAACTATGCAACAATTGATGCAGATGTTGGAAAATTCTTGACACAGTCTGCTGATGCAAGACTTTGTGGAAATGATTGGATAGTACTTCGACATGCAGATGTTTTATTGATGTATGCTGAAGCAATCATGGCTGGTGGTGCTTCTACTTCTAGCTTTGATGCTGTCGATGCCGTCAATCAAGTAAGAGAAAGAGCTGGGCTCTCAGAAATTGAGGGTAGTCTTACAGAAGATATGCTTTTACATGAAAGAAGAGTAGAGTTAGCATTCGAAAATCATAGAATGTATGATCTAGTAAGATTCGGAAAAGCTATTAGTGTATTAGGTGATTTTGCTGCTGCAAATGGATATACCTTCACGGCTACTGATCTTTTATTGCCGATACCACAAAATGAAATCAATGTCAGTAACGGTGCTCTGACACAAAACCCTGGCTATTAATAACTTACAAAAGATTTATTATGAAAAATATTTATTATATCTATCCTATACTTTTCTTGGGTTTGCTACTTTTTGCTTGCTCTGAAGAAGATATACCTGGAGAAGGGGAAATTGCTGATTTAACTCCTCCAAGTGCTGGATTCAGTTTTTCTGAATCTGAAGATGATCATTTGACTTATTTATTCTCAAATGAGTCTATTAGTTCAACAGATTTTTCTTGGGATTTTGGTGATGGTTCTACTTCTAGCGAGGCAAACCCAAGTCATACTTTCCCAGAGGAAGGTACTTATACGATTACCTTAAATAGTTCTGATAAGCTTAATGCTTCAGATGAGACTTCTAGAGAGTTGACAATTTATCCTCCAAACTATTGTCCAGAGATTGATGCTTTTATTGGCGATCCTTGTGATGATGGTGATCCAGAGACAACAGATGATACTATCAATGAAGCTTGTATCTGTGGTGGTGAACTCCCTAAGATTATTCCTGTAATTCTTGAAGCTGGGTTCGAAGATGAGACCTTGCCTGATGGAACAGGGGATGGTAGAGATTCTTGGAGAAATGATGCAGGTGGAGTAATTCAGATTACTTCTTCACCAGTATTTAATGGTGCTCAGGCTGCTAAATTGCCTTCTGCTGGAGATAGAGTAGGATTACAAGAAATCGAGATTTCTCCAAATTTCGATTATAAAATGTCTTTCTATTACACAATGAAAGCCGATCCAGGAACACTTACTGTTTCTATTCTCAGTGATTTCGTTACTTCTCTTGATCAAGTAGCTGATGCAACTATTGCGACAATCGCTTTAACAGATAATTCTGATCCTGACACCTATGTTCGTGCAGAATTGGAGTTTAATACAGGAAACAATGACAAAGTTTCGATATTCTTCCACAACGAAGGTTCGGAGTGTCGTTTGGATGATTTCTTGATTGAATAAGTATATGCAAGTTAGTTTTATTAAATATATATGGCTTATTGCATTAGTGTGCTGCATGGTTGCATGCAGCACAACTAATGAGCCTACACCTCCTGTAAATACAGGTAATCCGAACGAAGAGGAGCCTAATGAGATGGATCCAAACGAAGGAGAAGACCCTATTGAAAGTCTTGGAATTATCGATTTGAGTAATTGGAAAGTTACTTTGCCAATCGGTGATCCAGCAGAGGTAGAACCACCGGAGATTTTGGATTACCCTAACATTGATGAAGTGAAGCCATATATGTATGATGATGCAGAAGAGCAAGCTTTGGTGTTTTATACTGAACCAGGCTCCTCAACAGCAAACTCTTCATTTTCAAGGACTGAGTTGAGGGAACAAATGGATCCAGGCTCAAATTCAACAAACTGGACATTTGGTCAAGGTGGTACCATGACAGGCACATTAAGATTAAGTGACATCAGTACATTCCAGAATGGAGATCCTCATCGTACAATTATCATGCAAATACATGGTAGACTAACTGATGAACAAAGAGACCTGATAGGCGAAGACGACAATAATGCGCCTCCCATACTTAAAATCTACTGGGAAGATGGTAAAATTAATGTGAGAAGAAAAGTATTGAAGGATGTCGAAGTATCTGATGTAGATATACTCAAATCTGATGCTTGGGAAGATGAATCCCATGACTTTGAGACAGAAGTGAATAATGATAAATTTACCCTTACCATTGATGTCAAAGATGATATCATGAAAGTAAGTCTTAATGATACTGAAGAGGTGGTGTGGCAAGATATACATACAGAAAAATGGGGTGTGTTTGAGAATTACTTCAAAGCTGGTAATTATCTCCAGACAACTTCTTCAGGTTCATTCTCAGAGGTAAAATATTATGACTTAGTGGTAACCCACTAGGTGTAAATAGTTTTTTCATAGTTCAGAAAGGTGTGATAGCACCTTTCTGTATTTTTAGACAATGCTTAGGATCATACATATTATATCAATAATGCAATACGAGCTATCATGACTTTGGGATTTATAACCAAAAACATACAAATTCTAATAGTATCAAGTTTTGCTATTTTTCTCATTCAGAGTTGTAGCAAAACATCAACTACTAATAAACCTGTAACTACCCTAGAAACAACCGATAAGTGGAAGCTTCCAAGTCAAGTAATTCCTTTTTTTCAACACTGGAACCTTATCTTGGGTGATGGTTCCAATGCAGGGACAGCATTGGATTTTGAGCAAAAAGATTTCTTCTACACTGCAACTGATGAGGCAGGAGATTGGGTGGTTTTTAAAAGCCCAAACGCTGGTAATACCCACGGCACATCTAATAATATACGTACTGAATTAGCTCAACTTAAGAAATGGAATGCTAATGATGGTGGCAAAATGAAAGCAACTGTCAAAGTAATGAATGTCTCTACAACTGGAGACCCAAGAGTTGCTGCAACTCATTCTGTCGTAATTGGCCAGATACATAGTGCAGATGGCCATGAGAATGAGCCTTTCAAGTTATTCTATAAAAAATTTCCGGGGCACAAGAAAGGTTCAGTATTCTGGAATTATGAGATTAATACACTAGGTGATGATAATTCTGGTAGATGGGATTACTCCTATGCGATCTGGGGGCATGACTTCTCAGTGGTCAGCGAATCACAAGATGTCTATCCTCCTGAGCCAATGGATGGAATAGAATTAGGCGAAGAGATAAGTTATACGGTTGATGTGAAGGATGGAGTCATGCATTTAACTTTTATGAGTCCTGGTCATGAGACAAAGGCATTCTCGAAGAATCTTATTGTGTCAGACTATACCACAGAAGCTGATAAACCTGATCAGGTCAAACAGCTTTTTGTTCCAATTGGCCAAGATGGTTTAGAAAGACCCAATGCATATGCAAATGAAGGACTTTTCTTCAAGTTAGGATCCTACAATCAAACTAATGGGAAAGACCCCAAAGTGAATCGTGTTTGGTGCTCTGGTGCAGTGACCCATGATGGGGACATTCAAAAACAATATGCTGATGGTAATTTTGCAGAAGTTTGGATTAAGGATGCAAGTATTGAGATAAGCGAGAATGCAATATCTAACGCTGGTTATTTCGCAGCAAATGACGGGCTTAGTCAGAAGGTTGTATACCCTAGTGAAGTTATCCCTAGTCTTGATAAGTTCAAAATGTTGATGGGAGACGGTACTTCAGTTGATAATCTCATAGATTTTGAGGATAAAGACTTTTTCTACACTGTGATTGATGGTACAAGGAGGTGGGTTGTATACAAAACTCCTAATTCTGGAGTCACTTCAAAAAATTCAAGTAATACAAGAACAGAACTACATGAAAAAAGAGAATGGACACCAGAAGAAGGTGGAAGACTCTCAGGTACTTGTAGAGTCATGCAAGTCTCTGTATCTGGGGATGCAAGGGTGGCTGCATCCTACTCAACTGTAGTAGGACAGATACATAGTGGAGAAGGTCATGAAAACGAACCTTTGAAGATTTTCTATAAGAAGTTTCCTGGTCATGAGAAAGGGTCAGTCTTTTGGAATTATGAAATCAATACGACTGGAGATGATAATTCTGGTCGATGGGATTATTCTACGCCAGTTTGGGGATATGATATGTCTATCATCGGTCAAACAAAAGATGACTTCCCTTCGGAGCCTTCTGATGGATTAAAGCTAGGAGAGGAGTTTAGTTATGTTGTCAATGTATACAATGGTATGATGACTCTCACTTTCGAAAGCGATGGTCATGAAACGAAAACATTTACAAAAAATTTAATAACCTCAGAATACACACAAGCAAGAGCTGTGCCTGATCAAGTCAAAAAAATATTTTTCCCGATAGGTCAAGATGGTCTTGAGCGAAGTGAAGCATATAGCAATGAATTAGTATACTTCAAACAAGGAGCTTATAACCAAACGAATGGTAAAGATCCTAGTAAAAACATGGTTTGGTGTGCTGGTGCTCAAACGTATGAAGGAGATATAGCTAAGCAATATGCCAATGGATGCTATACTGAAGTTTGGTTTAGAGACACTACAGTAGGTCCAGGCTTGCCAGAATAACAGAGTAAATAAATCAAAAGAACTAATAAAAAGATGAGTACACTACACGACAACATTAAAGCTACCAAAGAATTTTGGATAGAAGCTGATACTCCTTGGGAGCCAGTAGCAGAAGGATTAGAAAGACAAATAACTGGACATGATGGAAAGATTATGTTGGTTAAAGCAAAGTTCGAAAAAGGAGCTGTTGGTCAATTGCATAAGCACTACCATTCACAAGTTACTTATGTTGCAAGTGGTGAATTCGAAATGACTATCGGTGATGAAGTCAGAATTATCAAAGCCGGCGATAGTTATTACATCCCTCCTCATGTCATGCACGGTTGTGTGTGTACTTCACCAGGGTTATTAATTGACGTTTTTAGCCCTGCAAGAGAAGACTTCTTAGGGCACAAACAATTAGATTTAGAATCATGGCCAAACAAGTAGAAAAGCGAGTTGGAGGTCTACGTTGGTGGGTTATTGGATTAATTGCTTTAGCTGCAGTCATCAATTATATTGATAGACAAGCGCTAGGAGTTTTATGGCCCGATATTGCTGCTGATATGTTTCCTGACAAAGACGCTGATGGAAGGAAGGAACTGTATGCTTGGATTACAGGTAGTTTTATTTTCTTTTATGCAGGAGGTCAAGCTTTATTCGGTAAAATTTTCGACTGGATTGGGACTCGAATAGGCTTTGCAATATCTATTGGCGTGTGGTCGATAGCCACTGCATTGCATGCATTTGCTTCTGGAGCTTGGTCGTTTGCCATCTTTAGATCTGTGCTTGGTTTAGCAGAAGCCGGCAATTGGCCTGGAGCTGCGAAAGGCAATGCTGAGTGGTTTCCAGCACATGAACGTGCTTTTGCACAAGGATTATTTAATTCTGGTGCAGCAATTGGTGGTATAGTTGCCATTCCTATGATTGCCTTTATGACATTATTTTTCAGTTGGAAGATGATCTTCATTGTAGTGGGATTAGTTGGACTCTTGTGGCTACTGCCGTGGTTTCTTATAGTAAAAGCGCCTCCTCAGTTTCATCCAAATATTTCAGACGAAGAACGCCAATACATCTTATCGGGCCAAAAGGATTCTACAGATGAAACAGCTGATAAAGAGGAATACAATCCAACAACCGGAGAATTACTAGGACATAAGCAGAGCTGGGGAGTAATTATTGCTTCAGCAGCAATTGACCCTATCTGGTGGTTATTTATTGGGTGGATACCAATTTACCTCAATGGTGTGTATGGTATGGATGTAAAAACAATTGGAATCTATGGATGGGTCCCTTATGTAGGGGCTATGCTAGGAGCTTGGTTTGGAGGACTACTAGCACAAAATAGAATTCAGGCTGGATGGAATGTTGATAAGACAAGAAAGTGGATTATAACGCTTGGATGTATCATTATGTTTCCAGCATTCTTTATGCTCATGAATCCGGGATCACCAACAGTTGCAGTCTTAATTATGGCTGTAATTCTATTTGGTTTTCAGACATCTATTGGTAATGTTCAAACTCTACCAAGCGATTTGTTTGGATCTGGTTCCGTAGGAACACTTTCAGGAGTTGCAGGAATGGCTGCAAAATTAGGTGCTTTAGGATTAACTTTGCTGGTTCCAAAGCTTACTGTTGGAGAGAATTATGCGCCTGCTTTTTATGTCGGGGCGGCATTAACTATTATTGCTCTTTTAGCTGTTTGGGTTTTGATCCCAAAAGTTGAGAAAGTAAAACCATCTTATTAATACAAAATAATCATTCAAAAATTAGAAAAATGAAACTAGAAGGTAAAATAGCCATTGTTACAGGTGCTTCAAGAGGAATAGGTTTAGAAGTGGCCAAACAACTTGGTAAAGGAGGGGCAACTGTTGTCATTAATGGTCTTGATGAAGAGCAAGGAAATGCTCGGGTGCAGGAATTGACGGAAGCAGGAATATCTGCAGAGTTCAGATGCTTTGATGTGACAAACGAGAGTCAAGTTACAGAACATGTACAGGCTATCGGAGAGAAGCATGGTAAGATTGATATCTTGGTTAATAACGCTGGAGGTCTTGGAGGGCGATCAAGATTTGAAGAAATGACTACTGAATTTTATAGAGCTGTATTAGCCTTAAATCTCGATTCAGTTTTCTTCGCATCGAGGGCTGCAATACCTTACCTAAAGAAAGGAACAAACCCAACAATCATCAATGTAACATCCAATGCAGCTTGGAACGCTGGAGGGCCAGGAGCCGGCATGTATGGAACTAGTAAGGCAGGTGTACACACAATCACAAGAGCTCTTGCTAAAGATCTAGCAGAATATGGGATTAGAGTAAATGCTGTTTCGCCAGGTACAATTGATACTGATTTTCACCAGCAAATAAAGTCTACCAAGCCAGAAGTTTTCCAATCATGGGCGAAGAACATTATGTTAGGAAGACTTGGACAGCCCTCTGACATAGCGGGTGTAGTTGCTTTCTTAGCTAGTGCTGATGCAGCATTTATTACTGCTGAAACAATTCAGATTGGAGGTGGACAAGCATTAGGTATATAACTAATATTTCGAAAAGAGTAGGGTAAATGAAGAAAATAGTCACTTTTGGTGAGATCATGTTGAGACTTAGCCCACCTGGTTTTAAGAGATTTTCTCAAACTTATAGTTTTGATATTGTTTATGGAGGCGGCGAAAGTAATGTAGCTGTTTCTTTGGCAAATTATGGCTTGCAAAGTGCTTTTGTTTCTAGATTGCCAGCTAATGATATTGGCGAATGTGCACTCATGGAACTGAGAAAAAGAGGTGTAGATACTTCTAACGTATTGAGAGGTGGCGAAAGACTAGGTATCTATTTTCTAGAAACTGGTGCTGTGAGTAGAGGAAGTAAAGTAGTATACGATAGAGCACATTCTGGAATGGCCACAATCGAAAAGGGGATGATTGATTGGGAAGCGGTTTTCAAAGATGCTGATTGGTTTCATTGGACTGGTATAACCCCAGCATTGTCGCAAGGTGCTGCCGATGCATGTTTAGAAGCAATAAAGACAGCAAACAGACTAGGTGTGACTGTATCCACAGATTTGAATTACCGAAAGAAATTGTGGAAATATGGCAAAGCTCCAGGAGATGTGATGCCAGCCTTGGTTGAAGGCTGTGATATTATCTTAGGTAATGAGGAGGATGCAGAGAAGCACTTTGGGCTACATCCAGAGGGTGTAGATGTTACTCATGGAGGTTCTGTTGATGCTGACTCTTATTTGTCTGTTTTACAGCAACTTATGGAGATGTTCCCTAGAGCGAAGAAAGTCATTACAACATTACGAGGTTCTATTTCTGCTTCTCACAATAGTTGGTCTGGTGTGTTATGGGATGGAAAGCAATTGTTCAAAGCCCCAACGTATCAAATTACTGACATTGTAGATAGAGTAGGGGGTGGTGATAGTTTTATGGCAGGTTTAATATATGGGTTGCTTGAAAAAGAAGATGATCAAGCAGCACTCAATTTTGCTGTAGCCGCATCTTGCCTAAAGCACACTATTAAAGGAGACGCTAATTTAGTCACGGTAGAAGAGGTAGAAAAATTAGTGCAGGGAGATGCAAGTGGCAGAGTAAGCCGATAACCAAGTTATAAAATGAATAGAATACAAGTAGCTCAAATTATGGAGGAGCAGGGTTTAGTGCCTTTGTTTTTTCATCCAGATATTCAAGTATGCAAAGATGTGCTCAGAGCCTGTTATGAAGGAGGTTCAAGAATATTAGAGTTTACGAACAGAGGAAATTTTGCTCACGAAATTTTCTCGGAATTGAGCAAATTTGCATTGAAAGAGTTGCCAGGGATGGCATTAGGTGTTGGCTCAGTAGTAGATGCAGGAACAGCCGCGCTTTATATGCAGAATGCGGCATCTTTTATTGTTACTCCAGCCTTTAGACGAGATATTGCATTAGCTTGCAATAGACGAAAGATTTTGTGGTCTCCAGGCTGTGGATCCCTCACTGAAATTTGTGCTGCAGAAGAACTTGGATGTGAGATAGTCAAACTCTTTCCAGGGAGTGTTTATGGTCCTGGATTTGTTAAGTCTGTTAAGGCGCCTCAACCTTGGACTAAAATAATGCCTACTGGAGGCGTAGCTCCCACTGAAGAAAACCTATCTTCTTGGTTCGATGCGGGTGTAACGTGTGTCGGTATGGGTAGTAAACTGCTTTCTAAGGAATTGATTGCCAATAGAGACTATCAAGCTATCAGCGAAAAATGTGAGAGTACATTACAATTAATCAAATCAGTCAGAACTAGCTAGGTAACTGTTCCTTTGCATTGCGATAAGTATAACACTCATCAGTCTCATCCACCCAAACGGTTAGAGTACCGTCGATCTTACAACCTTGATCGAGATTAATAACATTGCAACGATATCGTGGTGCTAATGTATCGTAATAGGTTGTTGGTGTGTGTCCAATATAGATTTTATCAAAGCCTCCAAATTTCTCTCCTTTGCCATCTGAATGATGGCTGATTGCAGACATATAAAGGTGTCTTTCCCAAAGAATACTATCAAGATTATTTTGCAATGTCGCCTCAAATCCTTCTCGAACATCAAACCCTGCGTGTACAAAGAGCTTGTTGTTTTCAAGATGATAGTACTTTAGTTTATTGAAGAAAAGTTTGAGATGTCTAACGATGTCTTCATCACTTTTCTCAAAATAGCTGCGATACGTATTCAGTCCACCATTAGTAAACCATTCCCAATGTACTTCTTCTATATAGCGCCAGTCTCTAAATTTGTGAAAGTCTGTTTGCAAGATATTTAAGAACCATTTATCATGATTGCCTAATAGAAAGATATTGTCACGCTGACTTTGCTGATCAATTTCTAATAGATAATCAACGACTTGGTATGATTGATTTCCTGTGTCAATGTAGTCGCTAAGGCATATTATCCTATCAGAACCCCGGTCATAATTGGCTAATTGTAAAGCCCTTTTTCAAAGACTCAAGTCTTCCATGAATATCGCCTATGACAAGAGTTCTATTCAAAGGATAAGTTATAAAGGTATTAAACAATAAAAAAGCCTCTCCAACATGAAGTCTTCGAGGCTTTAAGTTGACCCACTAGGACTCGAACCTAGAATGACGGTACCAAAAACCGTAGTGTT
>JAHDEL010000055.1 GCA_020628855.1 Saprospiraceae bacterium | reverse complement strand
TCAATACACCACAACTCTTTCCATAAACCTCTCCCCGTCATCTGCAATCACCAGCATAGTAAGCATCTTTGGATAATTGCCGGTAAAGTAGGCTCTACAATAGAGAAGTAATTTAAGTTTGAAAGAATAACCATTATTTTTACCCCCATGAAATTCGCTATCATTCGAGAAGAGAAGAATCCACCTGATTCGAGAGTTGTCTTTACACCAGAACAATGCAAAGCACTAATAGACCAAGGACTTGACCTAGTAGTGCAAACGTCACAGATACGTGCCTATAGGGACGCTGAGTACGCTGATCTTGGGGTGCCAATTGTGGATAGCGTACAAGATTGTGATGTCTTGATAGGTGTCAAAGAAGTCCCAGTAGATAGCTTAATAGAAGGCAAGACATATTGCTTCTTCTCGCATACGCACAAAGAGCAGGTCTATAATCGTAAACTCTTGCAGACTATACTACAGAAAAATATTCGCTTGGTAGATTATGAGGTGATTACTGATGGGGAAGGGAAGCGACTGATTGCTTTTGGCAAATTTGCAGGGATGGTAGGAGCGCATAATGCTCTCTGGACGTATGGTCAGCGCTCGGGTAGTTATTCTCTGCCACGCTTGAAGGATCTCGCTACGTATGATGAAGCAGTCAAGATATATCGAGAGACTCCGCTTCCGCCAATGCGTATAGTACTCACCGGTACTGGCAGAGTGTCTACTGGTGCGGCACAGGTGTTGACTGATATGGGTATTAGGAAGGTGACACCATTCGAATACGTCAAAGGTGGATTTGACGAAGCAGTCTTCACCCAGGTACATAGCTTCTTTTATGCCAAGCGGAAGGACGGTAAAGTATTTGACAGTGTGCAAGATTTCTATGATAACCCTCAGGCTTATGAAAGCGACTTTCACCACTTTTTGCCATGCAGTGATATTATGATCAATGGTATCTTTTGGGATAATGATGCGCCTGCCTTCTTTACAAAAGAACAGATGCGTTCGGAAGACTTTACGATACAGGTGATTGGTGATGTCACATGTGATATAGCTCCTGTGAGCTCTATACCGAGCACACTCCGTCCGAGTACGATTCCTGATCCAGTATTTGGCTACGACCCGACTACAGAAACAGAAATAGCCCCTTTCCAATCTCATGGGGTAGATATGATGACTATAGATAATCTGCCAAACGAATTGCCCAGAGATGCGTCAAGAGCTTTTGGAGAGATGTTTATGGAGCATGTCTTGCCTGAATTTGCTAAGAGTAAGTCTGCTATCTTGGAGAGAGCAACTTTGACCAAGGATGGCGAGTTGACTAGGCCATTTGAGTACTTACAAGATTTTGTAAATGGTGGATAGTTCGTTTTCATAGTAAACCTATCGCTCCCCAAGTTTCGTCTAAGAACTGCTACACTTTTGTTGTAACCCGTCAGCCTTGGTAGAAGATAAAGAGTGTTCAAAGTGTAATACTGTCTACCACATAAGGAACAAAAAAATCACCCACTAACCCTATCCCATCTTTCATCGAGTCCTGCATTTGACAAGAATGAATTCTAGATACCACTGAACTAGAGGTATTTCAGAAAAACAGCTTTTGAGTAAGTGAATCAAATTATTTACATTATGAAAAAGTTTAAATTGTACTTATGCGGAATCCTCATTATTTGCACAAATACTTTTCCGATTCTTGGTCAAACAGGGATTCGAGGTAAAGTAGTAGGTAAGACGACTTATGATGAACAATTACATGCTAAGGTCTACCTCTTCAAAGATGGAGCTCTCTATGCTTCTACACGTTCTGATAGTAATGGACAGTTTGAGTTTCAGAACCTCGAACCTGGTAAATACGATCTGGAAGGATTAATTAGTGGCAGTAATACACACAGATTACTCAATGTTAATGTCGATGAAGATGTGACATCACTGATCAATATCAAAGCCGATAGCTTAGAAACTTCAGGAGATGAGATTTGTATGGCTTATTACAATCAACCTGCAAAATTGGTGTCAAATTATTAATTCAAAAATATTTAATGCTTTATCATGGAACAGGTATTTCCAGTGATGGTATCACAGTAAGAACCGCTCAGAATTATTCTTAGCGGTTTTTTTATTATCCTAGTACAACCACAATCCTCATCAGACACTCAAAGCGTCAAAGAATGCTTGCAACTTCACTTGATCCATCCTATCATTTGTCCTCACACCACTACAAAGATCAACACCATTTGGTCTTACAGTCTCTATAGCGTTCATGATATTATTACTATTGAGTCCACCAGCAAGAAATACAGGAATCGAGCTGTTTTCACAGATTTTCTTACTGATTTCCCAGTTATGCACCTTACCTGTTCCTCCTAATTCCCTCACTGTAGCGTTGGGTCTACCACTGTCTAGCAAAATTGTATTAACAAAAGAGCTGAGACGCTTGGCGCTCTGAATAGCATCTAGGTCTTGGACATGGATCACTTGGACAATTTCAGTATTTGGTAATGCTGCATTTAACAATGAGTATTCTCCCTCTGCTAATCTATCCACAAGCTGAATTGTGGATGTAGGCATGCGTTTATGTTGTGCAATAATGTCTGAAGCTATTGTTTTTGAAGTTAATAAGAATGTGCCCATAGTCTGTGGGATTTCCTTTAATATATTGGCTATCGCTTCCTCAGGAAGTATTCCTGGTCCACTCGGCATATGACTGACAAAGCCAAGATCACTAGCACCAGACTTGATAGCCAGATGAGCTTCCTCAACGCTCTTAATACAGCAAATTTTTACACGTAATGGAGTTGTCACTCTACGATATTCAAACTTACACTTCCGAGCGGTCCAGCACTGGCCTCAATGCTACTTCCTGCTTTGATATAACTTGCTGGCGTCGCAGCTCCAGCCAAGATAATAAGGTCTTTAGTTAGTGGTTCACCATGCTCAATACTCAATCTCACTGCATCTACAAGTGATTGGTAAGGATCACCAAGTATAGCATTTGAGTTACCTGATTGGATTACTTCTCCATCAAAGGTGAGTGTGATAGGTAGATCATTAACAGCTTGGACATCGCACCAATTACCTAGTACAAAACCAGCTGAACTGCAATTATCCGCAATTACATCTTCTAGAGAAAATTTGAACGCCTCATAGCGTGAATCAATAATCTCAATTGCTATAGCAACACTATCGATGATTTCTGTAGCTTCATCTCTGGTAATTGACCTATCGAGATCATGCTTGAGCCTAAATGCAATCTCTGGCTCCGCTCTAGGATGAATAAATTTGCTCATCTGGAGTGTGCCGCCATCAGCGTACTGCATATCACTTGTCAGCTTTCCCCATATTAGATCATGTACTCCCATCTGCTCCATCTTTGCCTTGCTTGTAAAGCCCATCTTCAGACCGACTCGATGCTGGCCACGGAGATAGCGTCGAGCTACATTGATGGATTGAATAGCATAGGCTTCTTGAATGGAATAAGTGTTGTCTTTTGAAGTTTGATAAGTTGCTTTTTGTTGTTGAGCTGCCGTATCTAACCTCGCGGCAATAGCATTATAATTCATTGTTCTAATGTAAGCAATTTAGTCAGACAATCCTCACTTTCCGTAAATGCCTTGATGCTTCCAACGCTTATGTGTCCACAGCCAATCTGCTGGCTTCTCTTGGATTTGTGCTTCTAATAGATTGAAGTAATGTTGGGTCAGTTCTCCTTCCTCATGCTTACTACCATCTTGACTAATGAGTCTGGGAGTGATAACATATTGTCCTCTCTTTGGTCTTTTGATTTGTAAATAGATCACAGGTCCTCCATGCTTCCTTGCGAAATGGTCCCCACCTTGTAGTGCATAACACGGTTTGCCGAAGAAATGGACTCTTAAGGCTTTCTTGGTGTTCGAAGGGTTTTGGTCAGCTATATAAACAACCAACTTTGCTATTGCAGGATCATCTAACACACGCTTATCCTTAGCATAGATGGAGACCATCTGTGTACCCGTGCTTCCTCTATTATCCAAAATAAAACGATTAGTTCTAGCATTATTGACAGGCTTAATGAGTCCATAGATTGTTTGCTCGAAGGCAAATGGTAAGGTGATCGTTCCCCATTCCCAATTACCATAATGTGGAGCAAATGCAGTGACAGTGTTTTCTCCATGTAGAATGTTGCGCATGTCTTCGCTTACTTCGACTCTGTATCGCTTTCTTATTTGATCAGGATTGAGGCTATAACTTTTTAATGATTCTAAGATGATATCGGTGAGATTACGATAGGATGCTTTGACTACTTGATTGAGCTGCTGGCTTTCCATGTCTGGAAATGCATACTGGAGATTAACTTTGACCACAGAAAGGCGATATCTTATCACCACTCTGAGTAACCAAGCAATTGCATTGGACAATCCATACAGCATGGTGAATGGTAAGAGGCCGATAATACCACAGAGTATTCTAAAGAACCAATAGCCTAGCATATTAGATTATCTCGTCAAAAGTGAGTCCTTTATCCTTCATGCTCTGTTCCAGGGCTTTGCCTCGGTCATCAACCATAGCCCTAAAGCGTTCTGCAACTCCTGGGAGCAATTGATCTACGACAGCATGCTGTAATACCTCTTGTGACTCGATACTACCATCTCTGAATTTGTACCATTGTTCAAGATGATACTGTTCAAATTTTAATGAGTACTTGCTTTCATATTCAAAGCCAGTAACTCTTATTCCTTGCTCACTGCGTTCAAAGATTACTCTCATGATACTTATTGACTATATGCTTTGTAAATAGCTTATACAATTCTTGCATGCTATCCTCCTTTTGTAGGAGATTGAGGTGTTTTGTAATTGTTCTATCGTCTCCGCGCTTAGCAGGACCTGTTTGTGTATCATTTGGGTAGCCATCCATAAACTTACTGAGAGTTTCTCTCATCAATGGATCGAGCAGATGTGGGTCTAATCCTTGTTTGTCAACATAAGCATATGCTTCAGAAAGCAGATGGTTGACAAAATTACATGAGGAGACTGCAGCAACATGGAGATGTTTCCGTTCCTCACTAGTAATGAAGTACACATTATCAGCGATAGTTCTTGCTAGATCTTTGAGGTAGTGACTCACTTGGGTATTACTTCCTTCTATGAGGAATGGTATCTTCCTAACATCCAGTTGACGATGTCTCGTAAATGTCTGTAAAGGGTAGAAAACTCCAATATCGTGAGGGTGATGAATTAAGGTCGAAAGACCTACACTCCCACAAGTATGGCAGATAATCCCTGATTTATGAACTCTGGACACTAGCTTAGCAACAATGGGTTCGACAGCATCATCTGGAACACAAACTAGATAAGCGTCAGCACAAGTTTCGACATCCTCGAGTGTATCTGTAGCCTTGCTACCTAATACATCTGCTAGCTGCTGAGCAGTATGTACATTTCTGCTATAGACTTGTAGGATTAGATGTCCAGCATGGCGTAATGCCTGACTGAGATGGAAGGCAACATTGCCACTGCCAATGATGACTATTTCTTGGTTTGATAAAGTCTTTTCTTGCGTTGCCACCATGCAAATATAAAACCTAAGATCATGAGAATGGAACCGAGCCAAAACAAGTTGATACCAGGAAATTCTTTTGCCTCAAGAATAATGATATCTGACCGAGGGACATCTTCAGCGATTCTGAAAGTCAAGTCTTTAGGTACTCTGTTATCCTGAGCAAGAGCAAAGTCTAGTATCCCAGTTTCTGGATGAATTTTCAAAAATCGAATGTGAATGCCATTGTTGATCTCATAGTCTTTGATATTCAATGGTCGATTATCTCGGATGAAGAAGACAGGATTAAGTAAATCCTCTCCTTCTGGAAAGGACATGCGTACATTAGCTTGTACAGCGATATCTTGTTCTTCTTGAGTATAACTCGTATTACTAAACTCGTTAGCCAAACTCTCAAGCACAAATCGGAAGCCCTTATAGTTAAAAGCTTCACCCTGCTTTGCTGAAAAATAGGAATATTCTAGTTGATCTTCTGTGTCAAAATAATCATCGAAGACACTATCATCAAGGAAGACTTTAACACCGAGTGCATCATCGAGGGCATGATATTGTAGTAGACTATTATCTTTTAGGCCAATGCTTGGAGTAAGATTGACTTCTTTACCTGATTTGATGTCACCTAACGTAAGATCAACACCAATAGCAAGAGTCATAGAGTCAAGCTCCAGTTCTGGGTGCTTTGGATTGAATGTTACAGCATTTATCCTTGCATAGTGTTGCCTTGTTATTAAAGTATCACCTACTTGTCCATAGTAGAGTTGATAGTCTAAAGAATCTTCCACTTCTTTTGCGAGCTCAATATCCATCTGAGATCGAGGAAGGGAGGCAATATTCGTAAAAATATCTCTAGTAAAGTAGTGCTTGGTGTCAGGATTAGAAGCCGCTACTTTCGTAAATTTCTTGTCATACTGAACATTTGGCGTGACCACAAATGACTCCACAACAGTCGAGTCAGATCGCACCTTTTCAAAAAGAATATCAAAATATCTATAGCGACCAACGATGGTATCACTTTGATATGTAATCCAGTAATCCTTGGTGTACATTGGTTGTCCTTTGATCAATGTGACGACTTTAGAAAGCGCATCATCAGCAAGTAGTCCTTGCATCGCAAAAGGGTTAGAAGAGATAACCCTAGTATTCAGTCCACTGGTAATAGTGCCAAAAATCATCATTGCAAAACCAAGATGGGATAGCGAAGCTGCAGCCATTTTAGTCTTCTCTCTCAGCTTGCGGATGATGTACCAAAGACTTGACAGCATGCCATACCACAGACAAAAAGAAAGTATAGCATAGCGTAGCTCAAAGTAAGAAATCCAGAATGTCGTTAAATACGTCATTATTCCTGCTCCTACAATTGCAAAAAGCTGGCTCTTCATTAAGGATTGCTTGAATTGTGCATTCCAACTAGATGCTCTATAGCGTGTATAGACAGCAAACCCTGAGAGCAAACCAATGAACACAGCTACCCAAAGTTGGAATTTATTATAATGTGGAATAGGTTCCTCGATGACACTACCTACAAATTCCGGATCGAAGAAGGTCATGATCTCATTATACACAGGTAATGAACTGGATGCTGTGATGAGCAACGCGGAAAAGAACAACACCACCGCACCAATAAACATCCAAAACTCTTTAGAATACAGAGATTCTTCTTGCGGCTTTTGAGGTACAGACTTGCGTCTCAATTGATAGACCCCAATAGCAAGAAGAGCAAAGAAAGCAATCAAAGAAACCAACTGCCACTCAAGTCCCATTTCTGTAAATGCATGTGCTGAGGTATCTCCAAGGATACCACTACGAGTCAGGAATGTGCTATAGATGATTAATAAGAAAGAAAGCGTATAGAAGAAATACGTGGACTTAATACTATAACCACTTGCATTTGCTACAAGGTTTGTATGTACTCCAGCAATCAAGACCAGCCATGGTACGAGCGACATATTTTCAACAGGATCCCATGCCCAATAACCACCAAAAGATAATGCTTCATAAGCCCAAGCTCCACCCATGATGATTCCTGTTCCTAATATCGCAGCTGAGAACATTGCCCATAGAGTAACAGGTCTTAACCATCCTTTGTAATCACCAGTCCACCATCCTGCAATAGCAAAAGCAAAAGGTACACTAGTAGATGCAAAACCCCCAAAGATGACAGGAGGATGGATAGTCATCCAATAATTCTGAAGTAATTCATTCAGACCATTACCCTCAACTAAAGAGAGATATTGTGCATTGCTGAATATTGGGGCATTCATTGTATCTCTCAGTAAGAGAGTAGGGTTGATACCCCATTTAATTCCTTCTCCAAAAGGCAGGTGAATACCCAAAATCATACTGTGGGTGTATGCCTGAATGAGTAGAAGGATACATGCTACTGGACTAGACCATTTTGAATTTCTAAATACCAGAACTGCAGCGAGAATGACATGCCACATCATCCATAGCAAGAAACTTCCTTCTTGTCCTTCCCAAAAGGCAGAGAAGACATACCGCATTGGTAAGTCGTCAGAGACATGCTCCCAAACATAGCGATACTCATACATGTGGTTAAGCATAGCATAGAAAAGAGTACCTACAAGTAAGAAAACGCTAATACCATGGATAGTAAATGCAGTTACTCCTAATCGTCTCCAACCTGAATCACCAGTATTGGTATGTTTAAAGAAACTAAACACAGCTAGGAGGCATGCTACAAATCCTAGAATCAGACTGAAGTGACCAATCTGTCCTGGTAAGAGATGTTCTCCAACATATTGTATTGATACTGGTAGCATGAGTGGCACAAATTACAACGACTCGATTCAATCCTTTGTATGCACTAACCATTTTATTTACTGAATGTTTACCCTGAGTAGTTATACCATTTTAATAGTTGTAATCACTGGATTTTATCTAACAGTGCTTCCAAAGTGAACAATAGCCATTTTTCTCTTGTAATACTGTTATGAAAACGAAAACTTCTCTCCTCCTAGGTTTGGTGATTTTACTAGGATCTCAGCCGTTAGCTTTCAGCCAGATCAGCGAATTTATCCATGTAGATCAGTTCGGATACCACAACACAGACACGAAAGTGGCTGTTCTGAGTGACCCTCAAATTGGCTATAATAGCAACCTCACCTATACTCCAGGCTCTAACTTGGAAGTCAGAGTTCACGGAAGCGATGAAGTAGTCTATAGTGGTAGTCCACAACTCTGGGAGAATGGTGCAACACATAGCCAATCCGGAGACAAAGGCTGGTGGTTTGACTTTTCTTCTGTAACTAATACAGGGACCTATTATATTCATGATACTCAGGAGGATGAGTCAAGTGCTCCTTTTGAGATTAATGCCAATCCTTATGCTGAAGTGTTGAAGTCTAGCATTCGCATGTTCTATTATAATCGATGTAATGATGAGAAAGCAGCTCCTTTTGCTCAACAACAATGGACAGACGGTACGAATTTCACAAACCCTTTACAAGATGCTAATTGTAGATATATCTATGATCCTACGAATACAAGTCTTGAGAAGGAGTTAACTGGAGGATGGTTTGATGCAGGTGATTACAATAAGTATGTCACTTTTGCACACACTGCTATACACGAGCTCTTAGGAGCTTATGAGGATAATCCACAGATTTTTGGAGATGATTGGAGTTGGCCTGAAAGTGGGAATGGATTGCCAGATATACTAGATGAAGTGAAGTGGGAATTAGATTGGTTGATCAAAATGACGAATGCAGATGGTTCTGTCCATATCAAACAAGGCAGTCAGAATTATAGTGATAATACGGCAAGCCCACCAAGTTTAAATGTAGACCAAAGATTTTACGGCCCTACCTGCTCGAGTGCAAGTATAGCTATTGCTAGTATGTTTTCAAGAGCTGCTAAGGTATTTTCAGGACAACCCACTATGACAAGCTACGCTACGACTTTACAAAACCATGCAGAGAATACATTTGCCTATTGGAAGGCTCTCTATGATCAGAACGGTTTAGAAGAAGATTGTGATGATGGATCAATCATTTCAGGGGATGCTGATATGAATAGTGATTTGCAGAAGCGATGGGGGTTAATCGCTGCTGGGTATTTATTTGATTTAACTGGTAATGCTATCTACGAACAATATATTGATGGTGAACTGTATAGCCAGACACCACTAATTGATGATTTTTGGAGTCCATATGAGCTCTCCGTAGCCGAAGCATTACTGAATTATGCAAACTTGCCAAATGCAAGCAATGCGAATGCTACAGCTATTCTGAATAGTGCAAATAGTGCAGTGACAAATGACTATAATCAATTTTATGCTTTTGATGAGGCGGATCTGTACAGAGGACAGTCTCCTGACTGGATTTACCATTGGGGATCCACATTGCCGAAAGCTTCGATTGCAGTCTTGTGTAAAATCATGGAAAAGTATGATGTCGCACCCGGCTCGAATTCGGATTTGGCTTTCAAAGCCAGCGAACAAGTGCACTTTTTTCACGGTCTCAATCCGCTAGGATTAGTCCTTTTGTCGAATATGTATCAGTTTGGTGGAGACAGATGCGTGAATGAAATATATCATACCTGGTTCAATGATGGAACAGACTATGACAATGCATTGACGAGTCCGCTGGGACCTGCTCCAGGATTCGTGACTGGCGGTCCTAACCAATATTTTTCAGTACCTAGTTTAGTTCCTCCTAGTGGTCAACCTCTGATGAAGGCCTACTTGGATTTTAACACAGGATGGCCAGAGAGTTCTTGGGAAATTAGCGAACCAGCGATTTACTATCAAGCATGCTATGTACGTATGCTTGCAAATATGGTCAATACCTCAACAGCTACAAGTACTCCCAATATAGCTGTCTCAAATCAATGTGTAGAGATCTTCCCTAATCCTACGGATGACTTCTTCTCTATCATAGGAAACCTGCAGCAATATGGTATTGAGATAATTGATGCTAGTGGCAATGTATTCCAAACTATCAATGGTCTTGGCTCTAATGCAACCATTGATACATCTGATTTGCCAGCAGGTATGTTCTTTGTCAAAGTAAGTAATACAAGCAATGCAGAAGTGTGTGTGCAGAAAGTCTTGAAGATGTAGCTCTAGTATGACATATATTCCCAAGCTGACTTGAAGGTCCCTGCTTCTTCAACAAAGTCAATGAGTGATTTGTACAATTTGCTATTGACTAAAGTGGAAGAATCACCTACAATAACAAGCTTTTTTCTGGCTCGGGTTAAGGCAACATTTAATCTTCGATAGTCTTCAAGAAATCCAATCGTGTTATGATCATTAGACCTAACAAGCGAGATGTATATCACATCTTTCTCTTGCCCTTGGAATCCATCAATACTATCAATCTGTATATCTAATACACCCAGTTCTTCGGTTTCTCTTAAGTGAGATTGCATATGTCTAACCTGCTCTTTGTATGGTGAGATTATACCAATACTGACTCCTTGCACTCGCTCTAAAATACTGAGAAGATGTTCCTTAATGATGAAGAATTCTCCTGGGTTTTTATAGCTCTTATGTTGGGGATTGACTTCTTCTTCAAAACCTGTTCCTGCTGTATCAATGTAAAGCAGGGGCTGATTATCAGATCGCAAGGTATGGTCAGCTACTTTAGAGTCTGATTCAAGCTTACTGTCATAGAATTGGGTGTTCGAGAATGCAAGTATCGTATCGTGCATTCTATATTGAGTTTTTAGGAGTGATTGTAGGTCACCTTTAGCAATGAGTCGTTCGAAGAGCGTGTGTTCTAACCCTAAAGATTTTGCTTTTTGACTTTTAACTGTGGGAGGTAGTTGTTGGTGGTCACCTGCAAAAATGGTTCGCTTTGACTTTAGGATGGGTACCCAACATTCTGGCTCTAAAGCTTGAGAAGCTTCATCAATAATAGCTGTATTGAATCTCAGATGCTTCAGGTATTGATGTTCTGCTCCAATAAGTGTGGTAGCTATAACTTGACTTTCAGAGAGAACTTTTTCTACGAGTTTGATTTCGAGATCTCTTGCCCACTTCCGCAGTTCTTTTGCTTCTCTGTGCAGCATTTGTCTCTGCCTTCTTTCTTCTGGGCCAAAAGAACGTTTGAATTTTTTAGCTTGACGCCTTGCCTCATCAGCCTCAATCCTGACTTTCTTTATATGAGTCCAATCTTGATGATTTCTGACTTTTTCATTCAGTGTCATGTGGAGTAGGCTATCTGAAACCCTCGCCACATTTCCAACTCTAGTGACATTAAGATGGATTTCAGCACATTTTTCTGCTAAAAGATCCACCGCATTATTGCTTGGAGCGCAAACTAATATTGTCGGTTCTTTAGCACTTAACATCTTGATGAGGCCAACCAAGGTCGTTGTCTTCCCTGTACCGGGAGGCCCATGAATGATATAATAGGGGAAGGAGGCATAGGCAGATTGTATTGCATTGATTTGAGAGATATTGAATTGTGCTGTATTGAGTTGGAGTTGCTCTACCTTCTTCAAACTGGCGTCAACGTGCTTGCTAAAATATCCAATCAATTGATCCTTTAGTGTGCTATCTCCACAATGATCAATGAGATACTCTAGATGATTGGTCATGATATCATAGGGCCGAGAGTCATAGGCTAGCCTGACGGCAAATGCTTGTTTGCTGTATCTGACCTCATTGTCAATCTGATGCTCATGGACAAGTATCTTAAACTCTAGTCTTCTGCAGTAAGAGAGCACCCCATAAATACTGATATCACCTTGAGGTTGGATAATCTGAACCCCAGCACCCACCTTCAACTTATGTTTGAATTCCAAATTGCCAGTTTGCTCGAAGTGGAGCTCGATCATGTCTCCCACTGTATAATGGAATTTGTTAAGCCTTAATGGAAATACTGCCAATCCAGCTTCTACTTGAGTTTTTATTGGTTTGTCCTTAGCAATTGATTCAAAATAGGATTGCTCTTGCAAACGTTCTTGCTGGATAGCATCAATGAGTTGATTAAAGTGAGCTTTGACTTGGCTCAGGGAAAAATTTGTTTCAGACATGTTGCGTCAAAGATACTTTGGTTATCATTTTTAGTACTTTTACATATCAGAAAATTTTTAATATGAATTTGCATAGAGCAATTATATTCTGCGTGATGTTTTCGTTATCCGGAGTCATATATAGTCAGATTGGGCTTGGAGTGACTGGAGGTCTTGATTTATACCAACGGTATAATAATCCAGATGATGGGATAGCAGCTCCTTCTGCAGGAAGTGCCCTCTTGAATATAGCCATAGGTCCTAAACTGTGGATTGGAGGCAAGCAATTTTCTATTTCAGCTGAAGCACCAGTAAGCATAGCACCGCTTGGGTTTTCGACTGGAGATTATAAGGGTCTAGGCATGCTCGCAGTACCAGTAATTGGTATGCTGAATTTTGGAAAGACATCTGGTTTTAATAAGGACGGTGGACTAGGATTTAGTATCGGTGGTGGACTACAATACTTTAAAACAGAATTGTTTGGATTGACGGATGAGTTTAGTGATCAGGGTGTCGTTAGAGAGTGGGAGAGAGTATATACCGTCCAAGTTAATTTGGGTTTTGGTATTTCTGGTTTTGCCGGACATTTTTTCGCTAGATATGGCTTTTCTGAAGATGGAGGTAAGCCCAATTCTTTTAATATTGGGCTACAAACTGATTTTAATTTCCTCATGACTAGGAACATTGATGATCCTGCAAGTAGTTTGTAGTTTTTCATGCACAACCTCAAACGATATAACACATTCGGTATAGAGGCATTTGCCAACAAATTTATCGAGATCAACACTCATGGTCAGTTGCAAGAACTCTGTGCAAAGGAGAATCAGCACGTGCATATTTTAGGTGGAGGAAGTAATACACTATTTGTCAATGACTTGGATGAAGTCTGGTATATCAATATCCTAGGTAAGACAATGGTAAAAGAAAGGGATGGCTATCAATTGTATCGAGTTGGAGCTGGAGAAGAATGGCATGACTTAGTCACATACTTTGTCGAACAAGGACTTGGAGGTATTGAGAACCTTGCTCTAATCCCAGGTAAGACTGGAGCAGCACCTATTCAGAATATTGGTGCTTATGGAGTTGAAATTGGAGATGTGCTGCAAAGTGTCTCTGTTATTGACAGAGCGAATGGAGCCCGATTAGAATTTCACGTTAGTGAGTGCGGCTTAGGCTATCGACAGAGTCACTTCAAGGAGAAATGGAAAGGAAGGTATATTATTGACAGTATCGTTATAAAGCTAACCAAGCCAGGATTTCACGAGTATAACACATCGTATGGTAGTATCAAGGATGAATTAGAGGATAAGGAGGCAACTTCCATCAAAGCAGTCTTTGATGCTGTCGTTAAGATTCGTCAATCTAAGTTGCCAGACCCAAAAGAGATAGGAAATGGTGGTTCTTTCTTTAAGAATCCTGTGATTACACGAGATCAATTCGAAGCGAGATTTGATAGTAATGTTCCCCATTATGCTGTTGGTTCTGATAATGTGAAAGTTCCAGCAGGTTGGCTTATTGATCAAGCAGGTTGGAAAGGCAAGACGATAGGGAATGTAGGCTGCTATGAGAAGCAAGCACTTGTTATAATCAATAAAGGAAATGCTACAGGGTCTGAAGTACTCGACTTTTCTACAAAAATTCAAGCAAGTGTACTTGAGCAATTTGGTATCTCATTAGAGCGAGAGATAAACGCCATCTAACTACTTTGCAGCAGGATCATCATCTGGATGCACGTAGGCTTGCTTCTTACCAAATACTGAAAGATTAACATAACGCTTAGGATTCAACCGGAGGTCTTGTAACAGCAAGGCTAGATGTTCTGCAGTTCCTTCGACATTTTCGTAAAGCTCTTTATCATTGATAAGCTTGCCTAGTGATCCTTCTTCGTTATTGACTTTAGCGATGATTTCATCAAGTTGCTGCATTGATGTACTTGCTTTTGCTGCTACTCCTTTTAGTTCTGTGATGGCTGCTTCAGTAGAGGATAAGGTTCCATTAGCTTGACTCACAGTTTGGTTGAGATTGAGAGATGCGAAATCATTTGACGCTCTTGAGAGATTGGAAAGTATGCTATTAATCTGTTGATTGTTTTGTTCAAGATTCTTACTGATTGCAGCGAAGCTAGATAATGTTGACTCGATGCTCTGATTATTAGCATACATGATGTTAGAGAGTTGCTTTGTAACCTTCGTCAGATTTTCAATTGTAGCATCTAGGTTTTGATAGGTGCTATAGATTTGACTTGTTGTATCTCCAGATAACTTATCCGTAATCACGTCTACACTTTTACCTACAGTCTCAACAAGTGGATCTGCCTCACTAAAATCAATCATAGAACCAATCATGCCTAACTCATTTCCATTGAGTTCTGAGCCACTAGTTGCACAAGGAAGATCCCCACCACAGAGTTTTTTGAATTGCAGTTCGATACCACGCCCTCCCATAAAGCTAGTATTTCTGAGTACTGCTCTTGCACTTGCTGGGACTTTGATGTCTTTTTCGACTTCATATGAAACCTTTACTCGACTTACATCAGTAGGGTCAAGTTCGATTTTTGTAATTGATCCAACTTTAAATCCGCTTACTGTCACTGCACTTCCTGTTGCTAATTCTGCAACATCGCTATAATAGGAATGGAATTCCAAATTCCTTTTCAGCATATTACTACCCTTAATAAAGTTAAAACCCCAAAGTCCAGCTAGGAAGGTAACTATAGTAAGAATGCCAATAATTATCTCTTTACGCATAGGAAGGCCATGTTATCAGTTAGAATGCAAAGGTCTACATTAATACGTTATGATTGATGTATTAGTTTATTTTTTCCTGATTTTTCAAAGATTGCTCATTGATGACAAAGGCTCCTCTGAAACCCATATCATAGAGCTCGGATTGTTTGAGCATTGCTTCTGCAGGACTCTGAAAAGAACCAACTGTATAAGTATAAGTATTATTCGTACTTCTATGAATAGTATAATTTCCTACTGAGCGCCATTCAGGTCGAGATGTGTTGGCATAGCCGTTGTTTATAGAAGCAATTTGCACAGTATACTTGCTTTCTACTATCGGATTAGCAATAAGAGATCTTGTGAAGCTGGGAATACTATTTTCGTAATAAATCTCGATGCTTTTCGCTAAGGCTTGTGCAAATTGTGTTTGACCTAAGTCTGAAAGCAGGATTGCTTCATCACTAAGATTCGATAGAAATCCTGATTCGATCAATACACCTGGCATTGTCAAGCCTCTTAATACAGCAAAATGTGCTTGCTTAATGGTACGTGCTTTGATATCTGTATAACTCTCGATATGTTTATTGATGATGGAAGCCAGCGCGATACTTTCTTTGAGATTAGCTTGTGCATAAGCTTGTTGTACAATAACATTGGCGCCTTCATGTATTTTGTGATTAGAGCTTTGATTACCGTTTTCTCGAAGCAGCAATTGCTCATCCACTCCGATAGTATTATCAGTAGATAGCACGTAGGATTCGGCCCCGTGGACTGATTTTAGCTCGTGATAGTTGCAGTGGAGCGAGAGAAAAATATCGGCGTTATGCTCATTTGCTAGTTGATTTCTTTCTGAGAGACTAATGAAATAATCGTGTTCTCTTGTCAGAATCACTTGACAATTAGGAAGGGAATTAGTTAGTGTATTTTTGAGTTTTTGAGCAATAGCAAGGGTAATGTGTTTCTCTTGACTGTGTTCTCCAGAGCAACCATGATCTTTACCTCCATGACCTGGATCAATGACTACCATAAAATCTGCTTGGCCTTGAACAAAGTTCATAGCAGTTAACATCGTAAATATGATAAGTAAAGTAACTTGCGTTACTCTTGTAGAATAACACAAAATAGATGTGTAGACCAAGGACATGTAGTTTTCTTATTAAATATTATATAAATATATAATTATTTATAATATAAATTATTACATAGTAGTATTTTTTATAATGTGTAGTTCGATGCTAACTGCGCAAATAGAAGAGGTCACTCAAGATTCTCTTATTCAGCCAACTATCACTAACACTGTGAAAGAGAGTTTGCCAGATCATTCCTCAATTCTTCAGGATAGTCTTGGATACAGAGATACCCAACTTGTCAACTTAGATACTCTCACTGGTAGTTTAGATTCTTTACCAAGACAAAGACGTGCTACCTATGCAGAAGTCAATACTTCAGATGATGCTCTTGATATTCCAGTAAATTATGGAGCTAAGGATACACAATGGTATGACCATAAACTGAAGCAAATGCACTTGTTTGGTGAAGCTTATGTCAACTACGGTAATATGGCACTCACCGCAGGCTATATTGTATTTAATATTGAGACAAATGAAGCTGAAGCTTTCTCGATTAAGGATGAAGAAGGTCATGAGGTCCAGAAGCCTAAATTTAAGGACGGTGACCAAGAATTCAACTATGATAGATTACGGTACAACTTTGAAACCAATAAAGGCCTGGTCTATCAAGCGGTCACAGCTTTTACTGACCTGTACATCCTAGGTGCAAAGACCAAATTTCTTGGAGCTGAAGAAGCAGTAGAGCGAGAAGATGATGTTATCTATAATAGTGATGCATTGATTACTTCTTGTAATCACGAACATCCACATTTTGGTATTCGGACAAAGAAGCTCAAGGTTATTCCGAAGAAAGTAGGTGTAACGGGGCCTGCACAGTTAGAGATTGGTGGAGTACCTACACCTCTTTGGTTGCCATTTGGCTTCTTTCCACTAGCAGAAGGAAGATCTACAGGCTTACTCTTTCCTAAGAATTTTCCTTATCAAGCGGAATTAGGTTTTGGCGTAGAACAAATCGGGTGGTATTTTCCAATTAATGACTACATGGATTTGCAGCTCACTGCAGATTATTATACCAGAGGTACTTGGGGTGCTCGCTCAGTATTCAGATACAAAAAACGCTATAAGTTTTCCGGAAATTTTGAGATTGACTATAGAGACACTAAGAATGAAAATGAGTTGTTAGAGAAAGAGTCCACGAAGTCTTTCAGTGTTGACTTCAGGCATAATCAAGATAGTAAGGCGCATCCATTTCGTAGTCTTGGTGGTAATATTCAGTTCAGTACCAATCTGCACAATGAAAGAACGAATTTTGATCCCACTAATGTCTTGCGTAACCAGTATCAGTCCAATTTCTATTTCAAGCATAAGCTTCCTGGACTTCCATACTCTCTAGATCTCGGATTAAAACACAGACAGAATACTCAGACAAGAAGAGTGGATTTGACACTACCTGATATTCGATTGACCATGCAGACGATTTATCCATTCAAGAGAAAAGAACAAGTAGGCAATGAAAGATGGTATGAGAAGATTAATATGAGTGGTAGTACTAGAGCAGCCAATTTTGTTGAGTCTTCAGATAGTACTCTTTTCACTAGGACAACATTGGATAATATGCGATCAGGAGTGAAGCATTCCTATAGTGCTAATGTTAACCTGAAGTTTTTAAAATATTTCTCGGCCAATCCAAACGTCAAGTATAACGAAGACTGGGTATTTAATACATTGGATAAAGAGTATCATCCAAATCAAGATAGCATAAGCACAGAGGTAATTGATGGGTTTGCAAGCTATAGGACTTGGTCTGCTGGAGTCAATGTGAATACAGCTTTGTTCGGTACTATATTATCAAATAAAGGTTGGTTCAGAGGTATTCGACATACAATGAAGCCGAACGTTGGATACTCATATAGACCTGACAGTAGGTCCATATACCAAGATTCGTTAAATTACAATGGGGAGTTAGTTCATACTTATAATAGATTTGAGAAAGGTCCTTTTGGTTCACCGTCTTTTAATGATTTGACACAGGCTATTACTTTCGGAGCTACCAATGTAGTCGAGATGAAGTATTGGTCAAAGAAGCACGAAGAAGAGCGGAAATTTAAGCTAATCAACCAGCTCAATATCAATGGAGGATATAACTATGCTGCTGACAGTCTAAAGTGGAATCCAGTCAGTATTTCTGGCAATACAAGCTTGCTGAAGAATTTGACAAACCTGAGATTCTCCTTTACACTTGATCCGTACCTCCAAGATGGAATAACGACTATCAATAAGTTGGTGGCAACCGAGCGGTTTCTACCTGTAAGATTAGCAAGAGGAAGTCTTACACTCAATTCCGGAATTACGATAAGTAAGCTCATGACTATTGGGAAGAAAGAAAGTGAGGGTAGGGAAGATGATGATAGTAAGAAATCAAGTACTTATCAGAATCCTAAGCTCTTGGACCTCATCGGCAACTTTAGAATCGATCATAACCTAGTTTACAATATAACAAGCGTTGATAACCAGGATAGTATTTTTCTCGCGACACATACGCTAGGAGTACGAGGCAGAATTAAGATTACAGATAATTGGAATATAGGTCTGGGTAGTATAGGGTATGACTTCAAAAACAAATCAATCACTTATCCTTATCTGACCTTCACTAGGAAATTGCATTGTTGGAATATGACATTTAATTGGGCACCTTCCAGCAAAGCATTTGGCTTCCTTATTGGTGTTAACTCGGGTACTTTGGACTTCTTGAAGTACAACTACGGAACCAATAATATCAATAATGGATTGGGCGGCAGACTCCCATAAAAAAAGCTGCAACATACATGCGTACATTGCAGCTCTAGTTAGTGAGTGGATTTTTAAATTCAGCTTGAAGCCGAAATATTCTTACATCATGCCTGGCATTCCACCTCCTCCCATTGCTGGTGGATGATGTCCTGCATTTTCTTCAGGCTTGTCATTAATTACACATTCTGTAGTAAGTACCATACTAGCAATCGAGCCGGCATTCTGAATAGCTACTCTCGTCACTTTTGTAGGATCGATTACTCCTGCTTTTTTCAAATCTTCATATTTATCTGTTCTTGCATTATAACCTTGATCTCCTTTAGAGTTCATGATATTCTGCAGGACAACAGAGCCATCGACACCAGCATTTTCAGAAATAGTTCTGAGTGGATACTCAAGTGCCTTTGCAACGATCTGGATACCCATTTGCTGATCTTCATTTTCAGCCTTTAATTTATCCAATGCAGCTCTAGTCTTCAAAAGAGCAACACCACCACCAATTACGATGCCTTCTTCAACAGCAGCTCTTGTCGCATGTAATGCATCATCGACTCTGTCTTTTTTCTCTTTCATCTCCACTTCCGTTGGTGCTCCTACATAGAGTACAGCTACACCACCAGATAATTTCGCTAGCCTTTCTTGAAGCTTCTCTCTATCGTAATCAGAAGTTGTTGTTTCGATCTGTGCTTTGATCTGATTGATTCTCGCTTTGATCGCATCTTCACTACCAGCTCCATTTACTATTGTAGTGTTATCCTTATCAACAGTGATTTTCTCTGCTCCTCCAAGAAGGTCCATTTCAGTTGATTCAAGCTTATAACCTTTCTCTTCTGAAATAACAGTACCACCAGTCAGGATAGCTATATCCTCAAGCATTGCTTTTCTTCTATCTCCAAATCCTGGAGCTTTTACAGCTACTACTTTAAGTCCACCTCTAAGTCTGTTGACAACAAGTAAACCAAGAGCTTGGCTTTCTACATCTTCTGCAATAATCAAAAGAGGCCTTCCAGCACCCGCAGCTTTTTCAAGAATTGGAACGATATCTTGAACGTTTGATATCTTTTTATCGTGGATGAGGATAAGTGGGTTTTCATACTCAGTTACCATGTCTTCCGAATTCGTAATGAAGTAAGGAGAAAGATAACCTCTATCAAACTGCATACCTAATACTTCATCTACGTAAGTATCAGTTCCTTTTGCTTCTTCAACAGTGATTACACCATCCTTAGTTACTCGCTTCATTGCATCAGCAATCAATGAGCCAATCTCTTCATCATTATTTGCTGAGATAGACCCAACTTGCTTGATTTTTTCGAAATCATTACCAATAACTTCGCTTTGCTTTTCTAAGCCTTTAACAACTGTGTCGACAGCTTGATCAATACCTCTTTTTAGATCCATTGGATTCGCGCCAGCAGCTACATACTTCATTCCAGCAGCAACCATTGCTTGAGCTAATACTGTAGCTGTCGTAGTTCCATCACCTGCGAGGTCTGCAGTCTTAGATGCCACTTCTTTAGCCATTTGAGCACCCATATTTTCTACTGGATCTTCTAGCTCCACTTCTTTAGCCACAGTTACACCATCTTTTGTGATAGATGGAGCACCAAAGCTTTTTTGAATAATTACATTTCTTCCTTTAGGTCCGAGCGTAACTTTAACTGCATTCGCTAAAGCATCAATCCCGGCTTTGAGTTTCATTCGTGCATCAGAATTAAAACTAATTTCTTTAGCCATTTTTTATATAGATTTATTGGATTTGTAAATTGTTAGAATCGATTTGTGATTATCCTAAGATTACTAGGATATCATCTTCTCTCATGATGAGGTATTCTGTGCCTTCCCATGAGATTTCTTGACCTGCATACTTACCATACAGAATAGTATCGCCTGCTTTGACAGTCATTGTATTACCATCTTTTCCTGGTCCTACTGCGATCACTTCACCTTTTTGAGGCTTTTCCTTTGCAGTATCAGGAATAATGATTCCTCCTGTTGTTTTTTCGTCAGCTGCAGCTGGTTTGACAACGACTCTATCATTGATAGGTTTCATCATACTACTAATTTTTGATTTGAATTTTTGTTTAACAATAAAAGTCTTTGGGTATCAATCATGATATTATCACAAGTTGTGCCATCAGTGGAATTATGACAATTTTGCAGTAGAGCAATGACAATTTGTAAAGACAAAAACCTTGTTTAGCTTTTCAGGTGCCATTTTGGCAAATACGGTTGTTGTATTTGCTTTAGCTTGTTATTGTTGAGACTGAAGAGGAATATCTCCAGCAGAAATTCCAGCAGAATTACTTACGATAATAGCAGTAATAATACACAGGATAAATAATGCCGCCGCAAGTCCCCAAGTTAACTTTTCAATAAAATCTGTAGACTTAGCAGCACCAAATACTTGATTAGCAGCTGCACCACCAAAAGTAGAATCTACACCTCCACCCTTAGGATTTTGTACTAATACTACTAGCATTAAAAGAACACAAACTATAGCGATCAATATTGTCAGCGTAGTTACCATGCAATCAAATGTTTAGTTCAAGTTTTTAATTTGGTCTGCAAAGAAACTACTTTTTTCGGGAAATTTCACCATTAATTGCTGGTACATTGCCTTTGCATCAGCAATGTGTCCTTGTTTGACAAGCAGTTGTGCTAAAGGTTCACTGACTGCATCATTGGAATTGGATGCTTTTTGTGATGCTGTGTTTTCAAAATTAGGAAGAGTATTTAACCAAGTAGTAAAAGATGATTTCTCAATTAATGTACTCTCGGTAATACTGACTGCTGGTTCGACTTCGCGCTCATGGTCTATCGCAATGTTATCAGAGTTCTCTCCATTAGCTAAAGAAAATTCTGCATCATCGATTGCTGAAACAGTCGCTACATGCTTGGCCTCAAGGACTGGTTCTAGTATCTCAACTTCTTCAACATCAACTTCATCTTCATCTTC
>JAHDEL010000054.1 GCA_020628855.1 Saprospiraceae bacterium | reverse complement strand
TCAAATCCAACAATTTCATATTCTTCAATATCACCACATCTACATGATGCAAGAATAGCAATGAATAATGAAAGAAAAATATAAATGACGAGACTAACAATCTTTTTCATCTGTTCTGCTTTTTAAAGAGTACGTTAATCCTGTCGTTATTCTTTGCTTCTCGGAAGTATATCGAACTCATCATCATAAAACATAGAAGGCTTGTGGCCTAATCTTTCACAAAAGGAAATGCTTTAGAATTACCATTGATCCTAACGAAATACACTCCAGGATGGTAAGATTCTACATCTAGTTTAAAGTTTTGGTCATTGATGCCTTTCTTAGTGAATATCCTCTGGCCATAGATATCTACTACTTCCAAAGATGAGATTATAATTTCTGATTCGATGTTAACATAATCCTGCGATGGGTTTGGATAAACATTCAGTTTAGGCATATCCTGCTCATCTATGCCACTTAATTCATCTAAATCATAGATTTCAACAATGCTTTCTCGATCGTTTGAATCTGACTCACCGCCTGCGCAAAACAATCTACCTTGATGTACAGTTGACGCAAGCTCTGCTCTGCCAGTAGGCAAATTCAAGGTTTGCCAAAATTGCCATTTCGTATCATAAACATCGATGACATTTACATACTGATCAAAGAAATCAAACACCTGCCCACCAACAAAAAATAGCTTATCCTCAAAAACCGAAATAGCAAAGTCCCATCTCGCAACGCTCAAGCTATCAATTGTCCAAATATCATTTTCTACATCATAGATATCAATCCTCCCTACTCGCGCAAAGTCTGCAGCCTGTCCTCCAGCGAAATAGACTTTATCGTTAAGAACAATGCTCTTCACATTTTCACGCGGAATTGATAACAACCCACTCGTCCATTCACCTGTGTTTAAGTCAAGGATTTCCACAAGATCTTGTTGATCTCCAGATACAATACCTCCAGCTATAAAGAGTTTCCCATTGCCAGCTGTGAGAGATGCTCCATCCCTCCGAGTAAAGTCATAACTGCTCCATTCTTCGGAAAGTGTGTTATATAACGATACATCATCTGTATCTGCAACAATCAAATACTCATCCATAGAAGTAACATGTACACCTCCATGATTTGGCACTTCAAGTTCACTCCATGTCTCAGCATTGATATCATAAATGAGAAAGCGCTCGAATTCCACTTGAGCATAGATCTTATTTTGAATAATCACGTTTCGATTGAGCGCAACGAGTGTCTCTGGTGCTAGCAGAGTTGACCAAGTATCTGTACTATTGCTATAGACATCTATAACATTTGTACCAATATTTCCGTCGACATTGCCTCCAACAAAATAGAGTTTGTCTGCATGGCTCAAAGCATTGAGATCATACTTAGCCTCAGATAACTGTGCACTCGACCATTGACCAAAAACAAATTGGCAGCTTAGAAATAAGAAAATAAAAACTCCCGTCTTTTTCATAGTTGAATATCTACTTGATGTAAATGAGCGTATTGAAATAATCAGCAAATGAAAAGCATAACTCATCGGCAAAATACAAAACATAGCTTACTGGTTCTTGGAATAAGCAGGTGTTCCTACCTCACCCTCGGATCAATTAACTTATATAACATGTCCATGACTACATTGATAAGTATAAACATAATACTCACCGTTAGGATACAACCTAGAAGTAGAGGCACATCATAGTTCAGCAATGCATTGACTGTAAGTTGACCAAATCCTCGAAAATTAAACACACTTTCGACAAAGAATGCTCCACTTAATAAAGAAGCAAACCATCCAGTCGTCGCCGTCAGAACAGGATTCAAAGCGTTACGAAAGATGTAACGTCTTTCTATAATCCTTTTCGATAATCCTTTGGCTGTTGCCAATAAGACATAAGGTTGCTCCTTCACCTCCAAAGCTGCACTCCGTGTTATTTGGAGAATTACACTGACTGGTCGTATCCCCAATGCCAAGGCAGGCAAGATTAGATTCCTCAACATAAGCACTTCATCTCCCATATCATTTAAGACAGTCAAGCCACCTTGTAAATTGAGTCCGGTAATACCCCGAAGTAGATAGCCAAAAACCAATGCAAAAAAGATAGCAGAAACATAACTGGGAACAGAATAACCTAATGTCGATACTGCAACCAAGCATTGATCCAAAGTACCACCCTCATTTCTGGCAGCAAGCATACCTCCAAGAGTTCCAAGAAAAAATGCAATACAAATAGCTGCCAAAGCCAAGATTAGGGTCGAAGGCAAGGCTTGACCTATCATTGCTGCAACAGATCTTCCAGTCTGATAGCTTTCTCTTAAATATGGCTTTTTGATAACAAGGTTGTGTGAGCCCAGACTTACTTGGGTGACTATATTTTCCAACGATGTTGCACTTTCAGTTGTGAATACTAGCGGACTAATATCTCTGAGATAGTAGCCAATTTGTGTCCCAAGCGGCTTATCGAGTCCTAATGATGCCCTCTTGGCTTGTAAAGTAGCTTCATCTAACTGTTGTCCAAATGAGAGTCTTGCCGGATCCACAGGAGACATAAATATGATAGTTGAGATGAGTACTATCACTGTCAGTAGTGACAAAACACTCAAACCAAAACTTTTCAACAAATTCAACAACATAAAGTGAACTCCGGATATTAAGTATCTGCGTATTTTCGCAAACAAATTACTAAAATAAGCCAGACAACATGTTTGATGTCATTCGACTAGATCAAAATCTTCTGCCTTTCTCTAAGCGTGATCTGGCCTATACTAATCAACAAGAGCACCTGAAGCCTTTTTTGACTGACTTTCCATCTACTGAATCTCTGCTGAATTATAGCAAAGTCAAAAGCAAGCACGCAATAGATCGGAAGCTCTTAGTGAAGACGCTTTTAGAACAATATAAAGATCTACCAAGCTCAGAACCAACCCTACAAAACATAAAAGCATTATCGAATGATACTGTCTTTACAGTAATTACGGCACATCAGCCAGTACTGATGACAGGGCCGCTCTACTATATTTTCAAAATTTGTTCGTGTATTAATTTGGCAAAGCACCTTACCTCCATACAGGATGCTATCCAAGTGGTACCTGTCTTTATCAGTGGCGGAGAAGATCATGATCTGGAAGAAGTAGCGTCATTCAAATTATTTAAAGAAAAGCTGACTTGGCAAACCGAGCAGCAAGGTGCAGTCGGCAGGATGAATGTCGAGGGTATTGAAGCAGTCATCGAAACGATGGTTGCACTACTCGGTGAAAGATCACAAGCTCTTGAGCTGATGCAAAGTATCAGCCAGTTTCTTAACGTAGCGAGCTCTTATGGCCACTTCCAAAGATTATTAGTCAATCATCTGTTTGGTGACCAAGGGCTAGTAATTGTAAATAGTGATGATGATGCCTTCAAACAAGCGTTAACTCCCATCTTCAAAGAAGAACTACTCAAGCAGTCAAGCAAGCCGCTGGTTGTCGAAACGCAAAAACAACTCCATAACCTAGGCTATGGTAATCAAGCTTTTGCTAGAGAAATCAATTTGTTCTACCTCACGAATGGATCAAGAAATCGAATAGTCCAAGATGGAGCGAACTATAAAGTGCTTGACACTGCCATTACTTTTACCTCTGATGCAATTCATGAGCATGTCAAGCACTTCAGCCCGAACGTGATTCTTAGACCACTCTGTCAAGAGGCCTTGCTACCTAATCTTTGTTACATAGGGGGCGGTGGAGAGCTAGCTTATTGGATGGAGCGGAAGACACAATTTGAGCATTTTGGTATTCCTTTTCCCATTCTGCTCAGAAGAAACTCTGCAGCCATCATTGGTGCTAAACAATTACAACATTGGAAAGAATCGAACCTACCACTTGCTCAACTCTTTGGGCAAGAACATACTATCACCAATACTTACCTACAGCAACAAGAAGAAGAATTTACACTTGAGGAAGCTCGCAAGACTATTATTGAGGGTTTTGAGCATATCAAATCGGTAACAGAAACAATCGACAAAACACTAGTACCAGCTGTGGAATCAGCCAAAGTCAAAGAACTCAAAGTCATTGATCAAATTGAAAGTCGATTAAGGAAAAGTCTAAAGACAAAGCATGAAGTGAACTTAAATAAGCTTCTGAAGACAAGGGCCAGCCTTTTTCCAAATGGAGGCTTACAAGAGCGTAAGGACAATATCTTCACATATATCTCTAAGTCTGGACCACGAATTATTCAAGAAATCCAACGACACCTTGATCCCCTAGACCCTACTTTTACCTTACTGGTTCTTCGACAGTAACTGAAGTCGATGAAAACAAAGCAAGTAGTTCTTTCAGTCTAGATTGGAGTTCGCTACGATGCACTATAAAGTCTAAAAAACCATGCTCCAATAAAAACTCTGATCGCTGGAAACCTTCTGGTAAATCTCTTTTTATTGTCTCTTTGATTACCCTGGGACCGGCAAAGCCTATCAATGCCTTTGGTTCTGAGAAGTTGATATCCCCGAGCATGGCATACGATGCTGTTACTCCACCTGTTGTTGGATCAGTCATGAAACTGATATATGGTATTTTCTGTTTTGCCAAAACTGAGAGCTTAGCAGATGTTTTTGCCATTTGCATGAGCGAAAATGCTGACTCCATCATACGGGCACCACCAGATTTTGAGATAATCATGAAAGGTGTACGCTCAGCAATTGCGTAATCGATTGCCTTACTTATTCTTTCTCCAACCACAGAACCCATGCTGCCACCAATAAACTTAAAATCCATTGCAGCGATGGTGAATGGCTTTTTGCCGACCTTACCCACTGCGACGGTTATGGCATCAGACACCTCAGTATATTCTCTTGCGCTTTCTAACCTTGTTTCGTAAGACTTGAGGTCATTAAATTTGAGAAAGTCCTTAGAAGTAATCTCTTCAAATAATAATTGATATTTACCGTCGAATATTATTTCAAAATAATCGTGAGAGCCTATCCTTTCATGATAATCACACTTAGGACAGACATACAGATTCTCCTTCAATTCCTTAAATGTTATTGTCGCTGAGCACTTCTTACACTTGTGCCAGACACCGTCTGGTGCTTCCTTTTTATTCTTTGTGGCTGTTTGAATGCCGTCCGTAAATCTCTTAAACCATCCCATAGGAATTGAATTTGATGAGTGTTTTGGACATGATCAGGGGATTAATTCGGCTGCTAATTTAACAGATTTATTTAATGAGATATAGCATTTCTGCAAACACATAATGACAATCAAAAAATATGATAACAATTTATACTATGTAAATTGGGGATTTGCAAGCTTCTAAAGGCTATTGAAGGAATTACAAACAAATTTGTGTAGACTTCACTCATATAACGCTTATTCATATATATTTTAATTACATTTGTGGTTGATTTTAGCAACTAAAATTTACCACCTTGGCAGATCAAACTATTGACTTTTCTGTTGCAGAAAAATTAGGACTCAATGAGTCTGAATTCGAAAAAATCAAAGACATCCTAGGCAGAACACCAAATTTTACTGAGTTGAGTGTGTTTTCTGTCATGTGGTCTGAGCACTGTTCTTATAAAAACTCCATAAAATATCTTAAACAATTACCTAGATCTGGTTCTGCTTTACTTGTAGAAGCAGGTGAAGAAAACGCAGGACTAGTTGATATCGGTGATGGTCTGGCTTGTGCTTTCAAGATCGAGTCACATAATCACCCATCAGCTATTGAGCCGTATCAAGGAGCTGCTACTGGAGTTGGTGGTATTCATAGAGATATCTTCACCATGGGTGCTCGCCCTATTGCTGCAATGAATAGTTTGAGATTTGGGGAATTGGATAGACCTCACACCCAGCATTTGGTCAAAGGTGTTGTGAAAGGCATAGGAGACTATGGCAACTGCCTTGGAGTGCCTACGATTGGAGGTGAGACATATTTTCACCCATCTTACAATCAAAATATTTTGGTTAATGCCTTTTCATTGGGCATTGTCAAGGTTGGAGAAACCGTCTCAGCGACTGCAGAAGGTGTTGGAAACCCAGTCTATATAGTCGGTTCTGCCACTGGAAAAGATGGAATACATGGAGCGACATTTGCCTCTGCAGATCTTACTGAAGATTCAGCTAAAGATTTGCCAGCGGTACAAGTTGGTGATCCATTCCAAGAAAAACTCTTATTAGAAGCATCTCTAGAAGCGATTCAGACTGGAGCAATAGTAGGTATGCAAGATATGGGAGCTGCAGGCATTTCTTGTTCTACTTCTGAGATGAGTGCCAAGGCAGGGACAGGCATGACTATAGATCTGAATAAAGTCCCAACGAGACAAGCTGATATGAAGCCATTCGAAATTCTATTGTCCGAGAGTCAAGAAAGAATGCTTATTGTCTGTAAGAAAGGCATGGAAGCAGAGCTAGAAGCAGTCTTTGACAAATGGGATCTTGAGTGTGAGATTATTGGAGAAGTTACAGATACTGGTAGGCTTGAAATGTATTTTGATGGTGAAAAAGTGGTAGATGTTCCATCTGACGATCTTGTTCTTGGTGGTGGTGCTCCTGTCTATGATAGAGAATTTGAACGTCCAAAGTATTTGGATGCAATAGAAGCATTTGATATCAATGCAATAGAAGATATTTCGCTCAATCAAATTGGAGAGATCACTAAAGCATTGTTTGGTTCGCCTAACCTAGCTAACAAACGCTGGATATATGAGCAATATGACAGCATGGTAAGAACAAATACGCTCATGACCAATGAGCCCAGTGATGCAAACATTATACGATTGAAAGGGACTGATAAGTCACTGCTCTGTAGTGTAGATTGTAACTCTTCCTACGTCTATGCTGACCCCTACAAAGGTGGGATGATAGCAGTATCTGAGGCCGCAAGAAATATCGTTTGCTCTGGAGGCAAGCCTGTTGCAATTACCAATTGTCTCAATTTTGGAAACCCCTATGACAAAGAAGTGTATTGGCAGTTTGTTCATGCGCTCAAAGGAATGGGTGATGCCTGCAAAAAATTCGATACACCGGTTACTGGAGGGAATGTGAGTTTTTATAACCAAACACAATTACCGGAAGGAGCTGAACCAATCTACCCTACTCCTACAATTGGAATGTTAGGAATAATGGAGGATTATAAGCAGAAAATGACTTTGCATTTCAAAGAGAAAGGACATATCATTATGTTACTTGGTAACATGAAGAATGATCTCGGCCAGAGTGAATATCTGAAGCACATCAAAGAGACATTGATTTCCAATTGTCCAGATTTTGATCTTGAAGAAGAAGCAAAACTTCAGAAAGTAGTTATGCAACTCATTTCAAAAAATCTAATCGAATCTGCGCATGATACTAGCGATGGAGGATTAGTCATTGCATTGATGGAATCATGCTTTCATCATGGACTCGGTTTTACGATTGAAAAGCATGATACTGACCTTCGTTGGGATGCATTTGCTTTTGGAGAAAACCAATCCAGAGTTATTATATCTGTTGATCCAAGTAAAGTAGCTGACATAGAAGCACTTTGCAATCAGTCAGGATTGAACAATCATGTACTAGGTATCGTTACAGATGGTGCGATCAGTATTAACCATAGTCCACTAGGTCAAATTCAAGACTACAAGACCCCATTCGAACAAACATTAGATCATTATTTAAATTAATCATATTATGAGAATATATTCATATTGCCTCCTGCTATTCACAGCCTTTGTATTTACTCAATGTGCAGGGACAAAAAAAGGTGTATCCATTTCAGGTAAAATGGAAGGCGGAGAGAATCTAAATGTCTTTTTTGACAGAGTGAATCTTACTAATGATGTGGAATCTCTTGGCCAATCTCAAGCTGGAGAAGATGGATCTTTTGCTATTTCTACAGAATCTGAAATCACTCCTGGAATGTATAGGGTCAGATTCGGAAGTAAATCAGTGGATTTGGTGATGGATGGATCAGAAAAAGATGTAGCTATTAATGGTAACCTTGCACGAATCAGTCAGCTTGATTATACGATTGATAACAATCCATTAAGCCAAGAATATGTATCTAAAATGCAACAACTCATCAAAAGAACGATTGATGTGAGTGCATTACAGTCTTACATGCAGAATGAAGCCAGCCCTCTAGTGGGAGCAATACTGAGTCATAAAGTCTTCCAAATGAATCCAGCATTCAAGGATATGTATAGTGGTATAGCTTCAAAACTAAATGACACTTATCCTGAATCTAAATTTGCAACTGATTTTGCTGATAGAGCGAAGAATGCCTTGACAGCACCTCCAAGTGCATCTAATAAGAGAAGTTATGCTGTTGAAATCGGTCAAGAAGCTCCCGATATTGTCCTTCCTGATGTGAATGGGAAGACGCAGAAACTTTCTGACTTGAAAGGAAAAGTCGTGCTTTTGGATTTTTGGGCGAGTTGGTGTGGCCCTTGTAGAAAGGCAAATCCAAAAGTTGTCCAGACCTACAATAAATACAAAGATCAAGGATTTACTGTCTTTAGTGTATCATTAGACGGATTAGATGAAAGGACTAAGAAAAGAATCAATAATCCAGATGCTATTGAAGAAAATCTAGAGCGTTCTAAGCAAAGATGGTTAGATGCAATTGCTAAAGATCAATTAGTCTGGGATCATCATGTCAGTGACCTGAAGAAATGGGATGCTGCTCCATTACCAAACTATGGAGTAAGATCAATTCCTACGACTTTCTTAATAGATAGAGAGGGTAAGATTGCTGCTTTGAATCCAAAGTTCAATCTAGAAGAAGAGTTAAAGAAAGTATTATAATTGAAAAGATAAATTGTAGAAAGCCTGGTTCAATTCGAATCAGGCTTTTTTCTTTGTAGAGGCTCTTGTTCGCCTCTTAATCTAGCATCTTGTTTTTGAGCTATTTCAATAATCTTACGCATGGTTCTAAGGATGGTGAGCAAGATCAGAAAACCGAACGTAAACACTAGGTACATCCATTTGATTGATCCAGCATCATTAATAGAAACACCAGATATTTTCCAAGCAAGTAACCCACCTATTGCAGCCAATATTACGAAGCCAATTATACTGAACAACCAATAATTATTCTGATCATCAGTATTTAGGCTAAGTATGCTTGCAATCAATGCATACAGGAGCAAGCAAGTAAATGCAACCTCCCATGCCGCTAGTGGATCCTCCGAGACCTGCGTCACAACTCCCACTCCAATTAACATAAATACTGATAGCACGCCTACTATCTTTAGAGGGTGTGTCTTCATGGAGAATAGAGATGTATTTTGCATTATCAATATTAATACTCAAACACTAGGTTTTGTTTACTTTGTAGTATTCTTATGAAAATTTATCTCACATTTCTATTCTCTTGTATTCTATTGTTTGCTTGTAATCGGCAAATCAAAGTTGACTCTGATTGTATCAATAGCGCGAAACAAACCAGCGCTTCGGATTGCGAATATGCCTTCGTACCAGTATGTGGGTGCAATGGATTAACTTATCGTAATGCATGTTTTGCAAATGCCTCTGGTCTCATTTCTTATACAGAAGGTCTATGTCCTGATGTTTGCATTGATCCAAACATAATATTACCTGACGAGATTTGTTATCGTGAAACTCAGTATGTCTGTGGCTGTGATGAAGAGACTTATCTGAATCCATGTATGGCTAGAAAGTCCGGAGTATTGACATATACTAAAGGCAAATGTGGAAGCAATGTCACGAAATAATCTGCCGCATTTTCTTGAAAACATCATAGAGTGTTTCGTTCACTTCTTTCGAAATAGCTAGTCCTATTCCTCCTATGAGATAGATAATACTTAAGACTGACCCTACAATCACTATGTTCATGTAAGGATTATCTGTCAGCGGTAAGACCGACATGATACCAAAAGCTATTGATCCAAGTATGACTGTCTTGACCAAACCTGATGTATAAAACCTTATCCCAAATTGTGTTTTGATATAAATACTTTTGATCAGATTAAATGTGATTAAGGATATTGCAGTAGCAAATGCCGCGCCGATGATTCCATGTGCTTTGATAAGAATAATATTGAGTATTAGATTCACAATAGCCATAGCAAGTATGGCATACAGATGGACTCTGTACCGCTTTGAAAAAATAATAATGCCGCTATTGATGCTACCAAGTAAATCAGCTAATTTCCCCACACCAAGTAAGGTAAAGATGATAAGATATGGACCGAAAGATTCTGGTCTTGAAGATATTTCTACAAGATGTGGAAAGCTAAAATATATGACAAGAAAAAAGAGTGAACCAATGAAAAAGAGGTTATTGCTCGCTTGCTTATAAAGCTTAGTGATTTCACTCTTTCGATCATGGTGCCAATGCTCTGAGAGAATAGGATTGGTGATATTGATAACAGACTTCAACGGCATGCTTAAGATATTCACTATCACTATCAGTTTAGCATAAATACCATTCTGCTCCATGGATAGAATAAATGGTATCATCACAAGATCAAGCCTCATAGCAAGAAGATTACCTATTCCATTGAGGCTACCAAAAAGACTAAATGACAACATTTCTTGCTTTGGTTCATCAGATCGAAACCAGCGCGGGATACCTGGGAGCAGAGCTTTGATTCTGATATCATAAGCAAACATTGCCAAAACTAAGAAGATGAAAAATCCTCCAATCAAGTAGTTAATATATATGGTATCAAGACTGGTATAGATCAAAAAGAGGAATGCAAGAGGAAGGAAGACTTTGTAACCTACATTCTCTAATAACTGAGGAATTGCAATCCTTTTCTTAGTCATTGAAAAGTTATATAATATTCGCACTAATCCGAATAAAAATGCCAATCCTAATAACCAAAATTCATTATCAATTAGAGTATTGACTTTATATCCATATCCTTCCAATACTGAGAATAATGGTCTACTGAGCAAAGCATAGAGGACAAGAAAGATTGAAAATGCTGCCAAATACAAACCGGATACTAGGCGGAAGAGTTCTTTCTGAGACTTCTCTTGATATTGGTGAAAAAATCTAACTATAATAGCTGGCACACCCAGTGTGGTAATTGGTACAAGTAGTGCCGCTGTTGAAAACAGCCATGATGCATAGCCATACAAGGCATCATTAAGAGGATAGATAAACAATACACTCGCAGCACCAAGTAAGGTACCTACAATGCTAACTACAGTAAACTTGATACTTTGTCTCTTGACTACTCCCACGCACAGTGCTATTTATCTAGAGAGTTAACTATGGCTTAGTTCGCTTTAGTATGTTGACGATAGTGAAGAAAAAATCCACCAAATACCAAAATCATACAAAGCAAAGATGCTATTAGAGAAAAAGTCTCTCCCTTTGCGTATACCTCTGGCTCGAACACCATTTTTACTTCATGAGTTCCTGCTGGAATATTAGCTGCCCTTAGAATGTAGTTAGCTCTGAGTAACGGTGCTTCTTTCCCATCAATATAGAGTTTCCATCCTTTGTCGGGTCCATACCATACTTCTGAAAACACAGCAAGTTGCTCAGAGTCAGTATTCGTCTTATAGATCAATACATTAGGTGCATAAGATGTCAGCTCGATGCTTCCACTCTTATTATAGGATACAGTTGATACTAAATCCTTAAATTCTTGGTGGATTATAGCCTCTCCTCTTGGATCAAAGTCACTTAAAGCAGCCACTTCTGCATCATGGTTATCAACGAATTTTACTGAGTTAATGAACCATGCATTGCCTAAATGTGAAGGATTTATTCTTACTATTGGCTCTCCTCCATTCCCAGATCCTATGATATACTTAGTATTTAGCATATCAAGCACACTCTGGTTGTTCTTAGAAATATGATAGTCAATGATATCTTGGTAGCGCTGCAATTTAGCAGCATGATATCCACCAATTGTTTTATGAAAGTAGGAAGACTGGGATGAGTTAAATGTGTTGATACTGAGGTCTAATACTCTGTAGTGCGGATCTCCATCTGCCAGAATCTGTTTATCAACATCTCTTGGAGTGAAATATTGATTATATACACGATCTGAAACAAAAGCATCGGCATCAAGGTACTGTCTATTGATCTGCATCATTTCTCCAACACTGAAGAGTCCAATCAAGACAATTGCTAGAAGTCCTTTGATCTTGTTAGTCATATAAGCCCAAAGCACTGCCATGGCAATAAGTATCAAGATGAGTGTCCTCAAAGAACTTGATCTCAACATTGACATTCTGTGATCTTCCAGCAAAGCTGTGTCCAGCCCCATTTGTTGATATCTTGCATCTGAGGCATTCGAAAAATCAAAGATTGAGGGCCCTAGTAATGCGAGAATAAGACAAATGCCACCAATTATTCCTCCTGAAATCAACATAGGCTTGATGAGTGCTTTCTTGTCTTCAGCATCTAAGACTTGCTGTACGCCTAAAGCAGCTAAAATTGGTATAATCAAGCTCGTAACTGACAATACCGAATTTGGAGTTCTGAACTTATTAAACAGCGGAAAGTAGTCGAATAAGATCTTATTAAAAAACTCACAATTCTTTCCCAAAGAAATCAGCATTGTAAGCACTACTGCACCTACTGCCCACCATTTAATATTCCCTTTCAATATTAGCGCACCAAACAGAAATAAAAAGAACAATATGGCACCAAAGTAGATTGGCCCGCTTGTAAAAGGGAGAGCACCAAAGTAGGTATTCATCGGTATACCTCTGCCGACATTTACGCCTTGTCGCTTCAATGCTTTACCAAAATCACTATTGGACTTAATCGTTTCTGAACTGCTACCTCCTACTGCCATTGGCACAAAACTGGCGAGTAGATCTTTGCTACCATTAGACCATTGCATCGCATATTCCCAAGCTAAACCTTCCACCCCAGAACTACTGGAAGTATCCACATTCTTAGTGAGGATTGGCTTCCCTCTCATTGTATCTTTTGAGTATTCGTAAGTAGTTAACAATTTTGAAGCAGAGGTACCCAGCGAAAACAAAAATGCAAGTGCTAACAAACCAGAATTAAGTAAAAATTTCTTCATGTCTCCAGACTTGATGTCCGTGATGCATTGTAGTATGACAAATATCAATAAGCAAAGCGCTAAATAATAAGTCATCTGGTAATGATTAGCATTGAGGTGCATCATCGCCCCTATAGTAAACAATGCAACTCCTAGCCAACGACGATCTCTGTAAGTCAATAATGTCCCTGCTATTAATAATGGTGCAGACATCAGTGACAAAACCTTAGTCATATGACCTGCTTCGTAGAGAATCAGGTTATTGGTGGCAAAGGCCGAACCAAAGCTAAAGAATAGTGAGAGCCAAGGATTTACACCCAGGGCAATAAGTAATATGTAAGAGCTCAACAATCCGATTAAAAACAAACCAATAGGTCTGTCAAAGCCCATTTTGAATATCTTCTTAAATACATAAGCGGCATTATAATTCTGTGGGGACTTAATTTGATAAGCGGGCATTCCGCCAAACATCGCGTTTGTCCATAGGGTTGTTTCTCCAGTCTTTTCTTTATGATCAAGTATCTCTTTTGACATGCCTTGAAAAGATATGAAGTCGCTTTGTTGTAGTTTCTTCCCTTCAAATTGAGGAAAAAAGTACAAGCAAGTAACTAATAAGAAGACCACTACAGCTACTGCGTGTGGAAGAAGTTTTGTAAAATTCAAAGACATGAAGTCAAAATTTGATTACTTAAATCTAAGATAGCTTGTTTCTATGATTAAATAATGTAATATGAATTATTTCAAGTAATGAAGTATGACTACTTTTAAGGACTCATTTTCAGAAGTATATGTTTTTAGAACCAGGATTTCGCGGCCAAAGAAGTGGATGGATAGAAGTTATCTGTGGTTCCATGTTTTCTGGAAAGACAGAAGAGCTGATTCGTCGTCTCAAGAGAGCTCGCATAGCTAACCAAAAAGTCCAAATATTCAAGCCAAAGACTGATGTCAGGTATTCAGAGGAGTCAGTCGTCAGTCACGACTCCAATGCAGTGGCATCTCTTCCAATCGAAAAAAGTGTTGACATGTTAGAACATGTCAATGATGTCAAAGTAGTTGGGGTTGATGAAGCTCAATTCTTTGATGAAAAGTTGGCTCAAGTCTGTGAAAGACTTGCTATAAAAGGTATTCGAGTCATCGTTGCTGGCTTAGATATGGATTTTAGAGGAGAACCATTTGGTCCTATGCCAAGCATATTAGCAGTAGCTGAATATGTGACAAAAGTCCATGCCATTTGTCCCCATTGTGGTTCACTGGCCACTCACTCCTATCGCTTATCCAATGAGAGTGAGACTGTGCTTCTCGGTGAAAAAGACAAATATGAACCCAGATGCAGGATTTGCTATAGTATGGGCAATATTTTGGACCTCAAGGTTTAATGGCATTTGAAGTAATCGAAAGGTTCTTTACATTCATCACATTGGAATAGTGCCTTACAAGCTGTCGAGCCAAAAGCAGACACCAATGATGTAGACTTCGAATGACATCTAGGACATTCGATCACTTTTTCTCCAGAGAACAGAGCAGCTTCATTCAGTGCTTTATTTGTTGGAGGAGCTATACCGTATGCTTTCAGTTTTTCTTTGCCAGATTCGGTAATCATATCAGTAGTCCATGCAGGATCTAATACTCTTTTGACTTTAGTATGTCTGTATCCTGAATCTTCGAGAGCTGACTTTATTCCAATTTCGATTTCATCTAGAGCAGGACACCCAGAATACGTTGGTAATATGGTTACTACAATTGACTCACCTTCAGTTTGAATTTGATGGATTATTCCTAGGTCAACAACTGATACAACAGGCACTTCTGGATCTAATACTTGCTCAAGTACTCGATAGATTTCATCATGATCAGCACTACCAATTCGCATCAGGATACGCTCTTTGCATAAATTGAAGGTCAGCTAATATATATCCCATGTGCTCAGAATGTCTTCCATCTTTACCTCCCTTTACATGGTACTGAGGTTTCTGCCATTCCAATGTGGCTTCCTTAAAATCAGAAACCAGTGTTTCATAATAGATATCCGATATCGGAGAAACTAAGTCTTTCATTTCTCCTGATTGTACGTAACTTGATTCTTGTGCTCCTAGACTCACCATCTCATCTATATATGGGGTCAGAAATTGCAAAGCTTCTTGAGTCTTATTATGGCTTTCTTCAGTACCATCTCCTAATCTTAACAACCAAGACTTACTAAAACGCTTGTGATAGGTGTTCTCTTTGATTGTCTTCTTTGCGAAAGCAATCAGTCTTTCATCATTAGAGTTATTTGCGATTTCTTGAAGATGTAAAGCATAATAATGATCAAATAGATATTGTCTTACGATCAGCTGGGCAAAATTCTCATTTTGTTGTTCAACTAGGAGTATGTTGACATATTCACTTTCACTTCTCAACATCGCATAACTGTCCTCTGATCTTCCTGTTAATTCTTCAAGGTATTGATATAAGAACCTTGATTGACCTAAGAGATCCAATGCAATATTAGAAACAGCAAGGTCTATTTCTACCTTGGCACAATGTCCACACATTTCTGAAAGTCGCTGCCCAAGTATTAGACTATTATCAGCTAAACTCAGGATCTGATAGTGCTGCGCATCTGATATTCCCATTACATGTGTTTTACCTCATCAGGAATATCATAAAATGTTGGGTGTCGGTAGACTTTGTCTTCTGCGGGATCAAAAAATGAAGATTGCTCCTCTGGAGAAGATGCTGTGATATACTCTGACTTGACGACCCAAATACTAATGCCCTCTTGCCTTCTTGTATACACATCTCTGGCATTCTCGAGTGCCATTTGCTCATCCGCAGCGTGGAGACTCCCTACATGTTGATGATGTAAGCCTGCTTTAGATCTGACAAAGACTTCCCATAATGGCCATTCTGCTTTCATCTTATGCTACTTTATGGATTGAAGATTGAGATTGTTTCTTTGCATAAGCTGTTGCAGCTTCTCTCACCCAACTACCATTCGTTTCGTAAGCATCTACTCTTGCCTTCATCCTATCCCTGTTGCAAATGCCATTACCTTTTACCACTTGCCAAAACTCATCCCAATTAATACTACCGAAATCATGGCATCCTTTCTCCTCATTCCACTGTAGTTCAGGGTCAGGTATTTCCAGACCAAGCACCTTAGCTTGCTCTGCTGCTGCATCGACGAATTGTTGTCTCAACGTGTCATTTGACTTTCGCTTGATCTTCCAAATCATTGATTGCTCGCTATGTTGAGACTCCGAATCACTTGGCCCGAACATCATTAATGATGGCCACCACCAACGATTGAGTGCATCTTGAGCCATTGCTTTTTGTTGTGCTGTCCCATTGCAAAGAGTCATCATGATATCGAAACCTTGTCGCTGATGAAAACTTTCTTCCTTACAGATTCTCACCATTGCTCTGGCATAAGGCCCGTAGCTAGTTCTTGTAAGCATCACTTGATTCATAATTGCTGCACCATCTACAAGCCAGCCAACTGCTCCAATATCTGCCCAAGTGATTGTGGGGTAATTAAAAATACTGCTGTATTTAGCCTTCCCTGTATTCAGGGCATCCATCATCTCTCCTCTTGATGTGCCTAGAGTTTCAGCAGCACTGTAGAGATAGAGTCCATGCCCAGCTTCATCTTGCACTTTTGCTAATAGACCAATTTTTCGTTTCAAAGAAGGCGCTCTTGTAATCCAGTTACCTTCAGGTAACATACCAACAATCTCTGAGTGAGCATGCTGAGAGATTTGTCTGACTAGTGTTTTTCGGTAGGCATCCGGCATCCAGTCTTTGGGTTCGATCTTGACTTCCGCATCTATTTTTTGCAGGAAAATATCTTCAAGATTTTTTTGCTTTGCAGTCATGTTATAATGCTTTATCAAAGTTAACTACCAAGTTCTTCGAGGTAGGAAATGCTTGGCAGGTAAGTATATAACCATCATCTACCTCTTCTTGTTCTAAACCATAGGTAAGTTCCATAGAGACACTTCCTGAATCTAACTTAGCTTTACAAGTAGCACACACTCCGCCTTTACAGGCAAATGGAAGATCAGTACCACTTTCTAAGGCTACATCCAAGACACAATCATCTTTACTCACCATGAGCAGATGCTTCTTACCGCCATGTATAATTTGCAATTCTATATCTTTCTCAGAATCTACTGTCGACTTTGCTTTTTTCTGAGTTTGCGTCCCAAATAATTCGAAATGTATTTTGTCTTTTGCGACTCCAAGTGTTGTAAGTCCTTCTTGTACACTATTGATCATCTGCTCAGGTCCACAGATGTAGACATTATTCAGCATTTGTACATCTATTAAAGTAGCATTGAATGCATGAAGCTTATCCGAATCTATCCTTCCATTGAATAGAGCCACATCACCTAATTGTCTACTAAGCACATGATATAAAGTAAATCGAGACATAAATCGATTCTTCAAGTCTTCTAACTGTTCCTTGAACATGATGCTCTTGATTGATCTATTTCCATAAATCAAAGTCACTTTACTTTCTGGCTCTTCTTCTAAAATAGATTGTAGGATGGATAAGATTGGAGTAATCCCGCTCCCTGCCGCTATTAATAAATAGGAAGCTGATTTTTCTGGACTTGCTAAGAATCTAAATTTGCCCATTGGAGCCATTGATTCTAAGGTCTGTCCAACTTCAAGAACTTTATTAGCGTAGGTTGAAAATTTTCCATTTTCCACCTGTTTAACACCTATGGTTAATTTGTTTCTGATTGTTCTTTTTGAACAGATGGAATACGAACGCCTTACCTCCTCTCCATCAATATCTGCCTTAAGTGTAAGGTATTGACCTGGAACAAAAACAAACGATTCAACAAGCTCGTTGGGAATATCAAATGTGATAGAAACGCTCTCAGCTGTTTCTTTTTGAATCTCTGTAATTTCTAATGAATGGAACACAAAGTAAAATTACATATTTGAAATACAATTCTCTAGCTCAAATGTAGAGAAAACAAAAACGGGACATTTCTTTCGAATTGCCCCGTTCTACATTCTAAACCGTTATTCTTTATCTTACTCTTGCATTGAACTCTACTCTCCTATTCAGTTTTCTTCCAGTTTCTGTTGAATTATCTGACACGGGTCTTGATTCACCATAGCCAGCATAAGACAACCTAGAGGAAGATATACCTCTGCTAGCAATGTAATCATAGCATGCTTTTGCTCTTTTCTCTGACAAGGATTGATTCAGGCTTGATGACCCAACGTTATCGGTATGACCTTCTATACTGATGGAATAGTTAGGGTATCTCCGCATGATATCAACAACTTGATTTAATACAGAATATGACTCACTTTTTATTGTTGATTTTCCAGTGTCAAACTGTACGGCTCTCATCGCTACTTCAAGAGTTTGTTGATCTGCTACAGTAAGTCCCGGACATCCATTATTATCAACGCTACCTGCTTGATTTGGACACCTATCTCGAGAATCATCAAGTCCATCGCCATCACTATCTGGGCATCCATTAAATGTTCTCAATCCAGCTAATGAAGGACATTTATCTGCTGAGTCAGCAACACCATCACCATCTCTGTCAGGGCATCCATTTGCACTAGCTACACCTTTTGTATTAGGACATCTATCATCTGCATCTGCAATACCATCGCCATCCTTATCCATAACTTTCACCTCTGGACAGCCATCATTGGATGCTGTACCTTTCGTATCAGGGCATTTATCTATCGCATCTGGCACACCATCCTCATCTCTATCAAGACTTGGACACCCTTTATTTTCAACAGTTCCTGCCATATTTGGACATTCATCATCATTATCACTGATACCATCACCATCACTGTCTGGACAACCATCAAAGGCAGCCAACCCTACATAGTTAGGGCACTTATCTTTATAGTCTGCAATACCATCACCATCTTTATCAGGGCAACCATTTAACTCGATTGGTCCTGCCATATCTGGACAAAGATCAAGATCATCTTCAAGTCCATCGCCATCTCTATCTCCTACTGCTTTCTCTTTTGGCTTATCCATCATCTCTCCTTTCTGAATACCATAAATAAATCCAATACCGTGATGGAGATTATTTCTGTTTTCAGCTAGGCTGACTCGATATTCAGATTGCCAAACTAACCTAGCTCTGGGAGCCAATGTGAATTGCAATCCTAACCCAAGTGGTATCTGCATATTAATATCTCCACCTTCTTCCAGTACTCCCCCGATTCCTCCAAGAACAAATGGAGTTACGACAGCTTCAGGCTTCTGAAAAAGATACTGAAGCTGAGCGTCTAACCCATATACAGTCTTATGCAAACAATTAATTGCTGTTTCGTGATGAGTGACTACTCCTGTCTTAAAAGGAACATAAATATTAAAGTTGTTGCTTATTTCTTTTTGAAAACCCAACTCAAATCCATGATGATAGGCCTTAAATTCAGTGAGGTTACCTCCATTCTGAGATTGATAGTCCATAAAAAGTCCTCTGACAGAAAGACCCTGTTGTAAGGGGTAATTCTGACCAAACAGGACAGAAGTAACGAGGCATAAACATAATAACGGTAATAGATGTAATTTTTTCATAATATAATTATATCTGTGATTCAATAATTAACATATTATAATAACTCGTAATATGTATACATAAATCGTACCAACTTTTCATTTGAGAGAATGAGATAGGCAATCCTATAGATTAAAACGTTTCATTGCAACAGAATGATGCTATATATTATTAATTTCTACATTTGATTAATGAGTACATACCACTATTATGTTTTTATTAATACTTAATTTTACAACATGTTACGGTATATCACCGTTTAATCGCAGAACACTTATAATACAACACTTATGAACTCAATCAAAAAATCTCTAACAATCGTTTTTGCTTGTTTACTTATGGTCACTGTTTTCGCTTCTTGCGGAAAGAAGAATGTAGGATGTCCAAATGCTTTTAAAGTAGAGGCAAGTAAATAATGCAAGGGTGGACAAACCTGGAATCGAATGATCAGGTTAGCAATCTATTAGCACAGTCTGAATCTACTCCCTGTGTTATTTTCAAGCATAGTACTACGTGTTCTATATCAAGCATTGCTCAACTACGCTTAAATGATATAGACACATCAAGCTCAAGAGCTAAATTCTATTATATAGATTTGCTCACTTTTCGATCTGTTTCAAATCATATTGCGGAAGTACTTAATGTCCATCATGAATCTCCTCAAATAATCATTGTGAAAAACCAAGAAGCGACCTTCGATGCTTCTCATTTGGACATCACACATGAAGAATTATTAGAAGAGTTGAATAGATAAGCTCAGTGTCATATCGAATTGAGCCAACTTCCGATGGGTCTAACACCCTGTATTCCAATTTATTTGACGCTACTTACCATAGCATTTTCGGAGCTATAGAAGAATCCATTCATGTTTTTTTAGCAGCTGGATTAGATTATGTCTCAAAGAGAAACAAACACATTTCAATCCTTGAAATTGGTTTTGGCACTGGGTTAAATGCATGGCTTACTTATATACACTCTTTGAGGAATGGCCTTAGTGTAAACTATTCAACTCTAGAACTCTATCCAGTAGACAAAGAGATAACGAGTCAATTAAATTTTCATGATCATCTTCCTTGTACAGAAAGTGAAAAAGACGCATTCGACTTGCTGCATGCATTATCTTGGGACGAAAAACATCTACTTGACACTTTCTCATTTATAAAACATCATGAAGATTTCGTCAAAATGGAATATACTCCATCACAATTTGATTGTATTTATTTTGATGCATTTGCACCTTCCACCCAACCAGAGCTATGGGAATTGGACCTTCATACTAGACTATATAAAGCTTTGAAACCTGGTGGATGTTTAGTTACCTATTGTGCCAAAGGTGATTTCAAGCGGTTACTTAAGTCGATTGGATATATGCTTGACCCACTAAATGGGCCAAATAGAAAACATGAAATGACAAGAGCCATTAAAGCTTAATAATTATTCGTTTTTATAGACAACTCCCCCTTTCATAACAAATGGTACTTCCAGAGTATATTCTATATCATCAATTGGATCACCATTGAGAGCAATGATATCTGCGACTTTCCCTATTTCTATTGTACCATACTCATTATCAATCCGCATCAAGTCTGCCGCATTCACTGTTGCTGAAAGCAAAGCATCATAGTTGGACATCCCGACTTCTGTCATATAAATAAACTCTAGAGCATTATCACCATGTGGTGAGACTCCGGCATCTGTACCAAAGGCAATTGGCACTCCATGCTTATAGGCCTTGGCAAAAGTTGATTGTATTTGAGGTCCGATTTCTAACGCTTTTGGAATAATAATAGTTGGATAATATCCAGGCTGCTTCGCCTTCTCAGCAACAAACTTACCTGCACTTATCGTAGGGACATAGTAAGTTCCTCTCTCAATCATGAGATCCATAATTTCAGTAGTCATTTTTGTTCCATGCTCAATGCTATGGATTCCTCCTAAGACTGCTCTCTTCATTCCTTCAGCCCCATGTGCGTGAGCTGCTGTCACGTATCCATAATCATTAGCCGCATCTACAACTGCTTTGACTTCATTTACAGTAAATTGAGGCCCTTGTCCATCCTTTGCAACGCTCAAAACTCCTCCAGTCGCAGTTATTTTAATACAATCTGCACCGTTCTTATACCTCTGTCTCACTGCTTTCTTCGCATCTTCAACACTATTAATCACTCCCTCTTTAGGACCTGGGTCTCCCTTTAAATCATCCCTTAGTCCATTGGTTGGATCTGCATGTCCACCAGTTGTCGCCAATGACTTTTCTGCAGTCAAAATCCTAGGTCCGACAATTTCGCCAGAATTAACTGCATTCCTTAAAGCTACATTCACACCAGTACCACCAAGATCTCTCACTGTTGTAAAACCCGCTTCTAACGTCCGTTTACAATACTTTACAGCTCCCAAAGCCATATCTGCTTTGTTCTTTGTAAATCTATTCAAATACCTATTGGGATTAGATTCATGTTCTATGTGTACGTGCATGTCCATAAAGCCAGGCATAAGAACCTTATCTCTTAAATTGTAGACATCAACAGTATCTGGAGCTTCTTTATATCCTTTCTGAATATCGACAATCTTATTATTGTGAATAATTATGGTTTTCTCTTTTTGCACTGACTTTGACACCATATCTAAGAGCCCTCCTGCATACAGATAGGTGACCTTATCTTGTCCTTGTGAGACAAAAACAACAAAACAAAAAATCAAAGAACTAATACATCGCATTACTGAATATTTTCAGAAAGTTAATCATAAAAAAAGCCCCGAACATAACTGTTCGAGGCTTAATTCATTTTTCAGATATTGTTTAATCAATAACAATCATCTTTCTCGTCGCAGTATTGTCACCACTATCTAATTGATAGTACAATACTC
>JAHDEL010000053.1 GCA_020628855.1 Saprospiraceae bacterium | reverse complement strand
CTGCCTCCGCTACTAGAAGCCTTGTAAGTCAATGACTTACAGGGCTTTTTTTTGTTTTAAGGTAGAAGATTTTTTAAATGACAAGTGATATAGTCAAGTATTCTGAAAAATATACTTCTGAATCATGATCACATAATCAAGCACTTACACTTCCCCTCATTCTTGATGTATGAGACTAGGTAATATCAGATTAATATCGTGAGAAATTCAATAATCTTATTCTCTGCTAATGTATTTTTATAGGATCACTTACTGATACCAATAATGCAAAAGTTTATACTGCCATTCCTCCTATTTTGTATACTTCAAAATTTGCTAGGGCAAAATAGCACTGAGTTCTTCAAGGACATGCCGTTAATCCAGACTAGCACACCAAACTGGGCAGTACTAATGTATTCTGATGATCCCAATGTCTTTGAAGTGGACTTTTTATACAGTCAATATTACGAGGACAACAGATTTATAAAGACGATCCATACACAGAATTATAAATTTTGGCGAAAGCAAGTAGCTCCCTTCTGCACACCTGAAGGATTAATCCGAATACCAACTCAAAGAGAACAAGAAGAGAAGCTAGAAGTAATAGCAAATAATAAATCAAATAATCACTCTCTTAATAACTGGCAGAGCATAGGACCATTCAAGACTTATAGAAATGGAACTCTAGAACTCTTTTCTAATCATGCCAATGTCTACTCAATTGACCAAAGCCTAACAAACTCCAATGTTTTACTGATTGGAACCGAGTCAGGTGGGGTTTTCCATAGTTTAGATAAGGGACAAAACTGGAGTCTGATAACTAAGGATGAAGCTTTCGCAGGAAGCATTACAGCAGTACAAATAGACCCAACCAATCATTCGAGATATTTGATTTATGCCAATAATGCCATTTACGAGAGTACAAATGCAGGAGCATCTTGGACAGTATTATACAATGTGGGTGCTAGAGTTGATGAGATAAAATTTAATCCACACAACACTCAACATATTTGTCTAGCAGCACAAAACGGATACCACCAATCCTACAATAATGGAAACACTTGGAGTCAGCTGTACACTGAGGCAACATGGGACGTTGATTTTCATCCAACGGACAATGCCATAATCTATTTACTTAAGTCTAATCCATCAGAACCGCATTCTGATTTCCTTAAATCTACGAATAGTGGCAGTGCATTCTCTGTAATATCAAATGGTTGGTATAGTCCAGAAGTACCAAGTGAGGCTTCAGAATCTGGAGGAAAGATTGCTGTTTCGCCCGATGATCCAGATAGAGTTTATGCTTGTTTGATTGGCAATAGTAAGCTTGACGATGATGGTTGGATAGGTTTATATCGATCAGATAATGCTGGTGACACTTGGTATCTACCTTCTGGGCAGATAGGTTCTCCATATAATAGCCCGAATACAATGCCTTGGAATGCTGCTGCATATACGTCAGGTTATCATCAAGGTTTTTTCAATTTTGATTGCGAAGCAGCACCTGCAGATGCAGATCTTGTGTGGTTTGGAACTGTACGTCTAAATGAAAGCAGCGATGGAGGCGCAACTTATACAAGTATAGGGGCTGCCAATTCCAATAGGCTTAGCCATATCCACGCTGATATCCAAGCGATTGAGATTAACGGAACTGAAATTTGGGTAGCTTCAGATGGTGGGATCAATTATTCTACAGATCTTTTGCAATCTCATGAAGCAAGGCATAATGGTATCATAGCATCCAACTTTTGGGGATTCAATATCGGATGGAATGAAGACATTTTTGTAGGTGGTAAATATCATAACGGAAATACTGTTCAAAACGGTAGTTATGGACTTGGTAATAGTCATAATGTGGGTGGAGTTGAAGAAGCTACAGGTTATGTCAATCCACTCGATAATCGATTAGCTTATTTTAATCAATATTGGTCTGGATATACAGTAAGTAAGCAAATTACAGACAACCTAGGTAGCGAAATATTGAATGGTACTCCAGTCAATATTATTCCTAATGAATCCTATGTGCAAAGTAGTAGCTCTGGGCTTTATTTTCATCCAAAGTATGCAGATAAGATGTATGCTGGTAAAGACAATAGCATTTATAACTCAAATGATGGTGGTAACTCCTGGCAAGTGTTGTACAGCTTTCCAGACGGTAAAGTCTTTGAAATAGATATAGCCAGAAGTAATCCAGACATTATCTACTGTGTCCATCAACCTGGAGGAGGTTATTGGGACTGGTGTGAGCTGCATAAGTCTATTGATGGAGGGCAGACATTTACTAAACTCACCGATATTAATGTTAACCTTTGGAGGATTGAATTCTGTATTGACCCATATGATCCGAATATTGTTTGGGCTGCCCCAGTAAATGCAGGCAACGGAGAAAAAGTCTGGAGGAGCACGAACGGAGGAAGTACATGGCAAAATATGACTTCTTCTATCTTAGATAATCATAAGTCAGCGGATATTATGTTTCAGCCTGGTAGTGGAGGAGCTGTCTATCTGGCAACAGACTATGGATATTTTTATTTTGACCCAAGTAATAATTCTTGGGTTGATTATAGCGCAGGACTTCCATTTGAAACAAAGGCTTTACAAACACGTCCTTACTTCGCAGGTAATACGCTCAGATTAGGCACTTCAGGACGAGGCGTATGGGAAGCTCCATTGCCTATATCTTACAACCCAAGTTTGGAAATAATGACTTCAACTGATATTGTTCAATGTAGCAGAGACACAATACTTCTAGATAGTTACTCTTATTTGGACAATACAGGAGTCACATGGAATTGGACTATTAGTCCTACTCCACTCTTTATTGACAATGCTAATATTAGAAACCCAAAGGTAGTCTTGGGAACTGCTGGGACTTATGATATACAACTACAAGCTACACTCCCCAATAGCACCGTATTGACAGCTAACGAAATCGGGCTTGTAACTGTGCAAAATGGATGTGATGCTGATACTATTCCTGGAAGTATGTTACAAACAGTTGCTTCTGGTGATTATGTACAACTTCCTCATTTTGATATCAATACCGAAACATTTACCATGACTGCATGGGTCAAGCCAAATGGAATACAAAATGACTATACCGGCATTGTTATGTCAGATGGTGATGCAGCTGGACTCAATTTTAGAGGTGGTAATAATACACTTGGGTATCACTGGCCTGGTGGCCAATGGTGGTGGAATAGCAATCTGATTGTTCCAAGTGATGAATGGTCTCATGTAGCCTTAGTTGCAAATGCCACAGAAGTAGTGCTCTATTTGAATGGTCAATCTGCTACACATGCCATAGATATCAATGCAGTAGATTTAACTAGCCTGAAGATAGCGTCTTACAAAGGCTGGGCAAGTAGGAATTTTATTGGAGACATAGAGGAAGTTTGCCTTTGGAACAGAGCGCTTACGCAAAATGAAATACGTGGATTGAGACATCTTACAAAAGAAAATATAGTTGGATCAGATCCAGATTTTGTTGCATACTATCAGTTCAATGATGTTGGAACTCAAGTTCTTGATAGAGTTGGAACAGCACATGGTGCAATCACTGGAAATGCAGCATTAGTGGATAGCTCAACGCCAGTTGGAGGAGGCGACTCTTCGGTACAAAATATGAGTAGTTCGGGAAATTATTCTTGGGCCAACGGAGCTATTCAACTCAGTCTAAATAATGATGGTACTTTCCCAAATGATGAAGTTTGGGGAACTGTGATTCATCAAAAACCATTCGACTCCCCGGATAGTGATGAACCGGTAGAAAGTTACTTCATACTTAATAATTATGGGAACACAGTTTACACTGCCACGAGTGTGCTAACGCTGGATGACCCTCTCTCTTCTCCTCTGAATTCTTCTGTCATTGCTCCTAATCAAGTACAGTTAATTGAGAGAACTGAGAATGGACATCTTACGTGGTCTCCTAATTGTTCTTCTTCAAGCATAATGGGAGAAAACTACACTTTTGGAAATAGTTGTGAGTTCCAAACTATGGGACAGTATTTTCTGTTTAAAGAGTGTGAAACAGACTCCGAGCAATTAGTAGACTATATCAATTCAGAAGTCATCGGAATTTCTGTATTAAATCAAATTGATGCAGTAAATACCATTGGACCAGGAAGTAATATACTCTATGATGCAGGAAACCTCATTCAACTTGATCCTGGATTCTGTGTAGAAGCAGGTGCTGTATTTGAAGCTATCATCAGTGGTTGCGACCAATAAAAAAAAGGGTGTTAACCACGTTAACACCCACATAATTTTCATTTAACAATTCGCTGCTATTGAGAAATTACACCTTTGTAATATCCACTCACAACCATATTGTCTTCACCTGTCATATTAAACTCTACGATAGTTTCTCCACCATCAAAAGAGATATCAACTGTCCCTGCTTTTAGGTCTTGTATATAATCAGATTCTTCTGTTTCTGAATCAAAATTAACAACTACAGCACCCGCGACAATGGTAAATGCACTTCTCTCTTCAGCCCAAGTATAAGAACCCTCTGAGAGACCAGTAGCTGAATCTGAATTCAAGTCTAGATAAATTGCTGAACCCGTGCCTGTCTCTTCACTAAAGTTAAGACCACTAGTTGCAAGTGTTACGTCCCAATCATAACTACCATCTGTATTTTCACCATACTCTTCTAAAGTGGATTGTGTAAGCTCTACATTGTATTCTCCAACAGTAAATTCATTTTTTGGAGGTGTAGGTTCTTCATCTTCTTTACACGAAGCAAACAAGAGAGAAATACATGCCAATGCAAACATGAAATGTGTGATTTGTTTAATCATATTATAATAATTTTAGTGTTAACTGTTATTTCAAATTCCAGGCGAATTTACTGATAAGTACACCAAAATCAGTACTAATAAATACAGTATTAATCTTTTTTCATTTCTAGGGCTCAAAAGGAAGATGGAGCATCTTCAGTGGCTATTATTTGAGCATATTTTTCAACTCAATCAACTTCATCATACACTCAACTGGAGTCATGGTATCCACAGAAATAGACTCTAATTCTTTGACAATTGCTGCGTCCACTTCAGGTTGGAACATATTCATCTGAATACTCAGTGGTTGAGCTAGATGTTTGAGTGTTGATGAGGCTTCCTTATGGATAGACTTTTTCTCTAATTCAATCAATATTTGTGCGGCCCTAGCTACTATTTTATTGGGCATGCTTGCCATCTTAGCAACGTGAATACCAAAACTATGCTCAGAGCCTCCCTCTATGAGTTTACGGAGAAAAATGACCTGGTTGTTCACTTCTTTTGTTGAAATTGAATAGTTCTTAATTCTCTCATGCTTTTCTGCTAGATCATTGAGTTCATGGTAATGCGTGGCAAACAATGTTTTGGGCTTCTTTTCAGGTAACTCGTGTAGATATTCTGCAATAGACCAAGCAATAGATATTCCATCATAAGTAGAAGTACCTCTACCAATCTCATCGAGCAAGACAAGACTCCTGTCAGAAATATTATTCATAATATTAGCTGTCTCATTCATCTCTACCATGAATGTTGACTCTCCACTACTAATATTATCACTTGCCCCCACTCTCGTGAAGAGCTTGTCGATATAACCAATTTCTGCAGATTCGGCAGGTACAAAACTCCCAATTTGAGCCATTAATGTAATCAAAGCTGTCTGGCGGAGAACAGCAGATTTACCTGACATATTTGGACCCGTTATCATCATTATCTGTTGGCTTTCACTATCCAAGTACACATCATTAGGGATATAGGATGTATAGTGTTCAAGCTGTTGTTCGATAACAGGATGTCTTCCTCCAGTTATTGCAATCCTATTCTCTTGATCCACTAGCGGCTTACAATAATTGTACTTCAATGCCAACTTAGCAAAACCACAGATCACATCTAATTCAGCGATTAATCTTGCATTCTCTTGAATTGGCCTTATGTATTCGCTACACTGTTGGATGAGTGCACCATAGAGTTCAGCTTCTAATGTGATAATCTGATCTTCGGCAGTTAAAATTTTGGATTCAAGTACTTTAAGCTCATCACTAATATATCTTTCTGAATTTGTCAAAGTCTGCTTTCTGACCCAATGATCAGGAATGAGACCTTGCCCCTTGTACTTATTCGTAACTTCAAGATAATATCCAAAAACATTATTGAACCCTATCTTCAGATTTGTTATCCCAGTCGAACTCGCTTCTTTCTGCTGAATATCAACAAGTAACGCTTTGCTATTTTTTATAATATATTTGAGTTCGTCCAGCTCACCATGATAGCCTTCTTTGATATAATAGCCTTTGTTTGCTGTTGCAGGTGGTTCATCAACGATTGCCTTCTCAAGAATTTCAACCAAGCCTGCACAAGGATGTAGTTGTTCTAAAGTAGCTTTGAATATTGGGTTTTCATCTTCTGAGATTAAAGCTTTGATGTTTGGTATTTCTAACAAAGACAACTTCAAGGTCTTGAGTTCTCTCGGACTAATTTTTCCGGTAGCAATCTTGGAAACTAATCTTTCTAAATCCCCAATTTTGTAGAAAATAGATTGGGCTGCATCAAGCACTTCATCTTCTTGAAAAAAGAAATCTACCTTAGATAAGCGTTGTTCTATTTTGTTAGTTTCCACCAATGGAAGCATAATCCATTTGCGTAACATACGCCCACCCATTGCACTAGCTGTATGATCTAGCACAGATAGCAAAGATGTTCCTGACTCGTATTGACTATTGACCAATTCGAGATTTCTGATGGTAAAACGATCCAGCCAAACAAAATCACCATTCTGAATCCTTGAGATGGAGGTCAAATGATGGAGATCTGTTTGATTATTATTCTGTAAATATTGAATCGTAACACCACCTGCAATTTGCCCAAGGACTAAATTATCAATTCCAAATCCTTTGAATGACCTGCCTTCAAAATGATCAGCTAAAGACTTGATAGCTGTATCCTCCGAAAACATCCATTCATCTAGTGGATAAAGATAGAGACCTGGATCATTGAGGAGGTTTGAGATATGCTCTTTATAATCTCTTCTGACCAAGATTTCTTTTGGATCAAAGCTTTGGATTAATTTTCTAAGGAGATGCTCATTCCCTTGTGTGATTAAAAATTCTCCTGTAGAGATATCTAAGAAAGAAAGGCCATACTGATTTGTCTTTAATGCCACTATACAGGCCAAGAAGTTATTGGACTTATGACTTAGAATGGAGTCATGATATGTCACTCCAGGTGTTACAAGATCTGTTACACCTCGTTTGACGATTTTCTTTTCTTTTGAGGGTTTTTCTAATTGTTCGCAGACTGCGACTCGATAACCTGCCCTAACCAATTTGGGAAGGTAGGTATCCACTGAATGATGTGGAAACCCAGCTAATTCTATATCCGATCCCCCATTATTCCTGCTAGTAAGAACAATTCCGAGCACTTCGGATGCAGTGATGGCATCCTTTCCAAAAGTCTCGTAAAAATCACCTACTCTAAAGAGTAATAGTGCATCAGGGTGCTTTGATTTAATATCAAAGTACTGTTGCATCAATGGGGTAACTTTCGTAGACTTACTCTTCTTAGCCAAAGGTTAGTTCAGATTCTATGAACCACGAAGATACACATGAAGTATTATGCTAAGAAATGTTGTTAAAACTGAGGACAGAAATAATCATTATTCTCGAATGAACCTAGGAATCTAATGGTTAGCTCAAGTGTATTTGCGCCGCTTCTATCCGTAAAAGTGTTCAACATATTGAGATCGTAGCTAATTCCCATCAAAAAATTACCAATTTCAAATCCTACGTTTGGCACTAAATATCTCAGACCAAATCCATCCACATTATCAACCATCCTAGCCCAAAGACCTGTGTAGAGTGCTGTATTAGTTTGAATAAATTCAAATTTCAAATATGTACCTAGATTTAGTTGTTGGTGAGGACCTTGCTTAACATAAATAATTCGTGGAAGTAACCATGTAAAATCTGACATAGCATAATTTACACTAGCATGCACATTTAACTTTGAGTACAACTCAAAATCAGTCTGGATGTTAGGATCAATAATTTCTAGTTGCTTGAAAAATGAGAGTGATGGAGTATTGAAATGATGTAAGCTGGATCCCAAAAATAATTTTAAATCCTTGGAAGGCTGTGTACTGTAAGTCAAACCGATGCCAACATCTGCATAACCAAAATTATTAGGCGGCAGAACTTCACCAGTAGACTGATCAAAAGCATCGATTTGATTAAACTCATCTCCAAAATCAAGGTTGTCGTAGTTGATATTTCTTTGTTGCACACCAATTAAGAATCCGGCACTCAGATAATCAGAACTTTGCCTTCCTAGTTTCTTGTGATAAGAGAGGTTTAGGGCAATACTATTTGTGTTGAGCTCGAAAGTTGGGGATTGATCAGTAAAAAAGAAGACCCCTGCCCCAAAGAAATCGCCATTATTGATGTCTCTTGGAGAAATGTCAAATTTCACATCCCCGCCAAAGCCATAAGAAACAAGTGGTTGTCCCAATATGCCCCTACCTTGATCTCTGTACACTGTATTAATTCGATATCTACCTTCAAAATTGCCTGCCATTGCAGGGTTGAGATATTGACCTACAGTGAATGCTTGACTAAAGTGGACATCTTGACTATAAGCGGATGTTAAACACAAAAAGGCAAAAAATGCTATCCAAATACTTTTGATCATAGTTATGTATAGACTTTGAAGATCACAACAGATTAACGTCAATTGGTTATTGGTATTCTCTTCTTCATCACAATATGAAAATATTTTCCATCTCATAAGTCGAGCATATATCCATCATATCCTTTGTGGGTATTAGGGAAATGCTCTAAAGCTTCAGCAAATGGCTCTTCACCAACTTTGTATCGGGCCGAGTAGTGTCCTGTTATTAGAAGATCTGCCTTTGCTAGTGTGGCAATCTTTGCTGCTTGCTTCCCTGTAGAATGGAATCTTTCTTTGGCTTCAGCTACATATTCCTCGGTATAGGTTGTTTCATGATACAGAGCCGACACTGATCTTATATATTCTACAATGCTAACATCATAAGCAGTATCGCTACAGTATGCATATGACCTTGGCTCAGCCTTTGGAAAAACAACTTCTTTATACGGAATTACAGATCCATCTCTTACTATATCTTGACCAGCTTTAGCTGCTTTGATTTCATCGTAATCTAAGTTATACTTTTCAATTGCAGCTGGGTCAATATTATAACTTGATACCTTCTCATCGAATCTATAACCATAAGTTTCTATCCTGTGATGCAGAGGGAACGCTTTTACGCTTAATTCATGATTGGTCCACACTTCTTGCAGTTTGTTGACTTCAATCTCTTCAACAATAAGTTCATATCGAGGTTTGGATTGACCCATTTTAAAAATAAGTTCAATGTAAGCTTTCAGTCCTTTAGGTCCAAAGACCCTCAATGGAGTCTTTCTATCAAAGTGATTAAATGAGGTTAATATACCGGGTAATCCGAAGATATGATCACCGTGAAGATGTGAGATGAAGATGCACTTAATCTTATTTCTTTTGACTTTGTACTGACCGATGCGTATTTGAGCACCTTCACCAGCATCAATGAGATAGTAATTCTCGTTGTAATTAATAGCTTGACAAGATGTAAAGCGGCCAAAAGCGGGCATTGCAGCACTTGATCCAAGTACTGTCAGCGCAAATTTTTTCATTCCTCTTCATCAGACTTCAATTCCTTCTCGATTTCCTCCATGAACACATAGTCAATGGATTCTTCGATTGTTGGAATCAATGTCAAAATTGACTCAAGCCGAGAAATTGTTATCAATTTCTGAACAGCAGGATGTGCTATACCAGTTAGAATAAAAATTCCATAATCCTTCCATAATCTATTTGCTGTCAGTATTGCACTCAAACCTGAAGAATCAACATACTTTACATTAGAGAGGTCCAATATCAGATTCGTAACTCCTTCGTTTCTTAAGAAAACAAACTCAGACTTTAGATCTGGCGCAATCAAAGAATTGAGATTTTCTTCATTCAATTGAAGAAGAGTATATTTTTCTTGTTTGTCCAAAGAATACTTCATAATGGATATAATTCTATGTTATCTCTTTTTGTAGAGGCTTGCAAATTTATTGTTTTTTTTGATTTTACAATGCCATACTACTTAATCTAAATATTACTACTTTTTATCATATGTTTAATTTAAATTAGCATTAACACTTTTTTATCTGGATTAAGGGTTACTATTTATAAGATCTGTCGCATGACAATTGTCAAACTGTCAGAAGTTTGAATGAAATATTGAAAGTAATCTGACAAAATTGGTAGAATTGATTGATGGCATGATTATTCATATCTTTACTAGTGTTAAGTTACAGACTATGAACAGACGATTTTCACAAGAAGTAAAAAAGATCATCTCTAACAGCAAAGACCAAGCTGTAAGACTTGGCAATGACTACATTGGCACAGAGCACTTTCTATTAGGTATGCTGCAAGATCCAGAAAGTTTAGCAGTAAGAGTGCTTGATTCTTTAGACATTGATCTGAATGAACTTCAATACAATATTGAAAAGAAATCCAAATCAAATACAACTTCCAAAACAGATGTTAGCATAGGTAGTTTGCCTTTGAATAAACATGCAGAGAAAGTTTTAAAAGTTACTTTTCTTGAGGCAAAACTTTTTAAGAATGATGAGATTTGCCCTGAGCATCTTTTATTGTCTATACTGAAACATGAAGAAAATGAAGCTTCAAAGATTCTTCAGACTATGGACATTGATTATGAGATTTATAAAAAAGAATTAGAATACGTGGTACACGAACAATCAGATGAAATGGAAGACATCATGAGTTCAGACTCAGATGCAGATATACCTTATGAAGATAATCCGGGACAATCATTCTCAGGAGCATCCAAAGGGAATTCGAAGTCAAGAACCCCTGTCTTAGATAATTTTGGTCGAGATGTAACCAAGCTTGCGGAAGAAGACAAGTTAGATCCGATCATTGGTAGGAATGAAGAAATTGAAAGAGTTTCTCAAATACTATCCAGAAGAAAAAAGAATAATCCAATCTTAATTGGAGAACCAGGTGTTGGAAAGACTGCCATCGTTGAAGGTCTTGCCCTCAGAATTATTCAAAAGAAAGTCAGCAGAACACTCTTTAACAAGAGAATAGTGATGCTCGATCTAGCAGCTCTTGTTGCAGGCACCAAGTATAGAGGTCAATTTGAAGAAAGGATGAAAGCCATCATGAATGAGCTTGAAAAGACAAGAGATGTTATCCTTTTCATAGATGAGATCCATACCATGGTAGGAGCAGGAGGAGCAACAGGTTCTTTAGATGCTTCCAATATATTCAAGCCGGCACTCGCACGTGGAGAGTTACAGTGTATTGGCGCATCTACATTAGATGAGTATAGACAATATATAGAGAAAGATGGTGCTCTAGATAGACGTTTTCAGAAGGTCATTGTTGACCCACCATCAGCGGAGGAAGCAATCCACATTCTTGGCAATATTGCACCAAAGTATGAGGAGTTCCATAATGTGTCATACTCAGAAGATGCAATCAAAGCATGCGTCAAATTAAGTGACAGATATATCAGTGATAGATTTTTGCCAGATAAAGCTATCGATGTCTTGGACGAAGTGGGTGCTCGAACGCACCTCAAAAACATCCATGTACCTAAGTACATAGAAGATCTTGAAAAGCAAATTGAAGGTGTAAAAAATCTAAAAAATCAGGCTGTAAAGAGTCAGCAATATGAAAAAGCTGCAGACCTCAGAGATCATGAGTCAAAACTGACTAAAAAATTAGACCAAGCAAAGAAAGACTGGGAAGAAGAGTCAAAACTGACTAAATATCCGGTAAATGAAGATGACATCGCTGAAGTGGTTTCAATGATGACAGGTATTCCAGTGACCAAAGTTGCACAGAGCGAAAATAAGAAGCTGGTTGATATGTCAGAAACTTTGAAGAAGCATATCATTGGACAGGATGAAGCAGTAGTTAAGATTACTAAGTCAATTCAACGTAACAGAATTGGTCTCAAGGATCCTAATAAACCAATAGGTACTTTCATTTTCCTAGGACCAACAGGTGTCGGAAAAACAGAGTTAGCCAAAGCTTTGGCTAAGCATGTATTTGATTCTGATGACGCGCTTATAAGAATTGACATGTCAGAGTACATGGAGAAATTTTCTTTGAGTAGATTAATTGGTGCTCCTCCGGGATATGTTGGTTATGAAGAAGGTGGTCAACTCACAGAAAAAGTAAGACGCAAGCCTTATTCAGTCATTCTATTGGATGAAATTGAGAAAGCACACCCTGACATCTTCAATATTCTATTGCAAGTCTTAGATGATGGGCAATTGACTGATGGATTAGGCCGTAAGGTGGACTTTAAGAATTGTTTGATTATCATGACATCAAATATTGGAGTCAGACAATTGAAGGATTTTGGTACAGGAGTAGGCTTTTCTACCAAAGCGAGAGAGCAGTCAGCTGATGATGATTCGAAAGGGATTATTCAAAATGCATTGAAAAAGACATTCTCACCAGAATTTCTAAATAGAATTGATGATGTCATCATTTTCAACAGTCTAGAACAAGAACATATCATGAGTATCATAGATATTGCTCTTAAAGATTTGTATGGAAGACTTTTCAATATGGGAGAATTTAAGTTGAAACTCCTACCTACGGCTAAGAGATTCGTGGCAGAGAAAGGGTTTGACCCACAATTTGGTGCTAGACCATTGAATAGAGCGATTCAGAAGTATTTAGAAGATCCTCTGGCTGAGTTCATATTGAATGAAAAGCCTGCAAATGGTTCTGAATTATCAGCAAAATTGGACAAAAACAAAGAAAATATTTTAATAGAAGTATCAAAATCACCTGTTGCAGGTGATGTAGAGTAAAAAGAATACTTTACTTTCAATATATTATTAACTAAACAAACAACATTTGGCAAGAAGATCAAGAAGACCTGCTCCTAAAAGGCAGAAACCCCAATTTAACATTAACGAACAAATCAGAGCACCTAAAGTAAGAGTCGTAGGAGATGATTTAGAAAAGATTTCTGAAGAAATCGGCGAAACAATTGAAAACGGTGTATATAATACGAATAGAGCGCTTTCATTAGCTGAAAAAGCTGGATTGGATCTGGTAGAAATTAGCCCTAACGCAGAGCCCCCAGTTTGTAAAATCATTGATTACAATAAGTTCCTTTATCTCAGAAGAAAGAAAGAGAAGGAAATCAAATCAAATACAGTAAAGACAGTTATTAAAGAAATCAGATTCGGACCGAATACTGATGAACATGACTTTCAATTCAAATTGCGCCATGCAAGAAAGTTCTTGGAAGATGGTGCAAAAGTGAAAGCATATGTCCACTTTCGAGGTCGAACTATTGTCTTTAAAGATAGAGGAGAACTCCTCTTATTAAAACTCATTAATGAGCTCTCAGATCTAGGAGGAGCAGAGACTTTACCTAAGTTAGAGGGAAGACGAATGACTGTACTTATCGCACCTACTAAGAAAAAGAAATAAGCCCTACCCTTTTTCAGATTATTATATTACTTTTGCAGACCAAATTTTATGAGGTATGCCTAAAGTAAAGACGAATTCAAGTGCTAAGAAAAGATTTAGAGTAAGAAGCTCTGGAAAAATCAAACGTTTCCAGGCTAACACTAGTCACTTGAGAAGAAAGAAGTCTAAGAAAGCAAAAGTAAGATTATCAGGTAGTACAAATGTAGCTACAGCTGATAGCAAAAGAATAAAAGCACTCTTAGGAATTAATTAATTTGTTAACGGATGTAGGATCTTAAGAGCCAATGGCCTCTACATCATAAAACATCAGAATATGCCACGTTCAGTAAATGCAGTTGCATCAAGAAGAAGGAGAAAAAAGATTTTAAAAGCTACCAAAGGATACTTTGGAGCAAGAAGTAATGTCTATACCGTTGCGAAAAACGCAATGGAAAAAGCACTTCAATATGCTTATAGAGACAGAAGAAACAAAAAAAGAGCGTTCAGAAGATTGTGGATTGCCAGAATTAATGCTGGTGTAAGACAACACGGAATGAACTACTCAACATTTATCAACAAGCTTAGTCAAAATGACATTGAGCTAAACAGAAAAGTTCTTGCAGACCTTGCAATGAATCACCCAGATGCCTTCAAAAGCATTGTTGATAAAGTAAAATAAATAGGACTGATTTTTTACCCTAAAAATCAATTGAAGGAGGGATGGACATAAGTTCATCCCTTTTTTGTTTTTATCTTACTCTCCCAATGCCATTCTATCACTTATTTGTCCTATTGATGTATTATTCTTCAATCTTCCGATTCTGCTTACTAGTTCTTTGTTTATGCAATGCTACCCTCTATGGTCAAAATACCTTTGTTGGTTACGAAAAGATAGATCAAGGGATTCTACTCCAAACTGCAGAGTACAATTGCGAAATAAAAGCACTTACAGAAAAGAGTGTTGAATTAACAATTCTCAATGATTCTCTTGAGCCATCACGATCGTTGCAAGACGAGATATCAAGTGCACCTACTTTTGATCTACTTTCTAGCGGTAAAGTATTGATGTTTATTCTAGATTCAATGTCGGTGATCATTCAAAAAGACCCATTAAACATCCGATTCTACGATCACCTCAAGCAACCTTTAACAACACTCGAAGATGTAATACAAGAGCAAGATAGTATAGGGTTCGATTTTAGTATTCAACCCTCTGAAGCCATAACTGGTGGTGGTTCGAGAGTCTTGGGAATGGATAGAAAAGGCAAGCTACTCAAACTGTACAATCAAGCAAGCTACGGTTATGGGACTGAAGCAGAATTAATGTATTACTCAATGCCAATGGTCATTTCCAGTAAGAAATATATGATAGTATTTGACAATACAGCAGAGGGATATTTAGATATTGGACATGCCAACAACAAAACACTAAATTTTTCTGCCAAAACTGGCAGGCAAAGTTTTTATCTGAGTACTTCTACCTCCTATGAGGAGCTATCTAAAGAGCTCACTCAATTAACAGGGAAACAACCGCTACCACCTAAGTGGATGTTTGGCAATCTTAGTTCCAGAATGGGTTACACCAGCAGTAGACACGTTAATGATGTGGTTGCCAAATACAAAGCTAAAGGCATTGGTGTTGATGCGATGATCTTAGATCTATTTTGGTTTGGCCCAGAACTCAAAGGTTATATGGGAAATCTTGAGTGGGATCTTGACTCTTTCCCTAATCCAACTGGACTTATGCATGGGCTCAAACAGGATGATATTCACACGATATTAATCACAGAGCCTTTTGTACTCCAAGGCACCAAGCAATATGATGCTGTGATTGAGAAAGAACTTGTAGGTAAGACACCTTCTGGGGAGCCATATCATTATGACTTCTATTTTGGTCATACAACATTACTCGATATATTCAAACAGGATACTAAAGATTGGTTCTGGAACATCTATGATACTAACATGAAAATAGGTGTAGATGGTTGGTGGGGAGATCTAGGAGAGCCTGAAGTACACCCAAGGGATATGATGCATGAAGGCGGGACTGGCATATCATTACACAATGTTTATGGCCATGAATGGACAAAGATGTTATCAGACAAGTATGCTCAGCATTATCCTAAACAGAGGCCAGCATTCCTCATGCGAGCAGGATTTGTTGGATCTCAGAAATATGGCATTCTACCATGGTCAGGAGATGTGAGTAGATCTTGGGAAGGTTTGCAATCACAAGTCGAACTCATGACTACGATGCACCTGCAAGGATTAAGTTATTTTCATTCTGATCTTGGTGGTTTCGCAGGTGATTATGAAGACAGTGAGCTCTACTTAAGATGGTTGAATTTTGGGGTATTTACTCCCATTTTTAGACTACATGCTCAAAGCGAAGTTCCTTCCGAACCAGTCTTGTGGGATGCAGCAACTTGTGATAAAGCAAAAGCAATAATTCAAGAGCGATATAGCCTTATTCCTTATATCTATACTGCAGCTTACGAGAATAGTACAAATGGCACTCCAATTACAAAGCCAATATTCGTAGAAGAGAATACACCTGACAATTTTGACATAACAACAGAATATCTCTTTGGTGACGACCTCCTCATTGCACCAGTAGTCGAAAAAGGGCAAACAGAAACAGAAGTCTATTTTCCAAAAGGTCAAGATTGGTATGACTTCTATAAACCTGAACTGAGTCCGCAATCAGGTGGAAGTATAACTACATACTTACTAAAAGACAATACAATTCCAGTCTTTGTTAAAGCAGGTAGTTGGATTCCGAGCTTGGATGTTTCTGATAATTTTACAAATACCACTTCTCTTGACTATAGTAGGTTGAAGTTGGATTACTATACTTCAAAATCTATTAATTCGACAGGCAAATACTATATGGATAATGGCTATGAGCATAAAACTGAAGACTATGAATATCTCAACATAGCAGCTAAGCCATCAGATATGTCAACTGTGTTTTCCATTCAGAATGAAGGCAATATCTCAATTACAAAGCAAATAACATTTACCATTCATGGTCAAACTGTTGAACCAAAAATGGTTGTCATAAACGATAGAAAATACAAGAAAAAGAAATTGTCTTTGATTGAGTATAATTACAATCCTGAGGCAAAGACAGTACAATTTATTTTGCCAGAAGTGTTGAGATCTAACACCATCATATTAAAATAAATTGTAATATATTTTATACCCATTTTCTTTACTATTGAAATTGGTGCTCTTCTTTAATCCCACCACCCATATCAGCTCACCATCTCCATTTACAAGAATAGGGACGCTTGATTTATTTGCTCGACTTATCTGATATTCTTGAAAAAGCTTCTTCACCTTTTTACGACTACCATCTTCACTAAATGTTATTCTGTCTCCAAATTGCCACGATCGGACAAGTAAAGGGAAAGTGAGATTTTCTTTCCGTAAATGGATAACATCCTTTGGAATCCCAGCATCTGCTCTATCAGATAATGTTGCCCCATTACCCAGTGTAACCATAAAGTCTGGATTGTTAATCCTTGTCTCCACCAATATCTGCTGATCTTTACTCGTCAATGTAAAATGTGCTCTATCGTTTGTTAGAAGATATGCTGCACTCTCAAAATACTTACCTGTTTGCAATGCTGGGTGGAGAAGATTCTCAACTTGATCAGCTGTAAATCCATAATCGTTAAAATAATATCCTAAGACTGCAGAAGCATGAGGACCAATTTCTAATATTGATTTATCAATATGCATATTTTGATCAACAGCGGATAGATAAGGTGTTATTGTCTTAGTCACTAAAGTATCTAACAGTTTAGCATTAGTTTTCAGATTCGAAGAAGTGGCAAGTATGCGCTTAGAAATATTTGGCAAAAAATCTTCTAACACTGGAATAACTCTATTTCGGATAGTATTTCTCAGGTAGAAATTCTGACCATTCGAACTATCCTCTCTGAACTGAACACCTGAGCTTTCTGCATAAGATGCAATTTGAGACCTACGCATTGTTAACAAAGGCCTAATATACCTGCCATTCACAGCTTCCATCCCTGTTAATCCATTGCTGTTACTACCTCTTACTAAATTCATTAATACTGTTTCTGCTTGATCATCTGCGTGATGAGCAATACAGACATACTCTATATTATATGTATCCGCAACCTCATCAAACACAGTGTATCTAAAATTTCGCGAATTCTCCTGAAAGTTTCCGGCCTTAAGGAACGCTGGATCAGCTTGCTTGACAATACATTCAGCGCCAATGCGCAATGCTATTGCTCTTACTAAGTCTTCATCGCCTTCTGAGTCTACTCCCCGCATGTTATAATTGATATGAACAACGATAATTTGGTCAGTTAGCTTTGACATCAGATCAAGTAGGACCATAGAATCAAGTCCGCCGCTTACAGCTACGATTACCTTACCCCCTACTAAGTAAGGATGTTGATTTTGGATATGGGAGAGAAAGATATCTAACATTATCTTTGCCTTGCGAAATTATAATTGTAATTTTCTCAAAAATAATCAAACCCATGATGAGTCGACTAGGAGTTTTTATCCTTGCCTGCGTTCTTGTATGTATTGCATGCAATGATGGCAATGACAAACCACAAAAGAGTCCAAAAAAGGCGCACCAAATTGAAACTTCCACCGAGGTGTTAAATCCTGAAACAGTAAGATCATCTTCAGGAAGAGATATGACTCACAAACGAGGCTCAGCTTTGTCAATACTGGATTTTAGAATAAGCAATGACACAGAGTCATCTTACACCATAATAGAAAAAGATTTATGGGAATATCAATTTGTTCACAATGGGAAAAAGATGTCAGAGCAAGGGGCTTATGATGGGAGTTGGGTTGACTTTAATGATGACCACACCTATCGCTACGGCAAATATGATTCTGTAGAAGGTGAAGGTAAGTACCACTACGACTTTGAAAATCTAGTTCTGCTCATGATAGATAATGATAAAACGAAAAATCCTGAAGAGTGGAATATCAAATTTGGAAGTGATGTTATGATTATGATAGGAACACCTGAATATGGTAATAACAACTTCCAAAAAAAGCTGCTAAGAAAACCTAATCTAGAATCCCTAGCCAAATAGATTTAGAAATTTAGATTGGGAAGCAAGGCTAAAAGTCTCTGATACATACTTTCATCTATATCAAGATGAAAAATAAATCTAACAGCATATTTACCAAAAGGTGAAGCAAGGATATTGTGCTTGTTTAGCTCTTCAATAAATTCCTCTGACGTTAGTCCATTACTCAATTCAAAAATGATCAAATTAGTCCTTACTGGCTTAACAATTTCCACATAATCTTGAGCTTCTAACAGCTTGCCTACCTCCTTTGCACGAGCATTATCAATTGCCAACCTTTCAACATTATTGTCTAATGCAAAAATTCCTGCTGCTGCTAATATTCCAGCCTGTCGCATTCCTCCCCCCATCACTTTTCTGTACCTTCTGGCTTGGGTAATATCCTCAATAGATCCAATTAAGAGAGAACCTACTGGTGCTCCGAGTCCCTTACTGAGACAAATAGAAATCGTATCAAAATATTGGCTAAAGTCTGCTATGTCATACTGTGTTTCCACCAATGCATTAAAAAAACGAGCTCCATCCAAGTGCAACTTAAGGTTGTGTTCTTTACAGAGTTCAGCTATGGGAGCTATCTCTTCAGGAGTATAATAATTACCTCCCCCTTTATTCGTACTACTTTCGAGTACTACTAAGCGCGTTCTCGGCAACCAGTCAGCTGTCGGTTGGATTACTTCTTCGATTTGCTGTGCTGTGATCTTGCCATACTCTCCTTGAATTAAAGCAACAGAAACTTGACTATTAAAAGCAAATCCTGCTGTCTCGTAGCGATAGACATGACTGTAATGGTCACAAATAATCTCATCAAGCGGTTGTGTGTTGACTTTGATTGCAATCTGATTCGTCATTGTGCCACTTGGACAAAACAGTGCAGCTTCTTTGCCAAACATCTCAGCAACCATCTGCTCCAGTCTATTAACAGTAGGATCAGCTCGAAACACGTCATCACCAACTTCAGCATTTGCCATAGCTTCTAACATTCGTTTACATGGCTTGGTGACTGTGTCACTCATCATATTGATAACCATAATGCTTGCATTGATACAATTGCAAAAGTAGGTATCTTAGGCTGGATATAAAAGCAATCAAATTGTCGAAAACTGTAGATATAAATGGTAGAGAAGGAATTGTCAAGAAAGACCATAGACTACCAAAGATGCGTACTCAAGCTAGTCTTGGTTGTTTCTTGTCATTTACCATATTGACATTATTACCACTAGCCATCCTATACTTTGTTGTCCTAGGAACTGGCATTCAAGCAATCTGGGGAGCGCCAGGTGCTATATTGCTCTTTCTTTCTACATTAGGAAGTCTTCTGCTTACTCCTTACTTCAATCCTCCTCCTGAACCACCAGCACCCTATTATCACTCCAACACCATAGTTTATCGTGAAAAAATACGCGAACTCTTTCCAATCTATTCTTTGCTAATCTCTATCGTTGTGATACCCATTTCGATTGAGGGAAGCACAGTTGCCTACATAATAGCTTTTGCGTTGATTACCCTATTCTTTATTGTACACGTCTATGAGGTACATGCTAAATTTCAAAAGGCCAACAAATATGGGTCCTCTGAAATCATCTTTCAATATGGTTCTTTAACAGCTGGTGACAAAGTAGAGTTTCGATTAATAAATACAGAACTGAGAGAACAAGGCTGTGACTTGGATCTTACATTAAGGAATGTAAAGGAAGAATGGCATAAAGTTAGACTCGATGAGAAAGATACTTCAAAGCAACAAATGATTTCATTTATCACATACGAAGCAGTGGAGTCTTTTTCGTATTCTACTACAAATGATAGATTTACCCTCCACATACCTAACACTATACCTTTCCCAACTCTCTACGATTCTCAAGGCTTCCAATATTGGGAAGTCGAGGTATCCAATCGTGACTTAGGTTATCGCGCATTCTTTTATCTTGATATTCAAGGATAATTGTAGAAGCTATTAGTGCTATATACATATCATTCGCTCTTATCAATATATCTTTGTGACGGCATGGATAAAATTAGAAATTTTTGTGTGATCGCTCATATTGATCACGGTAAGAGCACGCTATCTGATAGATTGCTGGAAGAGACTCAAACTATCTCGGAGCGAGAGATGAAGGATCAAGCATTGGATGACATGGATCTCGAAAGAGAGAAAGGTATTACCATTAAATCTCATGCTATCCAGATGTACTATAAGCATGAAAATGGAGAGACATACACCTTCAACCTGATTGACACTCCTGGTCATGTTGACTTTTCTTATGAAGTCTCACGATCTATAGCAGCTTGTGAGGGAGCACTGCTACTCGTCGATGCAAGTCAAGGCATCCAAGCACAAACGATTTCCAATCTCTACCTTGCGATGGAGCATGATCTTGAAATCATACCCATATTGAATAAGGTAGACATGGAGAGTGCTATGATAGATGAAGTGTCTGATCAGATTATTGATCTTATAGGGTGTGACTTAGAAGAAATCTTGCATGCCAGTGGAAAAACAGGGTTTGGTGTTCCAGAAATACTTGCTGCCATTGTTGACCGTATACCAGCTCCACAAGGTGATCCAAAAGCACCTTTGCAGGCCCTAATATTTGATTCTCTTTTTAATCCATTCAGAGGAGTAATAGCCTATTTTAGAATCTTTAATGGGTCTTTGAGCAAACGTGATAAAGTAAGGTTTGTCAATACTGGCAAAGATTATGAAGCGGATGAAATTGGTGTACTTCAATTAAATCAAGTTCCTAAACAATCCCTTGAAGCAGGAAATGTGGGATATATCATTACAGGCATCAAGGAAAGCAAGGAAATAAAAGTTGGTGACACCATTACTTTGGTTGATAATCCATGTGAAGCTGGCATTGAAGGTTTTGAAGATGTAAAACCCATGGTCTTTGCAGGAATCTACCCTATCGATAATGATGATTTTGAAGACTTAAGAGATAGTCTAGAAAAATTGCAATTGAATGATGCGTCGCTAGTCTTTGAACCCGAGTCCTCTGTAGCACTAGGTTTTGGATTTCGTTGTGGATTCCTTGGTATGTTGCATCTCGAAATTATTCAAGAAAGACTTTCAAGAGAATTTGATCAGGAGGTTATTACCACAGTCCCGAACGTATCTTATAAAGCATATTCTACTAAAGGTGAGCTTCTTGAAATGAATACACCAAACGACATGCCTGATCCATCTAAAATCAGCAAAGTCGAAGAACCCTATATCAGAGCGCAAATCATTACTACACCAGAATTTATTGGGTCAATTATGACGCTTTGTATGGATAAAAGAGGGATACTAACGAATCAAAATTATCTCACGACAACACGAGTTGAGCTGACTTTCGAGATGCCATTAGCTGAGATCGTCTTTGATTTTTATGATAAATTAAAGAGTATAACCAAGGGCTATGCTTCATTCGATTATCACATGATTGATTTCAGAGCTTCTGACTTAGTCAAACTTGACATCAAACTCAATGGGGAAAATGTGGATGCACTGAGCTCGCTAGTACATAGGGGCAAAGCGGAGTCTTTTGGAAGACGTATCTGTACGAGATTAAAAGAACTTTTACCTAGACAACAATTCATGATTGCAATCCAAGCTGCAATTGGTCAAAAGATAATCGCTAGAGAGACTATTTCTGCACTTCGTAAAGATGTCACAGCCAAGTGTTATGGAGGTGATATTACTCGTAAACGTAAACTCCTTGAAAAGCAGAAGAAAGGAAAGAAAAAGATGAGAAATATTGGTACTGTACAAGTACCTCAGAAAGCGTTTTTAGAAGTCCTCAAGAT
>JAHDEL010000010.1:57171-96841 GCA_020628855.1 Saprospiraceae bacterium | reverse complement strand
TAATTGGAGCAGCATCTCCTCAAACTTTTTCAAATCTAACAGCTGGAACTTATACCATTACCGTTACTGACAACAATGGTTGCACAGACGAGGCTACGGCTACTGTAGGAGATGCCCCAGGACCAATTGTAGGTAATTCAACAGTTGCCGCTAATTGTGGAAATGCAGATGGAAGTGTGACTATAACTTGGACTGGAGGAACAGGACCTTTTGATATTTCTGGTGATCTTAACCAAACAGGTGCATCGTCTCCTCAGCAATTCACAAACTTATCAGCTGGTGACTACACAATCACTCTGACTGATGCAAATGGTTGTCCAGCAATTACTACAGCTACAGTTTCTGATACTCCTGCTTTGATAGTTTCAGAATCAAGTACAGATGCTACTTGTGGTGAAACAAATGGAACAATAGCAATTTCTTGGACTGGTGGAACTCTGCCTGTAAATATATCAGGTGATCTCAGTGCGGTTGGTGCTAGTAATCCACAAACGTTTCCCAATCTAGCGACAGGTACCTATACTGTTACTGTCACAGATGCTAATGGTTGCACAGACATCATCTCTTCAGAGGTTGACGACTCTCCAAATGTAACCGGTAGTGCAACGGCTACTACGACTACATGTGGACAAAGTGATGGAACAATAACTGTTTCTTGGTCAGGTGGTGTTGGTCCATTTGATTTGAGTGGTGACCTTAATCAAACAGGAGCTTCTTCTCCTCATGTCTTTACAGATGTCTCCTCAGGATCATATACAATTACTATAACTGATAGTAATGGTTGTTCTGATGTTGTCAATGCAACTGTTGGAAATGCAGATGGTCCAACTGCCAATGGATCTGCTACGCCTTCTACGTGCGGTCAAGCGGATGGTAGTGTTACTATTGCTTGGCAAGGTGGTGTAGGACCTTATAATATTTCTGGTGATTTAACTCAAACTGGAGCTTCTTCTCCATCAACATTCTCTAACCTCTCTGCAGGATCATACAATGTGACAGTATCTGACGGCAATGGTTGTACTTCTGTAGCCACTGGCACTGTCAATGACATCCCAGGCCCTGATGGTTCTCTAAGTCCGACAGATGCAACCTGTGGATTAGATAATGGAGAGATTGTGATTGAGTGGAATTCGGGAACACCTCCATTTGATATTAACGGTGATCTCACTGCACTTGGAGCTACCTCTCCAGAAACCTTTACAGGATTAGCGTTAGGATCATATACTATCACGCTAACAGATGCTAATGGTTGCGAAGAAATATTAAATACAACTCTCGGAAATGCTGCTGGACCTTCTGTCAGTTCATCTGGAGTAAATGCTAACTGTGGCAATGCTAACGGAAGCGCTACCTTCTCATGGTCAGGAGGTACAGGACCTTTTGATATTACTGGTGACTTCTCGTTGAGCAATGTGTCATCGCCTCAGACGTTTAACGGATTGGCTGCAGGTACATACAATATCACGGTTACAGATGGTAACGACTGCTCTGATATTGGTTCTGTGATGATAGATGATACAGAAGCTCCAATAGTAAACACCGGTAGTGTTTCTTCAAATTGTGGAAATGCAGATGGAAGTATTACAATTTCGTGGACAGGCGGAAACGGGCCATTTGATATTTCTGGAGATTTAAATTTAACTGGAGCTACATCACCTCAGCAGTTTACAGGTTTAGCTTCTGGTGGTTACTCTATTATTTTGACTGATGCAAATGGTTGTACAAGTCCAGCTAATATTGAATTAATGGATATTGCTGGCCCTTCTGCAAACGCTACATCTGTTATGGCAACTTGTGGATTAGATAATGGAAGTGTAACTATCACATGGATGGGTGGAAATGGCCCTTATAATATCTCAGGTGATCTTACTGCAAATAATGTCAGTTCACCATTTACATTTAATGCTTTGACTTCTGGAAACTATACGGCAACAGTTACTGATGGCAACGGATGTACTGATGTCATAAATGTAGATGTTGGAGATTCTCCCCAAATTTCAGCGAGTGGTCTTTCGACAAACACATCATGTGGTCTTGCAGATGGAACTGCAACATTCTCTTGGAATGGTGGAGTCGGACCATTTGATATTTCTGGTGACTTATCAGCAGCTAACGCAACAAGTCCTGAAATGTTTAGTGGATTAGGCTCTGGAACATACACTGTAACAATCACAGATGCAAATAATTGTACGGATGTAGCTTCGGTTACAGTAGGCAATGAAGATGGTCCAACCGCATCTGGCACAAGTAGCCCGTCTAGTTGTGGAGATCCAAATGGAAGTGTAACAATTGCATGGAATGGTGGTATAGGACCTTATGATATAACAGGAGATCTCACTGCAACAAATGCCTCATCTCCAGAAACATTTACCAATCTGGGTGCTGGCACATATAATGTAACAGTCACGGATGGTAATGGTTGTGAATCAGTAGCTTCCGCTACTGTTTCCGATTCATCTGGACCATTAGCGCTGGCTTCATCAACTGCTACAGCTTGCGGACAAGCCATTGGATCAGTCACTATTTCTTGGAATGATGGCTCTGCCCCATTTGATATATCTGGTGATCTTAGCACGACAAATGCTTCTTCTCCTGAAACGTTTACGAATTTAGGGTCAGGTACTTACACAGTGACAATAACAGATGCCAATGGTTGTACTAATACTGCATCAACCTTAGTCGATGAACTTGATGGTCCATCTCTCTCTGGTACTGGAAGTAATGCTAATTGCGGCCAAGCAGATGGAGAAGCTGCATTCACTTGGTCTGGTGGTTCAGGACCATTTAATATAAGTGGTGACTTTAATCTCACAAATGTGGTATCACCTCAAGACTTCAATACTCTTGGTGCTGGAACTTATAGTATTACATTAACAGATGCCAATGGTTGTACAGACCAAGCAAGTGTTATCATTGATGATAATCCTGGACAATCAGCATCTGCAACATCAACAGACGCTAATTGTGGTCAGGCGGATGGTAGTGTTACAGTTAATTGGGCTGGTGGAACTGCACCTTTTAACATTACAGGTGATCTCATTGCAAATAATGCAAGTTCTCCTCAAATATTCACAACACTATTACCAGGTAATTATACTATGACAGTAACAGATGCCAATGGTTGTACAGATGAAGTCACTGCTATTGTCAATGATATACCTGGTCAAAATGCATCAGCAACCTCCACCGATGCAACTTGTGGAGATAATAATGGATCCATTGTTGTAACATGGACTGATGGCACTGGACCATTTAGCATTACAGGCGATCTCTCCCAAATGAATGCTACTTCTCCAGTCACATTCAATAATCTTACATCTGGATCGTATGCAATAGTAGTGACTGATGCTAATGGCTGTATTTCCAATACAATGGCTATGATAGGCGACTCCCCAACTGTTTCTATCAGCGGTAGCTCAGTGAATACGACTTGCGGAAATGCTGATGGTAGCGTGACCTTTACATGGTCAGGTGGGACTGGTCCTTACGATCTTTCAGGTGATTTTGATGCAATGAATGCTTCATCACCTGCAGTCTTTCCTAACTTAGGTTCTGGATCCTTTACAGTGACTATAACAGATGCCAATGGATGCACAGATGTAGCTAGTGCAATAGTCAGCAATGCTGATGGACCTACTGCAATAGCCAGTGCGATTGGTGCCACATGTGGAGATGCAAATGGAAGCATCACGGTTACTTGGAGTAATGGTGTATCTCCATATGAAATCACTGGAGACCTCACACAAACCAATGCAATGTCGCCAACAGTTTTTGACAATCTTAATGGTGGTAATTACAGCATTACAGTGACTGATGCCAATGGTTGTGAGTCTCAAGCTTCTGCACAGGTAGATGACAGTTCAGCTCCAATGTTTACACAAGTACAATCAACCCCTTCTTGTGATGATCCAAATGGAACCATTACAATAAACTGGGAAGACGGAAGCGGACCATTCTCAATTAGTGGTGACTTGACGGCAAATAATGTATCATCACCATATACATTTAGTTCTATAAGTTCTGGTTCATACACATTAGTCATCACTGATAATAATAACTGTATGTCTTCTACAATGGTAGATGTACAAGCAAATCCTAACCCAATGTCAAATGTGACGACTGAATGCCACCCAGATGGTCTGAGTTATTACATTGTCATTTCAACTGATGCTGATAATGTGTCAAATGATCTAGGATTGCCTTCTATTGACAATGGTAATCAAACTTTTACCATCGACCCAATAGATGTCAATAGTACTGTAAGTCTGACATTGACAAACACTACGACAGGATGTGACACTACTTTCTTAGTGCAACCACCAAATTGTTCTTCGGCATGTATTGCAGTTGCAGACGCAGGCCAAGATCAGGCCATTGGTTGTAACCAAACCATTACATTAGGAGGTCCGCTGACATCTCTTGGTCAAGATTACTCATATGAATGGACTGATGCAAATGGTAACGTGATTGGTAACAATCCTACGCTTGATGTTACTATGAGTGGAACCTACACTCTAGAAGTCACTAATACTCTAGGTGGATGTAATGACTTCAGTACTGTCACATTACTTGATACAACTTTACCGAATCCTACAATAGGAGGTGATAATCAATTCTGTGAAGATCAGTCAGCTACAATCTCGGTGAATGAAACTTTTGCTCAATATGCTTGGAGTACAAATGAGAATACTCAAGAGATTACAGTAAACTCAGAAGATATTTATACTGTGACAGTAACTGATGCTAATGGATGTACAGGAACATCATCAATAACAGTAGCTCAGATTAATCTACCTATGTATTCTATTGATTATGAGTGTAGCGCAGATTTACTGACATATACTTTGACAATAACAACTGATGCAAATCAGGTTACAAGTACTAACGGTACAGTTGTCAATAATAATGACGGTACTTTCACTATCAGTAATATTCCTTCAGGAGTAAATGTAGACCTTGAGTTTTCAAGTGCTGTTGATTGTTCTATCTCAGATACCTATATAGCTCCAAATTGTAATTGTACTGCTCAAGCAGATGCTGGTCCTGATGGAATAATTAACTGCTATGATCCAATCTTTATTCTTGGTGGTACAAATACATCTACTGGCTCTGATTATAGTTATGAGTGGTTTGACCAAGATGGCACATTAGTCTCTACTGATCCAACTTATGATGCACCTGTTGCAGGTGAATATACATTAATAGTTACTGACAACTTACTAAATTGTTCTGTTCAGGATGTTGTTGAAGTAACGGATACAACTAACGATCCTAGTGTTATTATCTACGCTAATCCAAGTAACATCATCGATTGTGTAGCACAATTTGTTGAGTTGTCTACTGACGAGGAAGATAATGTGGTGTATAGCTGGTCTTTATTTGATGGAGAAACTCAATTGGAAGGAAGTCCGATTATTATCTCTAGCCCGACAACGGCTGTATTGACTGCCATCGATACATTAACAGGATGTGCAAACATCGACTCATTAGATGTGCTTGATCTCATAGAATATCCATTGATTAATATTTCTGATCCAGATGAACTCAATTGTACTGATCTTACTATCACTATTAGTGCGATTGGTTCACAACAAGGCTCAACGATAAGCTATCAGTGGTATGATGAAAATGGAGATCCAATTCCTGGTGAAACTGACTTAACACTTTCGGTAGACAATCCGGGAACCTACTATATGGAAGCTGTTGATAGTGCAAATGGTTGCACTAATACAGATACTATAATGGTAAGTCAAAATATCATTGAGCCTTTGGCAAATGCTGGAGATTCTACCTCTTTAGGATGTATTAATCCTACAATTACTTTAGATGGTTCACTCTCTGATATAGGTAATAATTACAATTATCAATGGTTTACTGTTGATGGTAACATTCTAACGGGTGAGGACACTACAAACCCTACTGTTGACGGACAAGGTTGGTATTACTTAGCGGTATCTAATGCTGATAATGGCTGTAATGCTATTGACTCTGTATTTGTAGATGATATTGGAGGCATAAATGGTCTGATTAGTGATACTCAAGACCCTGCTTGTCTTGGTGAAAATAATGGTTTCATTGATATCACCGAAATCATAGGAGGCAATGCACCTTTCACATATTATATAAATGGAGAAGAGGTGACAGAGCAAGATTTTGATAACTTAGGAGCAGGCACTTATGATGTAGTTATAGAAGATAACACAGGATGTACATTCGATAGTACATATGTGCTAAATCCAGGTGGTTCAGTTAGTCTAGATATTGAAGAAAATTACATTACAGTGAACCTTGGAGATGACGAACAAATTGAATTATTGACCAACCTACTTCCTGGTCAAATAGATACCTTGATTTGGGACAATCTTGAAGGTCTTTCTTGTTTAGATTGCCTTGATCCGATAATAACAATAGATGAAGACCAGGTGTATACTGTGACAATCTATGATGAAAATGGTTGTGCTGCAACAGTTACTTTCAGACTTATCATTGATTATGATTATGACATCTTTGTTCCTAATGTGATTAAGACTACTGAGACTGATGAAAACAATACATTAACACTCTTTACGACTGAATTAGTTGAAGAGATTGAAGAATTCTATGTCTATGATAGATGGGGTAATCTCATTTTCTATAATGCAAATTTCCCACCTAATGATCCTTTCTATGGATGGGATGGAACCTTCGATGGTGTTGATGTCGAATTGGGAGTATATGTCTATTACTTCTTAGTGAACGGAGTCAATGGAGATCAATTCCCTGTGGCTGGAGATGTTACAGTCGTGAGGTAAAATATAAAAGGAGCTTTCAAATTTGAAAGCTCCTTTTTTGTTTCCCAGAATTATCAAAACCATATTGTTTCCATATGATATTATCAATCTTTACTATTATTGACTCAATAGTTTAATACAATTTAACAAGCATTTTCTTGACTTCACCAGAGAAAACAATTTAGTCTAACAACAAGCAGGCATTCACTTTAGCCTCAATAAGTACTGCTTGACTAGAATGAAAGGTCATGAAACTTTGAACAATAATTAGGTATTAATATATGAATTTTTATTATATGATATTTCTACCTTATATCTTTACTTAATACTCTTTCAAGCGTACGATTGGTACTCAGAGTGTTAAAACAAATGATGTTTCAATAAGTATTGTAAAATGAATAAAAAGGAAAACGTTTATCTGATAGTATTGGGAATAAGTTTATTGGGTCTAATTGCCTGTAAAAATCAAGTCTCTGAGAACGACAGTGTTGACATTAGACCAAACATTGAGAATATTGATTCTCTTACCCAAACAATGCAAAAAAACACTAAACAACTGAAAACTCTAGGTTTAGAGTTAGATACATTGCTTCTTAACTTAGAAAATTTTACAACTCAATGAAATACCTCTACTTTATCATCTCCACAATTATAGCCTGTCTTTATAGCACATTTGCATTTAGCCAGACTGCCGCAAACGGGACTGCAAAAAATTCAGATAACCTAACAATAGAAGATTATAATAAAACCAAGCTTAACCTTGATGTCGCTCTCGAAGAAGCATTAATAAAAGTAAAAAATGGAAGTGCTATTATAGAAAGAGTGAAAAGTGATTTAGAATCTCAAATCAGTCTAGGCTACATCAAGACAGCGGCCAGAAAGCAGAAAAAGAAAGATATTCTCAAAGCTGAATTAAAACTTCAAGAACTGAATCAACTTGCGTTGAGAATCAAAAAAGAATTGAAAGAACAATAAATCCTAGGACTTCTTTTTCTGACAATGTTAATTACCTGGCAACTTCCATTTAACTTCTTGGACAGGTATTGAGTCTGCTTCTCTTATAGACTTATTAGCTCTTCGCTTATCATATATCATTGAGAAAGTCATGATTAAGCTAGTACCTATAATAATGTAGAGTAATATACCAGAGCTGAATGGTTCGTGCAGAGCAGCTACCGGAATAGCATAGAATAACAATACTGTAATTAATCCTCTTGGAGCAATGTACAATTGCGGAATGATATCCTTCCCTTCGGAGCCTCTTAAAAGTACAAATCTCACTACATAGATTATAGCAATGAGTAATACACTGACTGCTGCAACATTCAAATCTGCGAGCGAACCAAACGCAATTGTAATACCAAAAATTACGAAAAAGAAAGTTCTAACAACGAATGCAGTTTCCATGGTAATGACGTGCAAACCATGATAAATTTCGTGAGCGGCTTCATAATTCAGAAAATGCTTTAAAGCCCCTGAAAAGAAGAGCTTCATGTTGGAAATAACCAAACCGAATATGAGCACCACAATTAACGCAGACAAACCAAACTGTTTACCAATGGAATAGAGTAACATCAAGACAGCCAATAAGAGAAAGAGCTTCACAGCACTCGTTATACGTTGAAAAACAATTACTATCAAATAACTCGCTATCAAAGAAATCACAATAGTTAGTAAGATTGTCCCTAAATATTCGAGAACACCACTAGGTTCTTTGCCTGAAAGGCTCCAAGCCAAGTCCAAAACATTGGTATTAGCATATTCTCCACCTCCTGCAACTTTTTCTGTTGCCTTGTTGAAGTAATCATCTTTAGGATAAAAGCCTTTTAAGAAATAGAATAATATGATTCCAAGAATATCAGAAAACGTACTCTCGTAAATGTGGAATTCCTTTTTATCATTCCTTAGATCTGTCACACTAGGGATGATAATGGCACTTGATAAGATGGATAAAGGTGTAGCATATATCCATGCTTGCAGATTTGTCATATCGGTGTAGAATCTCTTCAATACTTCAGCCGTTAGCCAAGTACTCAATCCTAGGCCAACCAAAGCAATCAGAAAGGCTTTACTGATTGGCTTTATCTTATCCCTATCCAACTTCAATTCCAAAGCCGCTTCTAGAACAATCATTATTAATCCAACAATCCCTAAAACTTCTAAGATTGGGAAGAAATTTAGATCACCATATCCAAAAGAGGTTAATCCTAGATTCATTAGAATTCCAAGAACAATGAGCATCAATACAGATGGAATACTAGTTCGCTTTGAGAACTCCCCAAAGAAAAAAGAAATAATAAGTACTAATGATGCGACAATAATCAAGTTATAAGGTCCAATCGCCTCCATATTCTATGTTATTTGATGGATACCTTGTATCCGTTAATTTCTAATTGTTGAATAAGACTCTGAAAATGCTTGCTATTTTGTACTGCAACACCTACGATAATATCGTCTCCTGAGATTTTAATATTAGAATTTTGAACAGCAATATTTAATGGGAAATTTAGTATAATTTCTTCAATTGCTTTTTGATGAGCATTCATAGTCGTCTCACGGTCACCTCTCACTAATAACGTTGTCAGAACTGGAAGATTATCACTTCCGTGATCTATTCTAGTATTCAATAGCTTTCTATACGAGAAAAAAGAAAGGACATCTCCTTTTGATGCAAAAAGCCCTAAGAATCCTATCTTTCTTAAAATACCTGAATATTTTCCAATGGCAATAGGTTTATTTATTTCGAGCCGCAACTCTCCTATCAGGCTAATACCCAAACAATAATTGTAAATAAAACTCCCAAAAGCTAGAAGAAGGATAAGAACTATTATGCCATTGGGTAATGGATTAAGACGGACAAAAAGAAGTAAGATGATTAATGCCATAATCAAAATGAAAAGCCTTTCAATAACCAAAAATGTTGTATCGAATCCGCTTCCTCCTCTTTCTGTGATAATTTGCTTGAGATATCTTCTAAATACTCTGATGTAAATCAAGAGAAAGAGAAGATAGAGTCCCAATAGAATAAGAAAACCAATTAAACTCAAACCTGAAAAAGTATTACTAAGCATAGGTATGAGGATTTAAAGGTGATACACTATCTAGAACATGTTCAACATCATCAATCAAACTTACAGGTATGTATAGTTTACCTCCTAGTTGGCGTTCCAAAATTCTATAACTCAACAATGTTCGGATAGACTCACTCATAATTACTATCAATGAAGGATTCTTAAATTCTGAAATCTCTTTTTCAGATATTGACCCCCACTTGAGTACATAGTCTAACACAGATCGATGTTTATTGAAAAAGATTTTAAATTGATCTATTTCGACAACATTTTCTTCTTCTTTTTGGTGTTTACTTCTCGTCCATTCTAATAAGGAAGCTCCTATGTTATTTCTATGCCTGCTAATTGTTTTATTGAGTAGTTGCTCGAACTCAGAGTCGTCACTTGACGTAGTATACCCTAGAGCATTTTCCCTTGTTTTTATGATCTCCTTTATTGTCTCTTGATCAGCACTACTTGTGTCATAAGTGTGAGAAAAATGAGGCGTAAATTGCAGTAGACTATCTAGCTCTGCTTTTATAGCATTATTCACTCCAACAATAAACAAAAACTTCTTACTATTCTTATACATCTGGCTAAGCAGACCTCTAACATTATCAGTAAAAGCTGTCTCGGAAGACTTCCATTGCTGTAGATCATCTATCACAATTACACATGGGTTTCCGTCATGCAGTTTTTCTATTTGCTTAAGAGCTCCAGGGAGATCATAACTGATAGTGATGTGCTGACCTAAATATTGAATCGACTCATCCGAGGTTAACTCAATCACTTGGAAATTTGGTAAAGAATGTATAAGTGACTCTAAGATTGCCGATTTACCAGAAAGCTTTCTGCCATAGACAAGTAATGAAGAACCAAAGCCTTCATTCCAAGCCTCCATTGCTACAGAGAGTACCCGACTAAAGTCTTTGCGAATAGTGTAAAATGTTGATCCTAAGTACCCTTTACTTAAGAACAGTGAGTGACTAAATTGATCTATTTCATTTAACGATTTTGCACGAACATATTGAATCAATCTGGCATTATTCTTTCTGAGTGTTCCTACATCTTCGCCTCCAACAATATATTGGTCAAATGCATTCGATAACCACCTCCTAACCCGCTTCACAGGAATGCTCTGAATCCATCGATTCCCTTCTCTTTGATAATCGCTGAGGATAACCCGAGATTGAGGAACAAGGTAGAATTGATCATCAGCAAACACCCTATCTATGCCAAGATTCTGTGCTATTTTTTCCTTATGTGTATGTTGAGTTTCTACTAACTCCTGTTGGATACTATTAATCTCACTTTTAATCGTCAAGACTGAACTCTCAAGATTGTCAATCGCAGGGGTTTGCATCAGTTCCGGATTGGATTGGAAGAGAGACAATCGGTTTTTTAGATTAACTAAAGAGACTAAGAAGCCATATTCTTTTTGCTTCAAATCCTTATCGAATTGCAGTATCTCAGGAAAAATTTCAGACTCTACCCAAGTGTTGATTTGCTTTGAAAAATCAATCTGCTTCGTAACAAGGTTTCCTTCCTGCAAAGAAACAGGGATAGTTTTCATGTCTCTAGCTGAAAAAGCGAGTTCATTAATTTCATTATCTGATCTGTAATCATCGATTTGATTATACAAGTCATCAATTGATGATATTGCTGCATGTAAGGATGCAGTATCTTTTTTGGCCTTTACTGTATCAATTTCACTAGTCAACTCTTCAAGTTGGAGAAGTACAGACCCGAGAATCTCTTGATATGCACCAAAAGTGCTATCTAACTCAGTTTTATAAAAAAGTAAATCTCTTTCAACCTCTTTAAGATGAGAAGATGCTTTGGGCATTTCATCTACTTGGTGAATCAATGTATTAATCTGATTTTCTAGATGAGGAAGTGGAGATAATTGATGCTTCCATTGCTCAGCTTTGGAATCTAAAGAAAGTTCATCTGCATCTACTATTGCTTCTAATGAAGACAATAGACTGGACGTTGCAGTTTTCAGAACAGCTGATGCATCTTTTGAATTCAGTGCTGATGTAGGTTTAAATTGACCTTTATAAGATCTAAATATGAGGTCTCTCAATAAGATGCAGTATTGCTTCAATTCAATACCCCATTCAAATTCAATCAGACTCTGCTTAGGAGACTTGTCAACTGCTTCTTCCCCTTTCAAGTATTGAAGACCTTGCTTCATTGCACTTGTAAAGAATTCTGTTTGGCTCACTAGGTCAGTCTCTGACTCAACTAGATTTAGCACTTTTTCACAGGCTCCTCTTAATAAAAACAACTCGTTGGACATGTCTTGTTTTGGTCTGTGGTATTATAACATAAATGCATGAAAGATTCGTTCAATACATTCTGTGCTAAGATAGAAATATTTTGAAAGCATCAGAATTCTAATAGCTCTACGATTTCGCGAATGGATCTCACAAAACCTATTATCTTGAAGTATGGAAAACACCTATTGTAATTTTGTAAAATCACTAGATGAAGATAATATCCATAAGCAGTATCATGACAATCAATATGGTTTTCCGATAGAGGAAGACAATGAACTTTTCGGAAGACTACTCTTAGAGATAAACCAAGCTGGACTATCGTGGGATACCATCCTTAAAAAACAGGAAAACTTCAGAAACGCATATGATAACTTCGATATCAAAACTATTGCTTCCTATGACGAGAGCCAAAGACATAGACTGCTACAAGATGCTGGAATAATACGAAACAAATTGAAAGTCAACGCTGCAATTTATAATGCAAATAGAGTCTTGGAATTTCAACAAGAACATGGCTCTTTTAAAGCTTGGTTAGATTTACATCATCCATTGTCTAAGGCAGAATGGGTGAAACTTTTCAAAAAACATTTTAAGTTTACTGGAGGTGAAATTACAAATGAATTTTTAATGAGCACTGGATACCTCCAAGGTGCCCACGGCGAATCATGTGAGATTTATAAAAAGACCTTAGAGCACAATCCAAAATGGCGAGAATGAATAGAGCTGTTAACATAACGACAGATGTACTCATTGTAGGTGCAGGTCCGACTGGACTGATGCTAGCGTGTCAGTTAGCAAGATTTGGCGTCAAATTCGAAATCTTAGATTCCAAATCAGGCCCAACCCATGAATCGCGAGCTCTAACTGTGACATCGAGAAGCCTTGAAATTTATCAACAGCTTGGTCTTGATAAGCAAATTATGGAATCATCAGTCGGGTTATCAGGATTTAAAGTGCAAAACAAAGGCAAAGTCATTGCAAGAGCAAGATTAGGTAACATCGATACTAGTTTATCGGACTTCAATCAAGTATTGACAATTTTTGAACAAAGCAAGAACGAAAGCTTATTGAACAACTACTTACAGCAACATAAAAAGCAGGTATTATGGAATTCTAACTTTTTGAATTATTCTAGAAGTAATAACAACCTCGTTACTTCTATCACAACAAATGATGGCAATCTCAACATTCAGTGTCGATATCTTATCGGTTGTGATGGAGCAGGTAGTCAAATTAGAAAACAGAGCAAATTCTCATTTGAAGGTGGCACTTATGAAAACATCTTTTATGTTGCAGATACAATTATTGAGTCAGACAATCTGAATCATGAAGAAATTGTGCTAGTACCAGGAGCGAATGTGTTCTCTGCTTTCTTTCCAATGGAAGGCCAAAAGAGATTTCGAATAGTTGGCACCCTACCCGATGAAATCAGAGATAAGGAAAACGTAACATTCTCAGATATAAAAAAGAGTATATCTGAAAACTTCGTTCAGCCAATTTCTTTCCAAGAGACTGCTTGGTTTTCAACATATAAACTGCATCATAGATGTGTACACTCTTTTCGCAAGGACAATATATTTCTAGCTGGAGATAGTGCCCACATACATAGTCCTGCTGGAGGTCAAGGTATGAATACTGGTCTACAAGATGCACATAACTTAGGCTGGAAGCTTGCTATGGTACTATTATACGGATGTGATACCAAACTGTTAGACACCTATAATGAAGAAAGACTACCTTTTGCTAAGTGGCTTTTAGGTTCAACAGATCGAGGATTCCGCATCATCACTAGCAAGTCAAAATTAGTCAGGATATTTAGGGAAGTCATCCTTTTTAGATTGATGAGCCTTGGATTTAGCCTTAGTGGATTAAGAAAGAGAATTTTCCAAACAGTATCTCAAGTTTGGTATTCCTATGACAGATTCAGTTTATCAAAACACCTTACAAAGCAAAAACTTACATTTCAAGCAGGGGAAAGAATTCCTAGAGTTAGACCACGGTACTTAGATCAATTCTCAAAACCTGTTTTCACAATCATTGCAATTGGGCAAGAGTCAACTATTAAGTTTTGTCCTGAGATCTTACATTTACCTCTGGATACTCAAGAAGAAATATTAAATGAAGAATGGCAACAGTATGGAGTATCTGCACCATGTTATATCGTTCTAAGACCAGATCAATACATTCTAGGGATTGCAGACGAATGGACTCCAGAAGTACAACAATCTTTGTTTGCTCAATTTTTACTTCCCCACCGAAAAGTATCTTGACTTAGTCCAAGATGATCAATCACTCGATCAACAACTGTCATAACTAATTCATCAATGGTAGTAGGGTTAGAATAAAATGAAGGCATTGCAGGGATAAGTGTAGCTCCTGCTTCTGCAAGCGTTGTCATATTTCTTAAGTGAATTAGATTAAAGGGAGTCTCTCGTGGAACTATGATAAGTTGCTTCTTCTCTTTTAACATCACATCGGCGCTCCTGGTGATGAGATCATCGGATATTCCATTAGCTATACGACCTAAGAGTCCCATGCTACACGGAATTATTACCATTGAAGAAACATTAGAAGATCCTGATGCACTGCCGGCAAAGAAATCCATTTTATGATATTTCTTAAATGTATAATGATCATCCTTCCACTTACCAATTTCTAGTTCCCAGTTAATTTTTGCATTATCACTCATCACCATCTCAACTTCTATTTCTTCTTGAGAATTCGATAGAAAATCAAGCAGGTGCTTAGCATAAATTGATCCTGATGATCCTCCCAGAGCTAATACTATTTTCTTCATATGACTTCTGCTACAGTAAATATGCTACCAGTAACAAGTATTAAATCTGATTTTGCAGCTGAAAGTTTAGCAGAAGCCAATGCTTTTCGAACAGAACTATAAGATTTTCCCTTGCAGCTATATAATTGAGCCTCTCTTTGTAGCTCATTTGCTAATTTCCCTCTTGGCACATTTGCTTTCGCAAAATAATACTTCGCGTGTTTAGGTAGAAGAGTTAACACTTTACCTATTGGTTTATCCCCCACCATTCCCAATACTATGTGCAATCTATCATACTTCATATTCTTCAGCACTTGGGAAACTTGATGCATGCCTGCTTGGTTGTGAGCAGCATCAACAATAATATTAGGTTGAGTGGACAACGTTTGCCATCTACCGACATATCCTGTATTGTCATGGACATTTTGCAATCCTTTCAGAATGCTTGTTTCTTGCCAATTGTCTGAAGTCTGTTTATTTAAGACGGTTAATGCAGCTAAGCATGTCTGAATATTTGAGCGTTGATATTCAATATGTACTTCGTTGAAATATTTCTCATCAAATATGAAGTCTTCAGCAAAAACTAATTGTGAATCAGTTGCTTTAGCCACTGTATGAAATACTGATGTTGTTTGAACTTGCCTTTGTCCAATTAAAACTGGAATTTTAGGTTTGATTATCCCTGCTTTCTCCTTTGCTATTTCTTGCATTGTCTCACCAAGAGTAGCTTGATGATCAAGACCTATATTTGTTATTACAGATAGCTTGGGTTTAACAATATTTGTGCTATCCAATCTTCCACCCAGTCCAGTTTCGAGCACAACCACATCTACCTGTTCTTCTTTGAAATATTGGAACGCCATAGCAACTGTCAACTCAAAAAAAGTAGGCTTCAATGCTCTAACAGCATTGTGAGAGTACATCAAGTTGAGGATTTCTTTGACTGCTTTCTTAGGGATTAAATCTCCGTTCAATCTAATGCGCTCCCTATAATCCTTGTAGTGTGGAGAGGTATATAATCCTACTTTCAGACCTTGTTCTTGTAATATTGAAGAGAGGTAATGGCAAACAGAGCCTTTTCCATTAGTGCCTGCAACATGTATAAACTCTAATGAACGATGCGGATTTCCTAAGGCATCAACTAACTTTGTAACATTAGCAAGATCATACTTTAGAGCTTTTGGACCTTGACGTTGGAACATCGGTAACTGATTGTACAAAAACTTTAAAGCCGCATCATATGTTGTAAAATTGTAAATGCTCATGCGTCATGCAAATTAATAGATTTAAGAATGTAAAAGTAGTTGAGACGAATGGTAAATACAGTTGACTATATAATAGCAGGAGGTGGCATTTCAGGTTTGTTACTTGCAAATGAAATGGCAAACTCTTCTTGGTTTGACAACAAGCAAATCTTAATTATCGATCAATTTGTTAAGTCTACCAATGATAGAACCATCTGTTATTGGTCAAAGGACCAATTGGCACCTGACTATGTTTCGAAATCTTGGAAGCACTTCAATTTCTACAATTACGAAGGTGAGCACAAATTATTGGATACTGATCCCTATGAATATTGCATGATCAGAAGTGCTGATTTCTATAATCATGTGCACTATAAAATTGATCAGAAATCAAACATTACTTTGATAACTGATAAGATTATAGACCTTGTCGAGATGGATGATGGCATGGTCTTGAAAACTGAAGAGTCAAACTCCTATAAATGTAAACATTTGTTTAAGAGCTTCATTACCGATGAACTAGACTTCACCAAAGACCATCATGTTCTCCAGCACTTCAAAGGAATATTTATTGAAACAGAAGAATCTTGTTTTGATCCTAATCATATCCACTTCATGGATTTTAGGACGGATCAATCGCCTGGGACTTGTTTCTTTTACGTCTTACCAACAAGTGATAGACATGCTTTAGTAGAATTGGCGGTGTTTTCTGATGAGGTATGGGAGGATATTAACTATGATAAAACAATAGAAGCCTATATCTCTGCCCATCTAACTCAATCCAAATATTCAATACAAGAAACAGAGTTTGGAGTTATTCCCATGACCACCTATAATTTTTCAGCACACGATACAAAGAGGATCACAAATATTGGCACTTCTGGCGGAACAGTAAAACCTTCTTCTGGATACAGTTATACAAGGTCTTTGAGACATTGTAAGGCTATCTGTCAAGCGCTTATAAGTGGCAAGGAACCACAAATTGCTCAAAGAATATTTTCAAAAAAGTACAAGTGGTTTGATCAAGTATTTCTCAATGTTATATTATCAAATAAACTTTCAGGAGCTGAAGTTTTCGACCAGCTCTTTGCAGGTACTAAGGCAGAAAGAATACTCAGTTTTTTGAATGAAGACTTATCCTTACTAGAAGATATTGCAATACTTAAAAGTCCCAAAAAGGTTCCATTCATAAGAGCTGCACTTGAAGAAATCTTTTAGTATTCTACACTCTACAATATGAAAGTTTTCATGAGTTCTTTCTTTCTTTTTTGCTTTGTTATTGGAGACTGCCAAATTCCTGCATACTTTATAGATACGGAAGGAGATACAACTGAAATTCTCTTAGACAATAACACCTATAACACTAGTCTATTTAAGGTTATTCCTGTTCAAGAAAAACCAAAATATAAAGTTGGTGATAATTTTGAAATTCTGAATTTGGAAAGAATCGAGGAATTAGGCTTTGTTTATAAAGAGGAAAATCACATTTATCATACTTTAATACTCAAGGATAAATTAATATTAAGAAAATTAGAAGTGGATGGATATGTTAAGCTCTATAGTGAAATTAATCACCTATATAACGGTCTAAGAAGCAATCAATTCAAGTACATCATTAAGCGAGGTGTTTCAACACCTTTCTATGTTAATGAAGGAAGAATTAGAAAGCAATTATTAAATGAGCTGGAGATTTGTTCGGATTTTTATTCAGTTTTGAAACATAACAAGTATACTATTAAAGACTTGAAATTTTTGATTGAAAGCTATAATCTTGAATGTTATTAATCTTCATTAGAAGACTATGATCCTGAATTTCTTAAAAGACATTACTGATATGAAGGATTATTAAAAGTTCCTTTCATATGAGCTGCACTTGAAGAAATGTTTTAGTGCTTTCATCCGTTTATGCAATAAACAAAGAAATGAAGCTATATCTATTTTCTTTTTTCTTTCTAGTACAATGCTATTTCCTGCAAGGACAAATCAGCGCATATTCAATTGATCGCCAAGGTGACACCACCCAAATTATTCTGAAGAAAAACAAGTATATCACTGGAGTCTTCAATGCCTTGGCATTTCAAGAAAATCCTAAATATCAAGTAGGGACAAAGTTCGAAAAGATTGACCTCAAGACGATATATGAACTAGGATTCGAAACTGAAGGCGAATCCTACATCTATAGAGCCATCATTATGCCAGGGGGAATAAAGCTGAGAAGACTTGAAGTAGATGGAGGTGTGGAGGTTTACAGCGAAATGAGCCAACATATGACTGGAAATCCGGCCATGGGAGGTGGGCCTATCACTCAAGTCAAATATATTATAAAACAAGGGGCTGCCATTCCTTTTTATGTAAAAGGAATGCGAATAAAGAAGCAACTTCGTAAAGAACTTCTCCCTTGTGAAGCATTTAATAATTTACTTGACACAGGGACCTATGGAACTAGAGATATTCGGTTTCTCATAGAAAGCTATAATCAAGATTGTCAGTGATCTTTTACAATGATATAGTTCTTAAATCCCCCAATGTGGTTGCCATTGAGCAAGCGTTGCTCAAAAAATGTAAGTATTCTATACTTTAGTCTTTCGTGCTTATGCAACTCTCGATCTGTTGGAAATGGTCCAGACTCCCTTAGTTGATTAGCCCAATCAAATTGAGCAATCCATTCTTTCATCACACTAGGATGACTTCCTTTGAATTCAACGGCCTTGTTCATTGGGCCATAATCAAATACTGGAGGTTCTAATTCAAACTTTTGATTCACAGTATCTGCATCTTGATGTATGGTATCAAGTGCTTTTCTTTTTCGTTGCATAAAAGAAGGAGGTCTTACCCATCCGTAGTGATATACTTCAGCTTCAAGAGGAATTACTCGAAGCTTGTGTGTACCTGCTTGTTGTCTATAGTTCTTATAATCAAAATTGGGAATTCTTCTAAATGATTGTGCGGATTCCCAAGAATGGATACTTGGATCATTTCTTACAATTCTGATTTCCTTAGGATACCAGCCATGTGCTACTTGGTAATGATTATAATCTCCCCAAAAATGCTTGTACTTAAATAAGAAACCGTCTACCCTATAATCCTTGTAGTATCTCCTACAAGCAGACACTATATGGTCAAGGTAATCTTCATGCACTACTTCATCAGCTTGTAAGTAGAATAACCAATCACCTGTGCAGGCTTCTTTTGCGATATCTGTTTGGTGTGCATTCTCTGTTCCATTAGGGTACTTCTCAAGATCCCACTTTGTCGGAATGATCTTTATTTTATCAGAATTGATACTACGAATGATTTCTTCTGTATTATCATCATCATCACAGTCTCCCAATGCAACAACAAATTCATCTACAATTGGCAAAATGGATTCTATAGATGCTTTTATTGGATAATAAAGCTTAGAAACATTTTTACACATTGTAAATCCTGAAATCATCATAAAAACAAAAGTAGGTAATGAAAGTTAGCTCTCCATTGCTTTGGTAGAATATCTAAGTTGTTTACATTTAAATGTGAATCCTGAAAACGTCAAAATCGAGTCCTCTTGGAAGTCTATACTCAAATCTGAATTTGAGAAGGAATATTTTGACAACCTGGTTGCACAACTCAAACAGCAAAAGTCACAGGGAAAAACAATTTTTCCTCCAGGTAATTTAATTTTCAAAGCATTTGAGTTAACACCATGGGATAAAGTCAATGTGATTATTCTTGGACAAGATCCTTATCATAATCCAGGTGAGGCGATGGGACTTTGTTTTAGTGTACCCAAAGACAAGAGAGTCCCTCCTTCACTTAAGAATATTTATAAAGAAATTCATGCTGACCTTGGTATTGAAATTCCAGATCATGGTGATCTTACCAATTGGGCTCAGCAAGGAGTATTGCTCCTTAATTCTATCCTGACAGTCGAACAAAACACTCCAGGTTCTCATAAGTCATTGGGGTGGCAACAGTTTACTGATGCCATAATTAAGACTTTATCTGAGCAAAAAGAATTTCTTGTTTTTATGCTTTGGGGCAATTATGCTAAATCAAAATCTACTTTAATCGATGAGAGCAAGCATCTCATTTTAAAGGCAGCCCATCCATCACCTCTGGCAAGGTTTGGCTTTGCTGGGTGTAGACATTTTTCCCAATGCAACAAAGCTCTAGAAGCACGAAAACTAAAATCAATCGAATGGTAAATACTAGGTTCTGGATAATTATCGGCATCGTTTTCTGTACAACATCAATCATTCTTGGTGCATTTGGGGCTCATGCATTGAAGGAGATACTACCACCTTCTAGTCTGACGTCTTTTGAAACAGGGGTCAGATATCAGTTTTATTCAGGGCTTGCTATTTTAATAATTACTCTATTAGCCAACCAATTCCATATTCAATCAAAGAAGCCGTTACAATTAATTGGATTGGGAACTTGCTTATTCAGTTTTAGCATCTATTTCCTTTCTTTGAAATCAGTATTGCCTTTTGGAGTAAGCTGGTTAGGTCCAATAACTCCTATTGGCGGTCTACTAATGATTATAGGATGGATTCTTCTAGGGATGAATTCAAGGATATTAAAAAATTAACATATTTATAGAGTTCTACTTGGTTTTTAATGAAGGCCTATCGTTGTGCTAACAGTTCTTAACATTCCGTAATCTTATCTTGTACTCATTAATCAAATCATTGAATTATGAAAAAGAGTTTGCTAGTATTAATCGTAATCATTGGTAGTGTTGTGTCAAGTTACTCTCAAGTTGAAGTGGGGGCCTCTCTGGCCATGAATGTTTCAAATGTACAAGTCAGAGGTATCGATCCGAATTTTGTTCCTAATCGAGATTTTATTAAATCATTTAGACCTTCTTTGGACCTCGTCCTTCCATTAGATGACAATATTTCTGTGGTCACAGGAATAGCATATGAGAGAAGAGGTTTTAATGTATTTGTAGGTCAGGATGTTAACTTTCTTGGCATATCTGTACCCATAGGTGCAACAGCAAAAACTCGAATCACTTATATCGAAGTGCCGTTGAATATGAGATTCGACATTAAGACCAAAAAGAATGTAACTCCATGGGTTCAAGCTGGAGCAAACTTTGGGTATGCTGTTGCAGGAGATATTACCACGCAACTAAATTTGATTCTCAATATCAATGTCAATAGAACTGAAATCAATGTAAAAAGCGATAATCTTACTCAATTTGATATAGCTCCAAATGTTGTCATAGGATTAGATATACCATATAATAGAGGATTCTTCGTCTTTTCTTTAGGCTATGAACACTCTGCTCAAAATTTCATCAAAGATTCTGTAATCGGTATTGAAACAAGGCATTATGGATTTACTCCTTCATTTGGATATAGATATGCATTTGGAAAAGTGAGTAAAGCGTAGAAAATAAGAAGGCTGGATAACTTAGGTTATTCAGCTTTCTCTCTAATTCCATTTAGAAACATCATCATAATCTGATGATTTCTTATTCTTCCACCAAATAAAACCTAATGAGCCAACAAGAATGTATGGCACTAATAGGATATAAAGAATCCCTTTATTCAAACCTTTTCCAGCAGTTCCACCATTCTCTAGATTAGATTCTGCAGCAATTTTACACATTGGGCACTGTGCATAGAGCTCACCGCAATTTATGACGAAGCAAAGAATAAGGAGGAAAAAAAGTATGTAGGACTTTTTCATTACATTAATAACAAGGTGAAAGTAAGAGGTAACAAATAGGTCCAGTTATCACAACATAAAGCCAAACAGGGAAAACCCATCTTGCCATTTTCCGATGACGATCTACTTGAAACGTTATTCCACGTATAAAAGTAAATAATATGAAAGGGAAAATCAATGCTGCACTGATAATGTGTGTAATTAATAAAATAAAATACACAATTCTAATTGGTCCTTCTTTACAGAATGATGTTTCAGGAGTTGTAATATGATAGAGTACGTATGTTAAAAGAAACACTGTCGAAAAGAAGGTAGCAACGAATATCATATTCCGATGGGCTATATAGTTTTTCTTCTTAATAAAATAAATAGCCAGTATCAAAAAGATTCCTGCTATTGTATTTACAATGGCATTTATTCTTGGAAGAAAACTGAAATCAACATCAACGTCAAGCTTTATCATTCTCATTCCAAATACTAAGCCTAATACAGCAACTGAAATGATATAGGCAAAGATGTTGAGCTTCTTTGCAAGTGCGGGATTTGGATTGGGGTAATTCATACTATTTTTTGGAAACTATTTGTCTAGAAGGTGTTCGTGGTATCGTTACTGCAACATCTTCTATCAACATTCTTAATGATTCTTCAGTATTCTGATAGTAATTTCTGACTACGCCACCAGTATCAATAAGAATAGCAGCGTGCTGTAATGATGTAGGAGCAATTGCTACCTTAAAATTGTCTTCAGGCAGCTGATCTGGATCAAACTTGCCTTGAGAGATGACGATTGATTGAAAAGTGTTAGACTCTTTGAATTGGTCAAAAAATTTGAGAACAAATGCTTTGTCTATTTCTGAATCAAACAAAACGGTTGTCTTACCTGAGAAACTTGAAACTGAATCCAAATTTGCATAAGATTGCAGATTCCAAGTAGTTTTTGGCTGTAGTCTATCGTAAGATGTTTTTCGGTATTCAAATCCCTTTTGAAGATAGTACCAACTTATCGCTGGGAATACCACTAGCATTAATAAAATACCACCAGTTCTAATATACTTCATACAAGTATAAAACCACTAAACACACAGGAATGTTTAGTCAAGTTTATAGGTTTCTGCATCTATATAACCAATACTCTTTTCGACCTGAGTATCTTCTATTCCTTTATATTTCTTGATCAAATTTGCTCTTGATTTGTTCCAACCATTACCCTCATAAAAGAAGGCAATAATAGCCCATACTAGCAAAAGCGTAGGGAGCAAAACTGACTTTACCAGTCCTGGCACTTCATACTTCATATGCATAAATTCATACACAATAAAATATGCCTTTACTAGTGACATAACTATCATAGCAATTGCCATAATAGAAATAGGAAACTCCACTCCAGAAATCAAATATCCTTTACCAAGCAAGGCGAAAAGTACTTCTACAATTGTAATCACACCGAGTATAATGATTATCCTAAGTGCTTTACTTTTCGATTCTTCGTATGTTAAATGTCCCATAGTTTTTTCTTTTAAATTATCTGACAAAAGAGATTTAGAGTAGGTAGAATACTAAGAAAACAAATACCCAAACTAAATCGACAAAGTGCCAATAGAGTCCAATTTTCTCTACCATCTCATAGCCGTTCTTTCTTTTGACATACAAACCAGAAGCTGCATTTACACAGATGATGATTAAGAAGATGACACCCGACAAAACGTGAAATCCATGGAATCCTGTGATAAAGAAAAACAATGCTCCGAATGCTTTTGGCCCAAATGCCTGTTGCTTCACCTGACCAGTATTTGGTCCTTCAGTCACTTCATATTTTAGATTATGCCATTCGCCTCCATGCTTATGAATTAAATATGACTCACCAGGTTCAAAAGTATCTCCAGCTTTGATATCATGACCATCCCCTTCTAAATACTTTCCAGCTTCAGTATGAGCCGAAAAAGGGTTCTTAGTAATGGTCATATGTTCTTTTGCAATCAGAGTATTCCACTCCCAAGCTTGACAACCTAAAAATCCCATACCACCCAAGATGGTTAGTACCATCCAGAAGACCACTCCTTTTTTATTCTCTTGCTGTCCTTCTTGTACTGCCCTCACCATGGTATATGAGCTGAATAAAAGGACAAATGTCATGAAAGTGACGAAATACAAAGGCTTATGATGAGCTCCCCCTGGGAGCAAATTACCGACTGTTTCAGGTATTGTACTAAAAACAAAATCTGGAACAGGCCATGTCTGCATACTCACTCTGAGAGTTCCATATGCAATCAAAAATCCTGCAAATGTGAATGCATCCGACAACAAGAAATACCACATCATCAATTTGCCATATGATGCCTTGAATGGTCTGGAACCTCCATCCCAATGGGCATCCATATCGTGGTGGTGATCGTGTTCTGCTGTATGTACTGCTGTTTCAGCCATTATGAATAGATTCTAAAATTATTTGACAAAAACTAAAAATAATAATAAGTATACCCAAAGAAAATCAACGAAATGCCAGTAATGAACAACCAACTCATATCGTAATATTCTCTGCGGTTTGTTTTCAAATGGTAAAGTCAACATGTGGAATAAAGCAACACCCAATGCTGCTAATCCACCGATGACATGCAAGGCGTGAAGACCTGTAATTATGTAAAAGAAAGATCCTGAGACATTACCTTTTAGATCAACTCCTTGAGCAAATAAAGCCGTCCAACCAAAATATTGGAGTACGACAAATGCCAAGCCTAGGATTGCTCCTAGAATCATCCCAATTTTGTGCGCATTACTATCCCCTTTTCTAAAACCTCTCAGCGACCAATGCAAGGATAAGCTACAACATAGTATTACTATTGTACTGTATATAAATTGATTTGGCAGTGCAAATTCGAGCCAATTACCCGATGCTTGCTTGACAATATAAGCACTTGTGAGAGCAACAAACATCATGATAATTGATGCAAATGAAGTCCACAATGCAAATTTTTGAGGATGTATCCTATTTCTTTTACCGCTATATATATTCACATCAGTGACCATGATCAAAAGATTAAGTAAGTGAATAAAATTATTGGCATAAAAAAGAAAGAATATACCATAAGATGGGTAGCTGTGTTTTTTGAAATGTCTACAGCAAATCGCCAGCTATAATACACATACCCTAAGGCCAAAACTACGCTCGAAATGAATGCTATTAAGCTTATCATACCGACATGATATGCACCTAGGATTAGCAATAGTAAAAGCACAGAATATAACAACGATGAGTTGCCAATCTTGCTATCAACCTTACCGGTAACAGGATGATATGGAACTAACTCAAACCCAGCTTTCTTATAATCCTCAAACGAACGATAACCTATTGCCCAGAAATGAGGAAACTGCCAAAAAAATTGAATTGCAAATAAGAAAAGTCCGAGTAATGTCAAAGTTCCAGAATGCGCAACTGCCCCAATTAATACAGGTAATGCGCCTGGTATAGCACCCACTGCCACTGAAATGGTAGAATATCTTTTTAAAGGTGTATAGACAAATGCATAGAGCATTAATGAGAGTGTACCTAACATAGCAACCAAAGAATTGATTGCTGCCAGCAAAAGAATTCCAGTCACTCCTAAAAGCCCTGCAATCAAAACAGCAGAAGAAACAGTGATAGACTTTACAACAAGAGGACGGTTAGCCGTTCTTGTCATTTGGCTATCATATTCTCTTTCAAGTACTTGATTCAAAGCATTGGCAGAAGCAGTAATACAAAAACCACCAATGGCAAGTAAAAGTAATGTTGGCCAGTTAAAAGCTAAACTACTGACAACTAAATAGGATAGCACTGAAGATAGAACAACAGTAAATGAAAGCTTGAATTTGGTCAACGAAACCAAATCAGAAAAGTAGCTTCTAGATTTTGAATCTACACTGAGTGCTATGTCTTTATGCTGTTTCACTATCAAATCTTATTCTCAAATCAATGTCCTGCATCTCCGGCTTCCTCACCTTCTACCATTGGAATATATTGAGGAACGAATTCGATTCCATCTTTACCATAATCATATGCCCATCTGTGCACTGAAGGTATTTTACCTGGCCAGTTACCGTGCCCTGGATCAATAGGAGTACTCCACTCTAAAGTGGTAGCTCCCCAAGGGTTTCTTGATTTCACAACTTTACCTTTCCATATACTATAGAAGAAATTCAATACAAAGAGTAATTGCAGAGCAAAAACAACTATTGCTGCTATTGTAATAAATTTGTTCATATCGTCAAAATGGCTAAATGCATCGAACGTATCAAAGCTATAATACCTTCTTGGTACGCCTGCCATTCCAATGTAATGCATTGGCCAGAAGATAGCGTAAGCCCCAATGAGAGTACCCCAGAAATGTATTCTTCCCATAGTTTCACTCATAAACCTCCCAAACATTTTAGGATACCAATGATAGATTCCAGCAAACATTCCAAAGAATGCTGCAATTCCCATTACAATATGAAAGTGCGCCACGACAAAATAGGTATCATGCAACTGTATATCAATCGCTGAGTTACCTAAAAAGATACCTGTCAAACCTCCTGAAATAAACATGGATACAAATCCAATGGCAAATAACATGGCAGAATTCAATCTGATGTTACCACCCCAAAGTGTGGTAATCCAGTTAAATACCTTGATGGCAGAAGGCACTGCTATAATCAATGTAAAAATGACAAAGAAGTTGGAAATAAATGGATTTACTCCTGACATGAACATATGGTGTGCCCATACGATGAAGGAAAGGAATCCAATAGCAAGAATAGAAAGAACCATGGCCTTATAACCAAAAATCGGCTTTCTTGCATGTACACTCAAGACTTCACTACTTATTCCCATTGCAGGAAGAATAATTATATATACCTCAGGGTGACCTAAAAACCAAAACAAGTGTTGATATAATATAGGTGTACCCCCAACTCTATCAAGGGCTTGGCCATTGATAAAAATGTCACTCAAGAAAAACGATGTACCAAGACTTCTGTCAAAAATCAACATGAAGAATCCAGAGGCCAAAACAGGGAAAGAAAGTAAGCCTAATATAGCGGTTACAAAAAATGCCCATATTGTGAGTGGCATTCTCCAAAGACTCATACCCTGAGTTCTGAGATTCAAAACAGTAGTGATATAGTTAATTCCTCCTAAGAGTACTGAAACGACAAACAATGTCAAACTCACTAGCCATAAGGTCATACCTGTCCCTGATCCAGTGGATGCTTGAGGCAAGGCACTCAGAGGTGGATATGCCGTCCAACCACCTGAAAAAGGACCAGTGCTTAGGAATAATGAATAGAACATCACAACTCCAGCCATAAAGAAAAACCAGTAAGACAGCATATTTAAGAATGGAGATGCCATATCTCTGGCTCCAATCTGGAGTGGAATAAGGAGATTACTAAATGTACCACTAAGCCCAGCCGTTAAAACAAAGAAAACCAGTATGGTTCCATGCATCGTTACTAAGGCATAATAAAACTCAGGTGCTAGTGTTCCTATTCCAGCTTCATCAACAACTATCCATTTGCCGAGCAAAGGCTTCAGCCATGCTAGGCTTTCCTCTGGAAATCCGAGCTGCAATCTAAAAATGATAGACATTGCTGCACCAATAATTGCCCAAAATATTCCTGTTATAAGGAACTGACGAGCAATTATCTTATGATCCATAGAAAAGATGTAATGGTGAATAAATCCAGATTGGTATTTATCACCATGATGATGCTCATGAAAGTGATCATCATAGCCTTTCTCAGCTATGATTGCATCTGTGTCATAAGTAGTAATTAATTCTGCCATTCTTCTTGAATTAATTTATTATTTAGAAGTTATTTTCAATTCAGTCCTCCTATTCGCTTGTCTCCCTTCTGCACTATCGTTTGACTCTATCGGAGAAGTTTCTCCATATCCCTTTGCTTTCATTCTCGCGGAAGAAACACCTAAATTGCTTAGGTAGTTCATGACTGCATTTGCTCTGTTATCAGATAATACTTGGTTAGCACTGTCATCCCCTTGAGAATCAGTGTGCCCTCCTAATTCAAACTGCACAGAAGCATTATTTTTCATTAAGTCAGCTACATTCTGCAATTCATATTTTGATATTTCTCTTAAGTTGGCTGAGCCAGTATCAAAAAACACATGCTCCAGATTTATTATTGATCCTAATTCATCAGCTCCCATTGCTTCATTAAACTGTGAAACTAAAGCATCTTTTCTGTTAGCAATTTCAAGCCCAAGAAGTTCTCCTTTGAATGGATCAATATCTGTATTTCTAACATTTGACATATAGTAAGAAGTCTGCTTACTCAACCATTCTTCATATTCAGCCTCAGAAACTATTTTGACAACTTTTCGCATACTGTAATGTCCACTTCCACAAAGTTCAGCACAGGCTAACTCATAATCAAAAGCTTCCCATCTTTGAGGACCATCTGGCTCAGTTTCATCGGCAGGAAGTTGCCATTCTGGGTAATCCTTTAAACCTTCTCTGTATTCCTCAGTGGTCTTAATTGGTGTGAAAATAAAATAGGTTGGCAAACCAGGTACTGCGTCCATTTTCACACGGAAGTGAGGGAGATAAAAGTTGTGTAGAACATCTTTTGAGTTAATCGCAACTCTCACTTTTTTATTGACTGGAAGCACAATCTCTGCAGGAATAAAATCATCAATATTCTTCCTGTCTGACCAATCTTGTCCCAAAGGATTATTTGCGGGATTAATCAGTCTAAAATTCTTTGTTCCTAATTTACCATCTGCGCCAGGATATCTAATATCCCAAGCAAACTGATATCCAGTGGCTTCAATTTCGATATAATCCTCTCCTGGCTCCACATCACTCATTGTCTCATTCCATACGAAGAGACCTTGAACAACAAGATAAACCATTACTACAGCAGGAATACCCGTCCAGATGTATTCAAGCATGGCATTATGCGGAAAAAACACAGCTTTTCTACCCTTTTGTTCTCTGTATTTATAAGAAAACCAGAATAAAACAATCTGTGTCAAGATGAATACAATTCCTGTGAAAATCAATGTAACATCGAAGAGCGAGTCAAGGTCTAAGCCATGTTCTGATGCTGATTCATGTGGACCATATCCCAGCATACTATCCTTATAGTATAGAGCGCTTACTACACAGAATACCAAAAAGGCAATCATGAATATGACCATCCAAAAGGCCGTTCTGTTGTTTCCTTGAATTCTTGCTTCTTCTTCACCTTTGATAGAAGCAGCCAATTCAGAAACTTTACTTAGCTGAACAATGATGACAGCTATTAAAGCAATTATGGCAAAAATGACTAAACCTAACATATAGCTTTATGTGTAATTTTTATCAAATAATGTTAAACGTGATGCTGCACACTTTCAAAGTAATACGGATCATTCTCTGATTGCAATGAAGCTCTACTTAATGCCGAGAAAAAGAAAAATAAGAACAAGCATAAAAATCCTATCATTGTTCCTATTTCAAGAAATCCTGGCAAAGTGAATCCTGAAACAAAATTACTTGCATGCTCAACTGCATGACCTACAGCTTCATGGCCATGATCACCTGCATGGTCTCCATGTCCATGCGAATCACCATGTCCGTGACCTCCTCCAGAGATCGCATGTGACGTATGCAAGACACCCGGCTTAATCATCAAAAAGAAATCTAGCCAATGACCTATGAAAACCATGATGGCAACAAAACCGACAATCCCAGCCTTACGCTTTGTACTATTTCTCATTAAGACGAAAAATGGTAGTAAGAAGTTAATTACCAGATTGCCATAAAACAACACTGGATAATTATCAAGACGGTGTTTGAAGTAACCTGTTTCTTCACCAACATTTGCATACCAAATCAACATATATTGTGAGAACCAGAGATATGTCCAAAAAATACTAAATGCAAAAATCAATTTTCCTACATCATGAATGTGCTCATCGGTAACATTAGAATAATATCCTCTTCCTTTGAGAAAAAGAATAACTAGCATTGTCAAACACATCATGCTCACAAACCAGCTTGCTCCGGTATACCATGCAAATAAAGTACTGTACCAATGTGCATCCACGGACATAATCCATAACCAGACCATGGCAGCACTAGAAAATCCAGCTAGAGGTAAATAAGCAACTGCCCAAACCCTAATTTTCTCATGGATTCTAAAGTCTGAATGACTACCCTCTTTTTCTTCTAATAAAGACAAAGAACGTATTCTTGATAAAATGAAATACCATAAACCAACAAAGATGATTGTACCGAATAAGTACCACCCTTTATTTAAGAATCCTGATTTTCCTTGTAATATCTCGTCACCTGCGACACTCTTTGCATCGTTCCAGTGATAGAGATCATGCCAGCCTAAGTATACACCTAGTCCAACAATTAGCATTAATACAAACCCGACAACTAAGAATAATCCCATTGCCTCCCAAATACGCTTAAATGTAGTATACCACCCTGCCCAAGCAGTGATACTAGCGCACATAAAGAATCCAGCTAGCATTGCTATTCCTGTAAAGAAAACAGAGTTATGTAGAAAATTAGACCAAAATCTAGTTTGATGGCCATCTGTATCGCCAAACCAAGCAAGAGCAAGGCAAAGCACTCCAATAACCATTCCTACGATAAGAGTGATTCTCAGCCCAGATGTAAAGTTGAATTGCTTTACTGGAGGCGCTAATGTATGTGTATGAGTTGAATGATCCATTCCGCTTACTATTCCTAATTATTAATTAATGATCATGCCCATTTTCATGGTCGTGGTTTTCATGTTCATCTCCATGATGATCATGGTCATTATGATCGTGGTCATGTTCGTGATCATGATCGTGATTGTCTCCATGATGATCATCCTTATGATGCCCATCGTGATGATCATCTCCATGACTATGGCTATGTGCTTCATCAGAACTTTGCACTTCTTCTAATACTATCTCACCTGCTGGTTCACCAAAAGTAGAGTTATAAGTATTTTCCATTTGATTATAAGCTAGCTTTTTGTCCTTAGCTTGTAGCGCTCTGATATAATGAATAACTTGCCATCTTTCTTCGTAATCTATCTTATCTGCATAAGCTCCCATTAGATTCTTGCCGTGCATAATCGCATGATAATATCTACCGTTAGAAGCAGCTATAAATTCATCTAAGAGAAAATTGGCAGGTTGTACAGGGTACTTTCCTCCATCATCTCTCACTAAGTATCCTGCTCCATCACCTGCTTCTCCATGACAAATGCCACAAAATGTATCGTATAATGCTTTACCTTCTTTCAAACCTGCATCAGTTATCGGGAATGGGTTATTCAGAATTTCAGCTGTAGCTCTTGTTCGCTCCTCCTCAGTATTACCATATGCATAGGCCTTAACACCTCCACCTCTTGGAACGGTCCCTTCGACTGGTTGTCTTGGTTGAGCAAACTTGTGGTATGTCTCTCTATCACTCCAAGTATTGTTATAGTAATAATTGTAATAGTTAGCCTCGTAAGCTATAGAATGTGCCATATCAGGCATATACTCACTACCAGTAGAATTACCTCCTGGAGACTGACATGCAACAATCAGGATAAACATCCCAAGAATTACAAGCTTATGTAGTATGTGTAGGTTATTCACAATTCTGTTTTTATAGTTCTTTATCGTGCACTTCGCTTGCACCTGTTCTTCTAAAAAATGCCTCAGCATCTGCATCACTCATAGAATTCGAGTCAAAGGCGATGCAGAATTTATCATCAGTAATCCTATCATCCAAATAGGTGTTAACAACTCCAGGTCCAAGACCATTGATGATATAGAATGTCACAACCATTCCTATCGATGCAAAGAGTACGGTTAACTCAAATGTAATCGGAATGAAAGATGGCACTGCCCAATATGGTTTACCACCAAATATTATTGGCCAATCTTTAGTGAAAATCCATGTCATACCAAGGAATGCTGTCAAGGTTCCCAGCATACCATAGATAAAACCTGCAATGTGTAATCTAGATTCCGATAGTCCTAATAACGGATCAAGACCGTGAATAGGAAACGGAGTATAGACATCGTAGATATCAATATGCTTTTCGTTGGCTGACTTTACTGCTTCCAGTAAAATTTCCTCATCGTTATAAAGCCCGTAGACAAGTCTTTTTGCTGCCATAATTTATTTAATAATCTGCTTTATCAATTAGTATTTTCCACCGTCAAGTCTATCCTGAAGGTCTTTTAATTCATCCCACTTTCCTTCTGCAGCCAATCTTGCTTGTTCAGGCCAAGATTCTGGACTATTCCCAGCAAAATTACCTTCTGAATTATCTAAAATATCCTGAAGTCGATCAACTGATGTTTTCGACAAATCAACATAAGTTTGAATTCCAGCAGCTTTAAGGACGGAATCAATTTTTGGTCCTATTCCCTCAAGTTTTTGAAATTTATCCACTGCAGCCTTTACAGTCGTGGCAACTGCACTATCTACTATCTTCTTTTCTTGACTACTAGATGAATGAGTAGTTGAAGTCTGTGTCTTTGCATTAGCAAAATCAAATGATGACTTTTTCAAATAAGAGACAAAGTTCGGATCTTCTTCTACATGCAAGTGATGGTGACCTGGCTCAGCTTTTCCTGAATATTGATCTCCTGAGCTTTTCAATATACTCTTTACCTCTGCAATAGCAACCACTGGCGCCACTCTTGTAAAGATGAGATACAGTGTAAAGAATAATCCTATCGTCCCAAGGAAAATACCTATCTCGACCCATGTTGGAGAGTAATAACTCCAAGAAGATGGTAAGTAATCTCTTGCTAAGGTTGTTGCAATAATTACAAATCGCTCAAACCACATCCCGATATTCACAACTATAGAGAGTAAGAATGTCCAGAATAATGATCTTCTAATCTTCTTAAACCAGAAGAATTGTGGTGTAATAACGTTACAAAACATCATACCGAAGTAAGACCACCAGTATGGACCAAGAGCTCTATTGAAGAATGCAAATTGCTCGTAAACATAACCTGAGTACCATGCAATGAATAGTTCGGTCAGATATGCTACCCCTACAATAGTACCAGTAACAAGAATAACCTTATTCATGGATTCAATATGCGCAATTGTAATATAGTCTTCCAGCTTAAGGACTTTTCTCGTTACCAACATCAAAGTCAATACCATAGCAAATCCTGAGAAAATGGCTCCTGCTACAAAGTATGGAGGAAAGATCGTTGTATGCCAGCCTGGGATCACTGATGTTGCGAAATCAAAACTTACAATTGTGTGTACAGAAAGTACTAACGGTGTAGCTATACCTGCAAGAACAAGAGAAAGATACTCCCATCTTTGCCAGTGTTTTGCTGCACCTGTCCATCCAAATGAAAGAAAGTTGTATATCTTTTTTCTGAACCCTTTAGCTCTGTCTCTTACTGTAGCAAAATCAGGCACTAGACCTGTATACCAAAAGAGTAATGACACGGTGAAGTAAGTAGAGATTGCAAACAAATCCCACAATAAAGGAGAATTAAAGTTTGGCCATAATGGCCCTCTTGTATTAGGGTATGGGAAGAAATAAAAAACTACCCAAGCTCTACCAACGTGAATACCTGGAAACAAAGCTGCACAGATTACTGCAAAAATTGTCATTGCTTCTGCGGCTCTATTTACTCCAGTTCTCCATTTCTGTCTAAATAAGAGTAAGATTGCCGATATTAAGGTACCTGCATGACCAATTCCAATCCACCAGACAAAGTTGGTAATATCCCATCCCCAACCTACTGTTCGATTCAGGTTCCAAGTTCCTATACCGTGCCATACCGTCCAAGCAATACAGAATAATCCAAATGCTAGTAATGATATGGAAATAATAAATCCAATAACCCAAGGAGCACTTGGCACCTTTTCAGTTGGTGATACAAGATCCTCTGTTATCTCATGGTAGGTTTTACTCCCTGTAATGAGTGGCTCTCGAATCGGACTTACATATGAGCTCATATATCTGAGTTTATCAATCTATTAATTAATGAATTAGGCATCAAGTGATTTGTCTCTATTGTTGACTTTCATCGTGTAAGTCACAGAAGATCTCACATTCACTTCTTCTAACGCTATATAATTCAATGGTGAAACGAGCTTTTTCGCAAGATCACCCTTCTTGTTATTCATATCACCAAATGTTATCGCATTGGTGTTACAAGCTGCAGCACAAGCGGTCTTCACATCACTGTCTTCAAGACGTCTGCCCTCTGTTTTTGCTGTCAACTTCCCTTCTTGTATTCTTTGTACACAGAAACTACATTTCTCAATAACACCTCTCACCCTTACAGTGACATCAGGGTTAAGTACCATTCTTGTCAAGTCATCTGCATAAAAAGGCACATCCGTATCTAATCCCATTCCTGGTTGATTTGCTGGAAAGATATCAGCAGTATTGTAGTCCATCCAATTAAATCGTCTGACTTTATAAGGACAGTTATTTGCACAGTATCTTGTACCTACACATCTATTATAAGTCATTTGATTTAGTCCTTCCGAACTATGGTTTGTTGCATTCACTGGACAGACATTCTCACAAGGTGCATTGTCACAATGTTGACACATCATTGGCTGATAGACAACATTTGGGTTTTCTACATTACCATAGTAGTATCTGTCAATTCTTAACCATGTCATCTCATGGTGTCTACTGACTTCTCTTTTACCGACAACTGGTACATTATTTTCTGCCATACATGCCACAGTACATGCCCCACATCCGGTACAAGAATTCAGGTCGACGTGCATTCCCCAGTGATGACCTACCTCATATTTGTCATCCATATATTCTTCATATGGATATAAGGTGTTTTCATTAAGGTGCTCTGCAACTCCTCTCTTTTCTTTCAGATGTGCTACACTATCTTTTAAGTCCGCGACATTAGTATTGTAAATTACAGATCTATCAGTAATACCTCCTTGATATCCTTGCTGTACAACTCCATACGTGACGAATACTGTAGCAGCTTCATCTGCATTTATAGTTTCACCAGTTTTCTTATCAGTACCAGTTACACCATATGTGTGATGGTATTGGACACATGAAAAATGTTCTTCTTTTCCTAGTTTACCAGAAACTCCAACATTATTAGAATAATATTGCGTTCTACCATCCACTTTTGGCAATGCTGCATTGACATTAACACCCACATTATCACAAGTAGCACCAGAATTAGTCCTACCATATCCCAACGCCAATCCAACTGTGCCTGGCATCATTCCAAACTGTTGGATAACTGGCACTCTATACTTAATATCTCCTACTGTCAAATCAACTAAGTCACCATCTTTCAGACCATTTAGACCTGCCATAGTTCTAACTCCATCAAAATTGACAGGTACAGCTAAGTAATTACCCCATGAAGTTCTTGCTACCGGATCAGGCATTTCCATCAACCAAGGGTTATCAGCTGCTTGTCCATTAGACATGTGAGCAGTTTCAAAAAACTTGATTTCTAGATCTGTACTTCCAGGTTTACTCACTTGGCTCATTAGTCCGCCAATATTACCACCTGCAAATGCTGCAGCCGATCCGCTGCCGCTCGTAAACCCACCATCATGTAACGCAGATTCCCAAAATGAACCACTGGATAAGAAGTCACTCTGTGCTCCAAACATGTCTGATGTCCAAGACATCTTCATCAAGTCTTTGAATGACTGATCAGAGCTTGCCCATTTCAACAATGAATCTTCTGCTTGTCTTGTATTGAATATTTTAGATATTGTAGGTTGCTGCAATAAGTATGTACCTTCAAAAGGCTCTGCATCTCCCCAACTTTCTAAGAAATGGTGCGTTGGAGCAATGACATCACAAAATCCACTAGTCTCATTATTTGCATACAGAAGGCCCACTTTTGTTTTGACCTTACCTAATACACTTGCCAAGTCAGCAGCACCAGCGTAATCATACATTGGATTACATTGGTTAAATATTATAACATCAACAGAATTAGATTTGATTTCTGTAATAAGCGCATCGAGTTCAGATTCATCACCTTGCTTTGTCAAGTTTGCATTTGACATATTCAATGTTGAACCATATGCTCCTATTGCGTTATTGATTGCATTAATAAGTCTTTGTTCGGCTACATTATTCGTTGCACCGATGACCACCCCTTTGCTACCTGCACTTCTGAGTTGGTTTGCCGCAGCATCTAAAGCTTTTTTAGCATTAACATTTAGCTTTAAGCTTGAAGATACTCCTGCAATCTTACTGGCTAGGTAAGCAATAGCAGCGCCCATTTCAGATGGTTTTACCAATATTCTATTATCTGCATTCGATCCTGTCAAAGACATGTGTGATTCCACTTGGAAATGCCTAGACATTTTTGCATTATTGACATTTGACACAGTCCTTCCTGCTATATAATCAGCACTCACATCTCCGGAAGGGAGCCAAGAACCAAGAAAGTCAGCATCAAAAGAAACAATAACATCTGCATTCTCTAATTGCAATTTTGGCAAAGCTCTTTTGCCGAAATCCGCTAGATTAGCTTCAAGCATACCGGCATAAGATACTGGATCATAGGTCACTACTTTAAAGTTGCCAACTTTTTCAGAAAGTGCATTGACTGCTTTTTTTGCTGAAGGACTAACAATTGTGTTTGTTACAAATCTTACCTTGCCAGCCCCTGCTATTGCATCAGAAACAGTTTTATCAATTGATTCCCAAGATCCTACATCCCATCCATCACCGTTCTTAATACGTGGTTCTTTGAATCTATTAATATTATACAAAGACAATACAGAGGCTTGAGCTCTTGCTGATGTCCCTCCATTTTTTGTCAGAGTTGCATTTCCTTCAATTTTGATTGGTCTACCTTCTCTTGTTTTCACAAGTATAGGTTCGCAATCACCTGACTCAATAAATGTAGATGCATAGTATGTTGCCACACCTGGTATAATTTGCTCAGGCTTGATAACATAAGGAATAGCACGTTTCACAGGGATATCACAACCTGCAGCCACAGTGGCTGCAGTTACACCAAAACCTAGCATCTTCAGAAAGTCTCTCCTATTACCTTCCATTTCAGGAGCTTTTTCTAATACTGATGACTGAACATCATCTTGAAACTCCTTGTCTAAGCTTTCGATAAAGTCTGGGTCTTGATTCAAGTCTTTTTGACCTATCCAAACGTTTGATTGCATTTTATTATTCATGCGCTTTCGCTTATCTGTCTATTGTTTTGTATTGAATTCTAGTAATGACATTTTTGACACTCAAGTCCACCTATATCTTGGACAGTAACTTTTTCTCTTACACCTGAAGCCATTTCTTCATGATATTTAGCATAGCTCTGATAGTATTCATTATCAGAAAACTTTACTTCTGTTTCTCTATGACAGTTTATACACCAACCCATTGACAAAGGAGCATGCTGCTCTGCTATAGCCATTTCTTCAACCTTTCCATGACAAGTTTGGCATTCAACTTCACCAATTGTGACGTGTTGGGAGTGGTTGAAATACACATGGTCAGGAAGGTTGTGTATTCTGACCCACTCAATTGGTCCTCCAATTGATTCCTTTTGGTCATTAGTCAAACTACTTACAATTGACTTCCACTCAGATTTAATGAGTTTTTCACCTACTTTATCTAACTCATCAACACCATCTGTATTTGCAATATATTGGTCACCAATCCACTTTGAAAATATTGCCTGAATGGAATCCTTTGGCATATTCTCATAGTCGTCTATATACTTCTTGGTATTTGGATCATATCCCACGGATGCATAGATTTTTGAAATCTCCGCTGTACCGTATTCGGATCCATAGCTAATTGCACTGTGACAATTCATACAGGTATTTGCAGCAGGAATAACAGCGTGCTTTGAACGTCTTGCCCCATCATGACAATACTGACACTCTATCTTATGCAAACCTGCATGCGTCTCATGTGAAAACTTAATAGGCTGCTCAGGTGCGTAACCTTGTTGCCTTCCTAAATCAGTGGCCTTATTTACTGTTGTATATCCTCCCAAAACAATGAGAGCAAAAATTACGAAAGTAATCATCCCTCTACTTGTCAGGGACTCCCACATTGTTTTCCCTTGATATACTTCACCAGCCTTTGCAGCTCTTATTTTACTCAGACTATTAATAACTCTAGTCAGTATTAACGCAAGTAGTGCTAATAAGCCAAATAATGCATAGTACAGAAAATTATTGGATGCTTCCTTTGGCTGAGCTTGAGGTCCAGAACCATTAGCAACAACTGATGGACCATAGGTACCATCTGCCATTCCTCTGATATAGAGCATGGTTGACTCAATCTCCTCATCAGTGAGATTTGGAAATGCTGTCATGACCGTTGGCTTGTACTCATTCCAGAGCTCAACAGCTCTAGGATGACCTGCAGCGATGAGTGCTTGGCTATTTCTAATCCAAGCGTACAGCTCTTCTCTTGGATAATCTGCCCAGTTAGCTTCAGCATTTGCTAATGCTGGCCCAGTCATGGCAGACTTCATGTTTTTGGCGTGACAAGATGCACAGTAATTCTTAAAGACTGTTTTCCCTGCATCTGCAGTTGGTTCTGCATGTGAAATACCTAGAGCACCTAGATATACAAGCACAAACAACACTGAATTTTTAACTATACGTAAAGTCCTCAATGTGTGTATGTTTTGATGTAGAATTATCATATTAAAATGCGTTTGCCCAAATGGACCGACTACAATGCCGCAAAAATATACTTATGTAACAATTTTCTATCTATTCTGATTAGTACATCCATTTTATTTAGATTCCATCTAAATAACTACACTGATACTGCTGCTTTGATATGCGGATGTGGTTCATAATTTTGAATTTCAAAATCCTCATATTCGAAAGCACTTATATCTGTTACAGCTTGGTTAACAACTAACTTTGGAAGCTTTCTTGGAGACCTTGCCAATTGTAATTTAGCCTGTTCTATATGGTTACTATAGAGGTGCACATCACCAAAGTGATGTACGAACTCACCAACTTCAAGATTACAAACTTGAGCTACCATATGTGTGAGCAACGCATACGAAGCAATGTTAAAAGGAACTCCTAAAAACACATCTGCTGATCGTTGATAGAGCAAACATGACAACTTGTTATTAGCCACATAAAACTGAAACAAACAATGACACGGTGTGAGAGCCATTTCATCCAAGTCACCCACATTCCAAGCGTTCACTATGATTCTTCTAGAATCAGGATTGTTTTTTATAGTATGGATTGCTCTAGCAATTTGATCTACGGTCGTACCATCAGGCTTACTCCAACTTCTCCATTGTTTTCCATAGACAGGTCCTAAGTCACCATTTTCATCTGCCCATGCATTCCATATTCTTACACCATTCTCTTGCAAGTACTTCACATTGGTATCCCCCTTCAAAAACCAAAGCAGCTCATAAATAATAGACTTAATGTGGAGCTTCTTAGTTGTAACTAACGGAAAGCCTTCTGCTAAGTCAAACCTCATCTCATAACCAAAACAGCTAATAGTCCCAGTTCCTGTTCTATCACTCTTTGTGACACCATTATCTAAAATGTGTTGGAGAAGATCAAGATATTGTTTCATCAATAAAGCTATCTAAAGAGAATCTGATATAAATGCATCCAATTACAAATGAACTAATATTTGAAAAATTATTATATGAAAAAGCAAACTATTTATAAATGAATAGTCTATTTTAAGGCAATTTGGGATATGTCGCCCCTGTAAAAGTCAGTCCTTTTGCTGGTACACTCCAAATATGTGGCAGTGGAGTGTCTTCAAAAAGTGCTCGTTGAATATCTTCTAAACTAATAATACCTCTATGAGAATTAAGACATGCTCCAACAATGAGTCTAACCATTCCTCTTAGGAATCTATTTCCTCTTATTTGAAATTCATACTTGGTTTCTGAGAGTGTTTTCCA
>JAHDEL010000010.1:0-57071 GCA_020628855.1 Saprospiraceae bacterium | reverse complement strand
AGGTCTTTTACAACAATGCTCTCAGGTAGCATTCTATTCATTTTGTAGCGAAACGAATCTGGAACTCTTGGTAGTTCTGCATGAAAGATATAATCTTTAGCATGCACTCCTGCATCAGTGCGACCACATCCAACTATATTCTCTTCAAGGCCACAAAGTGACACTAATATTTCTTCTATTGTCCCTTGGATAGAAAGCTGATCATTTTGCTTTTGCCATCCTGCAAAACCATGACCATTGTAGTCAACCTTGAATTTAAATTTTGGCATAATGCTACTCAAAGAAACAAAACTAATGTCAATAGTCAGATTGTTTCCACCATGCGTAGAATAGTCCTATCTTTGTGTACATAGCTACACCCCAAATATGATTCTTTATCTTATCGACGATGATCGAGCTGCACATGTTTATCATTCTATGATGATAGAAGAAGCAGATCTTTCTGATCTTGTTGTCGAAAATTATTTATCTGTTGAAGAAGCGATTAGCGCATTGGGTAGCTCAACTCAATGGCCAGACGTGATCCTGCTCGACATTAATATGCCTGTTCATACGGGATGGGACTTTCTTGAGTTCTACGCACAACAATTTAGTGACAGAATTAAACCAGCTATCTATATGGTAACAAACTCTGAAAATCCTGGTGACATGGAAAAGGCCAAAAGCAACCCGCTTGTTGATGGCTATGAGCTGAAGTTTTTAGACTCTGAATATTTCACCCAATTGGCAACCAACTTGAAGAATTAGAGCTTCATACCATGAGCTAGCGGCTTGCCATCTTCTCCGATATTTACAAATACTATCTTATCCACTTTAATAATTATCTTCTTTGTGAAAATATTTCGCACCTCACATCGAAAGGTCATAGATGTTGTACCGAAGTAGTCAAACTCAAGACCTATTTCAATAACGTCTCCTTGCTTCGCTGAACTCACAAAATCAATCTCAGAAATATATTTGGTTACAACTCTCTTCGAGTTAATCTTGGTCATTGCATAAATCCCGGCTTCTTCGTCTATCCACTTCAATAACATACCTCCAAACAGCGTGTTATTAGCGTTAAGATCTCCAGGTTTAATTAATTTTCTTGTGTAATATTTCATCTTCTACATGTTCCTTCGATACTTACCACCTACTTCAAATAACGCATTTGTGATTTGTCCTAATGAACATGTCTTCACTGCATCCATTAAAGACTCAAAGACATTCTCATTATTAAGCGCTGATCGCTGTAGTTCTGACAATGTGGGTCCTGAATTCTCTGCATTTAATTGATGTAAGCCCTCAAGATTTGTGATTTGTAATTGCTTCTCTTCTTCTGTAGCTCGAATCACTTCTTCAGGAATGATTGTTGGTGAACCTTTTGAAGAAAGGAATGTATTAACACCAATGATCGGGTATTCTCCACTATGCTTTAATGTTTCGTAATGCAGACTCTCTTCTTGAATCTTGCTTCTTTGATACATGGTTTCCATTGCACCCAAAACACCGCCTCTCTCTGTAATCCGATCAAACTCTAACAACACTGCTTCTTCTACAAGGTCTGTCAACTCTTCGATAATAAATGCTCCTTGAAGAGGATTCTCATTCTTTGCCAACCCGAGTTCGTGATTAATTATCATTTGGATGGCTACTGCCCTCCTCACACTTTCTTCTGTTGGGGTTGTGATAGCCTCGTCATAGGCATTTGTGTGTAGGGAGTTACAATTATCATAGATGGCATAGAGTGCTTGCAATGTTGTTCTAATATCATTAAAGTCAATTTCTTGAGCATGTAATGACCTACCAGAAGTCTGGATATGATATTTAAGTTTTTGAGATCGTTCATTGGCGTTGTATTTATACTTCATTGCCTTAGCCCAAATTCTTCTCGCTACTCTTCCAATGACGGCATACTCGGGGTCTACTCCATTACTAAAGAAAAAGGAAAGATTTGGAGCAAATGCATTGATATCCATTCCTCTAGACAGATAGTATTCTACAAAGGTGAATCCATTCGAAAGAGTAAATGCTAGCTGCGTTATAGGATTAGCTCCAGCTTCAGCGATATGGTAGCCAGATATCGAAACTGAATAAAAATTCCTCACTTTATGGTCAATGAAATACTGTTGAACATCTCCCATGAGCTTCAAACTAAATTCTGTCGAGAAGATGCAAGTATTTTGAGCTTGATCTTCTTTTAAGATGTCAGCTTGAACAGTACCTCTTACTGCATTCAGAGCCTTGGCCTTCAATTGGTTGTATTGCTCAGACTTTAAGATCATGTCTCCAGTAAGTCCCAAAAGCATCAGGCCTAGACCATTGTTTCCTTCTGGGAGCTCACCATCATACTGAGGTCTTTTCAAGCCTTTGTCATCATAAAGTTCTTTGAACTTCGCTTCCACAAGATGCTCAAGACCATTGTCTTTGATATACATCTCACATTGCTGATCAATGGCAGCGTTCATAAAGAATGCGCATATGGTCGCTGCAGGACCATTAATAGTCATTGATACTGATGTCTTAGGGTTGCACAGATCAAAACCTGAGTATAACTTCTTTGCATCATTCAGCGTGCTAATATTCACACCACTATTACCCACCTTACCATAGATATCCGGTCGATGATCGGGATCTTCACCGTACAGTGTCACCGAATCGAAGGCTGTTGACAGGCGTTTTGCAGGCATCCCTAAGGATAAATAGTGAAACCGCTTATTCGTTCTTTCTGGACCGCCTTCTCCAGCAAACATTCGAGTAGGATCTTCGCCTTTACGTTTGAATGGAAAGACTCCTGATGTGTATGGAAATGAACCTGGCACATTTTCTTGCTTAAGCCAGATGAGTAGATCTCCATAATCCTTATATCTAGGCAAGGAGATTTTTGGAATCTTGTTCTTACTGAGACTGACTGTAAAGTTATCGACTTCAAAAACCCTATCTCTTACTGTATAAGAAAACACAGCATCCTTATAGGCTTTAGACTTTTCTGGCCATTCTTCAAGTAAGGTAAGGTTGTCAGGATTCAAGGCTTGTTTTGATTCTTGGATTTTCATATCCAGATCAAGGTCGGGATAAGCACTTTTTACATTTTCTAAAGAGTAGAGATTGGTTGCTATTTTACTTTGAGCATTTACCTCAGCGTCATATTGACGGATTGTCTCAGTAATTTCAGACAAGTATCTGACTCTCGCAGGCGGAATAATAAATTGCTTTTCGCTTTCTCCTTCCACTTCTAAGATGGTATCATTGGCAATCCCCATTTGTTTCAATAACTGATTGAATAACGCATTGACACCTGGATCATTAAATTGCGATGCAATTGTAGCAAATACGGGCATTTCATCTACTGTGCTATCCCATAGATTATGGTTTCTTTGATATTGCTTTTTGACATCTCGCAAAGCGTCCAGTGCACCTCTTTTGTCGAACTTGTTAATGACAACCATATCTGCAAAATCGAGCATGTCTATTTTCTCAAGCTGAGAGGCAGCACCAAATTCTGGAGTCATGACGTATACTGAAAAATCCGCATGGTCGACAATCTCACTATCGGATTGTCCTATACCGGATGTCTCAAGGATGATCAAATCAAATCCACTGTGCTTCATGATAGCTATGGTGCTATCAATATTTTTGCTTAGAGCAAGATTATATTGTCGAGTTGCTAATGACCTCATAAATACTCTGTCATTCGCAATTGCATTCATCCTAATTCTGTCTCCTAACAAAGCTCCTCCTGTCTTTCTCTTACTTGGGTCGACGCTTATTATTCCAAGTTTATTCTGAGGAAAAACTGATAAATATCTCAATACAAGTTCATCTACTAAACTGGACTTCCCAGCTCCTCCTGTCCCTGTAATCCCAAGTACTTTAATATCAGAATCTTTACTCTCTTTTTCAAGTATATCTAACCAAGATTTGCTATCGCTTGGATAGTTCTCTGCAGCAGTGATTAATCTAGCCAAGGACATCATGTCGCCTGATTCACTCTTTTCTAATTGACCATTGAGGTTGTTACCTACTGCAAAATCACATTGCTCTAACAGGTCATTAATCATTCCTTGCAAACCCATAGACCTGCCATCATCAGGCGAATAAATACGATCTATTCCATAAGCATGTAATGCATCTATTTCCGATGGAAGTATTGTACCTCCTCCTCCTCCAAATATTTTGATGTGACCGGCTCCTTTTTCTTCCAACAAGTCATGAATGTATTTGAAAAACTCATTGTGTCCTCCTTGATAGGAGGTAATTGCTATACCTTGAACATCTTCTTGAATTGCCGCATTCACTATTTCATGAACAGGTCTATTATGACCTAAATGTATTACTTCAGCACCCGTCTTTTGTATAATGCGCCGCATGATATTAATAGCAGCATCGTGACCATCAAATAATGACCCAGCAGTGAGGATTCTAATCTTATTCTTCGCAGTATAAGGAGGTTTTACAATCATAAGAACTTTATTTCAGCAACAAAGGTAATACCAAAACGTTCTTCTGACACCCAGAATATTTACTTTCAGTTTTGTACGTCTCTAAGTGCTTTGACAACATGATAAGTAATAGGACACATTTCTGTATTTTCAATATGAGCATGAATCCTGTTCTTAAACATTGATCTTGAAGTATGTGGGTAACTATCACATACTTTTGGCCTCACCGAATAGATCTTACATGTATTGTCTTCATTGAGCATAGGGCACGGAGTATTCATAGTGATGAATGTGTCATTTTGTGGGTCTAGTATCAAATACTTCCTGATAAATGCTTTTTTGGAAACACCTAAGTATTTCGATGCCTTGCTGATATCACTATTCTCAAAAGTAGTCACGGAGGTTTTACAGCAATTAGCGCATTCTAGACAATCAATTTTCTCAGTCACCTGCTTACTGATGTCATGGACAATACGATCAAGATTGCTTTGATTTATTTCTTCAGTTTTTAATTCACTTAAGAAGTTCTTCAACATGGACTTATCAGTGTCCTCTCTCCATTGTTCAATCAAGCTCATGCTAAATCCTAACATTAGCCGTAAGCATAAAATATCTGGTAGCTTGTGGGTAGTAAAAATTTTCTGTTACAAAAAATCCTTCATAACCATAAGAGTAAGTATAACCGTTAGCCGAATACAACGTATTAAAGAGGTTATTAACATGCAACCCTACTTCCAATCTTTTCAAGGCTTGGACCTGAGGCCTGTAAAATGCTGAAAGGTTTGAAACAAAATAAGAAGGAATGATCCTATCTGGATTTCCGGTATTATCAAGTTGTTGCGTGCTCACATACTTTGCTCCAAAATTGAGAAAAATATCCTTAGGTAGTTTTGCTCGGAGTTCTCCACCTCCAACGAATTGTGGGCTGAATGCAATATCAGTATCGTTATATGTATTGACAATGATTTCAGTAGGATCATTCTCTTTATAGTTATAAAGAACTTCATTAAATTCTTCAATCCTATTCCTAGAAAAAGAGGCATTTGCATGCAGATTCAACCAAGATGTTAATGCAGTATTAGCTTCTAATTCAATACCTGCTCGATAACTTCTATCAACATTTGTCCTCAAGTTAGATCCTACATCATTGAGTTCTCCTGTCAGAACTAATTGGTCGATATAATACATATAATAAAGGTTAGCCTTCAATGCTATATGTTTAAAAGTAGGCTCAACACCAAGTTCAAGATTATACAATCGCTCTGGTCTAACATCTGTAATGCCAATTGAGTTGATGATATCATTCCTATCTGGTTCTCTACCTCCTACTGCTAAGGAAATGTAGCTCCGAATACTATCTTTGAGATAAGTGACACCTGCTTTAGGATTAAAGAAAAAGTATTGGTGCTCTTCATCAATCTGTAATCCATCATTATCACTTCCAAGTATACTGTAATCTACTCCCCTAATTTGCAAGTCTGCCATTCCAAAGAAGTGATCAGACAACTTAACATTGTTCTTAGCATAGAGGTTATAGTCAAGCTTAATGCCTTCGTTAAAGTAATATGGGACTCCAATGGTTGGAATCTGCACATCCACAATATTGATGAGTAATCCTTGATGCTCGCCCTTATATCTACTGATACCACCACCAAATTCCAGTTTGTATTTCTCCGATAAATTCGCTTCATTATTTGTGAAAAAACCTAAAAGATTATTATCAAGCCCCCTTCTTCTGACGATGTCGTTGTACCGAATGGTATCACCATTTACTAGATAGCCTTCAATACCATAATGAGGAAGAAACTCATTGTTCTTATATTCTTCAAAAAATCCAAAACCATGAGTATAAAAGGCTGTCAATCTGCTATTCAATCGTTCTGAGAAAGTTTTATAAAAGTGCGCCTGTATATGATCTTGCTGATAGTCATCTACTTGATTCTCATAGGTATAATAGTTGTACCTTCTATCGGAGTCAAAGAGATTAACAGAGTCTCTTTGGGTCTCATAGATTGAACCTAAATTATTGAAATAATGGTTTATCAGTCCTTCTTGATCATTTTCAATTTTAGCCTGAGGCACACCATACCATGCTTGATTTGTTATTTCATGACCTGAAAATATATCAAGTCTTATCATAGCATCTTCCCAAAACATAGCAGGAGAAATCATCCATGAGTTCAATTTGCTATTTGATCTATCAATATAGCCATCTGAGTTAATCAAACTATATCTAGCATCAATGGTGAATCTATCATTCAATATTCCAGTTCCCAGTTTTAGACTCACTTTGTTTGTATTAAACGAACCCAATGTCCCTGAGAAATCAGCATAGGCATCGCCATGAATTGTGTGTGTATTCAATGCAACTGTTCCTCCAAAAGCACCAGGTCCATTTGTAGATGTCCCGACACCACGCTGGACTTGGATATCTTCAACTGAATTAGCAAAGTCAGGGAGGTCGACCCAAAACACAGATTGGGATTCTGCATCATTCAATGGCACACCGTTTATCGTCACATTAATTCTTGACTGGTCACTACCCCGAAGCCTCATACTGGTATACCCTATTCCTGCTCCTGCATCTGATGTAGTAATGACATTAGTCAGACCTCCAAGAAGAAAAGGAACATCCTGACCATTATTACGTTCATCTAAGTATGGCTTATCCACTATAGTGTATGTAAATGGTTTTGTTGCCTCAGTCCTACTTCCTTTTACTTCTATTTCGGATAAATTATAAAAGGATCCATTTAATACAATTGTAACATCCATATCTCGGTCAATCGTAATCTCTTCAACATAATCTTCATATCCAAGATAAGATACTTCCATTTGATACTTTCCTGCAGGTATATCCTCAATCAAAAAAGTACCATCAAATTCAGTCACACTTGCAATTTCCGTATTAACGAAGTAAATGGTTGCGGACTCTAACCTCGATCTATCTTCAGCAGACACAGTACCTGACAGGGTAAATTGCGCTGAAGTATTTGACCACATTGCAATGAATAAGAAAAAGGAAACAACTGTTCTCATGCTCAGCATTTTCATATGTTATCAATATTATACGGAGAACCTTGACGCTGAATTGCGTAATTCTGTCCCTAAACAGCATTACCTGTTCTAGGTTCAATGGGTATAATCTCAGCCTTCTAGGCACCCCGCGCCACAAAAGTAATTGCTTAATGAGAAATCAGTAATAATAGCCAATGTATTTTCAGAACAGTTGGCGCACTTTATCTAAATCAGCCGCAGTATCTATACTAATCAAGGTATTAGGCACTTCTGCTCCATAAATAGTAAATCCATTTTCCAACCACCTCAGTTGCTCTAAACGCTCGATTTGCTCTAACCTACTTTTAGGTAATCGGACCACCTCAAGCAAGGTATGCTTCTCGAAAAGATAGACACCTTGGTGACGATGAAAGTAATCGATGGAATTAGTATCTCTATTGCACGGTATTCCAGATCTAGAGAAATACAGGCATTTGGAGTCTTTACCGCAAACTACTTTTACACAATTCTTATTTTGAAATTGAAAGCTATCTTGTACACGAGAAAAGATGGTACCAATTTGAAATTTTGGTTGAGTAATTAGATCAATGAGAGGTAGGATATGCTCTGCAGCTATAAGTGGTTCGTCTGCTTGAACATTTAAGATATAATCTGAAGAAAGTTCTTGTGCTGCCTCAGCCACACGGTCTGTACCACAGATGTGATCTACAGAAGTCATGATTGCTTCTCCACCAAACGCGTGGACATGATCAAATACTTTTTTGCTATCAGTGGCAACTATGATGTTTTCAAATAACTCTAACTGTGCAACATTAGTATATGTATGCTCAAGCATTGACTTTGATCCTATCTTCTTCATAACTTTCTCAGGAAGCCTAGTAGATTGTATCCTCGCCGGTATGATTGCTGATACTTTTGCTGGATTTGAACTCATAAACTTTGGTTAAATGCTAGTACATGAAGTAATAAAACATTAATAATTTATGTAATGTGATGTACATTTGCACAATATTAGATTTCTACATCATGAACATACAAAAATGGATTTTTCTTATTGTTCTATCCATCAGTTTGATTCAATCACTATCAGCGCAAGATAACCAAGAAAGAACAATCGAGGTTAAAGTTACCAAAGACCTCAAAAAAGTTTATGTCCATACACTACAACCCAAAGAGACGCTATACAGCTTAGCTAGAACCTTTGACTTGCCATTGGTCTATTTGGCCAAGATCAACTCCATAGAGAAAGATGCTACTTTAGCAGTGGGCTCAGAACTGATAATTCCAATTAAAGATGATTTAATTAAAGATGTCAAAAGTTCTCCTAATGATGTCCCTTTGGTGTATAAGACTAAACCAAAAGAGACGATATTCAGAATTTCCAGAATTTATTTCGATCAACAAATTGAAGATATACAGAGGATCAATGGACTCACTGATCTCAAACTAGATGTTGATCAAATATTACAAATAGGCTGGATCAATGTAGCTATGGAATTACCGAAAAAGAAACAATACGAATTTGAAGATTATGTGTTAGTAGATACTGTATTTGTTGAGAAAAAAGATAGCATAACAGCAGCATCGACTTCAGAAGAGAAAACAGATTCGAGTGAGGTAATAATCGTACTCGACCCACATTACAAACGAGGCATAGCTTTTTGGAATAAGACCGGAAATGCAAATGATCTGTTTGTTCTCCATGATGAAGCAAAGCCGCAAACAGAAATAGAGTTATACAACCCTCTTGTTAATAAGAAAGTCATAGCAACAGTAGTTGCATCATTACCATCTAATACATATCCTGAGGATATTAATTTAGTAATTTCAGCAGGTGTAGCTAGACAATTAGGTGCAATAGACAGTCGATTTGCTGTTGAAATGAAATATTATAAATAATCCTAATTTTGTGTCAAATACATTTCACTATTGGACTATAAAAACAATATCCTAGAAACAATTGGTAATACTCCACTGATCAAGTTATCAAAGTCAGTACCCAATGTTCCAGCACTAGTTCTTGCTAAAGTCGAAACTTTCAATCCAGGCCATAGTATTAAAGATCGCATGGCATTGAAAATGGTTGAAGATGCTGAAGCAAGTGGCAGGTTACAACCAGGAGGTACCATTATTGAGTGTACTTCAGGCAATACAGGTATGGGGTTAGCGCTTGCTGCTTGTGTTAAAGGCTATAAGTGCATCTTTACGACAACAGATAAGCAATCAAAAGAAAAAGCTGATATCTTAAGAGCTGTTGGCGCAGAAGTAATTGTTTGTCCTACGAATGTTGAAGCTGACCACCCTGATTCTTATTATTCAGTTGCAGAAAGATTATCCAAAGAAATACCAAATTCTTGTTGGATGAATCAATATGACAATCTTGCAAATCGACAGGGTCACTATGAATCAACAGGACCAGAAATTTGGAAACAAACTGAAGGCAAAATCACACATCTCATAGTTGGTGTAGGTACTGGTGGTACAATTAGTGGCACCGGAAAGTATCTAAAGGAACAAAATCCTGATATCAAAATCTGGGGCGTAGACACCTATGGCTCAGCATTAAAAAAATATCATGAAACAGGAGAATTTGATGAAAGTGAGATATATCCCTATGTTACCGAAGGCATAGGAGAAGATATCATCCCATTAAACATTGACTTTGACATCATTGATCATTTTGAAAAAGTTGGTGACAAAGAAGGTGCTTTAGCTGCAAGAGAATTAGCTCAAAAAGAAGGGCTTTTACTTGGTAATAGCTGCGGCTCTGCACTTGCTGGCTTACGCCAAATGTCAGACCAACTTACTCCAGATGATGTTGTTGTGATCATATTTCATGACCATGGAAGTAGGTACGTCGGCAAGATCTACAATGATGACTGGATGAAAGCTCAAGGATTTCTTGACTAACGAAACATTGCTCTTCTCTGTTTTACATAATCTGGTCTGAAGGCTAGCCTTATTCCTCCGAAAAACCCTCTAACATTTCTTGTTGTATTGAGATTATCTCCAGCAGCAGAACCAACAGCTAAAGCCAAACTTTCCATGGTATTATTTGGGGAAGTATAATACCCTACATGAGGACTTATTGTAAATAGATCTCCGAGTCCTATATCAATCCCAACGCCTGCACTTGCTGTAAGCACATTATCAGTTTTACTCTGCTCAAAACTGCTATTGTCAGTATTCATTCCTGTAAGTTCATGTGTCATAAATGCATAGCCTGGATTAAGAAAAACATAGAATCCTTTTGAGAAAAAATCGCCGTCTTTAGAAAACGTAGGACAATTGCAGTCTCCTTCAATATCCATTAAGTAAATATGGATAGGAACTTCCACACCAAATCCAGTCAATGCGACATTATTCAGACTTTGGATATCATCGACATTCACAACTTGGTTAGATGAAATCTCTGTTTGACTATTTGTGTAATATACACCTGGATGAAACTCTACGCGATAATTCTTTAACCTCAACCAGTACCCCAAACCAAGTTGAACCGATGATTGATAAATGACATCGTCACTCACATAATTCTGCCAATCATCCTGCCACTCCACTTGATTTGAAATGTATCTACTATAGACTGAGAATTGAGCAATCGCAGAATCAGCAGACATCACAAAGAATAACGCCAAAAACAACTGTAAGAATTTCATACTAAGAGATTAATGATCTGAAGTTAAGTATTAAACGTAACCTTGGCATATTAAATGTATTTTTGGGCTCAATTGTTATCAGATTTTTTATGAAGACCAAAAGATTAGGCAAAGAAAAAGTGAATGTTATTACTCTTGGCTGCAGTAAGAATCTTGTAGACTCAGAAAATCTGATTACACAACTAGAGGCTAATGATGTAGATGTGGATCATGAAAGTCAGGAAGACGCCGATGTCGTTATAATCAACACTTGTGGGTTCATTGATCTGGCAAAAGAAGAATCGGTTAATACGATTTTAGAATTTGCAGAACTAAAGAAAAAAGAAAAGATAGACAAACTCTATGTAACTGGATGTCTTTCGCAGCGCTATAAAGACAATCTTGAAGAAGAAATTCCTGAAGTCGATGCATACTTTGGAACAGTTGAACTTCCTGCACTTCTGGAAAAATTTGATATCGATTATAAGCATGAACTTATAGGACAAAGAAGCATCACCACTCCTCAACATTATGCATATCTTAAAATAAGTGAAGGCTGTAATCGTACTTGCTCTTTTTGCGCCATACCATTAATGAGGGGCAAGCATATTTCTAGAACAATAGAAAGTCTCGTCGAAGAAGCGAAAAACCTCGCCAGGCATGGAGTGAAAGAGCTAATGTTGATTGCTCAAGAATTAACCTATTATGGTCTTGATCTTTACAAAAGGAGAAGCCTTCCAGAACTACTTGATGCGTTATGTGAAGTGGATGGTATTGAGTGGATTAGACTTCATTATGCCTATCCTTCAAAATTTCCAAAAGAAATATTTGAAGTCATGGCAAGACAGCCGAAGGTTTGCAACTACTTAGATATTCCACTACAGCATGCAAGTGATAAGGTACTCCATGCTATGAAACGACAAATCACTCAACAGGAACAAAGAGAGCTCATCACCTTTGCAAGGAAGCAAGTGCCTAATATTGCTATTAGAACAACGATGCTAATTGGCTTCCCGGGTGAAACAGAGGAGGATTTCGAACAATTATGCACATTCGTTGAGGAAATGCAATTCGAAAGATTGGGTGTATTCCAATACAGTCACGAAGAGGATACTTCCGGCTTCGAATTGGATGATGATGTGAGTTCAGAAGAGAAAGCACGGAGAGCAAATGCCTTGATGGAAATACAACAATCCATTTCATTTAGAAAGAATCAGGGGAAAATTGGTCAAACATTCAAAGTACTCATAGACAGAAAAGAAGGATCATATTTTATAGGTAGGACTGAAAGTGATTCGCCTGAAGTAGATAATGAAGTACTAATTGCTGCAAAAGAGCATTATCTCAGAGTAGGCGACTTTGTCAAAACTACCATTATTGATGCTGAAGAATTTGATCTGTATGGGGAATTAACTACATAAGTCTATTTGTGGGTATCCCATCTTGCTCTATACCCTCTGACATCCATGTGAACTGCACGTGTCCCAGGATATTTACCGACCCCGCCTAAATCACCAATAATCTTCTCATCCAATAAGTCTAAGACTATTTGCTTATCTTTTTCTGAATATCTACCATCTTTATTAATATCTCCTATGGTCAGATCTGCTGCTTCACCTACCATATGTCTGCTCTTACTTGCACCACCTACTTGTTGATTTCTGACTGGATGCCTATGACTATTTCTGAGTATAAAGGCATCTCTATCATAGCCTAGGGCTTTGAGTTCCTCCTGCAATTCGAGCATTTTTTTTGGTAATAGTGGGTTAACCAACCAGTAAATGGGTTTGTTTTTATTGAGCAGTGTTTTGTTATAGTGTTTATCTCTGCTAATGAATTGTTTTATTCTGAAATTGCCAACTAGTTTCTTATTGAGATCTTTACGGTACACTTCATAATAGGTTTGACTAGCAAGCAATGAGCGATAGTTATCATCATTAGACAGGGTCTCATTCTTATATTCTTGATCAAGCCTTGAATACGGAATTGTCTCTAAATCATTGAGAACCTTATCGATTTGCGCAGACGAAGACACTCTAGGATTCAGCACCTTCAAGTCATGAACGATTTGATAGTATTGATCCAAGGCTTTAAAGCTAAATTTAGATAGTAGCACTAGAATCAAGAGTACCAGAAGCCATAACCTAATCTTTGTTCTGAATCGCATAAAGAAAAATCTAGTCCAAATTACAATGTACATCGCAGAGAAACTATTTTATTTTCCTAACAGATACTAAATTCAATTTCTATTTTTCTAACTTGTAGTTAATGGAAGAAGCAATAGAAAAACTGCTTAATGACAATCGATTTGCAACCATTTTAAAAGGTATCGCAAATCAACAGAATGCTGAATATGCTTTGATCAGAGAAGAAGCTGCGAAGGCTCTTCGAGAGATGTATACGTATCAGCATCCATTGCTTCAAACATTTGGAGTGCAGATGGCTGAGTTCATAATCGATCGTGCTTATGAAAAAGTCATTGATGTCAACCTTTCTGAAATTAAAGAGCTTGCCAAGTTGATGCGCAGACACTCTGTTGCTTTTGTCATGACCCACAAGACATATATTGACATGTTTGTGCTCGGTGTTGCTTTAGCAAGACATGGATTGAAAACACCATTCATTTTTGCAGGCATAAATATGGCTTTTGCTGGACTAGGTCAACTTGGGAAACGTGCTGGCACCATTTTCATCAGAAGGTCATTCCGTGATGATGCAATCTACAAGGCCAGCTTGAGACATTTTATAGGCTCCTTAGTTGAAAGTAAGGAACATTTTATGTGGGCATTAGAGGGTACTAGGAGTCGTACAGGCAAACTAGTCTGGCCGAAAATGGGTATCCTGAAATATATTCAAGAAGCTGAATCCAAGTCATCAGGACAAGTAAAATATATACCTATTTCTATAGTTTATGATTTGATCCCTGATGTAGAAGATATGACTCAAGAAGGCAGAGGTAAGGTGAAGAAATCGGAAAGCCTTGCCTGGTTTATCAATTACGTTAGAAAGATGGGTGAAGATCACGGCAAGATATCATTACGCATTGGCCAACCAGTTGAATATACAGATCTTGAAAAATCAATAATTCCCGATGATGAAGAGAATGCTACTCCTTCTATTTCAAAATTCGCGTTCGAATTAGCCCATGGTATTAATCATGTAACACCAGTCACAACTTCGAGCTTGATATGCTCAGCTTTACTCAGCAAATTTGCCTTGACAAAACGCAGTATAGAATCGATAGTATATCAACTCATGCAAATCATTGAATCTCAAAAAGCAGATGCTTTAGTTGATAAAGGAAAGAATCTCGGAGAGAATATACAAAGGGCATTGAATTTACTGCTTAAGTCAAATGTGATCCAACTTGTAGGAGATGGTGTTACTGCCAAGTATTCAATAGTTCCGGAGCAATTTCTAAAGGCTAATTACTATGCCAACATGGCGACTCACCATTTGTATCATAGAGCATTTATCGAACTAGCTGTGATGCAAGTTATAGAGGAAAATCCGACCAACCCTCTTCTTCGCTTTTGGGAAATAATCATGGATATTAGAGACTTATTCAAATTTGAATTTTTCTATTCGAATAAGGCTTCTTTTTCTGATATGATTGAAATGCAATTAGACTCAATGCATCCTGCTTGGCAAAGCCTTCTCACCAATGGTCCAGACAGTGCAAAGAGCCTCTTAGGCTCTCAGCAGATAATGATCTCACAAGTTGTCTTAAAGACCCTGCTGGAAGCCTATAAGGTCGTTGGCTATAGTCTAAGAAGTTTAGATTCAGGAAGAAATTACGATCAAAAACAACTCTTGCGAGCTTGTCTCTTTTATGGAGAAGAATTGCACTGGAAAGGTAAAATCCATAGACTAGAGTCAGTATCAAAACCATTCATCAGCAATGGTTTGCGGATAGCAAAAAATAAGCAACTTCTCCCAACATTGGATAATCCCAAGACAAAAGAACTAGATGATTGGATTGGTTACTTGACCAAATTGTCAATTGCTATGGAATCCATGCAAGATCTAATACCAAACAAACTTCTTGCTGCTCCTTCCATCGAAACCTCGAATGCGGTACCAGGATCTTTTGTCAACGACATGAAAAATACAGTAATCGAAGGTGAAGACGGTCGACACATCGCTGCTTTTTTCGATTTGGATAGAACATTGATTTCAGGTTTTTCGGCAAAGCAATTTGTCCAAGCCAGAATTAAAAGTGGCAAAATGTCACCTAAAGAGCTTGCTTCTCAATTTAGTGGTGCGCTCGTCTATGCGCTAGGAAATAAAAACTTTGCTGGTCTTGCAGCGATTAGCGCTAAGGGAGTAAAAGGAGTCAGCGAGCAATCACTCATTGACCTTGGTGAAGAAGTCTATCTCAAGCATTTAGCAAAAGCTATTTATCCGCAATCGAGAGCCCTTGTCGAGGCACACCTGAACAAAGGACATACTGTAGCAATAGTTTCTGCCGCAACTCCTTATCAAGTCGAACCAGTGGCAAGAGACTTAGGCATTTCTCATATTATGTGTACAAGAATGGAAGTTTCGAATGGCAAGTTCACAGGAGAGATTGTGGAACCTGCCTGTTGGGGAGAAGGAAAAGCAATTGCAGGTCGAACATTTGCTGAAAAGCATGACATCAATCTTTCTAAATCATACTTCTACACTGACAGTTTTGAAGACATGCCTCTTCTTGAGATAGTTGGTCACCCACGTCCAGTGAATCCTGATAAAGAGTTGTCAGCATTCTCAATGGAGAACGAGTGGAACATATTCCGTTTTAATGATACAGGGAGACCAAATATCACAAGCATGCTCAGGACCGGAATGACATTAACTTCCGTCGCTCCAGCTGTGATATCCGGATTATCCAGTGGTCTGTTCAATAGAGATTGGAATGAAGGCAAGAATTCCATGATGGCAATGGTTGGAGATCTAGGGACTCGGATTTCAGGAATTAAACTTGTCATTAAGAATGAAGATAACATGTGGAAGGCGAGACCTGCAGTTTTTATTTTCAATCATCAAAGCAATGTTGACCTAATGATTATGGCAAAGCTCTTGAGAAAAGATGCCGTCGGCATTGCAAAAAAAGAACTTCAATACACACCCTTAGGACCAATTTTCAAAGCTGCAGGTATGATTTTTATAGACAGAGCGAATAAAGAGAAAGCCATAGCAGCGCTCAAACCAGCTGTCGAAGCGCTGAAGACTGGTACTTCTATCGGTCTTGCCCCTGAGGGTACAAGAAGCTATGATTATACTTTAGGCAAATTTAAAAAAGGAGCATTCCATATGGCTATGCAGGCGGGTGTGCCGATTGTTCCAGTTGTCATAAAGAACGCACATGATGCTATGCCTCGAGGATCTAATGTAATTAGGCCGGCAATAGTTGATGTGACTGTACTTAATCCAGTACCGACTAAAAATTGGAAAAAAACCACACTTGACAAGCATATAGCTGCTATCAGGAGAATGTATCTTGAGGAATTAGGGCAAGAAGATACCTATTCGTAAGCAGGCACTTGGCTTAGTATAGTTGCGAGTTTCATCCCAATTTGTGAATCACCTTCGAGTTTAATTCTTCCCTGAATAAATGCAGTCGGCAAATTGAGTTTCTTTTTTGCAATTTTAATCAAATGCTTTTCCTCAATCTTAACCACTACATCAGGATTCTTGGCCGTTCCCTTTCTGACACTTCCTGGCGGTTTAGTGAGGTTCAATTGATAATCTACTTGCTGTTTGCCAGTAACATGGAATTGGAATAGTCCCACAGGTTTCTTAATAAAGTCTGGATTCTGCTTCAGATATGACCTCACATACTTAAAGAATTCCTCTGCTTCAGATGTCTTGGCAACGACGACTGGTTTTGGCTTTTCTTTCTTTTTTCCTTTCTTTTCGTAATTCAGAATATCCTTCTCTAATGCATTCGCCTCCTCAAGGATATAATCAGAAAACACATTGAGATCAGGCATTGATTTAACATCTGAAGTAGGGCTTATAGTAATGTTACCGTTATAACTTAACACAGTTATTATTAACCCCATTCCATCGATTATTGGGGCCATACCCATAATAGAATGCAGCTTATTTCCATGTAAATAGATCGGTAATTGAGGACCAGGAACATTGGTTATTACTACATTAAATACCGGATTATGCAATTTTGACAAATTAAATCTGGAGTAGAGTCTAGCAGCTTGATTAGCGATGCCAAAAGGAACAGCCTCTGCTATATTTGAGAGTGATTTAGCACCCATCGCACCTTGATAAGTTTTGCCTTTTATTGTATTGTCATAAATCGTTTCAAGACGCTCAATCCTATCATCTATGTTCGTTGCTAATTGGACAAGCATAGCCGAGAGATTATTTCCTCCTTCGCCTGCAGCTGGATTCTTTGTTGAGATTGGTACCATAGCCACAAGAGGCTTCTTTGGTAATTTCTTCTTCTCTTCCAGATACTTTTTGAGTGCTCCACTACAAATCGTCAAGACAATATCATTCAGAGTTGTGCCCATGATGTTCTTCAGACGTTTGACTCTTTCAAGTGAAAGAATGGTAGTATTCCATTTTCGTTGTGAAGAAATAATACCATTGAGCGGAGTACGAGGAGCTGTGAACGGAGCAGTGGGTAAATCCAAATGTTGGGCCCTGGTAAGAAATCCTGCTTTGACAGTTGACATTACCGTATCTCTGACCAGATTAGGAAACTTAAGTGGTTTCTTTGCAAAACTCATTGTGCTCTTCATCATTAATGCCAGCTCATTTGGTAATGGTGGAGGATTGAAATCCCGAGGCTCAGGAATTTCTCTAACTTCTGGACCTAAATCAAACATAATTCCAAGCAAACCAGCACCTCCCATCCCATCTATTGCTACATGATGAATTTTCGAAATTATAGCGACTGAACCAGGCTTCACTTGAGATAAAGCGTCCAGTCCTTCCACAAAAGTAAAAGACCAAAGTGGTCTTGATCTGTCCAAAGGCTCACTGAATATCTTTGAAGCTAACCTGCGTAAATTCTTCCAGTCACCTGGCTTTGGCAAAGCAATATGATCAATATGCATGTCAATATTGAAGTCAGGGTCATCTACCCAATATGGATGATCTATACTAAAGGGCACTTCAATCAATCGCTGTCGTAATTTCGGGATTTGGTGAATTCTTGAAGCTATTGTTTTCTTAAATGCATCAAATTTGAGAGAACCTTCTATTACAGCAACAGCCCCAATATGCATCGGGCTTGTCGGCGTTTCAACATAGAGAAAAGTAGAATCCATGCCACTAATCGGTGACATTCCTGATATCTCAAACTGGTCTAAAAATGATGCTTTCAATCTCTTAAAATTTAGGATGCTTTTGCATTAATTAATATGTCTTGAACCATGTTGGCGCTTTTGAAGTAGTGCCAATTTGATTTGTCTAACTTCAGCCTATCTTCTATAATTTCTAGAACTAAAGGATTAACTCCAAGTCCTAAATGACTTCCTCTTACCTGTACATTTTGATGCCAGTTATCCTGCTCCTCTAAACACAATTCCCAAGGCACTACCCCATCTTCTTTGGTGAAAATCGCTGTTGTTGGCACGGGAGCTGGCTTAGGTATGTCAGCCTTCAATTCTTCATCTAACTCTTCTGTAACTATTTTGCTTTTCTTAAGGAGCTCATACATCCAGTTTAGGTTATTTGGCTCTGTGAGACCTTTGAATGGTGAACCCATAACTATAATTTGCCGAATTATATCAGGGTTGTGTTTAGCAATCTGTCTAGCATAAATACCACCTAAGCTCCAACCAACAATTGTAATTGGCTCTTGATGACGTTTATAGATTCTTTCCACTTTCTCAATCAGAAGATCGACATAATTGGTGTTTGCATAGTTTCTACCGGCACCCCAACCATAGACTTTATGTCCAAGTTTATGGATAAAACTTCTTAATGGTATTGTTGAAAAATCAGAACCCAAAAAGCCAGGCAAAATTAATACTGGGTGGCCGTCTCCATTCTCTTCCTTCTTATTAAATACTCTATATGGCAGATACCAGCCAAAGTCTACCATTGCCCTCACTCCTTCAGTTAATCCTAAAATGAGCGAAGGGCGTTTAACAGCACTATTTTCTCTACTGCTCATAACATATGGTTATTACCTATTAAAACTAAACTATCCTTCGTTGAAATCAAAAGATAGTTCTGTAAAATTCAAAAGCCAAAGCTAAGAGTTAGCTTTGGCTCAATATAATTCTTTAATTCAGATTAATTTTCCATCCTTTGTTGGAAATTCTTCTGTCCATTCTTCCACTGTTTCTTCAAAGTTTCTAAAGCTTTGAAAGTCAAATCTGCTTGCTTTTCAGCTAATTTGAATCCTCCTTTAATTGCTTTGTCCGCAATAACTTGCCATGCTGCAGTTCTATCAAGAGTCTCATCAACGATTAACTCAGTTGTATCTAAGATGAAATTATTGATTGTTTTAGTTGAAGACTTAATTGTTTTCAAGTTTATTGTTGTATTCTTTGTCTTTGACATAATTGTAAATATTAAAGTTGATTGAGATTAACTACTTAGTGTTGTTGGACTTTCTAGGTCTTCCAACTGTTCTTTTTGGTGTTGCTGCTTTCACTTCTTTCTGAGCAGTTTTTACCACAGCTTTTGTTTCCTTTTTAACTGTTTTTACAGTTCTCTTCACTTGCTTCTTAGCTGTAGCTGTTTGCTTTTGTGTTGTAGCTTTCGTTCTAGATATTGTAGATTTCAATGTCTCTCCTGCCTCTTCCATTTGATCCTCTACTTTGTCAGAAACTCTTTTTGCAATTTGAGAGATTTTCTCTGTTGCCATGTCTACTTGCTTTGTGATTCCAAGCAATTTTTGAAATCTTTTGTTGTTAGACTGGAGTTGATCAATAGCCATTTCGATTGTATCAAATACCATATCAACTTGCTTCTCGATAATTGGTTCTGATTTTTTGATTGCATTTGCTGCAAGCTTTTGGTATTTTGTTCCAGTTGTGATTGTACCTTCAATCAGGTCATCAGCCATATCTACAAACATACAGTTCACTGATTTGACAGTGTTAATCACTTGATCTCTTCTTTCTTTGAGATTTGTATTCTGAGCAGTTTTTGTTGCCATCGTATAAATTTTTTCTAGTATTTCTAATTAATGATGACACAAAGAAAAAAAAGGAAAGTTACAGATGAGTTACAACTCAGTTTCAGAGTAAAATAATTAGAGACTCTTGATAGTTTCTAATACCTTTTTGGTTTCTGGCAAAGGATCAATACCATACTCTATTTCCAATACCTTACAGCATTGCTTGAAAGTTTTTATGGCTTGCGGTCTGTTCCCCAAATTAAGATAAGCCTGCATCTGTAATCTGTATGCTTGCTCCCACGTTGGGTCAATTGCAAGGGCATCTTGAGCAAGCCTTAATGTTTCGGATGGTTGGGTATCAAGAAAGAGAGTACCAAGACTCATCATAGCATTCACAGCCATGAGTTGGAGTTTCTCTCTTTCCATTGAAGTCCAGTCATTATAGATTCTATTAGGAAGAAAGCTACCCTCATAAAGGCCTAAAGCAAATTGAAAGGCTACGATCGCTAGACTTGGATTCTCCAAGGTCATTGAGTTCCCAATTTGGATAAACTCTTCGAATGCCATACTGTCTATCCAGATCAAATCTGTATTTAATTTATAGGAAGAGCCTTGTCTTATAAGATATTGAGAATTCCCTCTCGATTTCTTGTTGGGCTCTAAGGTCTTATTGATACCATGTAGAGCTACCTTAAAATCTTGATCTGTACCAGCATCTTCCCATAATCGATCAATAATTTGTTCTTTATGTAAAGCAGCTCTGTTCCTAGATAATAAGAGAAATTGAAAAAGTTGAATGGCTTTATCTCTCCCCCAATTGTCTTGGATCATTTGTCCTTCTAACTCAAGATTAAATTTTCCAAGTGTATAGACTTTGAGTTTCGCCCCTTGCTGTTTTTCTAACAAGGCAGCAATATGACTTTCATTATAAGTCACGCTTCCCTACTTGATTTTGGTTTCTAAAGACTCAACTTTGCTTGCCAACCCGCTAACTGCTTCAGATAATTTTGATACTTGATCAATTAATTGTTTAAAGTCTGATTTTGATGTTGGTGTATAAGACTCTAGATCTAGGCGGTTTGTAATTTGCTCAGCTTTACTACTTATCTGTTCTTGTATCTGTACAACCTGAGCCTTAGGATCTTTTATCACATCCACAACCATCTTAGGATATTGGCTAGCTAACCTTTTCCAAATGTCAAGAGATTTATTGAGTATACCTTCTTTTTCCTCGTCTGATGTGTTTTCTTCTAATGATGATAAGGTTAAGTCAGAGAGTTTAGCTTGGATGAACTCCATTGCGTCTTTCAATTCAGAGAAGTTTTTTTGATCATCTCCTTGGACATGAGTAATTTTTCCACGCCATTGAATGTTCGATTCTCCACCTTCATCTTTGTACATGTTTTGCGTAAACCTGAGGAGGAAAGAAGCTGTTTGGTCTGAACTACTCATAAATAGATTGATTTTCTCATCTTAAATACCTGAAAATATCGCGCCAAACAGTCATTGTTTGTATCAAAAAGTACTTTTGATGAAAAATGATACAAACAAATAAAAATTCTCCTATTTTTGCATCCCAATATTTTGGATGCAGAATATTATGGCTCCGTAGCTCAGCTGGATACCTGCCTACCTGGCGGTACGGCAGGCAGGGAGCAGCTATATTTGTGTAGTGGCACATTTTGTTTATGTTCTAAAGAGTAATGAGAATTGGAGATTCTATGTGAGGATGACTCAAAATCTTCAACGAAGAATTTTAGAACATAATAATGGTAAAACTAAATCCACCAAGGGCTTCAGACCTTGGTCATTGTTCTTTTATGAAACATTTGACTCAAGAACTGAAGCGAGAGAAAGAGAGAAATATCTCAAATCAGGATATGGCAAACAGTGGATAAAAGATAAATGGCTCCGTAGCTCAGCTGGATAGAGCAGCTGACTTCTAATCAGCAGGTCTCAGGTTCGAATCCTGACGGAGTCACTAAGGGGATGATATTCATCCCCTTTTTTTGTCTATTTAGTGTTGGCGTTCAGGAGTGTCACCTCCTATTTCTACATAGACTTCTTTTTGTTGTTTGGGATGCATCATCTTGACACAATTAATAACTCTACCTGTACCGTCTTGGATAATTCTTAGAGTCTCTGTACCGTTTTCTTCTCCAAACTCACCATCACCCAACACTTCTTGTTCGACAAAAACATCAGTTCCATTATTATTCTCGATAGTGTAATAAACCCAAGCCGTGACTGCTTGAGTACTCAACACAATCTCCTCTGACTGCATAATGACTGGTGCGTCTTCGAAGACAGGTTCTTCCTCGACTACAGATGTTTGTTTTGTTGTTTTACATGAAATGCACAAAATTGCCATACATAATAGGCTGAAAGTGAATAGATTTTTCATTGTTTTGATTTGTTTTCTTTAAAAGTAAAGATTAATCGTCAATTTTGTATTAATCAAAACACTGTCTTGAAAGAGTTCTTCAATCGATTCAAATCTAAAAAGACACTAGAAGCTGCTTCAATATATGCTGCTGGGTCTTGGATATTCATTCAGGTCCTCGCTACCATTACGCCTTACATTGATTTGCCAAAATTTATCATTACTGGATGTTTTTATTCAGTCATCTTTCTGTTTCCTTTCTTTTTATTAGAGAGAGAACTTGATAATATTGAGTTAACTGGAAAAAGTTCTTCTTATCAAGCGTTGGTTCAATGGCTCATTACTCTTGACTTAATGATTTGGCCAAAGTATGTATTCGCCAGTTTAGTTATAGTAGCTTCTTTATTCATAGCTTCAAGAGAAAACAAGCCAGAAACAAAGGAGCAATTGCAGGTTGCAAATGATAAGATAGCTGTGCTCTTTTTTGATAATCAAACTGGAAATACAGAACTGGACATTATTGGACCCATGGCTTCGCATTGGTTAACCGAAGGTTTCATACAGCAAGGTGATGTGAGGGTGGTTTCTACAAATTCAATCAAACGTTTTTACCAAACTGAAACTACTGAGAACTTGACTACTCTTGGAGCAAATCAACTTATTGAGGGTAGTTACTTTTTGCAAGATGATTCGCTCTATATGACTGCTAACTTAGTAGAATCAGAAAGTGGTGAAATTACTTTTGCTTTTGGGAGATTTTCTGGAAATGTAGATCAACCAATTCAGATCATTGAGGATCTTCAAGAAAAAATTCTTGGTTATTGGTACACAAAAGAGAAGATCAAAAGATTTCCGCCACCACGATTTGATGCTTATAAAAAATATATTCAAGCACAATCACTTTGGCGAGAAAACGATGAACAAGTCTTCCAATTGCTTAACCAAGCGATACATCTTGATTCCAATTTTTATGAACCTCATTTTGTACTCATAGGATTACTAAGGAATAAAAGACGTTGGAAAGAATGCGATTCCATCGTAGAATCCTTGAAAAAAATAAGACATAGACTCACCAATGCTCAAAAAGATAAACTTAATTTCTTCAAATATGAATTAAGTGGTGACTATAAATCCGCATATAAATACTTATTAAAGGAATTTGAAAGAGACGAACAAGATCTGTTCATGAATACCAGTTTGATGAATTTTGCTAACTATAAGCTTAATGACTCTAAAGAATGTCTGCGGATAGCAAATTACATTTCTGACTCTGACATGGACTTTGATAATTGTGAATATTGCAAAACGAGATTATTCAATTTAGCCTTAGCTCAATACAATACCAATAACGATGAATTGATGCTAACACTTAAGCAAAATTCTTCCTTAAAGCCTGATTCGAGGCTTTTACAAATCAATTCGTTCAATGCCATTATTAAAGAAAAAGAGTCTCCTCAATCAGTATTACAGGCGTCTTTTCAAAGTGAACCTTTCAAGAAATTAGACATTGCAAATTTGCTACTTGCGAAACTTTCCGATTCAAGTAATGAACAAGCCAAAACTGAATTAATAGCATTAATGACTTCTATATTAGAAAAGGTAGATTCTTCTAGTGCTATACAATTAGAGATTGCAGGACATGCATATGAACTGCTTGGAGAAACAAAGGAAGCAAGAGAACTTTATCAAACTCTTGAACGACTGTATCCTGGAGACAAATTTGCTCGATTTAGGATAGCTGGTACTTATATACAAGAAGGATTGATGGACGAAGCAAAACCCATTTTCGACAAGTTAGAATCAGAGAGAAGCGCATTTGACCATGGTTATACATCTTATGAATTAGGAAGAATGTATTGTCTATTAGGCAAGCAGTCTGAAGCTAACAAATACCTACAACAATCACTTGATGAAGGCAGAGAGTTTCACTGGAAATTTTTCGCCAATGACTGGTACCTCAGGTCACTTTGGGATAATCCTGAGTTCTTAAAGCTTCTTGATTCAAGAAAAGTAAGTATTTAGATTAGAATACTTGCTCAAGTATCTTTTTAGTAGTCTTTGCCCTACCCATTGTATAATAGTGTAAGCATGGAGCGCCATATTCAATCAGCTCCTTAGCTTGCTGTACACCCCACTCGATCCCAACCTGTTGAACCCCTTCTTTGGAACTACAGTTCTCAATCGCATCGGAAAGCTCTTCAGGTATTTCTGTATGAAAAAACCGAGGAATAACATTCAATTGACTCCTACTGGTTATAGTCTTTAAGCCTGGAATAATTGGCACTGTAATTCCCTCTGCTCTGCATCTATCTACAAAGTTGAAATAGTGCTTATTATTAAAAAACATTTGGGTCACTATATAATCAGCTCCCAACTCGATCTTCTTCTTCAAGTACTTGATATCCGAATTCATATTGGGTGCCTCAAAATGCTTTTCTGGATAACCTGCAACACCTATGCAAAAATCAGAGGGTGTCGGATTCGAAAGTTCTTCATCCAGATAAATCCCTTGATTCATATCGGTAATCTGCTTAATCAGGTCAGTACTATAAGCATGACCATCTGGCTCTGGCACAAATGAACGCTCCGTTTTTATCGGATCGCCTCTCAATGCTAAGACATTATCTATACCAAGAAAGTGCAAGTCAATTAATGCATTTTCGGTTTCTTCTTTCGTGAATCCTCCACAAATGAGATGCGGTATCGCTTCTATATCATATTTATACTTAATCGCTGCACAGATACCTACAGTGCCTGGTCTTTTCTTCGTACTCTTCCGCTCTAGTAATCCATTGGGATGCTTTTTGAAGATGTATTCTTCTCTATGATAGGTAACATCAATAAATGCAGGATTAAATTCCTTAAGTTGATCTATAGTTTCATAGATACTTGATACGCCTTGTCCTTTGAGCGGAGGTAATATCTCCATAGAAAACAACGTGTCTTTCGATCGATTAAGGTGTTCTGTCAACTTCATATCACTTTCTTAATTATTGGTAATTGAGATTATTTTGCAGGCTAGACTCTGCTTCTTCTATAGGTATTGATTTTAATGCTGCATATGCAGCTACTTGATCTTTACTTATTTTGTTTACAGCAAAATACTTACTTTCTGGATGGCTGAAATACAAACCACTCACAGATGATGCAGGATACATTGCATAGGAAGAAGTCAAAGACATTCCTATTTCTTCGGCTCTCAAGATGTCGAATAATAACTGCTTCTCTGAATGCGCAGGACATGCAGGATAGCCAAAAGCAGGCCTAATACCTTGGTATTGTTCTTTGATCAATTGAGTATTATCTAACTGCTCTGTATCTACATATCCCCATAAATCAACTCTGACAAGTTTATGGATATACTCAGCAGTAGCCTCAGCAAGACGATCAGCGACTGCCTTTAGCATAATACTATTGTAGTCATCGTGATTGGCTTCAAATTCTTTGAGCAAAGGCTCTATACCGAGTCCGGCAGTAACGGCAAAGCACCCGACATAGTCTTTATGGTCTTCAGGAGCTACAAAATCAGCTAGTGAGATATTTGGGACCCCTTCTCCTTTCTTCCCTTGCTGTCTCAGGCACGGTATTATGCCCAGTGTTTCAGTTCTTGACTCATCCTTAAATAAAACAATTTTATCTTCCGAAGATGCTGCCGGGAAGAAACCTACTTTGGCTTTAATAGAGAGCACATTAGATTCTTCCAATCTATCTAACATAGCTTGAGCATCATTGTATAGCTTACGAGCTTCTTCTCCAACTGTCTCATTTTCAAAAATCTTAGGGTGCCTTCCTTTAAGCATCCAAGTTGAATAGAATGGTGTCCAATCAATATAATCTCTAATAGTATTTATCGACAGATCATTCACTTCTCTTGAACCAATGTAGCTAGGCTCGACAAACTTTGATTGTGACCAATCTATTTGCAATCTATTAGCGTGTGCTTCATTGATTGGTAGGTAGGATTTTGTAGTTGTACGACTGAGAAAATTAGCTCTGATATCTGTATAATCATCGGCAAGTTTATCAGTGTAGGTCTTTGCCCCTTTTCCTAATAACGCTGAAACTGTAGTCACACTCTTGGAAGCGTCTAATACATGGATGACAGGACCAGAAAATTGCTCGTCAATTTTGACTGCAGTATGAATTTTGGATGTTGTCGCTCCACCAATCAATAATGGAATATTGAAGTTTTGCTTTTCCATCTCCTTCGCAACAGTGACCATCTCATCTAAACTTGGTGTAATCAATCCACTGAGACCAATCACATCTACATTATGTTCTTTTGCCTTTGCAAGAATCTCATGGCTTGGCACCATCACACCTAAATCTACCACTTGATAATTATTGCATGCTAGAACAACACCAACAATATTTTTCCCAATATCATGTACATCTCCTTTCACAGTAGCAAGCAGCACCTTGCCTTGCGAAGAGGCTTTATCTTTTTCTGCCTCCATGAAAGGTGTCAAATGTGCTACAGCTTGCTTCATCACTCTCGCACTCTTCACTACCTGAGGCAAGAACATCTTCCCACTACCAAAAAGATCACCAACAGTATTCATCCCATCCATGAGTGGTCCTTCAATCACTTCAAGAGGTCTTTCAACAAGTAGTCTTGCCTCTTCTGTATCTTCTATAATATGTGCATTAATACCTTTGACCAAGGCATACTCTAGTCTTTCCTTAACCGGTAATTGTCTCCATTCTTCTGCAGCTTTGTCCGCTTTTTTGTCCTGAGTTACATTCAATGCAAAATCTAGTAGCTCACTTTCCGCTTCTGCATGTGTGTTGAATAAGACAGCTTCTATATGCTTGAGCAATGTCTTGTCAATATCATCATACACTTCAAGCTGTCCTGGATTGACTATAGCCATGTCCATCCCATACTTCACGCCGTGATAAAGAAATGCAGAATGCATAGCTTCTCTCACTTTATTGTTACCTCGAAATGAAAAGGAGACATTACTGACACCTCCGCTGACTTTGGCATGAGGGAGGTTTTCTTTTATCCACTGGGTTGCTTCAAAGAAATCGAGTGCATTTCTTCTATGTTCTTGCATACCAGTTGCTACTGGAAATATATTAGGGTCGAAGATGATATCTTGAGGAGGAAAATTGATTGTATTCACTAGGAGATTATAACTCCGCTTACAGATTTCAATCCTTCTCTCTAAACTATCGGCTTGTCCTGTTTCATCAAATGCCATGACAATTACAGCTGCACCGTAGTTTCTTATCTTCTTTGCATGCTCTAAAAACTCTTCTTCCCCTTCTTTTAGGCTAATCGAGTTAACAACCGCCTTGCCTTGAACGCATTTGAGCGCCTCTTCAATGATTTCCCATTTTGATGAATCGATCATAAATGGGATCTTGGTTATATCGGGTTCGGACGCTAATAGCTTCAGATAATTGGTCATAGATGCCACGCCATCTATCAAGCCATCATCCATGTTAACATCTAGAATTTGAGCACCTCCTTCGACTTGGTCGACGGCAATACTAATAGCCTCTTCAAAAGCACCGTCTTTAATCAATCTTAGGAATTTTCTTGACCCTGCAACATTGGTCCGCTCACCAACATTTACCAGATTGGTTTCTGGTCTCAACTCCATGACTTCCAAACCACTTAATCGTAGTCTTGGCTCTCTTTGTGCTGGAAGTCTCGGAGAGTACTTTTCAGCCAAATCAGCAATTACCCCAATGTGCTCAGGTGTAGTTCCACAGCACCCTCCTATGATATTTACCAGTTTGTCTTTTAAAAAATCTTCAATGACTAGACCCATAGCTTCTGGGGTTTCGTCGTATTCTCCAAACGCATTTGGCAAACCAGCATTTGGGTGGGCAGAAGTATAAAATGGTGCTGATTTAGATAAGGTCTTAGCGTACTGATAGAGTTGGTCAGCTCCAAGCGCACAATTTAATCCAATACTCAATAATGGAAAATGCTCAAGGCTTGTTAAGAATGCATCAACAGTTTGACCAGATAATGTTCTTCCACTTGCATCTGTAATTGTGCCGGAGACCATCACAGGTAATGTAAGACCTAAATCATCAAAGACTTGTCTAATAGCGAATAATGCTGCCTTAGCATTGAGAGTATCAAACACAGTTTCAACCAAAAGCAAATCTGCACCTCCTTCAATGAGCCCACGAATCTGCTCTTCATAACTACTTGCTAAGGCATCAAAATCTAACGCTCTGTATCCTGGATTATTAACATCAGGCGATATTGATAAAGTTTTATTAGTAGGTCCTATTGAGCCAGCAACATAACGTGGCTTATTTGGATTTAGCGCTGTAAATTTCTGACATGCTTCCTTCGCAAGCTTTGCCCCAGCAACATTCAATTCATAAACCAAGTCCTCCATATGATAATCTGCCATGGAGATGCTTGTACAATTAAATGTGTTTGTCTCAATGATATCAGATCCCGCTTCAAGATAGGCTTCATGAATAGATCTAATAATATCAGGTTGTGTAATGCTCAACAGATCATTATTACCTTTCAGATCATGTTCATAATCAGCGAACCTCTCTCCCCTATAATCCTCTTCTTGGAGCTTATGTCTTTGGATCATGGTACCCATTCCACCATCTAAGACTAAAATAGTATTCTCTAAACGTTCACGAATATCTTGCATAGCTTACATCAAATTAACTGCTATCAAGAAAGTACTCAAGTGGATGAATTTTTAGTCATCGTTCCCTAATCGGGCAGGCATTAGCACCAATGTTTGAGGACTGGTTGCTAAGGTTTCATCGGGCCTGTTCCCTCCACCTTTCTTGATAATGATACAAATATCAGTAAAAAAGTCCAAAGTTGCTAGAATGAATTTGGACTGAATTTAATTTTCTAGCTTCTCTTAAAATCCCAGACCTCCTGCCATGCCGCCCATTTGCTTCATGAAGTCTTCATAAGTCATTTCTTTATATTGAGATTTATCAATTTCAAAGAGGGACTCATCAACCTTATCTAACACCTCAGTTGCAGTATATTTAAATGTCATTTGAGGGAGATTCATTGAATATTCTAGCGGAAAACCCTGAAGATTCATTGCCTCCATGCCTTGAATCATTTCATTGCTCGCATTTATCTCTTCTGTCACATAGACTTCAAAGGCCGTAGAAGGTTGGTCTTTCATCACTACATTAGCCTTATAGCAATTATATCCTACAATTTCTTTTGTATCAGATTTGTCATAGGTGATGTCCCAACTTGGTGATTGACCATTAGTCATTGCATCTCGTTGCTCTTTTGTGCTTGGAATTAACATTTTATTGCCCATCATATCCATGTACATATCTGTTGATTGGCTCTGGATATCAGTAACACTGGTCATCTGGATCATCCCGCCCATCATATCTGACTTACTATAAGTTCGTGAAGGAGTAAATGCATAGATTGTGTAGGTCCCTTTCATCATATCAAGTTGAGCTGCAACCATTTCGTCTTCACTGGAGACATCAGTTATTTCCATTTTGATCAATCCACTATCTAATGAAGATTGTCCGATCATTTGAAGAGAAAATAACAATGTAGCCATCAGTACAATAGTCTGTTTCATAGGTATCTATTTATAGTATAAATGTAATAAAGAATTGTAGTCGATTTTGGTTTATCAGACTAACCATGAATGATAACAGATAAAGGAGACTATTGCTCCCACTCATCTATATATTTAACAAATATTTTAGCAAGATTCTCTGCATCCGATATTGCCCTGTGATGGACTCCGGTAAACTCAAATCCTTCTTTCTTCACGGTTGCCTTCAGTCCTCTGTGCGGTGTTATCCCTCTATTTTCATGATAAGCGTCTTTGACATTTAGATAGGAACTTACCCAATCATAATCTAGCTTGTGGACATTGCAATTCTTAATGATAATCTGTTTATCAAACTTCCCCCAAGAACATAACATATAATCCTCATCGATATCAATCCAATCCTTAAATTGCTCAATAACAATTGGATAATGTTTAGCTCTATCTATTTGCTTCTGACTAATGCTGGTCAACTCTTTACAGAATCCTGATAATATTGGATTTATAGTAGGCTTGATAAATGCTTCAAAAGAGCCAAGAAGTTCGCCAAATCGATTCACCGCGACGGCACCTATTTCTATGATTTCATTTACCCCACCAGGAGGTCTTCCTCTCCAGCATGTAGCTTCCAGATCATAGATAATGTATTTCACAGCACAATATTACGAAAATGTATCATATCAATTTACCTTCGCATACAATGCAAATTGACAATTTTGAATTTAAGGCTAAGGTTGACACTTACAAAAGCTATGAAGAGAAACTGCTAGAACTCAATCCGGAATACAAAGGAGTGGACCACCAAGTAGATACATATTTTGTCCAGCTAAAAGGAAGACTAAAACTAAGAGAAGGGAATATTGAAAATTCTTTAATATTCTACAATCGGCCTAATAGCCCCACTGCCAAGCTTTCCAAAGTTATCTTATACAAATTCGATCCTAATCCTGCCTTACATGCAATTCTCTCCACCTTGTTCGAAACATTGGTAGTTGTCAAAAAAACTAGGAAAATCTACTTTATTGACAATGTCAAATTCCATTTCGATCAAGTCAGTGGATTGGGTGAATTCATTGAAGTAGAATCCATTGGAAAGGAAGGTAGTCATACCATTGAGGAGCTCTCTAAGTCTACACATTTTTATCAAAACTATTTTGGCATTTCCGAAGAGCAGCTAATTGAAATGTCTTATTCCGATCTACTTTTGGAGAAGGCTTAGTTTATACTGACTGCTTGCTAAACTTCCTAAATATAGAGACTACCCATTCTTTTAATTTTGAAAACTCATCAAATGCAGCATCATTCAATGCCTTGTAAGTGAGGTAAATTGAAAAAGGTGTTAATACAAGACAAGGCAACCAGGCACCTAATGCCGGATGGATTGTTCCTCCTTTATTCAACTTTTCGCCTAGAATATTCAAAATGATAAACATCATAAAAAACAGTATAGCAAAAAGTAATGGATACCCATAACCGCCTTTCTTTACAATACTTCCCAATGGAGCTCCTATGAAGAGGAAAATAATGCAAATGAGGGCCCAACTATATTGTTGATGAAATCTCAGTATATGCTTATTTCTGTCTTTATTAATGGTTTTTACCTTTCCTTTGGCAATCTTATGTCTATCGAACAGTTTTTTGGGATCATCTGTCGAACTTGCTAATAAATCAACTGCTTCTTGCGCTGTATAAAGCATGGCAATGGAGGTAGTTGAATCCGACAATATTGAGTTCTGTTTAATGAATTTGGATTGTCGTCCTTTAGGTTTTCGATGCTTATACTTAGCTTGATTGACTGCTTTAATGCTATCTTCTTTGGATGGAATCTTAGCCTCTTCTAACGCTACCTCTGTTCTGTAGTCTTGGATTGAATTCATCCAGGTATATAATTCTCCACTTTTAGTTTTTACACTATCCATCCGTAGTGCAAAAGAATCGATGGCATCTTTTAATTGAAAGGTGTTCATCAAATCATAGGTCTTTCGAGTCAAATTGAGATTACTCGCTTCCATTTCGAACTCACTCATATCAAAGACTTTACGCCATTCTCCGAACTCGGTTCTAACAAATGGTCGATATTGACTTCCTGTATTCTTAGCTTTCTTGTTCTTACTGCCATCACTATATTGAGTGCCATTCTCAAGGTTGATGTAGAATTGCTTCCCATCTTCGGAAGAGAACATCTCCCCAGTCTTAGCAGAGATCATTTGTACCTCTGACTTATCTGGCTTCGAATGATCATAAATCAGAATGTCATCTACTTTCTTTCCATCTTTACCTTTACTTCCGACTCGCATTACCATGTCTTTGAAATCGTCATTAAACACTAATGGGGTTATACTTAATGATGGCTTTTGCTTTCTTACAGAGTTAAATCGATAGTAAAATTTATAATTTGCCTTGGGTTTGAGATAATTAGAAGCGAGTAATGAAAAGCATCCTGTAAAGATTGAAATCAAAATAGCAGCTCCCATAATTCGAAGTAGTGAAACGCCTGCTGACTTCATGCTAGAGAGCTCATAACGCTCTCCTAGGTTACCAAATACCATCACCGAAGAGATCAGAACTGTAAGCGGTATTGCAAGAGGAATGATAGTTACGGCAAAATAAAAAATCAATTCTATTAGTACAAAGAATGATATTCCCTTACCAATGATTTCGTCGATATACTTCCATAAAAACTGCATAACCAAGACAAACTCGGCAACAAAGAATGCCAACAAATATGGAGGCAACATTGATGTAAAAACAAGCTTATCTATCTTTTTCATTCGATGTACTAACGGACGCTGCTAGAAAAATTACATACAGCTAGCATACTATTTCCAAAGAGACAAAGGTACACTGGCATTACAATAGTCTTTTCTATCCTCATCTAAGGGATAATGAATATTCGCTGAGTTGATGTGTGCCAACTGAGGTAGCCAATGCTTGACATATTCCCCATCTGGATCATACCTATTTGCTTGAGTCATGATATTGAAGTAGCGTTCTTCTCGTGGATCACACCCCACTCCAGCGATATAATTCCAATTACCATAGTTGCTACATGGATCATAATCAATTAACATAGACTCAAAAAATTCCGCTCCCACTATCCAATTTTGCTTCAAATCCTTGATGAAAAAGCTTGCTACATTTTGTCGCCCTCTATTCGACATAAATCCGGTACTATTTAACTCAATCATATTCGCATCAATGAATGGAATACCTGTCTTGCCTTGTGTCCACTTATCGATAATTTTCCAATTTGCAATCTGATTGATTTCTGGCTTTGCAGCAATGCCTCCGAGATTGAAAATTTTATTCCCATGTTTTTTAGCCATCAATCTAAAAAAGTCTCTCCAAAGCAACTCAAAGAAAAGCCAATATGTGGATTTATTAGACCCTCTTTCTTCTTCATAAGCCTTCAGTTTCCAATACACCAGTTTAGGCGAGAGGCAGCCTTTCGCCAAATAGGCAGAAAATCTACTAGAGAAATCGGTGCCCAACAATTGATTTCTAGTTTCAAAATATGATTGTACTCGATCGGTTCCCCATAAATACTGTTCCAATTGCTCTATAGCTGCATCTTCACCTCCTTTGATGACAATCTTGTCTCCATTCTCTTCGGCTAAATTAAAATCCGAAAGACTGGGCACTTGGCCATGATCGATGGATAGAGACAAAGGTCGAATCGTTTGCTCGGGAAGTGCAATTGGCTTTCTGATTGAAACAAATTTCTCTACTTCCTTTCTAAAGTTGGTAAAGATATCGGGAGTCTGAGTAACCGGAAATGGAAGATCAGCGGTGTGGTAGAGCATCTTACCTCTGTAATATCTTAACTCTTGCCCAATGGTCCAAAGTGAAGACTCCAGAGCGTCTTGAACATCAACTTCTTCTTGGGTTCTTTCTCGATTGCAAAATACCCAGGACGACTTGATTTGCTGAGCAATCGAATAAATTTCTTCTTCAGGTTTCCCGATACGAATACATAGGTGGAGACCTAAAGACTCCAAATTATTCTTGAGATTCTGAATGGACTCAATGACAAATCTTGTTCTATGTCTATCAGCTTTCCTAAAACCAAATTTTGTATATCCACGGAATATTCGCTCGTCAAAGATGTAGATAGGTAGTATCTCATCACAGGATTTGATGGCATCATAGAAAGCTTCATTATCATGAATCCTCAGATCATTTCTAAACCAGACTATACCTCGAACCATAAGTGTGCAAATATAGGTTTAGAATTACAACAAGTATTCCATTCTGTAGTTTTACATTTGACACTAAATCCAACCAAATGCAGATAAAATTTTCTTTCTATTTATTGGTACTTGTATTTATTTCTGGTCTCATGATCACACAAGGTTGTAATTCTATTGACAACCCTGAAGTCAAGGCATTACATGAAGAAGTCATGGAAATACATGATAGAGTTATGCCAGAAATGTCTACGACTCGGAAGCTACGAAAAGCACTATCCAATCAACAATCCAACCCTCAAATTGAAGGGATGGTTAATGCACTCAGTAATGCAGAAGAAGTTATGATGGATTGGATGGCTGAATATAAAATTCCAAAAGAGGCGAAGATCGAAGATCAATTGAAATACCTAGAGCAAGAAAAAATAAAAGCTAAGAATATGGAGCAACTCTTTATTAATGCAATTAGTCAAGCAAAATCTTATCTGGAAGAATAATGCGTATCCTCTATTTAATTACAGTTGCAATTATTTTACTCTTAGGCTGTCAGTCCACTGATAATAGACCACTCCCATTTTTAGGGCAGGTTGAAGTAATCGATGGTGATACTTTAAAACATACTATACCTCATTGGACTTTCTTAAATCAAGATAGTACCAAGATCACAAATACTGATCTTGCAAACAAGATATACATATCAGATTTTTTCTTTACATCATGTCCATCGATCTGCCCTAAAGTGATGAAGCAAATGTTACGTTTGCATGAAGAATTTGAGGACGAAGAAGTCATCCAATTTGTTTCATTCACAATAGATCCAAAACGAGATGATGTCGACAAACTCAGTCTGTATAGCAAAAACCTGGGTGTGACTTCAGATACATGGCATTTTCTCACTGGTGACCAAGATTCTCTCCTTGATCTAGCAGACGAATATTTTGTCGTGGCTTATAAAGATGAAGATGCGCCAGGTGGTTTTGACCACAGTGGTAAGATCATTCTGACTGACAAATCTGGACATGTAAGATCATTCTGTGAGGGAACTGACCCGGAATCTATCCCACAATTTATAGATGATGTAAATATTTTGATCAAGGAATATGAAAAGACTGATAATCCTTAGTCTAACAATAATCATGATTGCCTGTGAAGACAACATTTATGTCCAAGGCGGTAGACTCTATCAATTTCATTGTGAGTCTTGTCATATGACTGATGGGTCTGGTTTGGAAGCGATTATTCCACCTATCCAGACAAGCGACTATCTGACAAACAAACTTACAGAGTTACCATGCCTCATTAGACATGGGATTGCGGAATACAAGCTCGATGATTCAATACTCCTGGAAATGCCAGCAAATTATGACCTCACTGAATACGAGATTAATAATATAATTAACTATCTCCAAGTCAAGTGGGAAACCAATCATATCTTATCGATTGATTCCACAAAACAGCTACTCGAAGATTGTCCAATACCTTTGTACAAATTTGAGAAATAGTATTTATACATTTAGATTATAATTAGATACTGTGCAGTCCTACACTCTACTAGAGCTCAATGAATACATCAAAAGAGTCATCGCACTCAACTTTGAAGATAGCATTTGGATTGAATGCGAAATAAGCAATATTAGCGAAGTAAGAGGTCAAGTCTACTTAGATCTTATTCAAAAAGCAGAGGATACAGATGAAATCCTGGCTCAAGCTTCTGCAGCTATTTGGTATAAGTCCAACCTATTCATCAAGAATAAACTGAAGGATCTTTATTCTTCCATTCTTTCAAATGGTATTCAGATAAAATGCAAAGTCAGTGTGTCCTTCCATGAAAGATGGGGTTTCAAACTTAGCCTAGAGGATGTTGACGCCACTTATACCCTAGGAAATCTTGAATTAGAAAAGCAAAAGATAATTGATAGGCTAACAAAAGAAGAGTTGATTGGTAAGAACAAATTGACTCAACTTCCATCTGTGATTCGATCTGTCGCAGTTATTAGTTCACAAACTGCAGCAGGCTATAAAGACTTCCTTACTCAGCTTTCTCAAAACCCTTATGGTTACAAATTTCGCAGTGAACTCTTTCAATCAGCAATGCAAGGTGCAAACACGGAATCTGAAGTATGTGCTGCATTGCGAGCCATTGCTACATCGGACAAGCACTTTGATTGTATTGCAATATTGAGAGGTGGTGGATCAAAGATCGATCTGTCCTATTTTGATAATTATAGTATTGCTAAGACCATTGCTGAATCTTCTATCCCAGTAATAACAGGAATTGGTCATGAAATTGACTACAGTATCACAGATATGGTTTCTCACTCTCAGGTGAAGACACCGACTGCCTTAGCAGACTTTATTATCGATACTGCACTACATTTCGAATCTTCATGTATTGAGAGATATCAACAAATTATTCGCCATGGTCAGCACAACTTAAACACCGCAAAAGAACAAGTCAATTTAACAAAACAAACCTTAGAGTACGTCTCTGCAAAACTGCTGGCAACGAAAGAAAAACAGCTCGAATTAGTACAAACAAGCATCAAGCAATTTTCTAAATCAAAAATAGAATTGTTGACCAAACAACTAGAAGGTAGTCAGGCTGTCTTGAACGCTATTCATCCGAAGACTGTGCTAAAACGAGGCTATGCTATAGTTAAGCAAAAAGAAAATATAGTCATTCGGAAGAGTCAACTGAAGCACACCAAAGATCTTTCTTTAGAGTTTAGTGATGGAGAAGTCAAACTCTAAAAACTATACTCGACTATCTGCTCAGTACCAAAGTAACCTCCCCCATTCTCGACATTTGTATAAATAGACACTGGTTCTTGAAAAGGTCCAAAATCTTGTGATTCCCTCAATAGCTGGTAAGATTTCTTGAAGTTGAATAGTTCCTCAGACATAGTAGACCATTCGATTCTCAAGTACTCCTTAATATCTTCTTCGAACCAATCCCCTACATACATATTAAAAACAACTTTTGCCTCTTGTCCATCAAAGAAATCATCCTGGATCAGAATCCCATCACTCCATGTTGTCGTTGCTCCTTGATCATTGGAAACAAAATCAGTGTAGATAATTTCATTAAAGAAAAATGTATCAACACCGTCAATAATGGTATCTGCGTAAGAACCAGTAACATTAAATCGATAATAATTGGAACCCGCTGGATCATCGAAGGTCAATGTAACTCTATAAGGATATTCGTCAAAAACTTCACTTCCACCACCTTGCAGAGTATCCACTTCAATAGATTTCAAGTCAATTGGACTAGGTTGGTAGCATGTTGCACTCACAGAACCAAAACTTGGGTGCTCGCACTCCAATAGATAATTTCCTGCCATTGCATCAGAATCAAATGAAGACAAATCTAATTTATAGTACTCATTCTCGTTTTGGGAGAATGTTCCTAAGTCAATACCGTCTTTACTCAAGGTTACGGTTGCGCCATTAATGTAATTTATCTCATCAATATCCTCTATAATAGACTGATTCTCAGCAATCAGTAAATTTAGCTCATCTACTTGGGATGTCAAGGCACCACTGACCACCATGACTTTTTCAAAATCAAAATCATCTTCTATATCAAGATTCTTGGTGAGCACATCTTCGCAACTGCTAAAGAGGAATCCAAGGAGTAAAAGACTGAATAAAGATGTTAATCTATATACTTGCATGATAATCGTGTTAAAATTCAAATCTGTAACTAATTGAAGGGATAATAGGAAACAAACTATATTGCTTCAATACTCTCTCGGAAGTAAAATTTCCATTTCCATCATCGACGTAATCCGTTTCGAAATTGACGAAAAATGGATTCTTATTACTGTAAGCATTATAAGCACCAATAGACCAAATCCTCTTATAGCGTTTCTTCTGCTTTATAAAATCTACATTTATATCAAGACGATGATAGGCTGGCAGACGATGATTGTTTCTTTCAGTAAAGGTTTCAACCCAAGTAGGCCAAAGTTCTTGCGAAAAGAATCCACTTGTCAAGATTGGGCTTTGTGATTCGGCAAAAGTCACCGAATTACCGGTTCCATATACCCAAGTAGCTGCAAGGTTAATTCTATCGCTCAGTTCATAAACACCAACAATGGACACATCATGTCTTCGATCAAAAGTATATGGATACCATTCACCAAAGTTCTTATCATCAAATCGCCTATTACTCCATGATAAAGTATATCCTAACCAACCAGTAAATCTTCCCTTCTTCTTTTGTATAAATAATTCTGCACCATAAGAATTACCTTCTCCTTGGACAACCTGTTCTTGCCAGTCTGTTAACGTGAAGAGCGAGGCACCATCTCTGTATGCAGTTAAATTTTTCATTTCTTTATAATACCCTTCAATTGACACCTCATAATCACTACCAAAAGTCTTAGCAACACCTATGGCAGCTTGCCAAGAATCTTGGGGCTCCACTTGATTGGTTGTTGGTAGCCATTGATCCCAAGGGAGTCCAATATTTTCATTAGTTAAGTATTGAACATATTGTCGCATTGTTGCAAAAGAAGCTTTTACTGCAATTTGATTAGGCAGTAACTGACGTAATGCTATTCTTGGTTGTATACTTGTGTAGTTGGCATTATTTACAGAAAAGCCAGAAAAGTGCAAGCCATAATTGGCTTTGAGTCCATTCGTAATCTTATGGTCATCCTCCACAAACACATTGTACTCCAGTGCATTTACTCTATCTTGACCAAATAGTGTATCCAGCGCAAATAACTCTTCTTGTTCTTCAACAACTCTTGCTTCTAGATTAAATTCTCCAGGATTGAAATCATGCCTAATTGCGAGTCCTCCAAATTTGATATAATGATTTGGGTTCGGTATGAAGTCAAAGTCTAGTCTGAGAGCTAAGTCATTAATTCCAGAGTCATAAGACGCACTATATTTTTCAAATGCCTCTTGAGAACCATTGGACGCAAATGCTTCGTATTCTGTTCCTATTAATGTTCCAAAATTGTATCTACTGTATGTCGCCGTCAGATTGCTGAACATCTTATTGCTCCATTTGTGGTTCCATCTTAAAGCTGAAGTAATATTTCCCCACCCCAGATTGGTTTCAAGTTTGTCTCTAAAGACATTGGGAGTGCTGTCTTCTGTATCAACATAGAATCTATCATCTCCCAAATAAGCACTTAAGTAGAGTCTGTCTTTTTCACTGATTTTATAGTTGACCTTCGCGTTGAGATCATAGAAATAATAACCTATTCTCCCATCTCCACCATTAGCTTGCAGGCTTGCTCTGATGATTGGCTGAGCCAATATATCGATGTATGTTCTTCTTCCACTCACGATAAATGAAGCCTTGTCCTTAATAATTGGACCCTCTAATGAAAGCTTAGAAGAAACTAGTCCTATGGAACCCGCGCCATGAAACTCCTGGTTATTCCCCTCTTTCATGTTGATCTCAAGCACAGATGAAAGTCTTCCCCCATATCTAGCGGGAAATCCACCTTTGGTAAGCTTAACGTCTTTGATGGCATCCGCATTGAATACAGAAAAGAATCCAAAAAGATGATTAACATTGTAGACAGGCACTCCATCCAATAGAATGAGATTCTGGTCTGGACTTCCCCCTCGTACGTATAAGCCCGATTGCCCTTCACCACCTGATTGGACACCAGGAAGGAGTTGTAGTGCTTTTAAGACGTCAACTTCACCTAAGAGCGCAGGTATTTTCTTGATCTGCTGAATCGGCACTTCTATAACCGACATCTGCGTCTTTTCTTCAATCTTCTCTGCAGCATCTGCAGTAATCTCAACTACGTCAAGAGACACAGATTGACCCAGTCTGACATCCAGATCAACATCTCTATCCAAATAAACGCCTATCGTTTGAGGTTGAAAACCTATGTAGGAGAAAGTCAAATAAATGGAATCTTTGGGCAATGTTACACTATAGAAGCCATAGAGATTGGATACAGTACCGGCGGCATTCTTGCTTTCATAAACATTAGCAGATATTAATGATTCTCCAGTTTGATCATCATAAATGTAGCCGCTGATTGTGTACTTTTCCTCTGACTGCGCATGTAGTATTTGGATTGAACATAACGCCAAGAGAAGCAGATAGGGTGTAATTCGTTTCATAGTGTTTTTATACAGATACATTACGCATGATACTGGCTAATATTGCTAATCTTCATAAATATTCTACCGAAGAGTTCTACTTTAGCGACAAGTTTGAAATTTATGGCAAAGCAAAGCAAGACATTTAATTTTGATGAAGCGTATGACGAGCTTCAAAACATTCTAGAAAGTATTCAAGAAGAAGGATCAATCGAAAAACTAGAAGCGCAGATAAAGCGAGCTTCTGAGCTATTATCAGCTTGCAAAACAAAACTGAGAACAATAGAATCTACCATTGAAAAGACTCTAAACGAATAGAATAATGGTGATTGTTTTTGCAACATCTAATGCTCATAAAGTAGAAGAGGTAAATTCTCTGCTTGACAACTCAAACGTCGTATTCCATACTTTAAAGGACATTAACTGGACTAGTGAAATCGTAGAAAATGGCTCCTCATTTCATCAAAACGCGCTTATCAAGGCTCGAACACTTTTTGATGCAGGTCATCCAATTGTTTTGGCAGAAGACAGTGGTCTTAGAGTCGATGCATTAAATGGAGCACCTGGCATTTACTCAGCGAGGTACGCTGGAGAAGACAAAAATGCAAGTGATAATAATGCGCTTTTGCTTGATAATCTTTCAAATGAGACCAATCGCAGTGCAAGTTTTATTACAGTAATCTGCTTTATCTATAAGGCAGAAGTGCACTTCTTTGAAGGTGTTTGGCAAGGTAAAATTGCTGAACATCTTGATGGAAAAGAAGGATTTGGATATGATCCACTATTTATCCCTGTTGGATATGATATAACCGTTGCAGCTTTAGGTAATACTACCAAACGCAAAGTCAGTCATAGAGCAAAAGCCTTCCTACAATTTAAAGCGTATTTACAATCAGCAAATCTGCAATAACACAGGCTCCAAAGGCTAAACTTGCAATGCCATTAGACGTAAAAAAAGCTCGATTTACTCTTGTTAAATCTTGGGGACTAATGATTCTATGTTGATAAATAAGTAAACCAATAAAAGTTACTAGCCCTATAATGTGCAAATATCGAGTATGAAATTGGTCTTCAAAAATCAAAAACCCAGCAACGATTAAGGCGAGCATAGTAATGACATGCATAAGGATAGAGATCTTCAAAGAAGACACTCTACCGAATCTGACAGGTATAGAATGTAATCCATGCTCTTTATCAAATGCATCATCCTGCAATGCATAAATGATGTCAAAACCAGCTACCCAAGTAAAGACAGCTAGACCATATAAAATGATAGGCCAGTCAATGGATGATGTTACTGCCATGTAAGCTCCAACAGGTGCCAATGCCAGCCCTAAACCTAATACCAAGTGGCAATAGCTTGTGAATCGCTTAGTGTAGCTATAGCCTAAAACAATCAATAAAGCAGTAGGACTTAGCCAAAAACACAGTGGATTAATAAATGCAGTTGTAAGAATAAATGCAAAACAATTGATAATTACAAAAGCAAGTCCTTGCCGTGAAGTAATGACACCAGCAGGTATTTCTCGATTCTGAGTTCTTATATTCAGTCTGTCAATATCCCGATCAAGATAACGATTAAAGGCCATCGCAGCACTTCTCGCAAATACCATACAAAGTACCACTAGCATCAAAGTTCTTGGTTGAAACTCAATATCAGTGGTCATCACTCCCAAAGCAAATCCAATCAATGCAAATGGTAAGGCAAAAATCGTATGACTAAAGGTGACTAGAGATAAATATTTGTTGAGCATATTGGATGCAAATCTATCAAATAAAAAAAGTCTGACACAAAAGGTTGTGCCAGACTCTTTTTTTCTTTTAAAAAAGTCAATTACTGAGCAGCAGCTGGAGCAGCTTCAGCACCTTCTTCTTTGTTTACAGTTCCTTTGATAGTAAGGTAAGTGTTTACAGGGTCAGTATTCGCTGTAATTGTAACTCTTTTTGATTGAGCATTACCTCCAACTTTTCCTTTTCCTTTAGAATCAAATTGAACTTTGATTTCTCCTTCAGCACCTGGAGCGATAGGCTCTTTTGGCCATTGAGGAACAGTACATCCACAGCTACCTTTAGCATTACTAATAATGAGTGGCTCATTACCTGTGTTTGTAAATTTGTACACGTGTGTTACTTTCTCTCCTTCCATAACTTCTCCGAAATCAAATTCTGTTTCAGGGAAAGTAACTGTAGTAGTAGGTCCTGCAGGCACCTCAGGCTCATTTGCCTTAGCTGGTGTAGGAGTAGTTGTGTTAGATGTAGTCGCCGCAGCTGGAACTGCAGATGTGTCGTCAGCTTTTGCAGCACTATCAGAGTTGCAAGCAATCATTGCAACCATTGCAAAAAGTGCAAAAACTGTAAGTAATTTCAAATTTTTCATGTGAATAGAAATATTAGATTAATGATTAAATAACGATTCAAAAGTAAGTGCATCCATTGGTATGTCAAATGTTAAAGAGTCTGTTAACAACTGATTAACAACGGATTGTTAAGTGATTAAATATTTGATTTTTTTTAATAGATTGGAGAAGGCTTCGCTATGAATACAAATGAATAAACGCGAATGTAGTGCATAAATTATGACCGCCGAATCTTTTCTTCAAATAAAGTAAGTGGCAAAGTATTCAGTACTAAACTAGAAGGAAAGGCAGCCTTCTGAGCAACCTTAACACCATATTCCATATAGGTATAATGTGCCTTATGGTGGGCATCTGGATTAATAGATATAAATCCTCCTTTCTCTCTGATGTAATGTAACCACTTCCAGTCTATGTCAAGGCGCTGAGGATTAGCATTGAGCTCAATGATAACGTCATTCGCAATACATGCATCAATTACTTTGCGATAATCTATTGGGTAGCCTTTACGTGAAAGTAAGAGTCTTCCAGTTGGGTGACCTAAAATGGTGGTATAAGGATTTTCTACTGCTTTGATTAATCTTGCAGTCGCTTTTGATTCATCCATATTCAGATTAGAATGGATCGAAGCGATCACCAAGTCCAAGGTGTCCAATATCTCATTTGAATAATCTAACGAACCATCATTCAAAATATCGGATTCAACAGATTTAAAGATTTTGAATGTATCATTAGTTGCATTGATCGCATCTATTGCTTCTCCTTGTTCAAGTAATCTATCAGGTTTCAGACCATTAGCATAAAATGCTGCCTGAGAGTGATCTGAGATTACCAAATACTCATATCCATTAGCTTGCGCTTGACCTACCATATCTTCTAGACTATGGCTACCATCACTATATGTAGTGTGATTATGTACTGCACCCTTAATGTCAGTATTCTGAATAGTTTTCTCAATTGCATCAGGATTGTTATTCAGGTAATGTAGAGTTTGGAGCTCTCGCATAGGAGCTGGAATTGCAAGTATTGTATCGATGTCATGCTCTGCCCATATATCATCATCTGGTGGCGGCACTATACTTTTGTCTAAAGCAGAAAGACTATCAAATACCTTCAATGTGATAGTATAATCTTCAAAAACAATCTCTTCATGATTCTGAGAGTCGAGCTTTAAGTTTTTCAATATTTCTGCCAAAGAACATTCCTGCTGCAGAACAATCCCTAACTCTATTGATGAGATGATTTGATTTTGTCTTGCCATTTCCCCAACACACATGATCTCATGGCATCCTGAATGTGCTTGAAAAAGAGGCAACAAGCGCTTTACTATCTGATCTGCTTTTGCAAATAGAATCTTATCAGCGTGAGCCATATAGTACTCTAGTTGATCTATGAGCTTTTCTTGTGTTTTGGCGCCAAAACCACTAAGGTCAACGAGTCTGTTCTCTTTACATGCATAGAGAAGTTCGCCTGGAGAAGCCACATCGAGTTCTTCCCAGACTTGCTTAATCTTCTTGACACCAATTCCTTTTACACTCAAAAGCTCAACAATGCCCTCCGGAACTTTGTCTTGATACTTGAGGACATTATTGATATATCCTTGGAGTTTTAATTCTTCTATTTTACTGATGACTGATTTCCCAATACCTTTTATTGCAGACAATTCATCTTCTTTAAGCTCAATGACTGGCTGAGGTTGGGCACGGATTACCCTATATGCGCTTTGATAAGATCTAATTTTAAATGGATTCTCCCCACTTAGCTCCATTAAATCTGACAACAGTTTAAATTGATTAGCAACCTCCTTATTAGTCATATATATGTATTTATGTAATGTTATATATTTGCTTTGACTTTTTCATCTATTAAGCTATAAAACTAAATATTATGAGAAATTTTTCAATTCCGATTTTGGCATTACTTTTCGCTTTTTCGTTATCTAATTGCACTAGTTCTGGTACTTCAAGTGGTTCTGCATTTGACAGTGCTGGGTACGAAGTAATTGATCTGGGAGGTGGCATTGAAAAGCTTACTAAGAAAACTGCTGATGGCACTTTAGTTGAAGAGGGTTTCCTCTATAATGGTCAGAAGAATGGTACTTGGTCGACGTATCATGAAGATGGAGAACGTGTCAAACTTTTCACCTCTTATATAAATGGAACTTTGTCTGGGCCTTCTTTAGAAATGAGTAGAAGAGGCCAAATTGACAGCAAAAAGAGCTACGGAAATAATACGCTCCATGGTCTTTCTTCGACATACAAGTTTGGGAGAGCAGTAACTGAGATACCGTATACTCTTGGCAAAATTGATGGAAAATATAGAGAGTACCAAGATGGCAATCTGCATAAAGAAATAGATTATGCAGATGGCAAGAAAAACGGTAAAATGCTTTATTATGATGCTGATGGAAAGATTACTGTGGAGTATGTCTATAAAAATGATGAAAAAGTAAGTGGAGGTATGGTTGAACCTAAGTAAGACTGTACATATTGGTAGAATAACGACACAATCAATCCTTTCAAAAATTAGAGGTAGTAATATTCCTTACTTTTAGAGTATGAATTACAGGTGTGGCCTATTGATTTTCTTCATAGCTTGCCAGCAAATAGTATTTGCGCAATCTAATATTCGTATTGATGGTGACTTTTCAGATTGGGAAGATGTAGAAGTACTCTATGATAACTCGCTGTCTGGTCAAACTAATCGAATCAAAGAAATCAAAGTCATTAATGATGACAGATATCTGTACTGTCAATTCACAGTTAATACTGAAATTGACCTTATGGATAACTCAGAGTTAGGCATTCACTTTGATACCGATGATAATCTAAATACTGGAGTTTCAGAGTGTGGTTTAGGCGTTGAGCTGACCTTCTACTTCTCTGAGCGCTATGGTTTTTTGGATGGCAACATCATTTTCCATTCTGACATCAACTTATTGGCTATGCCAACAGTGACAAGTCAGCAATTCGAAATTGCAATAGCTTTAGAAGAAATACCTAACATAGGTGCAACAATCGGTATTTGCATGACCGAAACAAATGGCTTCGCTTCAGAGCCATTCAAGTACGATGTTGTCCAAGATCCTCACCAAGTAGATGAATTCGAATTGGAGAAATCGGCATTGGCTGATTTTAGAATCTTATCTTACAATGTACAATTTGATGGATTATTTGACAGTTTTACGGGGCCTCAACAAGAAGATATTATTCGAGCAATTGACCCTGATATTATAGCTTTTCAAGAAATTTATGACCACCCAGCAAGTGATGTGAAGCAAATCTTAGATAATCTATTACCCAATCCAAATGGTTGGGAGGCAATCACATTTTTCTCTGATGTGATGGTATTTACTAAATATGACGTGATAGCTACAAGTACGATATTAGGCAATGAAGTCTCCTTACTTGCATTACCCAATAACAAATCACTTGCAATCTTTAACGTCCATTTTCCATGCTGTGACAATGATTTACAAAGACAACAGGAAGTAGATCATCTAATGAGTGTAATCAGAGATAAGTCAGAATCATTCAAGATAGATTTTGATTATCCAGATGATCTCCCTTACATCATTACAGGTGACTTCAACTTTGTAGGAGAAGCACAGAATATTACTTCAATCTTAGAAGGTGATATCGTATACAACTCCACTTATGGAGAAGACTTCATGCCAGATATAGATGGATCATCAATTACTGATGCCAATCCTTATAACACTGGAATTGCTTCTAACCATACTTGGAATAATCCTTTTGGTAGTTATGTACCTGGAAAGTTGGATTTCTTCTTTTACACAGATTCTGCTTTAGAGCTGGAAAACACCTACGTCCTTAACACATTAGGTCTTGACAACAACACTCTAAATGGACTGGGACTAAGCAGAGACCACACTACGGAAGCATCAGATCACTTACCCATTGTTGCAGACTTCTCTTTTAAGAATAGTGTCAACACTGAGGACCAATTAGGGTTTCAGAAGACCATAGAAGCTTACCCTAATCCAACAGATGGTCAACTCAATCTTCAGAATACGGATACTAGACTTTCACAATACTATCGATTAGTATCTTCACAGGGGGAATTAATTAGCACTGGGTCAATTAATAATCAATCACTACAAATGCATGATCTGAATGCTGGAATGTATCTACTCTTAGTATTAGATGGCGACAATTGGAGGCTTATTGATAAGATTATTGTCTATTAAGGTGTGAGATTATTTACCATCCCACATCAAGAATGCTTTGATAAAGCCTTGTAAATCACCATTAAGCACAGCATCAGTATTTCTATTTTCATGATTTGTTCTGTGATCTTTCACTCTCCTATCATCAAGAACATAAGATCTGATTTGACTCCCCCACTCATTCTTCATTTTGCCAGCTTCAACTTTTTGTTTTTCTGCTCTCTGCTTTTCTAATTCAAGTTCATAAAGTCGGCTTTTAAGCATTTTTATTGCCTTTTCTCTATTGAGATGTTGAGATCGTTCTTGTTGGCATTCGACAACTAGACCTGAAGGTAAATGTCGAACTCTTACTGCAGATTCTGTCTTATTGACATGTTGCCCTCCTGCACCACTACTTCTAAATGTATCCCAATCTAGATCTGCAGGATTCACTTCCACCTCTATACTATCATCAATAACTGGATGCACAAAAACAGATGCAAATGATGTCATTCGTTTGCCTTGAGCATTAAATGGACTTACTCTGACTAATCTATGTATACCATTCTCGCTTTTGAGCATACCATAGGCATATTCTCCATCGATTTCCAATGTCACAGATTTTACTCCTGCAACATCTCCAGGATTACGTGACACCTCCGAAACACCATAACCATTCTTTTCTCCATAGAGAACATACATTCTGTAAAGCATTTCTGCCCAATCACAAGCTTCTGTGCCTCCAGCACCTGCATTGATTTCGAGTAAGCAGGATAAGGCATCTTCTTCTTGATCTAAAGTGTTTTTAAATTCTAATTCTTCTATGGATACAATGAGACTTGAGTAATGCTTGGCAACTTCTTCTTCAGAGGCTTCACCAAGTTTGGCAAATTCATAAAGCACTTCCAGATCTTCAACTGAAGTATTCAATTGATTAAAGAGTTCTACAGCTTTCTTATCACCTTTTAGCTCACGAAGTATTGATTCAGCTTTTGCTGGATCATTCCAAAACTCAGGATTGCCAGCTCGATTTTCATTGTCTTCAATTCTGTGCTTGCGTTTATCGACGTCAAAGATACCTCCCTATAGAGTCCACCCTGACTTTCGCATCTTTTAGCTGCTCGATAGTCATGTGTTACGGTTTTATTGGTTAATTGATAGCGTTAAGTTCAACAATAAAGATGAGATCACTTTTAGGAGGTATGTTTGGTGGAGAACCTTTCTCGCCATAGGCAAGAGGATATGGTATATCCAATAAAGCTTTACTGCCTATATTCATGTATGTCAGACCTTCGTCCCAACCTTTGATAACTGACCCTTGTCCTAATTGAAAGGAAAATGGTTGACCTCGCATGAATGAGTCATCAAATCGCCCTCCATCTTTGAAGAGCCCTACATAGTCTACAGATACATTTTTTCCTGCTGCTGCCGTGTCACCTCTTCCTTCTTCGAGCAAAGTTACTTTGAGTCCAGAAGGAGTGGTAATAGTGTTAGTGTATTCACCTTTTTTATATATTGAAAGTAGATCAGCTGCTTCAGCTACTTTCTTTTCAGAAAATTGCTTTGCCTCTTGTAGCTCCTTATTCTTTCTCTCTTTTTCAATATTCATATAAGCAGTATACTCCTCGTTGTTCATGATATCAGTAATACCAACTCTATATTCGATCAATTGGCCAATCATGCTCTGTGGAGCTTGTTGCAAAGAATCATAAGGTAAGAACATTGATAGCGAATCTCCTTTAGAAACTTTCTTTAATAATTCGATAAATGCTAGATACCGTTGCTGCTCTCCTTCTTTTGGCAACCTGACGTGTGGCTGAACTTTTGCATCCTTGAATGATTGCCAGACTTCCCCATTGCCGTCATACGAGTCAAAGTTGAAAAAGACATAATCACCTGGTGATCCAACTTTTCCATCTCCATCAAGATGTTTGACAATTTTATACCCATCAAGAGATAATGATTTGATAGATCCATCGCCACCACCACTACAGGCTAATAAGATGCTTATAACTAAGCATAAAGAGATTCGGTATATCATAATGTATTAAGCTAACTGTTTTTCAATATATCTAGGTAAGACTTCTTTGAATCGATTAACTACAGCGTCCAATGTTGCATAAGCACTTCCTCCAGATGCATTCTTATGACCTCCTCCATTGAAGTGATTTCTTGCTATTTCCTGGACTGAAAAATCCCCTTTTGAACGCAAGCTGACCTTAACAATTGTTGGTTGCTCTGTAATAAATGCCGCCACTGAAATACCATCTAGCATTAAGATATAATTGACTATGCCTTCTGTATCTCCCCTTCCAATATTATAGTCTTCGTAATCTTGCTTTGTTAATGTAATTATGCCAGCACCGTACTCGTCCAAAATTTCTAATCGATTATACAGACAGTGGCCAAGCAAGCGCATCTGCCTTTCTGAATATCTATTAAAGATTCTATCTTGTAATCTATAATCATCCACTCCTATTGCTTTGAGTTCGGATGCAACTTGATATGTGTAGGTATTTGTTGCGTATTTGAAGCTTCCTGTATCTGTAATTAAACCTACGAATAAGCAAGTAGCAATATCCAGATCGATTTTTTGTCTTTGCCCAAGTAAATCGATGAATTTGAAAACAAGTTCACATGTACTACTTGCAGAAGTCTCTGAAAGTTGATAATCTGCAAATGGCTCAGGATCAAGATGATGATCAATTAATATTTTATAGGCATTGCTTTCTTGCACTGCATGACCCATCTTATCTATCCTATCCAGTCCATTAAAATCTAAGCAACAGATGACAGTTGCATTCTTAATTGATTCTAGCGCTCTCTCAGAATCCAAATCATAGACTTGACATAATTCTACTTGAGGAAGAAAGGAAAATGATTTAGGGTATTCACTGGGAAGGATAACACTAACCTTATGTAACGATTTCTGCAAGAAATGGGAAAACCCTAAACTTGAACCTAAAGCATCACCATCAGGATTTCTGTGTGTAATTATAACAATGTCCTGTGGTTGGTTTAGGACAGACTTAACGTGTTCTATCGACTCAGTTAGCATAATGCAAAGAAAGATAGAATTGACGAAAAACACTAATATGTTCTCTGTTTTTAGGAGACCAGGTACCTAGAAGTTCTCAACTATACTAGTCTTTTATTTACATTTGCACTCCATTTACTATTAACGAAATAAAACACATAACAAATGGCAGGAAATAAAACATTCACTATGATCAAACCTGATGCTGTAAGGAATGGTCATATAGGAGCAATTCTTGAGCAAATCTGTGGTGCAGGTTTTAGAATTGTTGCAATGAAATACACAAAATTAAGTGCTGAAAAAGCAGGTGAATTTTATGCAGTCCACAAAGAGAGACCTTTTTACGGAGAACTTGTTGAATTCATGTCGTCAGGACCAATAGTTTCTGCGATCTTAGAAAAAGACAATGCAGTCGAGGATTTCAGAACACTCATAGGTGCTACCAATCCGGCTGACGCTGCTCCTGGTACAATAAGAGCTAAGTATGCTACTAGTATCGGCGAAAATGCCGTTCATGGTGCTGATAGTGATGAGAATGCAGGGATTGAAGGAAACTTCCACTTTGCAGGGACAGAAATGTTCTAGGACAACTCGAGCTCAAAAACAAATAGACCTATGCACTTGTCGTATAGGTCTATTTTTTTACCCTTCAAAAACTCCATTGTTGTTTCGAATCACTCTTGCTGGATAACGTTCTATCAAAAACTGGTGGTGAGTCGTGAGTAGAATAGTAGCTGGAATCTCTTGGCTCAACTTATACAGTATCTGAATAATGCTATCTGCATTTTCAGCATCCAAATTACCGGTAGGTTCATCTGCAAGAATCACTTTGGGTTCATTCAACAATGTCCTGGCTATAGCCACTTTTTGTTGTTCACCTCCTGACAAATAACGGACCTGCATACTACCTGAATCATCCATATCCAATTGCGAAAGGACAAATCGTATTCTTTCTATGCGCTCATTGGGATCTGACCAATCTGTAGCCTTCAGTGCAAAATTGAGATTCTCGTAAATAGTCCAATCGGCAAACAGCTTGAAGTCTTGAAATATCATTCCCACCTGACGTCGGTAGTTATAGATATTAGAGAGGTTCAAAGTTGAAAGATTAACTCCTGCTATAGTTGCATGACCAGCACTAATAGGAAACAAACCAAAGAGTGTTTTGAGCAATGTTGTTTTACCTGAGCCGCTCTTTCCATCGAGAAAAACAAATTCACCAACATCTAGATCGAATGATGCACTTTCTACAACAGTGATTTCGCCTCTTTTTACTTGGAGGTTCTCAACTGAAACAATGGGGGTATTAGCTTGATTACTGATACTTCAAAAATTAAAGAAAAAAAATGCAGGTTAACGGAATCAAATTGCTCATTAATCTGTAATTGTCATGAATCTAACAATAATTTGACCTTAAATGAAATTACAGTATTGTTCACTTGCATAAATACTAAATATTTCTATTTTTGCGGAAAATTACATATAACATTTTTTTCTATACATTAATCTTTTCCATATGTATTGGACACTAGAACTGGCACACCATTTAGAAGACGGTCCTTGGCCTGCAACAAGAGATGAGCTTATTGATTTTGCAATTCGATCTGGATCACCTCTTGAGGTTATCGAGAACTTACAAGCCATCGAAGACGAAGGTGAGATCTATGAATCTATGGTGGATATTTGGCCTGATTATCCCAGGAAAGATGATTTTTTATTTAATGAAGACGAATATTAATAAAAGAATAAATCTTGCTAATAAAAGCCTTGACACTTGTCGAGGCTTTTTTTATTCCTTTTGTACATTGCAGAACAATGCAAAAGCATCAAATTACAATTGCCATAGATGGCTATTCTAGTTCTGGTAAGTCTACTTTAGCCAAAGACCTTGCTAAAGCTCTAGATTACAGCTATTTAGATTCTGGCGCGATGTACAGAGCTGTGACCTTATACTTCCAACAACATAGCGTTGACATAACGAATCCACATGCTGTTTCTGAAGCATTAGAAAATATAGAAATCATCATTCCACCTGCTAGAGAGAGTTTTGAAATTTTTCTCAATGGGATGGATGTTTCCGAATTGATACGCTCTCTAGAAGTCTCTCAACTTGTTTCAGAAGTTGCTGCAATCTCTCCAGTAAGAAGATATCTGGTATATCAACAGCAACAAGCCGGCAAAGATGGCGGCATTGTTATGGATGGTAGAGATATTGGCACAGTCGTATTTCCAAACGCTGAATTGAAAATATTTGTAGATTCCGATATTGAAACAAGAGTATTAAGGAGATTCCAAGAAATACAGTTAAAGAGCTCTGCAGTAACAAAAGATGAGGTCAGAGCGAATTTAAAGCATAGGGATCATATTGACAGCACAAGAGAAGATAGCCCACTCCAAATTGCAGATGGTGCAAGGATATTAAATAATACTTCAATGTCTAGACAAGAACAATTGGAGGAGGTTTTACTGTGGGTTAAAGCTCTTATCGAAGAACAGTAATGTCCCCAATCGTGATTTGTGGTTCATTATCTGCATTAATGTATTCAAGGACATAGACATACACTCCTTGTTCAACATACTGACCATTAAACGTCCCATCCCAAAGCTCTGCATCACCATCCAATACAGTATCATTTAAGGCAAATACAACATTTCCCCATCTATCAAAGACTTGAATAGTATTGACCATAAGAGGAATATTAGACCCTATTTTCCACAAATCATCACCAGTCGATCCTGGATATAAAACATTCGAAATAAAAATATCCGACAACATTTCAGGGATGATGAGTTCCTCCACGTAAAATGAGAGAGCATCAGATTTGAAACAAGAGTCATTTTGATAAATGATGACCTCTAATATCTGATCAATATCACCTAAAAACTCTCCTGTAATGTCACATGTTTCTGAGTTCTCACAGATCAGCTCACCATCAAGGTACCATTCTATAGAACTCCAGTCCATCAAGTCTGAGTTTAAAGAATACGTTGTAACATCTCCTTCAAGTAATGTATCAATACCTGAAAGGCTTACTGCAAAGTCAGTTGGTGGGTCTATGACAAACGTATTCGTAATCTCACATCCGAATTCCGAAAAAGTAATGAGTTCATGATTGCCTATCGAAAATGGCATATCCTCCAGGTCATCCATGGACATTAAGACACCATCTAGATAACAGGTATCTGCAAATTCAACTGTATTATAGAGAAAGCTAGCAATGCCTACTGAATCTGTATAACACTCTGGATTTACAGGATCAATGATCAAGTTAGGAACATCAACGATATTAATTGTAAAGCTGTCAACATACGAACAGAGGATATCATATTCGACATCTATATAGTATTGCGTACTTCCTATTTCGGAAGACGTCTGAATCACATCTTGCTCACTAATTGTTGTTCCATCAATGGTTATGGAATTGGTCAATATCGCAGGAATGTTACTGACACAAAATGTCGTATCACTCCAGAGTACACTTGTCGTTCTTTCAGGACAATCCCCAGTATAGCATGAAATGAATGCTGATGTATAAGGACAAAGACAGTTAGATAAAGGAACAATCTCTACATTGATCTCAGTTCCTGCTGGAAATTCTATTGGTGTATATGTAGAATTGACTTGATTCTTTATAAACACATTGTCTACATAAATATCATAAGACTCGTGACATTCAAGGTCATCCCATACGAATTGAATTGGGAAGCTCATATCAAAGCATTGTATGTCAAACGTTTGTTGTGGCTCAACATCAACAACAAAAACAGCTAATTGCTGAACTTCACAAGGACCTGAACTTCCTGTGATATAGAAATAGTTTTCACCAGTATTGTCTACAGAAAAGATAAAATCATCACCATTATCTTCAATAATTGTGATACTAGGAGGAAATCCTGAAAAAGACCATGTTCCCGCCCCAACATAATTGAACACCGTATCCAAGTTTATTGGCTCATTCTGACAAACTCGCACCTCATCAATCAATACATCAATGTAAGGTGCCACTGAAACAGGCATATAAAAACTATCCAAACTGATACATCCAGCTTCGTTGATTTCATAATAGAAGGTATAAGTGGAGTCTACTCCTGCTTCTGGGATAAATGACCCATTTATTGGCAAGCCGTTACCATCATACCATGTATCCTCTGCATTGCTATTCAGCATTGATGGAGTTGTTACCACTTCAAGATTGATACTTGTCGGTGTATCAGTGATACAAACATTATATCCATCTTGAGGAAAAGACATCGTATAAAATGTGCAATCGGGAGAACATGAAATTGTAGCATCTTCTCCTTGACAAAAAGCAGTTCCAGATGATACACTGATTGAAACTTCATCACTTTCCAATAAACCTGGAAATATCCAAAGATTGCCATCCCAATAACCATTGAAGGTCGTGAGTTGATCAATGACTACAGTTGAAGGCGCAAGAGGTACTTCACTAAACTCAAAAAATACAGTATCAGCATTTGCAAAACAATTGACCTCAGGAAGAATAAAGTCTGACTCCATGTTGGCAAGGTAAGTTGTATCCAGAACTATAGTCTCATTACAATTTGTACCTTGATATTCCCAATTTAGCTCTAAGGTTACCAAACTATCCATGTGTGCTTGGAGAAGTATGGAGTTTGATTCTACCACTCCATCGACTATCCACTCGAAACCAATCAAAGACTCATCCAAATAGTCTGAATAGTCACCTAGAGTGGCCTGATAAGTTACTTGCTGACCATCACAATTAATTATTTCTATTCCTGCTTCTGCAAATGGAGCAAATACCTGAATAAATATGCTAGAGTCACAATTATTTGCTGTCCCGCCTGGGACATTATATTCTTGACCTTGTACTAACTCTTCTGTAAAAATATTATTCATGAAAGTTAATGGGAGATCCATTGACAATTCAGAAGCACACAGCACTGTATCAAACATTGGGGTCTCAGTTGGAGGTAGTACAATTATCCGCTTATACTCGACCTTTGCGCAATTACAGGTATCCAAATATGTGCATTCATAGAGGCTATCTCCAATCGTAGGGGAAAAAATACAGTTATTCGAAAACCAGTGAATAGGCCAATTCACGAAGCTCATAGTATCTTCAGCACAAAGCGTTTCAGTATCGTAATAGACTGTATCCTTCGGGGCTACAGAAAAAGTGGTGGAAAATAAATCGTTATCTGCATCACAGATATTACTGTAATTGACTTCTAATGTAAAATCACCTGGAGACAAGGGGGCAAAACCACCAAATGCATTTGTGTCAAGCACTGCATCATAGACGACAAAGCCCATATCATCCCTGATTGTATAATCATAAGTAACATTACCTATGTCCGCATGGTCCGTCAGAGTAATTGAGATTGGACTTCCAGGGCAGAGACAATCTGCATCGCAAAGATCATTAACAATCTCAACATTCTCTGGCAATAATTCTGGAAGTTCTAAGGAGTTAGAGGCTGGCAAATTGAGAAATTCCAATTGAATGTCACAAATATTACCTGCACATCCATCGATCATTAAATAATATTGATTCCCAATAACTAGAGAATCAGATTCAAGCGTAACACTATGGTCAGGGCCAAATGCTTCTTCGCAATCACAATTATAAGTTAATGGTGTGTACTCCCAATCAACAGGCGCATCAAAAAGAAATACTTGAATACCTAAATTCGTGGTGGACCACTTATCAAAAGCACAGTTCTCGTATGCAACATTTAGCTGGACTACTGTATCCCACGCTATAAAGCATATCCAGTTAGGGTTCTCCACTGTACCCGCACATGCAGGTCCATCAAACTCAACTTGAGGTTGGAATTCGCAAGAAGCATACATTTGATATTCCAAACACGAAAGAGAATCTAAATCACAGAATAAACGACACTCATCACTAGATTGAGGTAAGTCATCAACTGTATTACATTGACCAGCCAATGACACACTACCTAGTAATGTCAAAACCCACAAAACACTAATTAATGTTACCCGCACTAATATGCTCATCTACAATTTCAAAATGGCCCGCAAGATACTGAGATTACAAGCCTCAAACAAAAAATTTAGGTTATCTCAAGACAGTTATATCAAATACTTTTCTAATTTGTTTATCTGCTTGTGTTGTTAGCTCCAAATATCCAACATATACTCCTTGTTCAACAAATGTACCATTATAGGTTCCATCCCAAGTAAAGCCACTTTGTAGACTAGATTCATCAACTATCAAATTACCCCACCTATCATAAATAGCTAGTTTATCTAGAGTTCTGACATTTGGATGTGTATTGACAGTAAATTGGCCATCTGTACCACTGCCCTGATAAACTATATTGTTCAAGAAAACTAAAGATCTTTCATTTACTATTACCTCAAAAGGAAGTAAAATGCTGCAGACAAGTCCATATTCAATGACTAATTGCCCCACAAAAGATTGTTCAGGATAATAGACCGCAGAACCAGTCTCACTCATATTCTCAAACCAAGAGAAAGTAAAAGAGTCAATGGGCATATCAGATTCTAAAATAGCTTCTATTAAAACACTATCTCCTTGATTAATAATGTATTGACTCTCTACTGTAGCAAGTACTTCTTCTGGAATTAGAATATCAATGATTGTATCTAATTCACAACCTTCTTCAGTAATAAAAGTGAGTGCTTGTAGGCCTTGGTTTAATTGAATTTCAGAATTAACTCCTATTTCTTCTTCATTGAGATAGATAGAAGTAATCTGAGTTATATCACCATCCATGCTCGCCACAATATTCTGGATTTCACCAAATTGCTCACTACAGTCTGGTTGGATAATGTCGAATTGAATATCTATGGCAGGAATTGTATTATCTAATACTATTGAATCTATTGTAGAGCAGGAACTCGATAAGTCCGTAACAACACAGAAATAGGTTCCTTCCTGATTAACGGATACTTGATCTTCGTTCACATTACTTGCAAATCCTCCGTTTATTGTAAACCAGTTATACATCACATCGCTCGTATTCTGAACCACAGCAGCCAACTGGCTTGATGGATCAAAACAATCTCCAGCACTCACTATTGACAAATCGATAATGGGAGTCAGTGTATCAACCTCAGGTTGAATAAGAATCGTAGTATCACAACCATTCCAATCAATTACATTTAAGCTAACATCTTGA